>CAYRWM010000021.1:0-32128 GCA_964428055.1 uncultured Christensenellaceae bacterium | reverse complement strand
ATGTTATCGGATCAATATCTTTTTCCGAGATATTTGCAAAGGCATTTAAAAAACAGGATATTACTAAGATAGGTAGCGGAAACGCTGGAACGACAAATATGCTCAGAGCTTTCGGCTGGAAGCTCGGACTGCTTACGCTTGTTTGCGATCTGTTAAAAGGCGTGGCCGCAGTACTTATAGCGGGCGCTATTGCTGGTGAGCACGCAATGTATATAGCTTGCGTTTTTGCAGTGGTAGGTCATAAATGGTCCTGTTTTATGAAATTTAAGGGCGGTAAGGGGATTGCGACCACAACAGGCGTTCTTCTCGTTGTTATGCCCATTCCAACTATAATCATCTTCGTAGTGTGTGTGCTTATAGTAGTAGCTACAAAGATAATGTCTATTGGTTCTATAATTGGTGTTATAGCCTCTGCTGTTATGCCTTTTATAGTCGCGCCAGGCAACCTTCCGTTACAGCTTGCCGGACTGATAATATGTGCTATTGTTCTGTGGGCGCACAGGGATAACATAAAGCGCCTTGCAAACGGTACCGAGAACAAACTGTCACTACATAAAAAAAAGGAAGATAATGCCGATAATAAAGAAGAAAATGCTTGATTTTAAGGCAAAACGTGTGATATAATCCTTTATGCTTAATACTGATTGTACTAACGGAGTGGGCAAAACCCACTCCTTGTTTTTTGGAAAGCGGAGAAAAATGGCAGGAAGTATAAAACAGATTATTAGCGGATTGATAGAAAAAAAGATTTCTGAACTGGGTTATGAACTGGTTGAAGTCGAATTCACGAAACAGGGAAAAGACCATGTCCTTATTGTTTATATCGATTGTGAAAACGGTATAACGCTTGATGACTGCGAATGCGTTTCAAGAGCTATCGATCCCATTATTGACGAAGCTGATCCTATACAGCATTCATATTGTCTTTGTGTTTCTTCACTCGGACTTGACAGACCTTTAAAAACAACTGATGATTTCAAGAAGGCTGTGGGTAAATGTTTGGATATTAAGCTGTATAAGAATATAAATGGCACTAAGCTAATATCCGGCCGACTTGTGGAATGCACGGAAGACAGCATTACTGTAGAGGATGCTGATGATAACAGAGTGACGATTGGCATTAAAGATGCTGCAAAAGTCACTGAACATATAGATTTCTGATTTCTTTGGAGGATTTAAACAAATGATTAACAGTAAAGAATTCATCGAAGCTCTTGCTGATCTTGAAGAAGAGAGCGGTATAGACAAGGCGACTCTGCTCGAAGCACTCGAGCTTGCATTGGTTTCTGCTTATAAAAAGAATTACGGCAGTTCACAGAATGCACGAGTCTCCATTAATGAAGAGACCGGAGAGATCAAAGTCTATGATTCTCATGAGGTTGTTCCAACTATTGATGATATAGTTGATGATGAGCTGCAGATAACGGAAGAATATGCTAAGAGATTTAATCCGGATATTAAGGCGGGAGAGACTCTTGAGATAGAGATAACTCCGGATACTTTCGGCCGTATTGCTGCTCAGACAGCCAAACAGGTTGTAATGCAGAGGATACGTGAGGCCGAAAGAGGAATTATATACGATCAGTATGCTGATAAGGAAAACACCATTATGTCGGCTGCTGTCAGCAGAGTAGAGCGCGGTAATGTATATGTGCAGATCGGCAAAGCTGAAGGTATGATACCGGCTTCAGAGACGGTATACAGTGAGAGATATAACGTTAATGACAGGATAAAGGTATATATTATTGAGGTCAAGAAGACAAACAAAGGCCCGCAGATTATATGTTCCCGCACTCATCCTAATCTCGTTCAGAAGCTGTTCGAACTTGAAGTACCTGAGATCAGACAGAATCTTGTTGAGATCAAAAGCATAGCGCGAGAAGCAGGTCAGAGAACAAAGATTTCCGTAGCTTCAAACGAGAATGATATAGATCCCGTAGGTGCATGTGTCGGCCATAAAGGAATGAGGATCGAACACGTTGTGGAGGAACTCAAAGGAGAAAAAATCGATGTTGTGCCTTGGAGTCTGAATCCGATCGAATATATCGGCAATGCATTAAGGCCGGCTAAGGTTGTTCTTGTACAGGTCAATGAAGATGAAAAGTCGGCTAAGGTCATAGTTCCTGACTATCAGTTATCTCTTGCTATTGGTAAGGAAGGCCAGAATGCCAGACTCGCCGCAAAACTTACGGGTTGGAAGATAGATATAAAGAGTCAGAGTCAGTCAGAGGAAGAAGCTTTCGGCAGAGATGATGAAGATATAGATGAAGAAGAAATCCTTGAAGAGACTGAAACTGTCGAAGAAGAACCGAGAGATGTACTGGATGATCTTTCTGAAGAAGAGATCAGTATGGATTTTGATGAAGAACTCTCTCTCGATGATTGACCGGAAGGAATCATTATTTGAAGAATAAGATTAAAACAAGAATGTGCGTCGCCTGCAGGAACAGGGATAACGGAAACAGTATGTTCAGGATTGTCCTTGATAAGGAAAATCAAAAAGCAATGATAGACCATGAAGGAAAATATCAGGGCCGCGGAGCATATGTCTGCAGAAACATAGAATGCATAGACAAGGCACAGAAGCACAGACTGCTGTCCAAAGGCATAAAATGTGTCGTTGGTGATGAAGTCTTTGATGAGATGAGAAGTATTCTGGATGGAGATAGAAGATAGGATAAAAGGATATCTTGGCCTTAGCGCCAGGTCCGGAAAAATAAGATTCGGGTCCGAGACATGTCTGAATGAGCTGAGAAAAGGGAATATAGAATTGCTGATACTTTCAGACAGAGCGTCGGATAGAACAAAGAAGACGTTCAGAGACAAATGTGTTTACTATAAAGTAATGCTGATAGAACTTGAAGACTTATTCATCAATGAATCTACAGGACGCAGCGGAAACATTGTCTTCGGATTAGTTGATAAAGGTCTTGCTGATGAGATCGAAAGACTCTATATGGAATATCGGGGGTATAAATGTGAGCAAGCTTAAAACAATCGATTCCAACAAAAAAAATATAGAAAGGGCGAATGGATTTATCGATCAGATACTTTCTATGATAGCTGCGACAGAATCACAGATTAAGGATGTCAGGGCTATCGAGAAAAAAGTGGTCGATATCCAAAAGGCTAAAGAACAGCTTAAGATTGAAGAGAGTCTCAAGGCTGAATCTGAAGCTGCAGCGGCTAAGGCAGCTGAAGAGGCTAAGTCAGAATCCAAAGCTTCTGATGCGACTGAGGCGCCTGTTGAAGTACCTGCAGTGGAAGCAGAAGCCGTTAAAGCTGAAACGGAGCTGTCTGTGCCCGAGGATATTCCTTCTTCGGTTCAGCCCGAACCAGTAGAGGAAGTGAAGACAAGGCCTGCTCGTGAAAAGCCGTCAGATAAAAAGGTTTATCAGACAGAATCACCTTCCTACAGTGATTCTTCATCAGGCAAAGGCAAACCATCTGGTGACAATAAAAAGCATAAGAAAAATTCGGGCGTGAACATGGATGAACGTCCCCGTACCCAAAAGCGCGGTATTAAGGAAAGAGGCGTAATAAATGATGAAGAGTACAGGGGATCTAGAAAGAGAGTAAAGAAGCCTCAGACAGAAAAGAAGGTTGCGCCTGAACCTGTTAAGATAGAAAAGGCAGTGATTACCGGCGATACGGTTTCTGTTAAAGTGTTTGCTGAAAAGACAGGAAAACCTGTTTCTGAGATTCTCAAAAAGCTGTTGCTCCTCGGCATGATGTGCAACATTAATTCTCAGATAGATTTTGATACTGCCCAGTTGGTCGCCAGTGAGTTTGAGATCGAGCTTGAACAGAAGATTGAGCAGACTGCTGAAGATGTCCTCGTCCAGAATGATGAGGCTGTAGAAAATGATGAGGAAGCTGTTAACAGGCCTCCTGTAGTTACTATCATGGGTCATGTTGACCATGGTAAGACTTCTTTGCTTGATAAGATAAGGAGATCAAAGATTACAGAATCAGAGGCTGGCGGTATAACACAGCATATAGGCGCGTATCAGATATCCATTAACAAAAAGCCTATTACTTTTATCGACACTCCCGGACACGAAGCTTTTACTGCTATGCGTGCAAGAGGAGCACAGGTTACGGATGTAGCGATACTCGTTGTTGCTGCGGATGACGGTGTTATGCCACAGACAGTTGAAGCAATAAACCACGCAAAATCTGCAGGGGTGCCAATAATAATCGCAATTAATAAGATTGATAAAGAAGGCGCCAATGTTGAAAGAATAAAAACGGAACTCACAGAGTATAATCTTGTTGCCGAAGAGTGGGGCGGCGACACGATCATGGTACCGGTATCTGCCCAGACAGGTGAGGGAATCGATAATCTTCTTGAGATGATTATACTTGTTTCCGAAATGGCAGATCTTAAGGCTAATCCGAACAGGCTGGCCAAGGGTACTATTATTGAGGCTAAGCTTGATAAAGGCAGAGGTCCTGTTGCGACTGTGCTTATTCAAAACGGCACACTCAAACTATCAGATACTATTGTTGCTGGAACTGCTTACGGACGCGTTAGGGCTATGGTCAATGATAATGGTAAGAATGTTAAGAGTGCGGGACCCTCTGATGCTGTTGAGGTAATCGGATTCTCAGAGGTTCCGGAAGCCGGTGATATTTTATATGCTGTTGAGCAGGACAAGCTCTCAAAGCAGGTTGTTGAAGAAAGAAAAGACAAGCAGAAGGCTGAGATGCTCAAGAAGATGTCCAAGATATCGCTTGATGACCTTTTCAATCAGATAGCAGAAGGACAGATTAAGGATTTCAATATCATTATTAAAGCTGACGTTCAGGGTTCTGTTGAGGCTGTAAAACAGTCGCTTGAGAAACTTTCCACGGATGAAGTCAGGGTTAGAGCAATCCATTGCGGTGTTGGTGCTATTAAGGAGACTGATGTTATGCTTGCATCGGCTTCAAATGCCATTATAATCGGTTTTAATGTAAGACCTGATAATATGGCATCTATAGCGGCTGAGCGCGAGAAAGTCGATATAAGGCTCTACAGAATAATATATAATGCGATTGAAGACATAGAGAAAGCCATGAAGGGTCTGCTCGATCCTGAGTTTGAGGAAGTGATACTCGGACATGTTGAAGTAAGGCAGACATTCAAGGTCTCAAGTATAGGTACAATCGCTGGTTGTTATGTAACTGACGGTAAGATTACCAGAAATTCATCTGTGAGACTTCTTAGGGACAATGTCGTGGTTTACGAAGGAAAGATATCCTCTCTTAAGAGATTTAAGGATGATGCCAAAGAAGTTCTCCAGGGATTTGAATGCGGACTCTCTCTTGAAAACTATAACGATATTAAAGAGGCAGACGTGATCGAAGCTTTTGAGATGAAAGAGATTGAGAGATAATAAAAATGGCATCTAGCAGGATCATCAAGATAAACAAAGCTATTAAAAAAGAACTGGCGGATATAATACGAAATGAGGTGAAGGATGACAGACTCCTTCCTATGACAACGGTCACGGAAGTAAACACAACCGGTGATCTTAAGTTCGCTGACGTGTCCGTCAGTGTTTATGATGACAGCGACAAGAAACGTTCTGCCTGCATAGACGCTCTCAATCATGCTTCCAGTTTTATAAGAACCTGCCTGTCAAAAAGGCTGTCTTTCAGAACAGTACCACAGCTAACTTTCACGCTGGATAAAAATATTGAGTACAGTTTCTATATAGAAAAAAAGCTCAAGGAAGTCATACATGATGAATAAAGTATTAGACGCTCTTAAAAAAATGAATGATTTCGCCATTCTTACACATCTTAATCCGGACGGCGATGCACTCGGGAGCAGTTTTGCAATGAAAAGAAGTCTTGAGGTCAGCGGAAAGTCCGCTGATCTTTATATTGCCTCGGAAAAACTACCACCCAGATATGCATTTCTATCGGATGGTGCATCTTTCATTAATGAGTGGAAGGATGGAAAGAACTACGAGTGTATAATATGCCTTGACTGTGCTGCACGATACAGATTGGGAATTTTTCAGGATATGCTTAATAAAGCGGGAACAGTGCTCAATATAGATCACCATGAGACTAATGATGGCTTCGGAGACATCAACCTGATTCTGGATCGTGCTTCCACTGGTGAAATCGTTTTTGAAATTCTTAAAGCGCTTGATTGGGAAATAGTACCTTATACAGCGAATGCCCTTTATACTGCCATCTCAACAGATACCGGAAGGTTTGCATATGAGAGCGTTTCAAAGGGCACTTTTCTGGCTGCTGCTGAGTTATGTGATCACGGACTTGACATACCTTTTGTATCTAATGAGGTATTTTTCAGCAGGACTATGGATGCAACTCGTATGTACGGTATTGTAATCGAAAATATGGAAACTTTTTTTGACGGAAGCGTTGCAATATCCCATATAACTTCTGAAGATATTAAGGGTCTCGCGATAGAAGGCTCTGATTATGAGAATGCGATTGATGTGATTAGAGAGATACACGGTATTAATGTGGCTGTTTTTATGAGAGAACTAAGGTCAAATCGTTTTAAGGTTAGTTTCCGCAGCAAGAAAGATGTCGATGTTGCTGCTGTAGCTGCTGCTTTCGGCGGGGGTGGCCATAAAAGGGCAGCGGGATGTTCTGTTGACGGTGAGCTGTATGAAGTGAGAGACAGGGTTATTGACTTGTTAAAAGGATTTGTATGATGATCCCTGAAGACGGTACGGTTGCAGTATTAAAACCTGCTGGAATGTCATCAGCTCAGGCGGTGTCATTCGTTAAAAGAAAACTTGGCATAAAGAAAGCCGGTCACTGCGGCACACTCGATCCCGGTGCCAGTGGTGTGCTTAAAGTTTGTTTTGGCAAGGCTACTAAGCTTTCAGATTTTCTTATGGATTCAAAAAAGACATATATAAGCGAATTTACATTTGGGATCGAAACAGATACGCTGGACAGTTACGGCAGTCTCATACGTGAAGATAATAAATGTGATGTGTCCATAGACAATGTACGTGATATACTGCACTGTTTTATTGGTAAGATCAGCCAGATCCCGCCGGTATACTCTGCTATTAAAAGGGGCGGTGTGCCTCTTTATAAATCAGCAAGAAAAGGTATTGACATTCAGGTCGAAGCGAGGGATGTTGAGGTTTATTCTATTGATATACTGCAAGCTTCAGGTCTGTCTTTTTTGCTTCGTATTGAGTGTAGTAAGGGTACATATATCAGATCTCTCTGCCGTGATATGGCATCTTTGATGGGTACCTGCGGATATGTTTCATTTCTTCACAGAGCTTACGCATCAGGAAGTAGTTCTGAAGAATGTGTTTCTTTAGAGGAGATCAGCGAAAAGATTGAAAAAGACGATTATTCTTTTATTAATTCTTTAGACGAAGAGCTGGCGGTTCTTTCAAGAGTTGATCTTGATGATTATCTTTACCCCATAGTGACTACAGGCACACCTGTTGATTTAGTGCGAACAGGAAAGATAAACAGCCTTGACTTTACAGCTGCCAATGCTGTCTACTGCCGCGGAAAACTGATCGGTTTAGGGAAGGTTCGTGAGAACAGTCTTGTAATTAAACCAATGCTTTATAAAGAGGTAGAATGAGGATGCGCGTATTCGGGCCCGATGACAGGATATCAGGAAAGACATCTATAGCAATAGGAAAGTTTGATGGGTTTCATATGGGGCATAAACAGCTCATATGCAGTTCGACATCTTCATCCTGTTCTCTTATGGTATATAAGGTTAACTCATCTGAGAGCGGTTGTCTTACGGATAGAGAAGAAAGCATAAGTGCTGCTGATAGTATGGGCGCAGATTATTATATTGAAGTTGATCTTAAGAAGTACCTGAAGGATCTGACACCTGAAGAGTTCATTTTTAAAGTAAAGGATCAGTATAATGTCAGTATCATTAACGTCGGAGAGGACTTCAGGTTCGGAAAGGGCGCAGAGGGCAGTGTCGATACTTTAAGGGAACTTGCTCATAAATACTCTTATGAAGTTAATGTTGTTCCTTTCTATGTATATAAGGATGAGAAAGTCTCGAGCAGCCGCATCAGGGAATCTCTTGCTTCAGGCGATGTTGTTTCTGCATGTGAGATGCTTGGCAGGAGATATCAGATAAAGGGTAAAGTGATATATGGTAAAGAGATTGGAAGATCAATAGATTTTCCTACTGCAAATATCACTACCGAAAAGTTTCTTCCAAGGAAAGGGGTTTATCTTACGGAAACTTGCTTTGACGGAAAGAACCATTATGGAATAACAAATGTAGGCTTAAGGCCGACTGTTAATGTTGATGGTTCAGAAAGACCAAATATTGAAACACATCTGCTGGGCTTTGACGGGGATATATACGGCAAAGAGATTAACGTTTCGTTTATTGAGTTTATCAGGGATGAGAAAAGATTCGGCTCTCTTGCTGAACTCAGAACCCAGATTAAGATGGACAGGGATGCCGCAAATAAAATGATTCCCGGTGTTTACAAACCGGAAGGATTATGATAATATATCAAACAGTCTAACTGATCTCTTTGAATTTCGAGTACTCCGACGTAATTCAAGGTCTTCAGGGATTTAATTAATGGAGGTAAATTATGGATAAGGAAATCAAAGCGCAGATCATAAGTGATTATGCAACGCACGAAGGCGATACTGGCTCCCCAGAAGTTCAGGTTGCGATACTGACCTACAGGATCAACCATCTGAATGAGCATCTTAAGGAACACAATAAAGACCATCATTCAAGAAGGGGTCTGCTCAAAATGGTCGGTCAGAGAAGGGGCTTCTTGAACTACCTTAAAGAAAAGGATATTGAACGCTACAGAGCCCTTATTGCAAAACTCAATCTCAGAAAATAGTGATTATAAGAGCGGTTTTATCCGCTCTATATTTCTTTTAATATAGTTGTTTGTGTGTAAGGAGAAGAGAATGGAACAAAGAATTTTTGAAATGGAACTCGCCGGCAGAAAGCTTACAGTAGAGACTGGGAAATATGCCGAGCAGGCCGATGGAAGCTGTATCATAAGATGTGGGGATACTGCACTTTTGGTATGTGCTACCGCTTCTAAGGAACAACGCGAAGGCATTGATTTTTTCCCGCTTAGCGTTGAGTATGAAGAGAAACTGTACGCTGTAGGAAAGATCCCGGGTGGATTTCTGAAAAGAGAAGGACGTCCTTCCGAAAAGGCTATTCTTACTGCTAGATTAATAGACAGGCCTATAAGGCCGCTTTTCCCTAAAGGTTATTATAATGATGTTCAGGTAATAGCTACTGTGCTTTCAGTTGATCAGGAGATACCGCCTGAAGTATATGCTATGATCGGTTCATCAGTCGCTCTTTCAATATCAGGTGTTCCTTTTATGGGGCCGACGGGCTCTGTTGTCATAGGATATGTTGATGGTGAATATGTAGTCAATCCGGACAGTGAGCAGATGAGCCGCAGTGAGATGCACCTGACCGTCAGCGGTACAAAAGATGCGATAATGATGGTTGAAGCAGGCGCAAAGGAAGTCACAGAGGATGTTATGCTCGGCGGCATACTCTATGCGCATGAAGAGATCAAAAAGATCGTTGAGTTTATAGAAGGTATCAAAGCAGAGGTTGGTAAGGAGCAGGTTGAATGCGAAATCTACCATGTTCCCGAAGAAATCGAAGCTGCCGTCAGAGAATATGCTTATGATAAAGTCGTATACAGTCTTGATTGTTTTGACAGGAAAGAACGTGAGTCAAGACAGAATGAGATAAATGAAGACATACAGGCTCATTTTGCCGAGCAGTTCCCGGACAGCGAGACTGACATCTCTAATGCTGTATATGCAATAACCAAAGAAGTACTCCGTTCCAAGATAATAAATGACGGTGTAAGACCTGACGGCAGAACATATAAAGAGATAAGACCGATATGGTGTGAGGTAGGAATGTTTGCCCGTACTCATGGTTCCGCTGTGTTTACAAGAGGTCAGACACAGGTTATGACTATGGTAACGCTTGGCGGTATGCGTGAGAGCCAGACGCTTGACGGACTAGGACTGGAAGAGTATAAGCGCTATATGCATTACTACAATATGCCCCCGTACTCCACGGGTGAGGCTAAACCAGTTCGCTCAGCGAGCAGGAGAGAGATCGGACATGGTGCTCTTTCTGAAAGAGCTATACTCCCGTTGCTTCCCAGTGAA
This sequence comes from uncultured Christensenellaceae bacterium, assembly GCA_964428055.1. Taxonomy (GTDB): domain Bacteria; phylum Bacillota; class Clostridia; order Christensenellales; family Christensenellaceae; genus CAYRWM01. The sequence continues at coordinate 21,964 of CAYRWM010000021.1, read as the reverse complement.
GAGGAATTCCCGTACGCTATCCGTGCCGTATCAGAGGTTATATCATCTAACGGTTCGACCTCACAGGCAAGTATATGTGCGTCTTGTCTGTCTCTCATGGACGCAGGCGTTCCGATCAAGGATGTAGTAGCCGGTGCTGCTATGGGTCTGATCAAGAGTGAAGAGACCGGAAAAATTGTTGTATTGACGGATATCCAGGGTCTTGAAGATTTCATGGGCGATATGGACTTCAAGGTGGCAGGAACCAAGAAAGGAATAACTGCTATACAGATGGATATCAAGATAAAGGGTATCGACAGACCTATTCTTGAGATGGCTCTTGAGCAGGCCAGGGAAGCAAGATTTGAGATTATTGATAAGATGAGGGCTGTGTTGCCTGAACCCAGAAAAGAACTGTCTCAATATGCTCCTAAGATCACTCAGTTCATGATTGATCCCGATAAGATCCGCGAAGTCATAGGCTCCGGCGGAAAGACGATCAATAAGATCATTGCCGATACCGGGGTTAAGATAGATCTTGAAGATGACGGCAGGGTATGTATTCTGTCAGCTGACACTGAGGCTTCAGCTAAAGCAAGATCTATTATTGAAGGTATCGTAAAGGAAATCGAGGTAGGAGAAGTGTATCTCGGCAAAGTAACAAGGATTATGAACATAGGTGCTTTTGTCGAGCTGCTGCCCGGCAAGGAAGGCATGTGCAGGATCGCGAACCTTGACAACAAATATGTAAATAAAGTTGAGGACGTTGTACAGGTCGGCGATGAGATAATGGTGAAAGTTATCGAAATAGATAAGCAGGGGCGTATAAACCTTTCGAGAAAAGCCTGCCTTCCAAGAGCAAAGAAGAATCCTTCAGAGAATAAAGAAGAAGAATAAAGAATAGAACCCATACAGCAATCCCTTGCGGACTACGTGAGGGATTGTTGTCATTTATCGTGTTGAAATGATTAAACAGAGAAAACTAAGCTGTGGCATTACTGTGCTGCATGAGAATATCCCTTTTTTCAGATCCTGTACTCTTGGTATATGGGTAAGAGCCGGTTCGGTTACGGAATCAGAAAATGAAAACGGAATATCCCATCTGATTGAACATATGATGTTCAAGGGAACGGAAAAAAGAGATGCCAGAAAGATTGCGGTTGATTCAGACAATATAGGCGGACAATTGAATGCTTTTACATCAAAGGAGTGTACCTGCTATTACATAAAGGTTATAGACGAAAAGCTCAGCGAGGCGGTCGAGTTATTATCCGATATTTTTCTAAACTCTGTATTTGATGCGGAAGAGTTAGAAAAGGAGAAGAAGGTAGTGCTCGAAGAGATTGCGATGTATAACGATACTCCCGATGATGTTGTGCAGGAAAAAGTTGCGAGCGCATTTTTTACAGGAACAGCTCTTGAAAAGACTATACTCGGTCCTGAAAATAATATTAAAGGTTTTTCCAGAGATGATCTGTTTGATTACCGTAAAAGGCTGTATAACTCAGCTAATATTTTGATTTCGGTTGCCGGAAATTATGATGAGAACACCTTGTTTGATGCCTTGGAAATCTATTTTGGCCGTGTATTCACAGATACTCATCATAATGCTCAGCCCCTTAAAACAGGGTATGATCCGGGCTGTCTTGAGCGAAGAGATATATCTGTCAATAAGGATATAGAGCAGGCGCATATTTGCATGTCTTTTCCCGGATGTTCACTACTTGATGATTCAAGATATGCGCTTCTTGTTGCTAATAACATTATTGGCGGTTCTATGAGTTCAAGATTATTTCAGCGTATAAGAGAAAAAAGCGGTATGGCATATTCTGTATACTCATACGTGTCATCATATTTTGATGCAGGCATGATATCTTTTTATGCTGGTACGATGCTTCATAATCTGGAACCTGTGAAAACAATGATGCTGGATGAACTTGATAAAGTCAGAAAAGATGGGTTTACAAAAGATGAATTCGTGCAGAGTAAGGAACAGATGAAGAGCAATTTCCTTCTTTCGCTCGAGAGTACGAGTTCCAAGATGAGCTCAATAGGTAAAGCTTTCATTATCACCGGACGCGTTCGTACCGAGAATGAGGTGCTCTCTCTTATTGAAAGCACTGAATATGATGATGTAGCAAAAGTCGTTGATGAAGCCATTAATTTCGGAAGGTGTACATTCGGAGTGGTTGGAAGGATAGATTAGTTAACAGAAAATTAATTATGCCGGAATTGAAAACATACATGGCGTTTGATATAATTTTAAAAAAATGAATGGAGGCTATTTTAATGGCTGAAAATAATGAAGTAGTAAACGCAACTGAAGTAGTAGAAGTTGAGGAGCCGAACGGAACGGTCTCTTTTACAAACGAAGTTATATCCACAATCGTAGGCCTGGCCACTGTCGATATCGAGGGCGTTGCAGGAATGAGCGGCGGAATCGGTGATGGTTTTACCGAGTTGGTAGGAAGAAAGAATTACTCCAAAGGCGTAAAGGTCGAAGTCGGCAAGGACGATGTCACAATAGATATGAGGATAATCGTCAAGTATGGTTTCAGCATCCCGGAGATTTGCAGGAATATACAGCAGAGCGTTACTAAGTCTGTAGAGACCATGACTGGTTTGAAAGTCAAGAAACTGAACATCGCTGTTCAGGGAATAGTTGTAGAGAACGATCAGACAACACAGCAGATACCGGCAGGGGAAGACAAATAACATAAAGATACTTACACCATTCTGATCCATGGGGGGACTATGAGATGAGAGTATCAACAAGGATAGTTTTTACTATTTATATTATTGTTGTTGTATTATTGTGCCTGTTTTTACTTGGTACAATGTATGGGCTTATCCCTTCTGACAACCTTGCTCTTGCAGTTAAGACAGTAATAAAAGGCGGCTTGGAATACAAGGTGATGTACACCATTATCTTTGCTGCTATGGCAGTCATTGGTGTTATACTGATATTCACGGCTACAATGAAAAAAAGAGGAGTTACCGCTACCGTAAACAGTTCGGAAACCGGAAATGTCCAGATATCCAATCAGGCTGTTGCACAACTTGCTAAAAACTATATGAGCAGATTTGAAGATATCAAGGAAGAAAAGTCCTTTATTGGTTTTAAGAATGATGGTGTTGATATGCTTTTCAGAATACAGACAAAACCGGATGTAGACATACCTGCTTTGACCTCGACTATACAGAACGGTTTAGCTGAGCATGTCACATCACATACCGGTTTGAAAGTCAATTCTGTAAAGCTGTATGTTACTTCAGTAAACGATCCCGCTGATCAGAAACGCGACGGAGGACAGAAATGAAGGCGTTCCTCGGATGGATAGCAGAGAATAAAGGCCTTTTTACAGGACTTTGTATAGGACTTGTTATCGCTATACTTTTGCTTTCTATCGGTTTTCTTCCGACGTTGCTTATAGTCTGTTGCGTAGCTGTTGGCGCGTTTCTTGGAGCAAGAAAAGATATAAGGGATGCTATCTGGTATAAGATAGTATCCCTCTTCACTAAAAAATAATGAGCAGAAGAACAGCAAGAGAAGCAGTTATGAGGCTGCTTTATGAGTACAGCATTAACAATACACTCAGCCATGATTCAATGTATGAAATGGCTGATATTTTTAAGTTAAACAAACTTTCAGAAGATAATATTTCATATATTGACAGTATTATTGACAGTTTTCTGAGTCATAGAGAAGAAATTGACAGATATATTGAGAGCAACAGTAAGTCATGGTCTTTGAATCGCATAGCTAATGTGGATCTTTCAATATTAAGACTTGCTGTTTTTGAACTGCTTTATACTGACACACCAGCAAACATCGTTTGTGATGAGGCAGTGGAGATAGCCAAGACTTTTTCTTCCGAGAAATCCTCTTCGTTCATTAACGGCGTATTGGGCGGAGTTATAAAAGAGATTAAAAATGAATAGTGATAAGTACTATCTGGGTATAGATTCAAGTTGCTATACCACTTCACTGGCCGTGTGTGACGGTGCAGGTCGCATAGTATATAATTATAGAAAACTACTCTCAGTTAAAGATAGAGCATTAGGATTAAGACAGTCAGAGGCTGTTTTTTTGCATATAAGGAATTATACTGAGCTTTTAAGAGAAGTTGATCTGTCGTCTTTTGGTAAGCTTTGCGGAGTATGTGTTTCCGTTACACCCAGAAGTATTGAAGGATCATATATGCCTGTCTTTAATGCAGGTGAAATGGTTGCCTGCTCAGTAGCTAGTGCTGCAGGTGTACCGATTGAAAGGACATCTCACCAGAAGGGCCACCTTTTTGCTGCATTGATAGGGAATGACCTTAGCTCGGACAGGTTTATTGCAGTTCATTTGTCCGGAGGAACCAGTGAGATACTGTTAGCAGAAAAAAACTATACAGATTATTCTCTTGAGATCGTTGGAGGCACTATGGACATTTCTGCCGGGCAGCTCATCGACCGCACGGGCGTTAGGCTTGGATTTGCTTTTCCGTCAGGTAATAATGTTGAAAAAGTTGCGGTTAAGTGCACTGATAACGTATCTGATAGATATAAGATTTCATTATCGGGAATTGATTTCAATCTTTCTGGTGTTGAGGCGCAAGTCATGAGAGACATAGATTCCGGTACTGATATGCAAGTAGTTTGCAGAGCGGTAGAAGATGCTGTTTCAAAAACACTTTCAAAATGTATAATAAGCGCGTGTAAAGAATACGGTGTTCATGATGTGCTTTTCTTCGGCGGAGTAATATGCAATGAATATATAAGGGAAACCACTAGAGCTTCTTTAGCATGTGAGGGTTTAACGGCTTTTTATGCGGGCAAAGAGTATTCAGGTGATAACGCATGCGGAGTTGCCAGCTACGCATATGAATTATTCAGCAGGTGAAATGAATAGAAGATTCTTTTTATCAGTTTCACAACTCAATAGTTATGTAGATAATCTGCTGTATACAGATTCTTTTTTAAAAAATGTTGCTGTTAAAGGTGAAGTAGTAGATGTCAACGATAAATACAGCAATCTGTTTGTGACCCTTAAAGATGAGGAATCATCGCTTGACTGCATCATCATGGACAGACAGACAATAGAGAATATCAGTGATCTTGAGCGCGGTCAGGTGATAATTGCAGTAGGCAGCGTTGGCCTTTATAAAAAGTCGGGACGTTTTCGTTTCCGTATTAACAGTTTCAGTCTTTACGGCGAAGGTGATTATTTTATCGAACTGGAACGGCTAAAGAAAAAGCTTCAGATTGAAGGTATTTTTGCTCCTGAGCATAAGCTTGCTCTGCCTTCATTTCCAAGACATATCGGGCTTATAACTTCATCAGCCGGTGCTGTTATGCATGATGTGTTTAATGTCGCATTTAGGCGTGATCCTTCCGTGAGACTGTCAATTTTCCCGGTTAGAGTGCAGGGAACTGAAGCTCCTTCAGATATGATTAAGGCTATAGACTATTATGAAACCAGAACTGATGCCGATGTCCTGATAATATGCAGAGGCGGCGGTTCTCTGATGGATCTTGCTCCTTATAATGATGAAAACCTAGCACGCAGAATCTATTCATGCAGGATTCCGACTGTCAGTGCTGTCGGTCATGAGATCAACTACTCAATAAGCGATCTGGTCTGTGATCTAAGAGCTCCAACACCGTCAGCGGCTGCTGAACTTGTTGTCCCGGAAAGAGATGAGATATTAAGGATCATTTCAAGTGAGAGAGAGCTGGAATTATTATCTCTTGTTGAAAAACTTGGTGCTGCAGATGAAACAGTTAAAGTATTTGACAGCATAAGCTATGCCGGGATGATTGATCAAAGGATTAACCGATACTCTGAGCAGTTATTTACGTATGATTCCTATATTTCAAACACAGTAAAATCTGTATATAATAATATAGAGGCGGAACTTAACAGCCTGTCCCGTCAATTGGAATTGCTGAATCCATTTGCAACGTTAAAAAGGGGTTATGCTATAGTGAAGCGAGGCCGCGATCATATCGTTTCATCCGGGTCTCTTTCAGCCGGCGACAGGATAACTGTAATGTTTGATGACGGAAACGTCGATGCTTCTGTACTTGGAGAAAAAGAAAATGGATAAAAATGAATTAACAATTGAAGACTGTATTAATCAGCTTAAGTCCATAACTGAGAAGCTGAACAGTCCTGATATCTCTATAGAGGAATCTATTAAACTCTATGAGGAGGGAAAAAAGTATTCAGACAAAGCTAAGGAAATTCTCGGTGTATACAGAGATAAGATAGACATCATTGGAAGGGAAGAGAGTGGTGAAGATGGCCAGCAATAATTTTGAGAGATACAAAGAAACAGTTGATTCAAGGATTAAGGAACTGCTGGACTTGGCCGAACCGGGCCGTACTATCGGCAAAGCAATGCGTTACAGTATGACTGCCGGTGGAAAGAGGCTGAGGCCTATCCTCAATATAATGGCGAATAGTCTTTTTGACGGTGATACTGCAGAGACTCTGGATATTGCCTGTGCAATTGAGATGATACATACTTATTCTCTCATTCATGATGATCTTCCGGCTATGGATGATGATGAATTAAGGCGCGGCAACCCAACATGTCATGTTGTTTTCGGAGAAGGTATAGCTGTGCTTGCAGGTGATGCTTTTCTTAATTACGCTTTTGAGACGATGCTTGCAAATGCGGAAAGATTTCCGGATAATATGCCGAGGCATATTAAAGCGATGTCTATAATTGCCAGAGCAGCAGGTATATTTGGAATGATTGGCGGACAATGCTCCGATCTTGAAGCAGTTGACGGTGATCCAGACACACATCTGCTTGATTATATACATGAGCATAAGACCGGCGCAATGATAGTAGGGTCTCTTTTATCAGGTGCAGTGCTGTGCAATCCCGGTCAGACAGAGATGGATCATCTCAAAAGATACGGCGAGTGTATAGGTAAGGCATTTCAGATTATTGATGACATACTTGATATACAGGGTGATCCGGCGTTGCTTGGAAAGACAACAGGTAAGGATGCGGACGATAATAAACTGACTTTCCCGAAGCTTTACGGTATAAGTGACTCATATAAGATGGCGAGTGATCTTACTGATGAGGCTGTGGAATGCCTTGATATATTCGGGACAAAAGCGACTGATTTTGCCGAGTTGGCGGAAAAAATACTGAACAGGAAGAAATGATATGAAGATAGCCATCGATGGACCTGCAGGGGCAGGAAAAAGTACGGTAGCAAAACTAATTTCAGAAAAACTCGGTATCAATTACCTTGATACGGGTGCCATGTACAGATCAATAGCCTATGCGCTTATAAATAAGGGCATTGATCCGGAAGATGCTGTTGCTGTAAAAGATCATCTGGATGAAGTTGATATTGAGGTTAAATACATAAAACGGGTTCAGCACATGTATCTTGATGGAAAGGATATAAGTAAACTTATTCGTACTAATGAAATATCAATGGGTGCATCCAATGTGTCTAAAATACCTGAAGTAAGGCTAAAGCTTATTGAGATGCAGCAGGAAATTGCGAGGAACTTTGATATTGTTATGGACGGCAGAGATATTTGCACATATGTCCTGCCTGATGCTGATCATAAATTCTTTATTACAGCTTCAGTTGACGAACGGGCACGTCGCAGATTTAAGGAATTGCCAGAGGGAAGCAATTTAACATTTGAAGAAATCAGGGAAGATATCATAAAGCGTGACAAAAATGACTCTGAACGAGAGTTTATGCCATTGAAACAGGCTGAGGATGCCGTACTTGTAGATACCACTGATATGAATATTGATGAAGTTATCGATTTTGTTTTAAAGGAGATCGCAAAGGGATGAATGATCTTCTTTATCTATTCATACGTATTGTTGCCTGGCCTATCGTTAACATCAGCCTTATGCCAAAGGTATATAATAAAAAGAACCTGAAAATAAAGTCAAAATGCATAGTGGTTGCAAACCATACTACTAACTGGGATCCGATTCTTGTTGGTCATCTTATTTATACTAAAAATGTCAGGTTCATGGCAAAATCCGAACTTATTGAGAACAGTATGGCAAAAAGGTTTCTGCTTGGAATGGGAATAATCCCTGTAAGCAGAGGTAAAAATGATCTTAAAGCCGTAAAGGAAGCCATGAAAGCTCTTAAAAATAATCAGGTGTTGGGGATGTTCCCTGAGGGAAAAAGATCGGTGACAGGCGAATTACAGCCATTTGAACCCGGTGCCGCGCTAATAGCTCTTAAGACTGACACGCCTGTACTACCAATTTATATTCATGAAAACGGTGTGCATTTCGGCAAAAGAGTGAAAGTATGCGTTGGTGAGTTTATTGATCTTAAAAAAGAGGTGTCTTCTTCGAGTTCCGCACAGGCGGCAGTTGATGCAAATGAGATCCTTATGGATAAAGTAAGGGAATTGAGGACCAGTCTTCTTCATGGGTAAGATAGTTGTAGCTGATAACGCCGGATTCTGTTTCGGTGTAAAGAGAGCCGTTGATGCTGTATACGAACTTGCAGTAAAGAAAGACGGCAGAAATATATATACTTTAGGAGAGCTCATTCATAACGAGAACGTAACGAATGAGCTTGCTTCTTTAGGTGTAAGGACTCTTAAAGATCCGGAAGAGCTCAACGATTCAGAGGATTGTATTGTAGTCATTCGTTCCCACGGAATTCCAAAGGATGTGCTCGATAAACTGTCATCAGCAAAATGTGAGATTGTCGATCTTACTTGTCCTTTTGTTAAACGCATTCATTATCTTGTAGCAGAAGCTTCATCTGATAACATTATAATAATTGGAAAAGAAGACCATCCGGAAGTTGTAGGTATAAAGGGATGGGCAGGCAGCAGGTCAGTATATATAATTAACTCTATTGAAGAGGCAGAATCATTGCCGGAGATGGACAGTGCCGTTCTTGTTGCACAGACTACTTCAACTCTAAGTTTGTGGGATAGTATAGTTAATGTCTTAAGGCCCAGGATCAGTGAACTTAAGGAGTATAACACAATATGTGATACTACGCTAAAAAGGCAGCATGAAGCTGAGTATCTTGCTAAAAATTCCGATGTAGTGATAGTAATCGGGGGTAAGCATTCATCAAACACAGAAAAACTATATAGTCTGTGTAAAAACTACTGTGCAAGGACTTTTCATATCGATAATATAGAGGAACTTAGTATTGAAAAAATCGCTAATGATGATATAATAAGTTTAATTGCGGGTGCATCTACGCCGAACCGCATAATCATGGAGGTAAAGAATCGAATGTCAGACGTCTTAGAACAGGGAACTCGAGAGGTTATTAATGAGGAAAACGCTTCTGTAGCGGGTGAAGTAGCTGAAGCTGTTAATGAAGTGGAAGAAAAGGTAGAGGCTGTTGAAGAGACAGCTAAGGAAGAACAGGCAGAGGTTGCCGAAGCGGCTGATAATACTGTCGCTGAAGCCGATGCAAGTGCGGCAGACAGTCCAGAAAATGAAGAGGATTTTGCTTCACAGCTTGAAAAGACCTTCAGTTATATAAGAAGGGGACAGCTTGTTACAGGAACGATAATACAGATATCGGACAGTGAAATATGCGTAAACATAAATTACAAGTCCGATGGTATCATTAAGAAAGAAAATCTTTCGGCTAAGGGTGATGAAAACCCCATGGAGATGTTCTCTGTAGGCGATACCATAGAAGCTGAGGTCGTTTCCTTAAATGATGGAGAGGGAAATGTTGAGCTTTCCAGAAAGTCTATTGAATCAAAACTCAAGTGGAAGAATCTGGTTGATAATCTTGAAGAAGATAAAGTCTACACAGTTAAGGTTGATAAAGTTGTCAAGGGTGGCGTAGTTTCAAAGCTTGAAGGCTATGAAGCTTTTATACCTGCTTCTCAGATGTCACTTAAGTATGTTGAAGATCTCAGTGAATTTGTTGGTCAGGATATTGATGTAACGATTCTGGATGTAGATAAGAAACAGAGGAGATTCGTTCTTTCAAGAAAGGCCGTTCTTCAGAAGGAAGCGGATGAGCAGGAAAAGAAGCTGTATGAATCATTCACGAAGGGTGACAAGGTCACAGGTAAGATAAAGAGACTGACAAACTTCGGAGCTTTTGTTGATATCGGTGGAGTAGATGGTCTTCTCCATATTACTGATATAAGTTGGGTAAAAGTAAAGAGCCCGCAGGATGTCCTTAAGACTGGTGATGAGATTGAAGTTCTCATCCTTAATGTTGATCCTGACAAGAAAAGGATTTCGCTTGGACTCAAACAGCTCTCTCCAAAGCCTTGGGATCTTGCAAAGGAGAAATACCCGGTCGGTAGCATCGTAGAAGGTAAAGTTGTAAGAATACTCCCGTTTGGCGCTTTTGTATCGCTTGAGCCGACTATTGATGGTCTCGTGCATGTATCACAAATCACGAACAGAAGACTTGAGAAAGTAGAAGAAGAGCTTCGCGTAGGAGATGTTGTGAAAGCGAAAGTAATGGGTGTTGATCCTTCTAAAAAGAGGATTACACTTAGTATGAGAGCTCTCATTCCTGAAGAAAAGAAGGAGACAAAAGAAGAGACCGAAGATAATGAGAACTTCAAGTTCGAGATACCTCCGGTTGATAGTGCTACTTCTACTCTTGCAGATTTCTTCCCAAAGGCTGAAGGCGAGAGTGAGACAGAAGAATAATATTATGATTTAGGAAACCGGATGACTAATCCGGTTTCTTTTTTCTTGACCTTTGAAAGTTATCTTGTATAATTATCCTTATATGATTAGTGATTGCCGAAGTGGCGGAACTGGCAGACGCACTGGACTTAAAATCCAGCGGAGGTAAAACTCCGTACCGGTTCGATTCCGGTCTTCGGCACCACTTTTTTATTTTAAATACTTTTTATTTGCCTGTCGTAATTAATCATTAATTATGACAGAATTACTCTGTCTTTGACAGATGATTTCGTATATAATGATATTAAACAGTTATATATCTGTGTCAATTGTAATTTAAGCCTTTCGGCTAAACATATTCAGGAGGTAACAAAATGGATAACAGACCTTATGTTCCGTGGGAGATGGTTGGAAGCTTCATGGTCGATGTCTTCAAGAAGGTGGGAGTGCCTGAAGATGATGCCAAAATATGTGCTGATGTACTTATGGAAAGTGACAGACGTGGAATCGAGAGTCATGGGGTAAACAGATTCAAACCCATATATATAGATAGGATTAATGCAGGTATTCAGAAGCCTGTTACTGAGTTAGAAATCCTTAAGGAAACAGCTACGACTGCTGTAATGGATGCACATGACGGAATGGGTATGGTGGCAAGCCATAAGGCAATGGAGATGGCAATTGAGAAAGCTAAAAAGTATGGTTTGGCTATGATTGCTATCAGAAACTCCACGCATTACGGCATTGCAGGTTACTGGGCGACAATGGCTTCAAAAGAGAACATGATCGGTATCACGGGAACTAATGCCAGACCTTCAATAGCACCTACATTCGGAGTTGAGAATATGATGGGTACCAACCCTATTACATTCGCACTTCCTACAGATGAGGAATTTCCATTTGTGATTGATTGTGCGACATCTATCACTCAGAGGGGGAAGATCGAGTACTTTGCTAGAAACGGTAAAGATACTCCGGCCGGCATGGTTATTGGTAATGACGGCAGCGCTATGACTGACAGTGAGGATATTCTGGTTGCTCTTAATGAAGGCAGAGCTGCTCTTGCACCGCTCGGCGGAATAGGGGAAGAACTTGCCGGTTATAAAGGCTATGGATATGCGGCTGTAGTTGAGATACTTTCTTCTGCGCTTCAGGCAGGCAGTTATATGAAGATGCTCACAGGTTTGGATGAGAACGGAAATAAAAAACCATACCATCTAGGACATTTCTTTATAGTTATAGATACAGATGCTTTTATGGGAGCTGATACATTTAAGCGTATTAGCGGTGAGATATTAAGAGAACTGAGAGCTTCTAAGAAGGCCCCGGGGTGCGACAGAATTTACACAGCAGGAGAAAAGGAATATCTGGTTTGGCTGGATCGTAAAGATAAGGGCGTTCCTGTTAACGAAAGTGTTCAAAAGGAATTCATAGAGATGAGAGACACATACTCGCTGCCTTATGTTTTCCCGTTTGAAAAATAGACTATTATAGGAAAAGAATAATGGATTATGCAAAGGAATCGTTAAAACTTCATGAAAAGTGGAAGGGCAAGATTGAAGTAATAGCTACTGTGCCAGTTGATTCAAAGGAGGATCTTTCATTAGCTTATACACCAGGTGTAGCACAGCCATGTCTTGAGATACAGAAAGACATTTCGAAGTCTTATGATCTTACGAGAAGATGGAATATGTGTCTTGTCGTAACGGATGGTTCGGCAGTACTTGGCTTAGGGAACATCGGTCCGGAAGCCGGCATGCCAGTTATGGAAGGGAAATGCGTGCTGTTCAAATCCTTTGGAGATGTGGATGCTTTCCCGCTCTGTATAAAGAGTAATGATGTTGATGAGATCGTCAATACTATCTACATGATTTCAGGTAGCTTTGGAGGCATCAATCTTGAAGATATTTCCGCTCCAAGATGTTTTGAGATTGAGAAAAAGCTGAAGGAAAAGTGTGATATTCCTATATTCCATGATGACCAGCATGGTACTGCCGTAATAACTTTGGCTGGTATTACAAATGCATTAAAAATCGTAGGTAAGGATAAGAAATCGGTTAAGATTGTTATTAACGGTGCGGGTGCAGCTTCAATATCAATCAGCAGACTGCTTTTGTCTTCCGGTTTTGAAGATATTACTCTTTGTGACAGGACAGGAATTATCTATGAAGGCCGTGAATCAGGCATGAACTCAATAAAGGATGAGATGGCCAAAGTAACCAATAAAGCTGGCCTTAAAGGTTCTCTGGCTGATGCAGTAATAGGAGCAGATATATTCATCGGTGTTAGTGCCCCTGGTGTTTTGACAAAAGATATGGTGAGCACTATGAATCGTGATGCTATCGTATTTGCTTGTGCAAATCCAACTCCTGAGATATTTCCTGATGATGCCAGAGCGGGTGGCGCAAAGGTTATAGCGACAGGCAGGAGCGATTATCCTAACCAAATTAATAATGTACTTGCATTTCCCGGGATTTTTAGAGGAGCATTTGATGTCAGGGCATCTGATATAAATGATGAAATGAAAATAGCGGCTGCATATGCGCTTGCAGGATTAATAAACGATAATGAATTGAGTCCTGACTACATTATTCCTGCAGCATTTGATCCGAGAGTCGGAAAGGCTGTATCCGAAGCAGTGGCGGATGCTGCCAGAAAGTCCGGAGTAGCAAGACTTTAGTTTTAATTTAGTTTGACAGGAAATATTGACTAAAATAGAATTAAATTAAATAGTACTTTTATAAATAATAATCAATCGAGGTGAAAGAAATGGCTAAGACTAAACTTAAGTACGGAATGATCGGCGGCGGTCCCGGAGCCTTCATAGGCGGTGTTCACAGAGCTGCTTTGAGACTCAATGATGAAGCTGAATTGGTAGCCGGATGTTTTTCTTATATCGAAGAGGAAAGGGTGCAGGCCGGTGAGGAATTCGGAATTGATCCTGACAGAAACTATGAGACCTTTGAGATCATGGCTGAAAAAGAGGGTCAGAGAGAAGATAAGATTGATTGGGTAGATATCGTTACACCCAACCGTTTCCATTATCCTGCAGCAAAACTTTTCCTTGAGCAGGGAATAAGCGTTGTGTGTGAGAAGCCTCTGTGCTTTACAGTGGAAGAGGGCGAAGAACTTAAAGAGATCGCAAAAAAGAACGGCTGCCTTTTCTGTGTAACATATACTTATACAGGACATGTTATGGCCAGAGAAGCAAGAGAGCTTGTCAGACAGGGGACTATCGGCGATATAAGAATGGTCATTGCCGAGTATCCTCAGGATTGGCTGCTGGATTCTCTTGAAACAATTACCGAAGATAACAAGCCTTGGAGAGCAGATCCTAAACTCTCCGGACGTGGTGCTTGTGTTGCTGATCTTGGAACACACATTGAGAACTGGGTCAATTATGTAACAGGTCTTAAGATTAAAAAACTGTGCTGTAATCTTGATGTATTTGCATCGGGCGGTACTCTTGACAACAATGTTGAGGTACTTGTGAAATTTGACCAGGGAGCTACTGGTATGTATTGGACTTCACAGGTTGCTATCGGTTTCGATAATGCTCTTAAGATCAGACTGTTTGGTTCAAAAGGCACTATTGAATTTGTACAGGAGAATAACAACTACTTAAAGGTCACTTTAAGAGGACATCCTCCGAAGATCTATTCGAGAGGATGCGGATATCTTTCTGATGAAGCTAAGAAGTATGTAAGAGTTCCGTGCGGACATCCTGAAGGACTTACAGAAGCTTTTGCAAATATATATAAGGATTTCTGCAGAGCACTTAATGATAAAAAGGCTGGAAAGACAGTCGTAGAATCTGAATACGGTTATCCGACTATTGATATGGGTATTGAAGGTGTAGAATTCTCCAACAAATGTGTTGACAGTAACGAGGCCGGAAATATCTGGGTCGAATTGACAAAGTAATTAATACTACAATGGGCACAACATCATGTTGTGCCTTCTTTTTTTTGCTTTGATTAATACAGTATATAGTAGTATAATTATAATGTAATACTTTGTACATTCAGGAGTGTCAGATGACTAATAATACTTATACGGCTAAAGATATTCAGGTGCTCAAAGGTCTTGATGCCGTAAGGAGAAGACCCGGCATGTATATAGGGACCACAAGTATCAAGGGTCTGCATCATCTTTTGTGGGAGATCGTTGATAATGCTATAGATGAAGCTGCAAACGGTTTTGCTGATACTGTCTCTGTAACTCTTCATGCTGACAATTCAGTTACTGTTGAAGATAATGGACGAGGAATACCGGTCGGCATTCATCCTGAGCTTAAGATTTCAGGTGTTGAGGTCGTATTTACTCAGCTTCATGCTGGCGGTAAGTTTAACAATGAGAATTATTCTTATTCAGGTGGTCTGCACGGCGTAGGTGCCTCAGTTGTCAACGCTCTTTCAAAATGGTTAAAAGTCGAAGTCTATCAGGGCGGTAAAATTTACAGCCAGGAATATGATACTACTGTAAAGAAGGGCAAGTTGGTAGTAGGCGAACCTAAGGCTCCGTTAACCGTTATTGGTGAGACGAAGAAAACGGGTACTAAAGTCTCTTTTCTACCTGATGATGATATATTTGACAGTATTGTTTTTAATTATTCGTCTGTTAAGAGAAGACTTCGTGAACTCGCATTTCTTAATAAAGGTGTTAAGATAATCCTTACTGATGAACGTGAATCAGCCGGCAGAAAGAAACATAAGGTTTTTGAATATCAGGGTGGCATTGTTGATTTTGTTTCTTTCCTTAATCAGGAAAAGCAGACACTTCATGCAACACCTATCCATCTTGAAGGTAAGCGTAATGACCTGATTGTTAATATAGCCATGCAGTATACTACAGACTACAGCAATGAAGGTTTATATTCCTTTGTTAACAATATTCCTACTCCTGAGGGTGGCATGCATGAGACTGGTTTTAAAACTGCACTTACTAAAGTAATGAATGAGTATGCCAGAGCTAACGGGCTTCTTAAAGAAAAGGATATGAATCTTACCGGAGAGGATTTCAGGGAAGGTATATGTGCTGTTATTTCTTTGAAGATGAAGAATGTACAGTTTGAAGGCCAGACTAAAACAAAGCTTGGCAATATTGAAGCAAAAACTGCTGTTGAGTCAATTGTCGGAGAAGAGCTTACTGCTTACATGGCAGATCTTAATAATTCCCAGATCTGCAATAAGATAATTGAAAAAGCTGTTAATGCAGCTAAGGCAAGAGAAGCTGCTAGAAAAGCCAAGAAAACACAAAGGGAAAAATCAAAACTTGATAATCAGCCATTGGTTGGTAAACTGAGTGCCTGTTCAGGCAGAAACTATAAAATCAATGAACTTTTCATTGTTGAGGGTGATTCCGCCGGTGGCAGCGCCAAGCAGGGAAGGGACAGAAAGTTTCAGGCGATACTCCCTTTGAGAGGGAAGCCATTAAATGTTGAAAAAAAGAAGATAGAGCAGGTCCTTGCGAACGAGGAATTCAGGTCAATTATTACTGCATTGGGTGCTGGGTTCGGTGATTCATTTAATGTTGAGGATCTAAAATACGATAAGATCATAATCCTTTCCGATGCAGACCAGGACGGTGGACATATAAGGACTATTCTTATAACATTCTTCTACAGGTATTTCAAGAGTCTTATTACTGACGGACACCTGTATATCGGTCAGCCTCCGTTATATAAAATTGAGAAAAATAAAGAGGTGTTATATGCGCAGGATGAAAAGCAGTTAAATGATGCTAGAGAAAAATTCGGAAAAGGTTATACTGTGCAGAGATATAAGGGTCTTGGAGAAATGGACGCGAATCAGCTATGGGAGACTACTATGAATCCTGCAAAGAGAACGCTTGTTCGTGTCAGGATTGATGATGCTGCTGAAGCGGAACGGCTGGTGGTTACACTTATGGGCGATAAGGTTGAGCCGCGTAAGAATCATATAAGCGAATATGCTAATTTTAATAAACATGATGACTTTAAAGTGAATGTAGGTTATGAAGAATAAGGAAAAACAGGTAATCATTGAAAATACGGTAGTAGACACAACTATGGAAGATGTAATGCATAATTCCTTCATGACTTATGCAGAGTATGTCATTCTTGAACGTGCTTTACCCAGAGCAGAGGACGGCCTTAAGCCGGTCCAAAGGCGAATTCTTTATACGCTCTATACTCTCGGACTCACTCCGGATAAACCATTTAAAAAATCAGCGAGGATTGTAGGTGAAGCGCTTG
Organism: uncultured Christensenellaceae bacterium; assembly: GCA_964428055.1. Lineage (GTDB taxonomy): Bacteria > Bacillota > Clostridia > Christensenellales > Christensenellaceae > CAYRWM01. The sequence continues at coordinate 5,116 of CAYRWM010000021.1, read as the reverse complement.
GTAAGTATCATCCTCATGGTGATACAAGTGTATATGACGCCATGGTCAGGCTTGCTCAGGACTTTTCCATGAGATATCCGCTGGTTGACGGCCATGGTAATTTTGGTTCACTTGATGGTGATCCTCCTGCGGCCATGCGTTACACTGAAGCCAGGATGTCCAAACTCGCTCTTGAGATGATTAGAGATATCAATAAGGATACTGTGGCGTTTACTCCTAATTTCGATGATTCAGAGATGGAGCCTGTACTCCTTCCATCAAGATTTCCCAATTTGCTCGTTAATGGTTCGTCAGGCATAGCTGTCGGACTAGCTACAAATATACCGCCACATAATCTTTCGGAAGTAATTGGTGCCGTAATGCACAGGCTTGATTATCCCAACTGTCATCTGGATTCTGTAATGAAGTATATACAGGGTCCTGATTTTCCAACTGGTGGAGTCATAATAGATGATGATGAATTAAGGTCTGCTTATGAGACCGGCAAAGGCAAGATATTAATAAGGGCAAAAGCTTCTATAGAAAAATCTAAAAATGGCAAGTCTTTGATTGTTATAAATGAAGTACCGTATGAGATTAAGAAATCTGCCTTGTTGCAGAAGATTTATGATGTAACTCAACAGAAGAAAAACATCTTCGGTTGTATAGATGATATTCGAGACGAATCTGACAGGGAAGGTATCAGAGCTGTCATTGAAATCAAAAAGGGATTTGATCCTGCTAAGATTCTTAGTCTTCTTTATAAATATACTGATCTACAGAGTACTTTCGGTATTAACCTTATGGTGATTGCTGATGGAGCTCCTGTACAGGCATCTCTTTTGGATCTTCTTGATTACTATATTAATCACCAGAAAAAAGTTGTAACAAGACGTACTGAGTTTGATCTGGAAAGGGCAGAAAAAAGGGAGCACATATTAGAGGGTCTTATTATTGCAGTTGCTGATATTGATATGATAGTCAAAATAATACGAGGTTCATCTGATGCTAGGGAAGCAAGACTTAATCTTATGAAAAAGTATCACTTTACCGGCGTTCAAGCACAGGCTATCCTGGATATGAGACTGGCAAGACTCACTTCTCTTGAGATTGTTTCATTAAAAGAAGAATTTGAAGAAGTGAAGAGGCTTATTGCAAGATATCATGAGATACTCGGTAGTGAAGCAGTACTTATAAGTGTTATCAAGGAAGAGTTAAACGAGATAAAAAAGAAATACGGTGATAAGAGGCGTACAGTTTTTGTTGGTCAGGAACATATACAGGAAGTAGACGAACAGGAATTCAAAGTGGTTGAGGAATGTGCCGTATTGCTTTCTGGAACAAACAATTTGAGAAGGGTTAGTGTTAAGAGTCTTCAAAAATCCATTGAAGGCGGGGTGGAAAGTAAATATCAGCCTGGTAGGATTATTTATTCTAAAACTGATAGCAAGATTAGCGTATTTACATCAAAAGGAAATATTTATACTTTGCCTGTTGATTCTGTATATGAAGGGAAACTTAGGGATAATGGCAAAGCTATGGCTTCCATTATACAGGGTGTTGACAGTGGAGAGCGTATAATAAATCTTTTTGATTTCAGTTCAGGCTTTGACGGTAAACTGCTATTTGCAACAAAGAGTGGTATGCTGAAATATACTGACCTATCGGAATACAATATTAAAAAATCGAAGATACTTGCCTGTGGCCTCAAAGACGGTGATGAGATTGTATATGTAGATAAAGCATCTAAATTCAGTAATATTCTTCTGGTTACAAAACTTGGTATGGCAATTAATTTTGATGCTTCAAGCATTCCTACAATGGGCAGAGCTGGGAAGGGTGTTAGCTGTATTAAGCTGTCTGATGGTGATGAGGTCATATATGTCGCACAGAATAATCCGAACAGCGGAAATCTATTTGTGATTACAAATAAAGGTTCAGCAAAAAGGACCCCCATATCTGAATACGGGATACAAGGACGAAACGGTAAAGGAACAAGAACATTTGCTTTTAATGATGAAAACGGCAGTGAACTTGTTAGTGCTTATTTAGTTGATAAACCAACGTTATTATCTGTAAGCATGAAGAATGGCGAACTCAATGATCTTAATACTGACGATGTTTCTATAAGTTCCAGAAACTCTAAAGGTGAAACCGTAGTTCTTGCACTCATGGGTAATGATGTGACGGGTTCTCAGATTAAGGTATTTGTTGAGTGATAGAATTATTCTTGTTTGGGCGGGTATGCGTTAAAAACGCATACCCGGTCTTTATTTTCGCGTGGTAATGTGGTAAAATATAATCAATTAATAATAAGATACAGGATGGTGCTGATATGTACGATTCAAGACTTAAGAGTAATGACGGAGACGCTCTAATGAATGCAATACTCAGCCTTAAAGACATTGATGAGTGTTATATGTTTTTTGAGGATCTGTGTACTGTTGCCGAATTAAACTCAATATTCCAGCGATATAAGGTCGCTAATATGCTGGTTGATAAACATACATGTCTTGCGATAGCTGAGGAGACAGGAGCTTCAACTGCGACAGTCAGTCGTGTTAACAAGTGCCTTAATTACGGTACTGGTGGATATAAACTCATAATAGATAGAAACAGGAAATGATCTCATTAAACGACAGGCAGAAGGAAGCCGTTGAAAGCCTGGAAGGGCCAGTTCTGGTGCTTGCAGGTGCCGGTAGCGGTAAGACAAGAGTTTTAACTCAAAGAATTGCAAGACTTATAGAGAACGGAGTTAGTCCGTTTTCCATACTTGCTATTACATTTACTAATAAAGCAGCGAATGAGATGAGGTCTCGTGTCGAAGATATTGTTGATTTTGATATAACAAGCATGTGGATAAGTACATTTCATTCTATGTGTGTCAGGATCCTTCGTATTGACTGCGGTGCTATCGGTTATTCTCCTGGTTTTTCTATTTATGATTCTGATGATACCCTACGTATCATTAAAAAGGTTCTTGATGAGCTTGGACTGAAGGATGATAAAGAGTACAGTCCCAGACTAATTAGAAGTGCTGTGAGTCGATATAAGAATTCCGGAATGAAAGACTCACCTGAGTTATTTGCTGAAAACCATTATCCCTTTATTTCGTACCGTTTCGGTGAGATATATGAGAAGTATGAGAATCAGCTTAAGTCTCAGAATGCTATGGATTTTGATGATTTACTTTTAAATACTTTCCGTTTATTTAAGAGCAATCAAGAGATTCTTAATAAGTATCAAAAAAGATTCAGATATAGTCTTGTCGATGAATATCAGGATACAAATGATATTCAGTACCGACTTGTTAAAATGTTGTCTGAAGCCCATAAGAATATATTTGTTGTAGGAGATGATGATCAAAGCATTTATGCATTTAGAGGTGCTGAGATTAAGAATATTCTTAATTTTGAAAAGGATTTCCTTAATGCAAAAAAGATCAGTCTTGAGCAGAATTATAGATCCGATATAAAGATACTTGATGTTGCTAACTGTATTATCAAGAATAATCCAAACAGGAATAAAAAAGTTCTATGGTCAGATATAAGAGCAGAATCCAGACCTGTAATATATTATGCTAGAAACGAATATGATGAAGCTGATTATGTGGCTGGTGAGATACTGAGACTTAATTCAGAAGGTGTGCCTTATTCCGATATGGCTGTATTCTACAGAGCAAATTATTTATCCAGATTGATTGAGGAACGTCTCAGGGGCAACTCAATTCCGTATCGGGTATATGGCAGCGTCAGTTTCTATGAAAAGATGGAGATAAAGGATATTACCTCGTATCTGACATTGATTGTCAACCCTGATTCTGATGTTGCTTTTTTAAGAAGCATTAACACTCCTAAAAGAGGTATCGGACCGGTTACTCTGAGGAGTATTACTGATCTTGCAACCGAAAGATCCTTGTCTTTGTATGAAGCTTCAAAAATACTTGCTGAGAATTCAAGCGGGGCTTTAAAAAGTAAGCTAAGTGAGTATATAGAAATAATAGAAAAATACAGAAAACAGATGTATGAAGTCCCTGCTCATATAATAATAGAGGGTGTTATAAACGATATTTCCTATGTTGAAATGCTCGAGTCTTCTTATTATGACGATAGTGAGATGAGGATAGCTAACATAGAAGAGTTTGTAAATTCAGCGTATCAGATGGAAACATCAGACGAAAGTATTTTTCTTAATGAATTCCTCCAGAACATCACTTTGATTACTGATTTGGATACGGCAGATGACGAAGGTGTATCTCTTATGACTATACATATGGCAAAGGGATTGGAATTCAATACTGTATTTATTATCGGTATGAATGAGGATATTTTCCCTAATCAGAAGGCAGTATCCGAAGGAGAGATAGAGGAAGAGCGAAGACTTTGTTATGTAGCAATTACAAGAGCAAAGAGAAATCTTTTCATGATCGGCGCAAAGACTAGAATGCTGTTCGGGAATACTGTCAATAATGATTTTTCATGTTTCTTAGATGAGATAGATGAAGGTCTATGTGATATAGAGGGCACAGTCAAGAGTACTGGTTCTGAATTAAGCTTACAAGCCAAAGGCATAGATCCTTTATTCTTAAAGGATTATAAACCACAGAAGAGTATTAAGCAGGTTAAAGACAAGGATACTTCAGTATTTGAAATTGGTACAAAAGTAAGACACAGTAAATTTGGGAAAGGCATAATTAAATCCATAAGCGGTTCCGGTGACTATAAAGTAGCTGTTATAGATTTTGATAATAATGGACAGAAGAAGATGTTTCTGTCTATGGCCCCGCTAACAATAGAGGTATAACAAATGGATATGCGAGAGATAGTCGATAAACTGAACGAGTATGCCTACAGGTATTATACTCTTGATGATCCGCAGGTCAGTGATGCGGAGTATGACAAGCTGTATGATGAGCTAGTAAAGATGGAAGAAGAGACCGGGACGGTTTTGGATGATTCTCCTACAAAGAGAGTAGGAGGTCAGATACTCAATGGATTTAAGAAGCATCGTCATATTGAACCGCTTTGGAGTCTTGATAAAGCCCAGTCTATAGATGCCGTTGACGAATGGATGCTTAGTACGGACAAGCTTGCAGAAAAAGAATGACTTGGTAAACCGTCTTATTCGCTTGAATATA
>CAYRWM010000020.1:0-35306 GCA_964428055.1 uncultured Christensenellaceae bacterium | reverse complement strand
CGAAATCACTAAAGTTGGAACAGTGCTGGCGCATACGAATGCAAAACGTTGTGATCCGGGGTTGCCAGATCTGCTTTAAGGAGCGAGATAATGAGTTACGATTACTCTGAAAACATTCTAGTGCAGGAAAGTGCCGGAAACCTTCTTCAGGATGAGCTTGGTTGGGATGTTCAGTTCGCATATAACACGGAACTCCTCGGTGATAACGGCACGTTTGGCCGCAAAACGTACAAGGAGATTCTGCTTGTGCGTTATTTCCGTGCTGCCTTAAAAAAGCTTAATCCTTGGATTACTGATGCCCAGATAGTTGAAGCACAAGCCGTGTTGGAGAGGCGTCTATCTACTGCATCTCTCCTGCAGGTCAACGAAGAGAAGTATTTCCTCACACGTGACGGAATCCCTGTGACGGTCAAGCGTCCGGACGGCAAAACAGAAATAAAGAAAGCCACTGTGATTGATTTCCAACACCCGGAGAACAACTACTTCCTTGCAGTTAAAGAACTGAAAATCCACGGGGATCTATATCGCCGCCGCACGGATATCGTTGGCTTTGTGAACGGCCTGCCGCTCCTCTTTGTGGAATTAAAGAAAAATACCGTGGACGTGCAAAACGCCTACGATGATAACTATACCGATTATCAGGATACTATACCTCACCTTTTCTATTACAACGCTTTCATTATGCTGTCCAATGGCACAGAGGCCAAAGTAGGCACGCTGGGCAGCAAATATGAGTTTTTCCATGAATGGAAGCGCCTTGATGAAAAGGAACAGGGCAGCGTAGCGCTTGAAACCATGTTGCGCGGTATCTGTAAAAAAGAGAATTTCCTTGATCTGCTGGAGAACTTCATTCTTTTCGACCACTCCGGCGGTAACACGGTGAAAATCCTTGCCCGTAACCATCAGTACCTCGGTGTCAACGAAGCGGTCAAAGCATATGAGGCACGGAAGCTCAACGACGGAAAGCTGGGCGTGTTCTGGCATACCCAAGGTTCCGGCAAGAGCTATTCAATGGCTTTTCTTGCGCAGAAGATCCGCCGAAAGTTTGCCGGGTCTCCTACAATTGTGGTGCTGACTGATCGTGATGAGCTAAACAAACAGATCAGCGATACTTTTGAAAACTGCGGTTTGCTTGGCAAAACTAAGGCGTCACAGTTTATAGCAACAAGCGGTGGTGACCTTATTACTAAACTGAAAGGCAATCCGAGCTTTATTTTCACGCTGATACAGAAATTCAACAAGCCGGACGAACAGCCGCTTTATCCAGACCACGATATCATCATTATGTCTGATGAGGCTCACCGCAGCCAATACGGTATCTTTGCTGATAATATGATGAAGCTGCTTCCAACTGCGTCCCGTATAGGTTTTACTGGCACGCCGCTTCTCTCCAGTGATAATATCACAGCACGTACCTTCGGCGGTTATATTTCCGTTTATGATTTTAAGCGAGCTGTGGAAGATGGTGCGACCGTTCCCCTCTATTATGAGAATCGCGGTGAAAAGATTCTTGATCTCCATAATCCGGAAATCACCGACCGCATCCTTGATGCTATCGAGAATGCCGACATTGACGTCGACCAGCAGGATAAGCTAGAGGCTGAGTTTGCAAAGGAAATTCATCTGATGACAGCGGAGCCACGCTTAAAATCCATAGCGAAAGATTTTGTTGGTCACTATTCCGATCTATGGACCAGCGGAAAAGCGATGTTTGTATGTCTTAACAAGGTTACCTGTGTCCGTATGTACAATTATGTTCAGGAATACTGGGAAGAAGAAATCAAAGCTCTGAAAGCGAGAATAAAAACAGCCACACAGCAGGAAACGCAGGAGCTTGAGCGTAAACTAGAATGGATGCATAAAACTGAAATGGCCGTTGTGATCAGCCAAGAGCAGAATGAGGTTCAGACCTTTAATAAGTGGAATCTGGATATCAAATACCATAGAGCAAAGATGGAAAAGCGTGAATTGGATAAGGAGTTTAAGGATCCTACTAGTCCACTACGCATTGTATTTGTTTGCGCCATGTGGCTTACTGGCTTTGACGTAAAGTGCTTGTCATGTCTTTATTTAGATAAACCATTGAAAGCACATACACTTATGCAAACCATTGCTCGTGCCAACCGTGTAAACGAGGGCAAGAGCAACGGATTGATCATTGACTATATCGGGATAGTAAAAGCACTACGTAAAGCATTGGCTGATTATACTGCCGACAACAATATACCTGGTGACGATCCTACAATAGACAAGGATGAACTGATTGCCCGTATCCTTGAGACAACAGAAAAAACAAAAGTCTTTCTCCATAATCGCGATTTTGAGCTTGCCGATCTGGTGGCTGCTGTTGATTTTGCAAAACTGGCTCTGCTTCAAACTGCTGCCAATGCGGTATGCGGTACCATTGAGGACAAAAAGGCATTCTCCACGTATGCTTCAGAGTTGATTCGATTAATGAAATATACGGATCGTGACGATTTAACTAGCCAAGAGCGAAAAGAGTATGAAGCCATTGCTGCCATTTATGGAGAGCTTCAGAAAAAGCGCCGTCACGTGGATACTACCGACTTGATGGTAGAGATTAATTCTATAATCAGTGAGTATGTTGAGATAGATGATCCCTCTGTAATGGATAAAGAAGAACCACGCCGGTTTGATATCAGTGCTATAGATTTCGATTTGCTTCGCCGCGAGTTTGCAAAAGTAAAGAAAAAGAACCTTGTTATGAAGGATTTGGAAGAATTGATTCAGTATAAACTTGATCGATTATTATTCAACAATCCTGATCGTATTAATTACTATGAAAGATATCAACAGATAATTGCAGATTATAACAGCGAGCAGGATAGGACAAAAATTGAGAAGACTTTCATGGAATTAATGGCATTGGCCAACAGTCTAGATCAAGAAGAACAACGATATGTTCGAGAGGGTTTTGAGAATGATGAGGAGCTTTCCTTATATGATTTGCTGTTCCGTGATGATCTTACAAAAGCAGAAATTAAGAGGATCAAGGAAGTGGCAGCAAGTCTGTTAAGAAAGATTAAGGCAAAAATATCTGAATTGGACCACTGGACTGATAAACAGGAAACAAAGGCGACTGTTGATAATTTAATCCGTGATACGTTATGGGCTGAATTGCCCGAGCGTTATGACGAGATTTGCATTTCCGAATACCGTCAAAGAATATATGAATATGTGTATATGAGGTATAAAGAAGTAGCTTGAGTTTCAAAAGCAATCGTTAGCTATTAATTGCTGTTACAGTATCCTAAACTATTGAAATGGCATTAAACAAATAGGAGTTACACAAGTGCCGCATGCCAATAAGCCTTGGGCAACACGTCCGGAACGTCCTTGTTTCTCCTCCTGAGCAAAATGTATTACAGCCTGACGCAGGGGTCAATACTACAAGCAAAGAAATGTATGTTTCCAAGCCGAATCTTAATTCTAAACACAGCAAACAGTATGATAAGACAACCTTAATACTTGGTGATTTTAAAATAGAAGTTGCTAAAGAACAGGCAAACTATCTGTCCATAATCCTCAGTAATTATAGAAAAAGTTCTATAACAATAGGAGAAGCAAAGTCATCAATTAGTGAGGTAATGATTAATGGCTAGAAAGGGAATATTGCAGTAGAAGGAACCAATATACTATAAGGTGGATGGACTTCATTTAAGATAAGGTGATCTAAATGGAAAAAGATAGGATTAATTATTTAAAAGCATCAGAGTTCAATGAATATAAAGAACGAATTTTTTCTTTTGTTTCCAATGAACAGGAAAAGAGACGCGAATTCTGGAAAAATAACAACGGAATGCTGTATATATCTGATGTCACGGATATCATGAACTGTTGCGATCATTTGAATATAGAGGCCGGGTACAGGCTTTGCTGTATTTCACTCCTTGGCTCAAATGGTCCTGTCGGTTATCTAGGCGCACTTTCATGCAGTGATATGGCAAAAGCTGCCGGTATGTATACCGGAGCATATTTAAACAGAGCGAATCTTTATTCTTTTGTTGAGAATGAGCTTGATCTTATATATCCGTTCAATGTAATAAGAGACGATGACACCTGCCGCTATCCTTTTATAGAAGCATTTTCATTAAAAAAGGCATTTGACGCTCTTCCGCGACTTGCAGACAGATATAAGTATACGATCATTGAAAGTGAACCCGAATTCAATGAAGAAGACTGGGTCATTTATAATCAACTGAAGGACTATCGTCCTAGTATTATTATCGAGGGCTCTGGAATACTAAGAAATGAAACAACATATAAGCTAAGGATATGTTCACTCAATGAGATAGTAAAGAGTCTTCATTCTTTTGAGACAGATACGTTTCTTTTTATCAGTGAATACATGATCCATGGGTCATATTCATATTGCCTCTTTTGCGATGAGTGTACAGAAAAGCCCTACACAGGTAAGATTGTCGGAGGCAAAGACCGCGATTTCAGCTGCATATGTCCTGTGAAAAACAGTGAACTTCTTCTAGCACGGACTTTTCGACCCAACAAAAGCGATATACAATTCTTTGGTGTTTATTGAGTAATACTCATGCAGTTTTACAGATAGCTAAAACTTAAGCAAGAGTATATGAATTATTTGCAGAAGTCTTAAAAAGATCAGGGGTTACATTATCCTTTTTATAAACTGATTAGTTTGCTTGAAAAGTGGTTGCTAATTTTGGCTTCTTGAGGTTTACACCAGATTTACACCTTTGTGTATCTTGGGCTAATAAACGATAATTACCAAAAAACCATCCTTCTTTTGGATGGTTTTTTGCATCTTCTGATTACCTTTTTAATTATTTGGTCGTAAGTTGGTCGTAAATAATCAACTAACTATAGCAAAAATACCTTTATTAAGCCATTTATTCATTAATCGGCTTCATTGTCGGGAACAGAAGCACGTCTCTTATGGAAGACTGGTTCGTTAGCAGCATGACCATCCTGTCTATGCCGATTCCCATTCCTCCTGTCGGAGGCATTCCGTATGAAAGAGCGTTGATGTAGTCTTCATCCATAACGTGCGCTTCCTCATCGCCGGCTTCGCGCATCTTAAGCTGATCCTCGAACCTTGCTTTCTGATCCTCGGGATCGTTCAGCTCGGAAAAAGCATTGGCGAGTTCACGTCCCGTGCAGAAGAGTTCGAATCTCTCCGTCATAGTCGGATCCGTAGGCTTCTTCTTGGCCAGAGGTGATATCTCTATCGGATAATCATATATAAATGTGGGCTGAATGAGCTTGTCCTCCACGAATTCATCAAAGGCCTGCGCGAGCAGCGCTCCTCTGGTGGCTCCTTCTTCAACTTCCATATTTATGCTCTTTGCAATCTCAGCGGCTTCCACGTCTGTTGAAGCCGAAAGGAAATCGGCGCCCGTATACTTCTTTACGGCGTCGTTCATGGTCATCCTTGCCCACGGCTTTTTCAACTGTATCTTCTCGCCCTGGTATTCGATCTCGGTGTTTCCCTTTCCGTAGAGACTCTCACAGCAGTAAACGAAAAGATCCTCACACAGATCCATCATGCCCTCAAAATCGGTATATGCTTCGTACAGCTCGATGGTCGTGAACTCGGGGTTATGCTTGGTGTCCATACCCTCGTTCCTGAAGATACGGCCCATCTCATAAACGCGCTCAAAACCGCCGACTATGAGTCTCTTTAAGTGGAGCTCCGTTGCGATCCTTAAGTACATGTCCATATCCAGAGTATTATGGTGTGTTATGAACGGCCTTGCAGCCGCACCGCCCGCCTGTGTGTTCAGTATGGGCGTCTCTACCTCAATATATCCTCTGGCATCCATGAAGTTTCGGATGTCTCTTACGATCTGGGATCTCGCGAAGAAAGTCTTCTTAACATCGGGATCCATGATAAGGTCAACGTATCTCTGTCTGTACTTGAGATCGTCGTCCTGCATGCGTCCGTGCTCCTCAAGCGCCTTTCCGGGCGGGGGAAGAATGGACTTCGCAAGAAGAGTCATCTCTTGGGCGCGTACGGATATCTCGCCCGCTTCAGTGCGGAACACAACGCCCTTGAACCCGACGATATCGAATATGTCGAGTTTCTTTATCTTCTTGTATTTTTCATACGGCTCAACGGGATCGATCTCGTCGCGCTTTGCGACGATCTGGATTCTGCCGTTGTTATCTATGATATTAAGGAAAGACATCTTGCCCATAACACGCTTCTGCACGACTCTGCCGGCAACCGAAACGGTCTGCCCTTCGAGCTTATCGAAGTTCTCTCTTATCTCGTTTGCGCTGTGGGTCTTGTCATACTTGGTTATAAGGAATGGATCTTCGCCGGCAGCCCGGAGGTTGTCCAGCCTCTCTTTCCTTATCTCAGCTATCTTTCTCTGTTCCTGCTGTTCGTTCTTATTGTCAGCCATATACAGCTCCTATTTCCTTATACCGGTGATAGTATACTTGATGGTCTTCCCGTCCGGCGTTATAACATCGACCTTGTCCTTTACCTTTTTGCCCATAACGGCTTTGGCAACGGGGGCCTCGTTCGGGATCTTGTTCTGGAATATATCAGCTTCGGCCGTACCGACTATCTGATATTCCTTCTCAACGGTTTCGCCGTCATTGTTCTTGTACTTGAGTTTAACAAACTTTCCTATGCCCACGGTGGCGCCATCAGACTCATCCGCCACTACGGCGTTCTTGAGCATCTCCTCAAGGCGAACGATCTCGCCTTCTATCTTAGCCTGTTCGTTTTTGGCTTCATCATACTCCGCGTTCTCCGAAAGATCACCGAATGAGCGGGCGACTTTTATCTCTTCCGCTATCTCCTTGCGTCTTACGGTTTTCAGGTATTCGAGTTTTTCCTCAAGTTCTTTCAGTCCGCTCTGAGTAAGTATAATGCTTTCAGCCATTTCATCATCCTCCAAGAAATAGTCTATTTAATTATATATTCCGTCTCTATTTTGTCAATAAACCCGGGTTCTTTTCCAGTTTACTCTTTATGCGCTGCAGCGCGTTGTCTATGGATTTCGGCGGCTTGCCGAGCGTCTCGGCTATGCTTGAGTACGAGTGTCCGTCCAGGTACAGCTTAAGCACCTTGTTCTCATATGACGAGAGAAAAGACGATATCCTGCCCATGAGCTGTCTGAACGATTCGCTTTCAATAACGATCTCCTCGGGATCTGTCGGGGAATCGTCCTCTATCTGATCCTCCAGAGATATCCCGTCGCTCTCGCCGGTCTCGCTTGAAAATGAGACATAGTCGTTCAGCGGCTTATGCTTGGTCCTCGTCGCCGCTTTTATGGCTGTCAGAACCTGCCTTGTGATGCACAACTCAGCGAACGTCCTGAACGACGCGTTCCTGTCCGGGGAATAATCCCTGATCGCGTTGTAAAGGCCGATCATTCCCTCCTGGATCAGATCCTCGCTGTCGCCGCCTACCAGAAAGTACGGCCTGACCTTTGCCTTTATGAAACCCCTGTACCTTGAAAAGAGTTCCTCACCTGCGCCGGCCTCTGCGCCTTTACTGCCGGAAACTATCGCGCACAGTTCCTCATCGCTCAGTGAGGCGTAACACTTTTTACCAGCTTTTCCGCTCACTTCCTAAGCATCTCCTGTCTCTGTTTCTCATACAACAGGATGCTCGCGGCACATGCGGCATTGAGAGAAGTTATGTTTCCGCTCATCTCTATGGAGACCACCATGTCGCTGTTCTGCCTCAGGTTTTTGGAAACGCCCTCGCCCTCCGAACCGATTATTATGGCAAGAGGACCAGTCAGATCCATCTTTGAGAGCGGCATGCCATCCATATCGGCGGCTGCGATCCAGACACCTTTTTTCTTAAGGTCGTCCATGGTCTGTGAAATGTTCGTTACCTTGACAACGGGGATATACTGCGCAGCCCCGCAGGAGACCTTGTACGCAACCGAGTTAAGCCCGGCAGACCTGTGCTTGCCGATTATTATGCCGTGTGCGCCCAGGACCTCCGCGCTCCTTATTATAGCGCCAAGATTCTGCGGGTCTTTTATGCCGTCAAGTATAATTATGAAAGGCTTCTCCTCTTTTCGCGCGGCAAGAGCGAAAATATCTTCTATCTCGCCGTATGCGAAAGCGGGCACCGTAGCTACAACACCCTGATGGTTCGCGGTCATGCCGTCCGCCTCTATATCGCGGCACATCTCATCCAGTCTTATCTTGTTAACGTTCTTGATTACAACCTTGGCCTGACGCGCGAAAATGAGAATGTTATTTATGACTTCACCGGACGCGCCGGACTGGATGTACAGCTTGTCTATCTGCACTCCTTTTTTTAGCGCCTCAAAGACATTGTTTCTTCCGTATATTATGTCCTGATTATTCATCGAAACCTTCTCTTTCCCTTTCAGTGACAGATCTCATTATCTCTTTTAATCTGTCATCATTTCCAGTTATATACAGATACCCGACAAGAGCTTCAAAACCGGTAGCCATATGGTAGTCGGCCACTTCGGCATTCCTGGGGACCGTTGCGGTCTTTGCGTTGCGCCCTCTCATGAAAATCTCTTTCTCTTCTTCACTTAGGGTCGGAAGCAGTTCCTTTATGACTTCAGCCTGCGCCCTGGCGCACACTCTGTTCGCGCTCAGCAGGTGCAGTCTGCCCGCTTTGCCGCAGCCGATAAGGCTGGTCCTTACAAAAAGATCGAATACACTGTCGCCCACATAAGCCAGGACCAGAGGGTTCAGTCTGGCTGCTTCTTCTTCGGAATATCTCCTGCCGCAGATATCTATCAAATATATTGCCTCTTGTTTCTGTTCGTTCCGGACAATGATGCCCAAATTTAGACATTATATTATATCATTTTACGGACTATTTTTCAAAGTATGCGTTGCGGTTCAATTTGCACAAAACCTCTTTTTATGCTGGCTAAAGTTTTGATATTATATATATAGATCAATTTCTATAAACAAACCCGAACGGAGGTATGAATATGAGATGCAGTAAACTTATGGAACCCATTCAGGTGGGCAGCAGACTGTTCAAGAACAGGATAGTGATGGCACCTATGGAAACTCGTCTGTCCACACCTCTGGGAGACACATCGCAGGAGATGTGCGACTACTATGCGGAACGCGCAAAAGGCGGGGCGGCAGCGATCATCGTCGAGAATACTTTCGTTGACTCCATCGCCTCAAGATCTTCTCTCGTATCCAGCGGACTTAACACCGACCATCTTATAGCGGGCAAATACCGTCTGGCCGAAGCGATCAAGAAGAACGGAGCCATAGCGATACTTCAGATCTCGCACGGCGGCCTTCAGGCAAACGGAGCCGCTGTACCGGGACAGGAGTGCGTTGCTCCTTCCGCGGTCGCCAGCAAATTTGTCGGCCGTATGCCGAGAGCGCTCGAGGTTGCCGAGATCGAGGAAATAGAAGACGCCTTCGCACAGGCTGCCCGCAGGGCAAAGCAGGCCGGCTTTGACGGCGTTGAAGTCCACGGCGCGCACGGATACCTCATCTGTGAGTTCCTGAGCCCGTACACAAACAAAAGGACGGATCAGTACGGCGGATCTCTTGAGAACAGAGCCCGCTTTGCTCTGAACATTGTAAGAAAAGTCAGAGAGCAGGTCGGCGATGATTTTATAGTCGGCTTCAGGATAAGCGGTGCCGAATTCGTCGACGGAGGACTTACGACAGAAGACACTGCTGCATACGGAAAACTCCTTGAGGAGTACGTTGACTACATACACGTATCAGTCGGCAACTACGAGACCATGGCAACGTGGATGATATCACCCATGTACCGCCCGGCAGGCGCCATAACAGATCTCGCGTCTGCCATAAAAAAAGCCGTTACAAAAGCCAAGGTCATTACGGTAAACGCGCTGACTCCTTTAACTGCGGAGGAAGCTCTTGAGAAGGGCGAAGCTGATTTGGCGGCGTTCGGCCGTCCGCTTCTGGCTGATCCGTATATGCCACAGAAGGTAAAGGAAGACAGGCTCGAGGACATACGCCCGTGCATGCGCGGTCACCAGGGCTGCATATCACTCTTCTTTGCCGGATGCCCAATAAGGTGCGAGGCCAACGCCTGCGCCGGCCAGGAAAGAGAGTATCAGATCCATAAGGTCGCCGAGCCTAAGAACATCGTCATAATCGGCGGCGGCATGGCCGGCATGGAAGCTGCGAGAGTCGCCGACATGTACGGACACAAGGTCACGCTGATCGAAAAGTCGGATGTGCTCGGCGGGCATTTCATAGAAGCGGTCGCGCCGAAATTCAAGGAAGGCGCAAGAGGGATAATGAACTACCTTATCCGTCAGGTCCGGAATTCCGGAGTCAACATACTGATGAACACGGAAGCCACGAGGGACAGCGTAAAAGCCCTGAATCCCGATGCCGTTATAATCAGCACCGGTTCGGAATTCATAATCCCGCCAATCACGGGTATAGAGAACGGAATCACGGCGGATCAGATACTGCTGGGCAAAACGCAGGCGGGTGATAAGGTCGTCGTCATCGGCGGCGGACTTGTCGGTTCGGAAACGGCTCTTGAACTTGCGAGAGACGGAAAGAACGTTACGCTTCTTGAGATGCTGAGCGCCATAGTGCCCGATGACGAACCTCTCTCCCAGATAGCCATGAACGGAGAACTCGAAGCGGCGGGCGCCAAAGTCCTGACGGAGTCCAGAGTCACTTCAATAGATAAGGACAGCGTCACTTACGAGAACGGCGGACAATCCATGACGATACCCGCGGATACAATAATAATAGCGCTGGGTCTTAAGGCAAGACCTGCCGATGCCTTTGAGGGCATAGCGGCCGAGACCTATGTGATAGGCGACGCCGTCAGCGGACGCAGGCTTTTCAACTGCACACACGAAGCGTGGAACGCAGTAAGAAAGATAAGCGGCGAATTCTGAGTTTTCATGAAGCGCTGAATACAAAAAGAGATGAGACCGTTTCCGTTCTCATCTCTTTTATTTTCAGCACATTATCTTAAATCATCCTCTGTCTCTCTTCAGAGCAGAATAGCTTCTGTCATATGTCTTTTCCATCTTGTCAGTGAAAAAGCATGCGGGGAATTCCCCCATGGATCTGTGAAAGCTCACGCATTCACAGCATTTTCCGTGCTTGGAGCAGCTGTACGTACAGTTGCAACCCGCGGAATTGATCTCTTTTCTCTCACAGCCTGCCATATCTTCAACCTCCGTGTTTTATGATTCTCCCAGCGGGAGCGTCGCATAAGCGTTTAAGTCAAGCGGAGCAAAGTCGCCCCTTAAGTATTTATAGTACGCAGCCGATCCTATCATCGCCGCGTTGTCCGTGCAGTATTTGAGTTCCGGGATGTACATTTCGCAGCCGTTTTCATCAGCGCGTTTCTTAAGTTCCTCCCTGAGCTGCCTGTTCGCGGAGACGCCTCCTGCTACGGCAAGTTTATTTATACCTGTTCTTTTAACAGCTTCGAAAGCGTTGTCAGCGAGCGCGTCCACTACGCTGTAGAGAAAACTCGCGGCCACATCTTCCTTTTTGTACGTTTCACCCGTCTGGTCCATATGATGGAGCATATTTATCACGGTCGTCTTGGGTCCCGAGAACGAGAAATCGAGATGCTTTTCCCCTTTGAAGCTGCGGGGCATCTCATATGCGTGCCTGTCGCCGTTTTCCGCAAGCTTTTCAAGATTCGGCCCGCCGGGATAAGGCAGTCCGAGCACGCGCGATACCTTGTCTATGACTTCGCCGGCCGCATCGTCACGCGTCTGGCCAAGAGTCTCGTATACGCCGTAGTCCCGCACAACAGCCAGCATCGTGTGGCCGCCTGATACGGTAAGGCACACAAAAGGAGGTTCCAGTTCCTTATGTGATATGAAGTTTGCCGAGATATGACCCTCTATATGATGGACGGCTATCAGAGGCAGATCCATAGAATACGCGAGAGCCTTGGCATATGATACTCCGCATATAAGGGCGCCCAGCAGTCCCGGGCCGTACGTCACAGCAACGGCGTCTATCCCTTCAAAACCGCATTTGCCGACGACATGGGGGAGCTTCAGTATATGATTCCTTGAAGCGATCTCCGGCACCACGCCGCCGTATTCCTTATGTATATCTATCTGCGAATATACTTCGTTCTTTATGACCTCACGGCCGTTCCTGACTATGGCAGCAGCGGTCTCGTCGCACGATGTCTCAATAGCGAGTATATTAACGTCCTTCATCACGTTCTTCCTTTCTTCGCTTTATATAAAGGATAATGACGGACGCCACCAGCAGCCCGATGAATATAGACAGGAAGAGCAGGAGTATGCCCGTTACCATGTCAAAAAAGAAACTCTCCTGATACATCCTTATCATCCGGCTGTTTGCAGGATCCAGCATCCACAGATCGTTCGTAAAGAACAGCCTGTGGAAGTTGACCCAAAAGGTGTTGAAATCGATCGCCGCCGCTATGCCTATAAAGGCAAAGAAGGCGATTATAAAGATACTTGCCCTGGTAAAGCCCTTTACCAGATGAACGAGTGAATCTTTCTTTCTGGATACTATTATGAACGCAACCATTCCGCCCCCGACGATAAGGAAACACCACGCGAGCATGCAGCAGTTCTGGTACAGCGCTTTCACATCGACCATGTGCAGCTTCTCGCGTTCGCTGTAGAAGGAATCTCCCTGGTCGGACTGGAGTTCTATGTCCTTTCTCTCATCCTTCAGGTAATCGAGGAGCACGTCGGTCGCTTCATTAAGGTTTTCTTCGCTCACACCGACATACTCGGCGGCGCCGAGCTTGGCGTATTCGTCTTTATAAAAATCATTGTTGAAAGCAAAGATGTTCACGCATCCCACCAGCAGCGACAGCACCAGCAATGCGGAAGCGATCCCGGCTATAACGGTATACTTGCCTTTATTCATACTGTTTTTTTCCTTTTTTATTTACTGCTCCATTATACTATCTGCTCTTTGTTTTAACAAATCAATCTGATTGACAAAGAGTACCCTTTATTGTAGAATAACCTTGTTCCGTAAATGGGGGTATAGCTCAGTTGGCTAGAGTGCTTGACTGGCAGTCAAGAGGTCGTGGGTTCGAATCCCACTATCTCCACCATCAAAAATCGCTTAACAGAGCGATTTTTTTGTACTTTTCTATATAACTGATATTGCCCGAATGAAACCTGGGTGACACATACAAATAAAAAGAGAGGATCTCAGTCCTCTCCCAAATAGTCCTTTGCGGCTTTGAGGAATATGCTGTTCATGCTTATTCCTTCAGCTGCACATTTCTCTTTAAGCCTGTCTCTCATGCCCTTAGGTAGTATTACTACGGCGCGATCGTAGACTTTATTAGCATAGCGGTTCTTGACCGCAGATGAGGTTTTACTCATTACTTTCGAGCTCCTTTCACAATGGTTACAACTGCAATGACTATTGTCGCGATTGCTAAGGCAAGTATTACAAAGTCAATGGCTTCAGTTCTGTCGTTGGTCATGATGATCAGTACCGACAGGATGATGCATATTATGCTTATAAGATATTGCCTTTTCATAACTACTCCTTTATAATGAATGTAGCCCCAAAGGGGGCGGAGAGGTTTTACCCTCTCCTTCGTATGAGCTCAATAATCGCTGTGGTTAGCATTATGATCGCGGTTATGAGCTCTATTGTTTTTACTACATCCATCAATGCCCTCCTTTCTTAATTTCTATATTAAGAATAACATACTTGTTAAAGTATGTCAATGGGTTTTTGAAAGTTTTTGTATTTTTTCGTTTTAAATCATCGATTTAATAAAAACAATTAGCCGTATTGATTTTTTAATTCAATCATTTTATAATTAACACACTAGATCCCACCACGCTTCCTATTAGGTGACTAATATAGCGTACCATGGTGGGACGTTTGCATTATAGAGGTGAGCCCATGGCGGAAATAAAACCATTTAAAACAAATGATGAATTAATAGAACAAATAAAAAGCAGAGGCTTGATAATTAATGATACGGACAAGCTAAAGGATTTTCTTGAAAGAGTGAATTATTATCGGCTGAGCGCTTATTTTTTAACGTATGTTAAAGATGATCAATTCTATGATGGTGTTTCAATCGATAGTATATTCGATCTTTATTATTTCGATTATGAACTGAGGCTTATATTATTAAAATATATAGCAGAAGTTGAAATCTATTTTAGAAACGCAATATCGTATCATTTAAGTCAAAAATATGGCAGCCTTTGTTATATTGATACCCAATATTTCAAAGACGAAATAAACCACACTGATTTTCTTAATTCCTTTGAGGAAAGAAAAAGCACATCAAGCGAACCTTTTGTAAAGCATCATAAAGATAAGTATAATGGGGTTTTCCCGTTATGGGTGGCGATTCAGATAATAACTTTCGGAACATTAAGCAAACTTTATGATAATCTCTTAAAAGAAGATCAGGACGCAATTGCTAGAATGAGATATGGAAAAAAAGGAGATTTAATTACGCGGTGGCTTAAGAGTGTTTCTGATCTACGCAACCTATGTGCTCATTGGGGGCGGTTATATAATAGACCTATGTCGCCCATAAAGTTGTCAAGAAAGGATTATCCGGAAGAGTTTGTAGACAGAGACAGAGCGTTTGCGTATATGATTGCGCTGTTTAACCTTTTGCCAACGAAGAGCTCAAGGCAGAATTTCAGAGATGATTTAAAAATCCTTTTTGATAATAACCATACTGTTGAGTTAAAATACCTTGGTTGTAATGGGTACTGGTATGAATATATGTTTATATAAAACCAATATTTATACAAATCAATAGTATGGTATAATAATATTGTGATTGCGGTGTGTTTCTACGGAGCACACTTAAGGGAGTCCGATGCGTTGAACTAGTAAGATGAAAGTAGACATCTAAAAAAGGGTGTCTACTTTTTTCATGCTATCATATTTTGAGGGAGGTGATATTTTGGGCAGATCAAAAGGCGGAAAGAATAAACGATGGACAAAGGATGAGAAACTGCGGATACTTCATAGATATTTTAATGATCATATTGGTCAAAAAGTTTTGGCAAGAGAAGAAAGAATATCCAGGGGGATGCTTTGGAGATGGATACAGAAGTACAGGCTGGAAGGAGAAGCCGGTTTTGAGTACAGAAAAAACCCGGCAACAAATTTTCAGCTTTACACACGAGCAAATCTTTGACACTAGAGGAAAAGCAGCGTCTGATAATCGAAAAGCAGCAAATAGAGATAGAACGGCTAAAAAAAGGATATATAGTGAAAGGAGCTGGTGCCGACAAGGAGTACGTTACTTTAAGAGATGCGAATACGAAATCATAGATAAACTGAGAAAAGAATATCCGATTGCAGAATTATGTCGAATTATGAGTGTTAACAGAACCGGCTATTACAAATGGAAAGCAAGACAAGGCCTTAAGAACAGATATGAAAGAGACAGAGAGCTACTGACTGAACTTCTACATGAAGCTCATAGCAAACACAGATCGTATGGCTATCACAGACTTGCGGCAGTTATCAGAAATGAGACCGGGTGGGCATTCTCAGACAACCTTGCGCATAAATGCTGCAAATTCGCGGGAATCAAATCAAAAGCAAAACACTACAGATGGAGTCCCCCAAAAGCGGAAAGCAAGAAGTTTCCCAATATTGTCCGGAACAATTGGAAGGTTGATAAGCCGCTGCATCTGATAGCTTCCGATATGATGGTAATGTCTCATAAAGGCAGAAAGTTCGAATGGACATATATGCTGGACGCATTCAATAACGAAATAATATCCAGCCAGATAAGTTTTCGCCCGGGAGATGCTAAACCCTACTACCGATGTCTCGAAGAACTGATAGAAAAGACGAAGGAACAGAAAGATCCTGTCATATTGCACACCGACCAGGGATCAGTCTATTCCTCCGCAGCATTCTGTGATGCTCACAAAGAGTATAACATAATTCGTTCAATGTCACGAGCAGCAACACCTACCGATAACCCCAAGATTGAATCGATCAACGGGTGGATCAAGCGCGAAATGTATTCAGAAGGGTGGCATAAGCGTTTTGAAACTGCAGAAGAGATGGTCACTGCCTATGTTGACTATTACAATTCCGAGAGACTTGCTTATGCACTAAAATACAAAAGCCCACTTCAGTATAGAACTGAAATGGGCTTTACATGACCTTTTTTGAACTGTCTACTTTTTGTTGACAAGTTCAATGCGTCGGGCTTCTTTTTTTTGAAGGATTTATACATCAGGATGATGCAGCTAGCACTTTTGGAGAAAGAAATAATAACTATATCTCTAATTTATATCCGTTAGGGTGACACATAGGGTGACACATAGAGCATCAATAAGTATAAATGAGCGCAAACGAAAAGGCTTAACAAGGCAAAATCCAGCACTGTTAAGCCTTGTTATCAATCTCTGGCAGTCAAGAGGTCGTGGGTTCGAATCCCACTATCTCCACCAATTTCAAAAAGAATGGCTTAGTTAAGCCATTCTTTTTATGTGTTTAGAAAATACTACATGTAGCGTTCGCGATGGAATACACGATGGAACAACATTGTTAAACTTGCTTTTGGACATGGTGGCTAAAACTCACATGTTAAACACTCCCAAGATATGCTTTCATGATTTGAGTATTATTTAATAGCTCTTTAGGTTTTCCTTCGAATGATATTCTTCCATTTTCTATAACATAGCCATAATCACAAACATTAAGGGCTTTTGTCGCGTTTTGCTCAACTAGCAACACGGAAATACCCATATTCTTTATATCTTTTATTATATTGAATATTTGATTAACCACTATTGGTGCTATACCCAATGAAGGTTCATCAAGCAGTATAAGTTTCGGATTTGACATAAGTCCTCTTGCTAGAGCAAGCATCTGTTGCTCTCCTCCTGAAAGCGTCCCGGCGAGTTGCTTATAACGTTCTTTCAGTATCGGAAAATAATCATACATCTCTTCTATTTTTTTATTATTATCGGATTTTGGGTAAAGATATCCCCCTACCAAAAGGTTTTCTTGTACAGTTAGGCCAGAAAAAACTTTTCTGCCCTCAGGTACCTGAACAATTCCTGCTTTCACCACTAAATGCTGGACATTGGTTAACTGCTTGTTGTCCCATATAATCTTTCCGGATTTTTTAGGAACAACACCAGATATCGTATTAAGCAAAGTAGTCTTACCCGCACCGTTTGATCCAACAATACTCACTATACTTCCATCGGGAACATTAATATCGAGATCGAATAATACCTGTATTTTGCCATATGCCGAGCACAGCTTGCTTATTTCCAGCATTTAACTCTCCTCCTCACCGATATATGCCTTTATAACTTCGGGATTTTTCTGTATCTCTTCCGGTGTGCCCTTAGCAAGCATTTCACCAAAATTAAGAACATAAATGTATTCAGACAACTTGTTAACTACCGCCATTCTGTGCTCAATTATCATTATTGAATAAGAATTACTTACAAAAAGCCTGTGAACTAGATCAATAAAATCATCAACTTCTCGCGGGTTTAATCCAGCAGCTGGTTCATCTAATAGCAACAGTTTAGGATGAACTGAAAGAGCTCTGGCTAATTCGACCTTTCTCTGAAGACCATAAGGCAAATTATCCGTGAATTCGTTACAATAATCTGCCATGCCAACCTGTTCAAGATAGGTCATACACTCATCACGATTATTATTATCAATTCTATGTCTTTTAGGAGTACCAAAAAGACTGTCGAAGATATTATACTGGGCGTTGCAATCCCGTGAAATCAGAACATTTTCAAGTACTGTAAGCCCCTTAAACAAACGAATGTTCTGAAATGTTCTTGCAATTCCTTTATGTGTAATCCTATTTAATGGCAGTCCTTGAATCTCTTCACCCGCAAAAACCACCTTTCCTGATGTAACAGGGTAAACGCCTGATATCAGATTGAAAAAAGTAGTTTTCCCAGCACCATTAGGCCCAATCATACTTACAAGTTCATGCTCTCCAACAGAAAGGGTGATATCGTTTACGGCTTTAACACCACCAAAGTGCTTGGATAGGTTTATAACTTCTAGCAACATTATGCTTCATCCCTCTCTTCAAATTTCTTCTTTGCCCTGTTCTTAAACCAGTTTGCTATACCCTTAATACTGAACTCTTTTTGACCAAAAAGCCCCTGAGGTCTGAAATTTACAATAACCAGAACAACAATACAGTAGATTATTGTTCTGAGTTCTCCTGCAGATCTAAGAACCTCGGGAAGAACGCTCAATATTGCACCTGTACAAATAGCCCCTGTAAGGCTATTAATACCACCAACAAAAACAATGATTATCCACCCTGCGGTCGTTAACCAACCAAACCCCGAAGGATCAATGAATGTCGTATTGTATATATATAGGACGCCAGATAATGCAGCTATTCCACCAGAAAGAACAAAAGCCAGCAGTTTAACACGGTTAACATTTACACCCATTGCTGCAGCCGCCAGCGGATTATTCTTGATTGCTAAGCTTTGACGACCAAATTTTGATTTTGAATAGCCATAAGTAATAAAGATAACAATACCTAAAGCAATAAGTGCAATGGGCAATGTTGTCTCTTTAGATATACCGCTTAAACCTTGGGCACCACCTGTAATGTTATTTGTATTATTAATAAACGCAACTATTGCTTCACCAAAACCAAAGGTTATAAGCGCAATATAGTCCATCCTTAGTTTTACAACAGGAGTGCCTATTAAAAAAGCAAACCCCATGCCTATGGCCATCCCAATTATTATGCCAAGCCATAAGTTTATTCCAAAACTCACGCACAACATACCAGAGGCATATGCACCTATTAGCATAAAGGACGCTGTGCCCATAGAGAACATACCGCCAAGACCTGTTACGATATATGCTGCAAGCACACTAATCATATTAATGGCTACAGTTGTCACAACAGAACCAACATAACTCATATTAGCACCTCCCCCTTTAAGCCTTCTCTATTGCTGATCTTCCCAGTATTCCGCGAGGACGCAAAAGGAGAAAAACCAAAACAATTGCAAATGTAACAACTGGTGCGTAACCGGAGCCAATAAACTCTATACTGCCGCATATGGTCTCTATCATTGCAATTGCAAAAGCACCGATTATTGCGCCAGCTATACTTCCTAATCCACCTAGCACAGACGCCATAAACCCTTTTACAACAAGTCCTCCCATGCTGGTAGTCAAAGTTTGTGTCATGCCTAGAAAAACACCAGCAAGACCACCAAACACACCAGAGATAAAGAAAACTATGCTTATCAAAACCGTGGTATTAACACCCATGAGATTTGTTGTTTCTGCATCAGTTGAAATGGCTCTGACGGCCATGCCGAATTTCGTTTTTTGCAATATAAGAATTAACGCTATAAGCGCTCCAATTGATATAACGAAACACAACAACTCAACTTTTGATATATTAATACCAAACAACGGAACATAGGGCACATCAAAGAAGGAAGGATATGAATTGTAACTGCCACCAAAGAATAGCACCATTAAATTTGAAAGCAAAGTGCTTATTGTAACAGTTGAAACGAAATAAAGCATCGCATCTGCTTTTTTCTTTCTCAATCGTCTAAAACCTATAAACTCTATGCCCATTGCGATAAGTCCACCGCATAATGCGGCGACAAGCAAGGTGAGACCCAAATTTGCACCCGTTTGCTTTGAAAACACAAACCCTATATAAGCACAAGTCACCATTACGCCGCCATGAGAGAAATTGGAAAACTTCAGCACATTAAAAACCAAAGCAAAGCCAACAGCAATCAAGGCATAAACCGCACCTGTACAAATGCCATATATAAATACCATATATTAACCACTTCCCAGCGCTATATTTTTGTTTGTTTTTGATAGATAGGCTGCCCGGACAAAGAATACCGGGCAGCCATATTAGTAGTGCTAATGGAATCGATTAGTCTTCTGGAGCATAGCGTTCTAGAACTGAATACTCACCACCATCTATCTTAAATATAACCATAGAGAGACCCTCGGGCATATGCTGATCACTGAATGAGAAAACACCTTGACACAGTTCGATGTCATTAATGTTTGTTTCAAGTGATGCTTTAATTGACTCGGCATCGTAGGCACTCGCACCTTCTAATGCTGCCTTCAACACAAGGCCAAGGTCATAACCAACGTAGGTCTTTGTGTCCGCCTCAACACCATATGCATCATTGTATGCTTTTGCTATATCCTGGAGACCTGCTTCATCAAGATCAACATTGTTTGTAAAGTAAAGACCATTTGCAGATTCCGGATTGTCGAGCATGCTTACCATGGGCTGCGCGAAACTATTCCCTCCGCCAACCTCTAAAGTGCCGCCAAGCTGATTATACTGATTAAAGAACAGAACATTATCATTTGTTTCAAGGAAGTGTACCAACATTTCTGCGTCGCTGGAAATCATATTTGAAATCTGTACTTTGTAGTCAGTATCGTTTTTCGTTACAAGCTGATCTGATACAATCTCCCCGCCATTTTCGGTAAATACATTCTTGAATTCATTGTAACTAGCATTCAGATATGCCTGGTCGGATCTTGATAGGACTGCAACTTTATTGTAACCGAGTTTGTTTATAATATAATCGGCAAGTATTCTGCCTGCATACTCGGCAGTAGGCTGAACAGCAAACATATAATCATTTGTTTCACCAGTATCCTCATTAATCATACATTTGTTTATAGCAAATGCACCAAGGAAAGGAACTTTATACTCATTCGTTGCTTCAATACATGCCAAACCAACATTTGAAAGCGGAGGCCCAAGTACTATTTGAACTCCGTCCATTTCACATAGTCTTTTATAGCAATTAAGAGCTTCCTCTGGATCGCCCGCACAATCATATGATATGAGTTCTATAGGAGCCCCATTAATGCCACCAGCCGCATTAATATCATCTATGCACAGTTCTATGCCTCGCTGAACAGATAATCCTTGAGTTGAGGTGGGACCCGTAGTATCCTGGATATTTCCAACCTTAATGGGCTCACCTGTTGCATCTGATGCTTCATCGGCCTGTTCCGCTGGTGTTTCAGCCGGGGGTTCTTCTGCTGTATCATCCGTTTGCTCAACTGCGGGAGTTTCAGGAACTTCAGCTTGATCAGAGCAAGAAACAAGAGTGAAGGCAGAAATAACCATTAGAACAACTAATACAAAAACAACTATTTTTTTCATAATCAACCCTTCTTTCTTTTATTCTTTTTTTTGTTAAACATGATACTCCGTTTCGTAATCTTCATCATCACCATTAGGATCATAATCAGATTTTAAATACAGATCGAGTTGAGGGGGGCTTGCAATACCCACCACGGTACAAGGTTCAGAATAATTTTCGGGACACCTTGAACCGTGTTTGATTCCAGGAGGAGCGTATAACACATCGCCCTCCTCAACATCTATCCACTTATCTTTCAAATAAAACTGACCCTTACCTTTCATGCAGAGCAGAGTTTCACTTGAAGTTGGATGAATATGAGGTTCCATCCCCTGTCCAGGTTTTTGAACACTTGAGGTCATCCCAATATGAAAGGGGCCTACTCTAGGGGTGATAACAAAATTACCCTTAGTGCCATTAGGTAGATATCCGGTGTCCTCAAGTTTAGTATTGCCTTCCTTTTTAGCATCACCATAGTAAATGTTAAACATGCCGCCATTAGTATTGACTTCATCTCTTTTGCTCAATTTCATCGCCTCCATATCGCAATAATATTGAAATTAAATGGAATTTTATACTGGTATACCAGTATAATACCATTTGTTTTTTTGTTTGTCAATGATTTATTTTACTTGTACACCAGTTGCTGTTTTATGCTATAATTGTTTTAAATCATGATACGATAAAGGAATGTTATGAAACGGGAAAACAAACAGCATTTAATATATTATGAACTGAGAAAAAAAATATTCAAGCAGGAATTTAAGCTTGATGAGCCTATTTCTGAAAGATCGTTATGCGAGCAGTTTAATGTTAGTCGTACACCTGTAAGGGAGGCATTGAAGCGTTTGGAATACGAGGGGTTAATTGATATAATGCCTCAAAAAGGTGCCTTTGTAAAAGAACTCAGTATAGATGCTATCTTAAGAATATATGAAATAAGATTAGGCTTGGATCCTGTTGCGGCACATCTTTGTGCAGTACGTGCCACAAAAGACATTCTTGATGAGCTTGATTTGTATCATAAAAGATATGTCGCAGCCGACAAGGAAAATAACTTTGAAAAAGCGGCCAGTTACAACATAAGATTTCATGAAACAATAGCAAAAGGCTCAAACAATAATATATTATATGAGTTGGAGAAAAACTATATAAGTCAATGTGAAAAGTATATCCAGATGAATATAATCGAACCAGCGTCACAAAAGAGATCTTTGAATTTTCACACTCTAATACTGGATAGTATTAAAAATGGAAACTCTTTGGATGCCGAATCTTATTCCAGGCAACATATAGAGTCAGCACTTTCATTTATGATCGAAGTACATAAGAGATACTATTCATATTAAGTTTCAGTACTATTACTTAGTTTATCTGATTCATTAAATCTCCCACGAATTATTATAAACTTATAATAAAAAGCCTCTCTTTTGCAATATAAGCAATGGTAAGAGTGTGTGAGATAATTTCTGTAAATTAATCTTCTATGGTAGTGGATATTATCTCAAGGCATAAATCAGTTGATCGGCCTTGGATAAGCATAATATATTTCAGGGCATACAGAATGTCAAGGGCCGCCGGGGCATAGTTAACCAGGGCGGTCCTTTTCATATGTCCTGTATTGACTTAAAGCGGCATTCTCCCTTCGTACATTATTGAGAATTCGCCGTATACTTTGCCCCAGTTCCTGTAAGGCTGAGTCCATTTTTTGGTGGCCTGAAGCGTAGACAGATAAAGTGGTTTAAGAAGAGCCTTATCGCTTGGGAACACACTTCTCTGCCTGTTGAGTTTCTTGTATGTGGAGTTTAGGCTCTCTATCGCATTTGTCGTATATATGACTTTTCTGACATCAGTGGAAAACTTGAATATCGGGGATATGACATCCCAGTTGCTTTCCCAGCTCTTCATGGCATTAGGATACTTTTTGTCCCATTTGTCTTTAACAGCCCCGAGATACTCGACCGCCTTCTTTTCATTTGTTGCCAGATATATTGTCTTAAGATCGGCAACAAATGCTTTTTTATCCTTATGCGCCACATACTTAAGCGTATTTCTGACCTGATGCACTATACATCTCTGATACTCAGTCCTCGGAAACGCTGCTGTTATGGCTTCCTTTATGCCTGTAAGTCCGTCTGCGCATATGACCATTATGTCTTTTACTCCGCGGTTCTTGAGCTCATTTAAGACCCCCAGCCAGTATTTTGAACTCTCGTTCTCTCCGACCTGAAGGCTTATGACATCTTTGTATCCGTCCAGTGTTATCCCCAGTATCACATAGGCCGCCAGTTTCTTTATGCAATTGTCTTCCCTGACAGAGAAATGCACCGCGTCTATGAACAGTATCGGATATATATCATCCAGCGGTCTGTTCTGCCAGTCCGTTATCTCTCCTAAGATCTTATCTGTCACATCCGATATGAAACTCTCCGAGCATTCAAATCCGTATATCTCTTCTATCTGATCCGATATCTGCCTTGTCGTAAGCCCTCTTGCATACATGCTGATTATCTTCTGGTCTATCTCTGAGATATCCTTTTGACGCTTCTTTACTACCTGCGGTTCAAAGCTCCCGTTCCTGTCCTGTGGGACTTCTATCTGAAATTCCCCATAGTTGCTCCGTACTGTCTTTTTCTTTGTGCCGTTCCGGTAATTGTCTCCCGGCTCCCGGTCTTCTGTTCGCTCATAGCTCTCATATCCCAGATGTTCATCCATTTCGGACTCCATCATGGACTTGATGGTCCCTCCCAGAAGATCCTTAAGGGCCTCCTGAATATCATCTGCCGTCTCAATGTTATACTCACTGATCAGCTGCTGTATGATGTTCTTTTTTCCTTCGGTCAGTGGTTTTACCTGATATACCTCTTTTTTCTTTCGTGCCATAAAAATAGCCTCCTATGATATTTTGATTCTACCATAGAAGGCTTTCCTCTTTTTATGATTTTACAGACTTTTTCTCATAGTCTCAATGGTAATTGCATCTTTTAAGGTGTTTATTACTTAAACATGCAATGCCTGTTTCGAAAAACATAAGTATATACTTCACCCACTATCTCCACCATCAAAAAATCGCTTTGTTAAGGAAAACCTTAAACAAGGCGATCTTTTTTTGTCCCGAATTGTCTTTGGTGTTTATTCTGTCTGAAACGGCGTGAGCTACCTGCTTCCTCCGAGGAGCTCTTCAAGCGTTGCCATGATGGAAGGCACGTCGTAGGGTTTTGCCAGATGTCCATTCATACCGGCTTCGATAGCGTCCTTGCGGTCCTCATCAAACGCGTTTGCGGTAACGGCAACGATCGGTATGCCGGCTTTTCCGGGATCGTCCATCTCGCGGATCTTCTTCGCGGCCTCATATCCGTCCATACGCGGCATCTGCACGTCCATCAGTATGACGTCGTATGTGCCGGCGGGCGATTCCTTCATCTTCTCCACCGCTTCCACGCCGTCCGCGGCTATGTCTACGTCGAAGCCCCGCTCTTCCAGGAGCGCCACCGCTATCATCTGGTTCATCTCATTGTCCTCGGCAAGAAGGATCTTCTTGCCAGTGAAGTCCGTCACGCTTTCGGCTGCCGTGTCTGTCTCCGTTCCGCCGCGGAACGGCTCAGCCAGCACGTTCCTCAGCTCAGACATGAACAGAGGCTTGGAGCAGAACGCGGTCACGCCGGCCTCTTTTGCCTCTTCCTCAATGTCGGCCCAGTCGTACGCCGTGAGGATTATGATCGGGGCGCTGTCGCCGACGGCCTTTCTTATCTGTCTCGCTGTCTCTATGCCGTTCTGGTCGGGTATCAGCCAGTCGATTATATATACTTTGAACGCATCCGCATGATCGAAGGCTTCCTTCGCGCGCACAACGGCTTCCTTGCCGTAATTCGTCCAGTCGGGTCTCATGCCGATCTCGCGCAGCATGGAGCAGACGGACAGACACGTATTCGTGTCATCATCCGCGACCAGCGCTCTCAGTCCCGAAAGCTCGGGCAGAGCCTCCGCTTTCACTTCCTTTCCGCTTATGCGGCAGGGGATATTCACGATGAACTCGCTGCCCTTCCCCTCTTCGGATTCGACAGTTATTGTTCCGTTCATCATGTCGACGATGTTCTTTGATATCGCCATTCCGAGGCCTGTACCCTGAATGCCGCTCACTGTGCTCGTCTTCTCTCGAGTGAACGCTTCGAAAACGGTCTTCCTGAATTCCTCGCTCATGCCTATACCGTTATCCTTGATGCGGAACTCAAAATTCGTGAATCCTTCTTTTTCCGCCGGCTTCTCGATCACGCGGAAACTGATCATTCCCCCGTTTGGGGTGAATTTTATGGCGTTGCTCAGAATATTGAGCAGCACCTGGTTGAGACGGAGCTTATCCGTGATGATATCCTCATGCTTTACGTCCTGAGTATCGATGAAAAGCTCCAGCTGCTTTGAGGTGATGCTGGACTGGATGATCGTCCTTAAATCATGTATTACATCAGGAAGATGTGTCTCCGTTTCCTCTATGGTGACCTTGCCGCTCTCTATGCGGCTCATATCCAGAACGTCATTTATGAGTGAGAGCAGATGCTGGCTTGAAACAGATATCTTTCCGAGATAATCCTTCACCTGCTCCGTATTGTCTATATGGGATGCCGCAAGTGCCGTGAATCCGACGATAGCGTTCATCGGTGTGCGGATGTCATGGGACATATTGTTAAGGAAGGTGGTCTTGGCACGGTTCGCATGCTCTGCGGATATGAGCGCATCGGAAAGGGCTTCCTTGCTGCTTGCAAGTTCCGCGTTCTTTTTCTCCAGCTCGATCCGCGACGCTTCCATTTCGCGTGCTTCCCTGCGCGTTCTCCTGACGTCGCGCAAAAGAAGGAATATGATGAGCGCGGCGACACCGATTATGACAGCCACGAAGACCGGCAGATTATCTGCTATAAAGTCACCAAAAGAATATGAATGCAGTCCCGATGTATAGCGGTACGACAGATTCTGAGCGTAATCGCTACCGAGCACGTTGATACCGCGGTTCAGCAGTTTCAGAAGGCCCTCGTTGCCGATCTTAACGCCGAAGCAGCGGTCGTCGCTCCGTCCCGCCGGATAAAGGGACAGTTCCTTGTATTTGCTGTTCCTAAGCATATCATTGGCACGAAGACCGTTGAGCGTCGTGCACCCGGCTTCGCCTGCAACTACGGCCTCAAGAGCGTCGTCTATTGTCGGATAAAAAGTGATCTCCGCTTCAGGATAATACGTTTTTACGTAATAGTACTGCATGCGGTTGTTCTCATTGACCGCGAAGTGAGAAGTCGTGGACTCATTAAACTCGCCCCGAAAAACGATCTCCGTGGCAGCCGAAGCAACAGGACTTGACTGATAAATGCCGTTCTCCTCGGAATAGTAAAGACCGCCGCCAACGGGAAAAGCCACGTCTATCTTTCCCGCGTTCATATCCAGGATCATTTCGTCATAGCTTTTGTAGCCGCTGTAGGAAACCGCAATATCCGATATCCCGAGAGAATTGATTATATCCGGCACCAAATCCTTTATAAGACCGGTGACCTGACCCTGTCCGTCAGTGTCGCTGTACGGGAGATAGTTCTCAAGATATCCCACGCTGAGAGAATCGTTAGTATCCATCCATTCCCTCTCCGCCTGGGAAAAAGCGCGGGCCTTAAAACTCACTGAATAGTATTTGGAACTGAGGGAATTAAGATAATCCGGCTCCTCCGCCGCGAGCTGCGTCTGCGCTTCGTTAAGTTCAGCGAGAAGATCGGGCCTTTCTTTGCTTACGCAGAGATAGTAGTCAGAGCCTCCGAACGAATAGAGCACCTGAGCGTGATCCCTTCCGTGTGCTCCGTCGCTCTCCGCCACGAGAACATCGAAATCTCCGGCATCAAACGCATCAAGGAGCCCCACGTGCCCAGAATACAGCAGAACATCTGCCTTAACGCCCTTGTCTTCAAGAAAACGATTAAGGACATCGACCATTGCGCTGTCGAGCACGCCTATCTTTTTCCCGTTCATGGTTGCGGGATCGACCGTAATACTATCATCCGTATCGTGCTTTACCAGATAATACGACTCGCTGCCCATTACGGCATCGGGATAACCTATCAGATCGGCACGGTCTTCCTTCCATGCGAGTCCTGCCAGCAGGTCGATGTCGCCGTCCAGAAGCATCTGATACAGGTCGCCGAAGCTGCCGTACACGTATTCATATTTCCAGCCGGTATATTCGGAGAGCTTGCGGTAATATTCATAGGCATAGCCGGTTTTAACTGCGCCTTCCTGGCCGCCCTCCTGGAAAACTTCATTTTCGTAGTAGCCGACACGGACCGTTTCGGGTTCCTCCTCGGCAAATGCCTGAACGGCAAACAGGGTGAATACAGCGAAAACGACCAGTATGATCGCAGCTGTTCTCAAGATTGTCTTATTAAAAATAGAAGATTTACCGAACATATTTACGGCTCCTCGTTATATTGCTGCCCGGAAAAAGGTCCAGACGTGTTTTCGGTCATGGCCGGCTCTGGCGACCCGGCGGTTTCACACAGACAGAGGCCCTGTCTGCTTAAACCATATGCTATGAGTATACTATATTACTTTTATGGTATTCAATGATATGTTGTTTTATTGCACAGGGCAAAACCAAAACCCTATACATAAAAAGAAAGTAATAAAATAGCAGCTCATACCTCCTGGTGTACTTTTACTAAATGATAACAAAAAACAGTCATTATTCTGTTTGAAACGCAATAATCGAACCTTTGAGTAAAAACTTACCTTAAGAACTGTTCTGTCTCCGTCAAATAAAAAGAATAACTATGTTATGCTTTTTTTGACTGACAAATATGCTTTTGAGATTAATATCAATTTATGCTCAACTTTTTAAAATTCGCCGCTATATCTCTTTTATATCACTTATAAGGATCTAGTGTCTTGATAAAAATGCGCATAAAATTGTTAGTTCACTGCATTAATGTGAAATTGCGCAACCAAAAAAGCCCTGAAACTGGTTCAGTGGCTTTATTGGTAAATTGTCTTGCAAGAAACTATCTGCCTTACATTAAAGACCGAACAGTATTTTTATAAACCGTTTGCTTTAACACCATATTCGGCTTGCGCTTTGGTAAACCCTTCATATATCAGCTGATCAACTAAACGTGCATGCGAATAACTAGAATATCTTAAATATGATGCAGCTGTTTTTTTAGCTTGAGTATTCCAGTTCGCACCGCAATTGTTTACCGCATAAGTTGCTTGCGCATCTGTAAACTTTTCAAATATTAACTGCTTTTTTAAGCCAGATTTTGAAAAAGCCGAATAATTAAGGTACTCTTTTGCGCACTTTAACGCCTGGCTATTCCAGTTCGCCCCCACTCTGTCTACTGCTATCTTAGCTATATTCGCAGGATACTTCTCGTATTTCAGTTGATTGATAAGCCCTTCCTTTGAAAAAGCCATAAATGAAAGGTAATTCTTTGCTGTTTTAATTGCATTGTTTAATTCAGTAGTTTTACCCCATTGTGCATACAGCGTCACTGTTCCTTTATTGGTTGCCGTAAGATTTTTTATACTGGCCTTGTTTTTATAGAGCGTGCCTGAACCGTTTTTGTTTATAGTCCATCCAAGAAACGAATAATTTGTTCTCTTAAACGCATTTGCTGTCAGCGTATATGAAGCCCCGTACTTACGGTTGGTCAAAGCAGACATAGTTCCTGTTCCACCGTTAGCATTGAACTTGATGGTATAAGTGTTTGGCTTCCATTTCGCATACAGCGTTACGGTTCCGTTATTTGTAGCCGTGAGATTCTTCACAGAAGCCTTGTTTGCATAGTTTATTCCGGATCCGCCTGCCTTCGTATTCCAGCCGTTAAAGGTGTATCCGGTGCGCTTGAACGCATTTGCGGTGAGCGTGTATGCTGTGCCGTATTTACGACTGGTAAGTGCGGACATTGTCCCCGTCCCGCCGTTCGCACTGAATTTTATAGTATAGGTATTTGGAGTCCACTTGGCATATAGCGTAATCGTTCCTCCGTTTTTAGTTGTGAGATTCTTTACGCTAGCTTTATTTGCATAATTACTACCAGACTTGTCAGCTTTTGTGTTCCATCCGGCAAACTTATATCCGGTTCGCTTAAAAGCGTTAGCCGTAAGAGTGTATGCTGTGCCATACTTACGGCCGGTCAAAGCAGACATAGTTCCTGTTCCACCGTTAGCATTGAACTTGATGGTATAAGTGTTTGGCTTCCATTTCGCATACAGCGTTACGGTTCCGTTATTTGTAGCCGTGAGATTCTTCACAGAATCCTTGTTTGCATAACTGGTACCGGACCCGTCCGATTTTGTATTCCAGCCATCAAAGGCATATCCTGTGCGATTGAATGCATTTGCCGTGAGCGTATATGCAGTACCATATTTTCGGCCGGTCAATGCGGACATAGTACCCGACCCGCCATTAGCATTGAACTTAATGGTGTAGGCGTAGGGTGTCCACTTTGCATATAGTATTACTGTTCCTTCATTTGTTGCAGTAAGATTCTTCACTGAAGTCTTATCTGAATAGTTTGTTCCAGATCCATCTTTTTTTGTATTCCAACCACAAAACGCATATCCCGTTCGCTTGAAAGCATTTTCTGTAAGAGCATATGCTACGTCATACTTGCATCCAGAAAGCGCGGGCATGGTTCCAGTGCCCCCGTTTGAATCAAACTTAATGGTGTATTCATATGGTTCCCACTTGGCATATAAGACTAAATCACCGGACATGTCCTCTATTGTTGTTATTTGCTGTTCAAATGACTCGTCTAAAAACCAACCGCTAAAAAAGTATCCTGGTCTTATAGGCTCAGCAAGAGTTATTACATCTGTATTAGCATCATAAGAAACAGGATTGATCTCGTTATTAGTGCCCCCGTTCAGCACATATGTAATGCTGAATGATTCATTGCCAACAGGACTATTAGCATCCTCAACAATAACACTCAAAGAATCACATATCTCATTGTTTTCTGATGAAGCGACTGTGATTGTAGCCTCGCCTACTGACAAGGCGATGCAATTTCCAAAATCATTAACTGCAACTATACTTGGTTCTGAGGAATTAAAAAGCAGGCCTTTGTTGGTAGCATTTTCCGGGGTTATTGAGACAACAACAGAGAATTCATCTCCCAGTTTAACTGTTATGGATTCAGTATCGAAATCAACTGACTCAACAGGTGTTGATTCCGCTTCATCTCCGATAGCATATGCAGTACTTATTGTAGGCAAGAAAGTAATGCATAATAAAATTGCTACGAAGCAACACATTGCTTTTTTGTACTTTCTTTTCATAATATGATCCATCCCGTTTTAATTGTATATAGTAAAGCGAACTCAAACTATAGTAAATTGCTCTAATTATGCTTTTATTCTATCAGTCTGCTTTTGCAAAAGCAATATAATTCTCCATAAGCAAGTTTGTTGATAACACCTTTTTCCTTTAATATAATATTATTAATAATTGAATAATTAGGTTGCTTTCCCGCAACCAACTAAAGCAAAGATACTAGAACAGAGGGGGAAGGGATTTTTTGGCAAAATATTGCAGATTATGCGGAAAGAAACTGGGATTATTTGAGATTGCAGATCTTAACCACACCTGTTTCAGCTGTGTGGTTAAAAAAGCAGATGAGGAACTACCCATTACACCTGAAAAATCAGTTTCTTTGAAGCTAAAAACCGCCGGATTTGACAACTTTATAGAACTAAGAGTAGATGACACAAAAAAACAATTTGCCTTAAGCTTTCAGCCAAATGACAAGAAAAGCATGTTTGTTGCATATCGTTTGTTCGATTATGCAAAACTGAAATCAGTGCAACTTATGGAGGATGGAGCCACAGTTATGAGCAGCAATGCTGGGGCAACTCTTGCAGGAGGTTTGCTTTTGGGCGGACTCGGCGCTGCCATGGGTGCTTCCAGCGCGAGAACAATGAGTAAAAGCATCTACTCGATTGACTTGCAACTACTGATAGATGATATAGACTGTCCTAAAATAGTGATTCCGGTTTACAGAGGAGAAACAAATACTCAAGCGGATTAATATAAGAAACGCATATCAATGATTGAACAGCTATATGACCTGCTCGTGTATATTTATGGGACAGAAGAACCCGCCTGTTACAACAGCAACAACTAAACCCAACCACTCAATTAATAATCCGTATGCGGAAATCAAACAGCTAAAAGAACTGCTCGATATCGGTGCAATCACGCAAGAAGAATATGATATAAAGAAAAAACAAATTCTGGGAATATAAGAATTCCTTAACGCAAACAGGCAGAATAATAAGCATACAAACAAAACCCAAAAGGTGTTTTTGGCGTTTTCTGTCTGCTATTTGTTTTGTTCAGCAGTTTCCCGTATAAACATATTCAAGAGCTTCCCTCGCGATGTCCGCAAGACGGTATATCCGGGAAACGTCAGTCGCTTCTCTGTCCTGCATGTGAAATCTGGGGAAGAAACGTGTGATGTGAAGAGGAACGCCACTGCCGTCAGGGTTTTTCAGCCGGCTTATCCAACGGGACATCGACCTTATCTCATCCTCGCTGTCGTTTTCTCCGGGAACGATCAGCGCCGTCAGTTCTATGTGGCATGTCTTTACAGCTTCCTCTATGAACGCCATGACCTGATGACGGTCGCCGCCCAGAACATCACTGTAATACCGGTCGGTAAACCCTTTGAGATCGATGTTCATCGCATCGATACATGACCTTAGCTCCTCCAGCACCGACAGTTCGGCCGTCCCGTTTGTGACCATTATATTCTTAAGACCTTTTTGCCTAGCGAGCACCGCCGTATCCCGGACAAATTCATATCCTATGAGCGGTTCATTGTAGGTATACGCCAGGCCTATATTGCCCTTTGTCCTTGCACTCTCCGCCAGCTCAGTCAGCGATTCGGGGCTTATAATATCTGCGCTCTTCGCATATCTTCTGGCCTGCTCGGACCAGGATATCTCGCTGTTCTGACAGAACGGACACCTGAGATTGCATCCGAAACTCCCGACGGACAGGATCATGCTGCCCGGGAAAAACCTTTTAAGCGGTTTTTTCTCGATCGGATCCAGCGCGATCGATGATATCCTGCCGTAATTGTACGCAGTGACCCGGCCGTCAGCGACCGTCCTTCCGCCGCAGAAGCCGAGCTGTCCTTCCTTTATATCACAGTGTCTGAAGCAAACTCCGCACTTAGCCATTTTCCTTAACCTCAGTGATGCCGCACCACTTCAAAACGTTCCAGACTGTAAGGCTCATCCTCGCGGATACCTGCTTTCTGCCGTGCGATGTCGATCTGGTATTCCACGGTATCCACGCCGTCCAGGTTCGGGAGCAGCAGCCCGCGCTTGTATCCGTGGCTGACTATAACTCCGTAGCGCTTTACGTCAAGCTGGTCGGGCGAATCGATGGGCTCGGTCTCGCCCAGAACATCCACGCTGATCTCCAGACTGTTAAGTTCTTCCGGGGAAACAGGCGAAAAACGGGGGTCTCGGGAACACGCGCTTATCGCGTTCTCGATAATCTCTTCCGCAACGCTTTCGCGCACCGCCGTTATCGTTCCTATGCAACCGCGCAGACGTCCGTTCCTGTGAAGGGAGACAAACGCACCCGCGCGTTTCGTCAGCATCTCCTCAGGGAGTCCTTCGGGCACGGGAATACATCTGTGCTCCCTGACCCAGGCTTCCACCGAGGCTCTCGCGAGCCTGACGTACGCATCGCTTTTTTCCTCTTTTTCAGAACACTCGCGCTCCGTTTTTTCCTTATATGCTTTCAGAAAATGTCTTCCCGGATCTTCGCCTTCAGGATAGAAGGTGCATATCCCGTATCCCACGCCGGTCACATCCTGATGGGACAGTACAGTCGCCTTAACGCTGAGACCGTCCAGCGCGCCGGCCATTATGACAAAAGACCTGTGCCCGCATTCCGCAGCCTTTTCACAGAAAGACTCGTCGAATTCGAGCATTTCA
Source organism: uncultured Christensenellaceae bacterium (assembly GCA_964428055.1). GTDB lineage: Bacteria > Bacillota > Clostridia > Christensenellales > Christensenellaceae > CAYRWM01. The sequence goes on along the minus strand of CAYRWM010000020.1, from coordinate 2,205 downwards.
CCGAACGCGGCCCTTCCCGCAGCATCCATTATCCTTTTGTCGTATTCGGGACCTTCATCGGCAAACCCGTACGGACCGTATTCCTTCAGTTTATGCGAGAGATCGCCGCTGGCAATGAAAACCGCTCTTTTCCCGGTGTCCGAAACCGCTTTCGCGATGAGCTGTCCGAAATGATAGTGCTTGGCCAGGGAAAGACCGGAAAGACCTATGCGCACGATCTTTCCTCCGTTGTACTTTTTCCGGATGAACCAAAGCGGGACCATCGTCGCATGATCGAGCTCGGGATCCCTCTCGCCGAGTGTGCCCGCCGGGAATCCTTCCTCATCCGCAAGTCCGCAGATACTTTTCACAAGTTCCGTATCATACTGTTCAGAAAAAGCGGCCCCCGGGGCACGGAACCGGCTGAACGTGCCCGCCGCTCCAGAGCCGGGAGATATGTGAAAGTAGTCCGCATACATAACGGAATGCGGACTGGTTATTATCAACGTGTCAGGCTTAAGAGCCGCCACTTCGTCAGCGACCCTCTCGTACGCTTCCGTTGTCTCAGTTATCTGTGCCTCGCTCCCCTTCCCGACTTCAGGCACGATCATGGGCGGGTGCGGGACCATAAACGCAGCAAGGATTGACATGTTACATCCTCCTTAACAGCAAAAAAGCTGCTTTATATAAAGCGGCTTTTTGCTGTATCTTTTGTAGCTTTTAAGATCATTCTGCAAGATCGAGGTTCTTGCCTTTAAGACCGACAAATGCGCCTGATGCGGCTTCCGCTGTATCCGGATGAGCTATCAGCCATTTGTTGCATGCGGTCATCATCCTGTCTTCCTGATTCTTTATCTCTATTTCGGGCTTTTCAGTGTTCGTTCCCTTGGGCAGAACGACTATTACCCGGAAACCGCCTTCTTTTCTGGCGGGAGCATAGTGCAGAGTCGTCTCATACACCTGGACAGCTGTTCCCTTCGGGACCGCGAACGCCTTTACTTTGGAGGTGTCCATCGTGTAGTCATCTTCAAGATCGCTCATGGTGGCAAGCATAAGGACCATGTCGTCATCCGCTATATTGATCTCTGTATCCCTGTGGTACTCGAGACAGTTGAGTTTCGAGTTAGTTCCGTTGCAGAAACCGATCTGGATGGGCATTCCGCCGTATGTATTTGTTTCTATCTCCTTTGCGACAGCCGTTGCTTCGAGAGCATCGTTACCGGGGAAATATATGACATGATCGTCCGGCTTTTCGGTTTCCTTTCTGAGCACATCCAGCAGCTCAGTAAAATCGTATCCCTCTATGACTTTGCCGTACTTTTTGAATTCCTTGCTTTCAAGACTGAGTATCTCCATGCTTTAACCTCCGAAATATGTAATATATCCATAAGTGAATTCCGATAAGATATTATCCGTATATATTATATCATCTGTTACCTTTACGGAAAAGGCATCTTAAACACATACTTGTATTGTAAAATTGCTTTTTTTGATAGTATAATTTATGTGTATCATCTTTTTGAGGGGGTTTTAGCAATGAAGAAATCTTTTGTTATAACCATCGGCCGCGAATTCGGAAGCGGCGGAAGAGAAACGGGCGAGAAACTCGCTGAAAAACTCGGCATCAAGTGTTACGGCAAGGAACTCTTAAAGGAGATCTCCGAGGCGAGCGGTCTTCAGGAAAAGTATATCGAATCCATGGACGAAAGGTCTCCGGGTGTTTTCCCCATGTCCTCCATCGTCACGGCTTCCACAGCTCAGGTCGACTTCAATTCCCCTTCAATGAAAGCATATATAGCACAGTTCTCGACCATTCAGAATATCGCCGAAAGGGAGAACTGCATAATAATCGGGCGATGTGCCGACTATATACTCAGCGAAAGGGAGAATGTCCTCAACATTTTCATATATGCAGACATGGACAAAAGGATCGAGCGCGTCATGCGGGTATACGGTCTTAACGAAAAAGAAGCAAAAAAGCGCATATTGAAAGAGGACAAGCAGCGCGCCCAGTATTATGAGTACTACACCGATAAAAAGTGGGGGGCCAGAAACTCCTACGACATATGCATCAATACGGGCAAACTTGGGATAGACAACACCGTTGACATCGTGGCCAGCATTATAAACGGGACATTCTGAAAACCTTTATGAAAAATGAAGGACTGCCTTGTGAACTGAACCCAAAATGTTAGACACATTTTGGCAGTTGATCAGGCGACCATC
>CAYRWM010000019.1:32011-37031 GCA_964428055.1 uncultured Christensenellaceae bacterium | reverse complement strand
CAAGGTCGCACTCTACCACTGAGTCACTCCCGCTTATATTACTGGTGCGGGCGAAAGGACTCGAACCTTCACACCGAAGTACTAGATCCTAAGTCTAGCGCGTCTGCCAATTCCGCCACGCCCGCGCAATCATCAAAAAACTGCTTGATTATTATACAAAAATATAATTTCATTGTCAAATGATGTTTTTTTATATTTTAATGATAAAACTAATAGACACAACATGATGTATATGCTATATTAAATAAAGAGTTATTAACATAATATATTGTGCTTTAGTGTTTAATTTCAGTAAACTTCTATGGTATAAGAAAGGAGTTTGAAATGGTCTTTTTAGGTATATTGGTTGTAATATCGGTACTGACTGTTTCTCTTCTCCCCTCTTTCTCATCGGTGTTTAACGATAACTTGTCTTTATGACAGGTTATTTTATTTTGTCTTAATATATTTATGCTTAAGGAGGACAAGAAATGAAATTGGTATTTGATGTTGAAGACAGACCAAAAGGCGGTCAACTATTAGCTTTTGGTCTTCAGCAGATGCTAGCGATCCTTGCTGCGACAATTGCTGTCCCAATGATCATAGGCAATGGCCTTACTCCGTCTGCTGCGATGTTTGGTGCTGGTATCGGTACCCTTGTATACCTTCTCTTTACTAAGTTTAAGAGTCCGGTATTTTTGGGTTCATCTTTTGCATTCATTGGCTCAATGTTTGCTGCTTTTGCCGGTGCTTCTTCTATGTCCCTTGGATGGCTCGGACTTATACTAGGTGCTGGCTTTGCCGGTCTTGTATACGTCATTTTGGCTATTGTTGTTAAAGGCGTGGGAGTTAAATGGATTGATAAAGTAATGCCAGCTGTTGTTATTGGCCCCACGGTTGCTATCATCGGACTTTCGCTTGCAGGAAATGCTGTTGGGGATCTTCTTAAAGGAGATGTTGTACAGAGTGTTACAGAATACGCAGTTGATGTCTCTTCAGGAACTCCTCAGATTATTGAAACTGCATCTACACAAATGGTTGGTTCAATATTCATAGCACTTCTTTGCGGTATGGTCACATTGATCGTCGTTATGCTATGTTCAGTCTATGGCAAAAAAATGGTCAAGCTTATCCCGTTTATTATCGGTATACTTGCTGGATATGCAGTTGCAGGTGTTTTAACAGCGATTGGTAATGCAAATAATATTGATGCTCTTAAAATGACGGACTTCTCGGTATTCAGTAATTATATGCTTGCAGACGGTGCTGTTACGGTTAATACTTTTCTAAGCGTACCTGCTCTGATATGCGGTGATGCTTTAGCATCAGCAGGTGACTTGACCGGTGCCTATGTTGCTACAATAGCAGTTGCATATGTACCGGTTGCATTTGTTGTTTTTGCTGAACACCTTGCCGATCATAAAAACCTTTCAAGTATTATTGAAAGAGATCTTCTCAAGAAACCAGGACTTACCCGTACGCTTCTTGGTGATGGTATTGGATCTGTAGCAGGAGCATTCTTCGGCGGAGCTCCTAATACTACATATGGCGAGTCAATCGCTTGCGTAGCACTTACGGGAAATGCTTCTGTGCTATCTATCCTCGTTGCTTCATTGGGTTGCATAGTATTATCGTTTGTAACGCCTTTTGTAGCTTTTATTGATTCTATACCTGCATGTGTTATGGGTGGCGTCTGTATGGCATTATACGGCTTCATAGCTGTATCTGGTCTTAAGATGGTGCAGAAGGTTGATCTTGAGGATAATAGAAATGTTTACGTAGTGTCCATAATACTGATAGCCGGAATCGGAGGTCTGCAGTTGACAATTGGCGCCGTAACATTGACAGAGATTGCTGTTGCCCTGCTGCTCGGCATATTTGCAAACTTCATACTTTCAAGAAAGTCTAAAAAGAAAATAGATACTGTATAATTGCTAGCTAAAAAAAGGAAAGCTGCATAATTAGCAGCATTCCTTTTTTTGTAATATAATACTATAAATCTTCTGCATCAATCACTTTGAAGCCTTTACTTTTAAGCATTTCTGCAAATACGCCATTTCCAGAAATTAGTTTTCCGGAAAAAGATCCATCATAGATTTGGTTTACACCACAAGAAGGACTTCTGGATTGTAAAATGGCAATATCAATTTTTTCTTCAGTTGCTATTTTCACGCATTTTAAAGATCCTTCATTGAACTCTATATCAAGGTTTTGTCCTTTAGAATCAATTATGTGCCCACCTACTATTTCACATGGATATCGTGGAACAGCTAATCCTCCAGCTAACTCTGGGCAAACAGGTATTATATCATTTCCATTAATATAGGATACTACTTTTTCATTATAATTATCTTTGCCGTTGTATTTGCACTTTTCACCAATCAAACATGCACTTACCATTATTTTCATTATGTTCACCTTAAGTATTATTATAAAAATAAAGAATAAAAAAGAAAACCACTTAAAAGCGGTTTTCAAAATTGGTGCGGTAGATGGGACTTGAACCCATACGTCATGGACACACGCCCCTCAAACGTGCCTGTCTGCCTGTTCCAGCACTACCGCGTGAACAAATTATATTTTAATTACTATGGATTTAATTGTCAACTATTTTTGCCAGGTACCAATTATTGATAGTGTTATATAAAGTGTTCTCATGTTCTATGCTGATATCATTAATTCTGCTGTTGTATAAGGCAGAAAACCTTCTGTAAAACAAACCGATTTGAGGAACTTTTTCAGATAAATACTGCTGCAACTTATCATATGATGCTATAATCTCATCATCTGTAACCGCTTCACTGCAATCATTTAAGATAGCATCCAAATCAGAGCTTGCAACGTTACCATAATTAAGGCTTTTGCCAGTACCTAATATTTCAGTTATATCTGGATTTGCACCAAGATAGTAACTGCAATATGCAAGATCATAGTTATTATTCTCCAGTCGACTTAAATAATCATTCGGTGATAGTTTTTCGATATTACAAATTATACCTACATCGGCCAAGTTGTCTGCTATTATTCTTGCAACCTCAAGCCTGTATTCAAAACCGATCTCATTAGGCACGATAAGATCTATAGTAAGGTTATAATCTGTATTGCCTGTTTCACTTATCTTTGAGTCAAATCCTGATTCTTCAATCAGGTCGCAAGCAGCTACATTATCAAATTCATACTGTTTATATTTAATATTATATGCATAAAAATTAGGAGATACCGGCATCTCAGAAGATACACCATGATTAAGTAAGACCGTTGAAATTATCTGCCTTCTGTCAACAGCAAATGATATCGCTTTCCGGATATTAATATCTTTCATATCCTCTTTGAAAAGATTGGGAATAAGACAATCATAATAGTATGTTTCATAATCAGAAACATTCACATTATCAGAGCGATATTTATTAGATGCTATGCTATTTGTTGTTATGATATCTATATCATTATTCTGTATATACTGGATTTTTTTAGATAGATTATCAATAGGCATCCCTATAATCTTATCTATATACGGTTTTGTCTTCCACCATTTATCATTTACAACAACACTTATGTTTCCTTTATCATCAGTGTCGTAGTACTTATAGGGACCAGTGCCGTTAAGAGTATTGTTTGAATCATAATTCTCAGGTAGAACCGGGAAGCACATGAAATATAATGCCTCTCTCCCCCGTTTTTTCATATTAATAGTTAATGTATAGTCATCAACCCGCTTCACACTTTCAATAAGACTGTTATACTTAGCATATCTTGATTTTGTTTCAGTGTTAGTTTCTAAATCATTATTATTATCTTGGATCTCATTATCTATATCTTCTGAATCGGTATTCTGGCTTTCCGTACCAACAGTGTCGTTTGCAACAACTCCCTCATCATTATTGATAGCAAAAATCTGATTAATGGTTGATATAATATCATCGGATTTCAAGTCATGCCCGTCATGGAATTGTATGTCTTTTCTTAATACAAATGTATATGATTTGCCTGATTCATCTACTTCCCATGATTCAACCAGAACCGGCATGAATTGTCCTGTATTATCAATATATAATGGGGATTCATATATAAGACCCAGAAAATTGATAACGTCTTCATTATTGGCAAGAAGAGGATTAAGATTGTCAATTACAGAAGGCAAAACAACAGTGAGCTCGCCGCCAGGGACTGGATTTCCCTCGGGAGTTGATTCCTCAACAATAGTCACGTCTTCATTAACATTAACAACTTCGTTTTCCTTTTGGCACGAAACAATTGATAATGATAAAGCGAATATCATGATTATTATTAAACTAAAAAGTATATATTTCTTTATATTTTTCATATACATCCATTACTTTGCTTACATAACCGCTGGTTTCATCATAGGGTATAGTATGCAGAGCATCACCGTCAGATGAGTATTCATCTGAATCAAGCCATTGCTCCACTCTGTTTGGTCCAGCATTATAAGCAGCTAATATCAATTCTTTTTCGCCATTAAATCTTCCGCTTAGATAATTCAGATACCAACATCCAAATTCTATATTTGTAGCAGGATCAAAAATATCATATTGATCAACATCCAGTTTCCCTGATATCCATTCAGCAGTTTCATCCATTATCTGCATCAAACCCTTTGCTCCGGCACTAGATTCGGCATCTTTATCAAATCTGCTCTCAGCAAAAATAACTGCTGATACAAAATATGGGTCAAGATCATATTTATCGGAATACTCTTTAATACTATCCTTATAATCAATCGGATACTGCATTCTGAGTATATCTTTTTCAAATGACATATATATCAGAAAAGCAGCGGCAACTACTATAACAATAATTAAGACTATGATTATTACCTTAAATCTTTTATTCATTAAGCGCTTCCTCTACGGAGGCCTTTAGGTCATCCATATTTCCGTTATTATATATTATTCTGTCGAATTTATCTATCGCTACGGTGTAACGATTTTGTGAATTAAGAATCTTTTCAATCATTTCATCGTCAATATTATCCCTTATTTTAAGTCTTTCTCTTTGTATAATAGGGTCTATAACAATT
>CAYRWM010000019.1:0-32001 GCA_964428055.1 uncultured Christensenellaceae bacterium | reverse complement strand
CAATTAACCAGAGAACGTCACATAGTTCATCTAGTTTTCCTTCAAAAAGAAGAGCTGCTTCAATTACAACATAACCATCAGATTTATTTAATTCTTTTACAATAGAATCCTTTATTAGAGGATGTATAAGTTTATTCAGTTTATTAAGTTTTTTACTGTCACTAAAAACTAATTCTCTTAAAAGCGCTTTATTCACTCTATCGTCTTTTAAGATATACTTTTCCCCAAATTCTTTTTTAATTACAGCCGAACCAACACCTCCCGGTGCATAAATATCTCGAGTTATTCTATCAGCGTCAATTCTGTAAAAACCTTTTTCTTCAAGGATTCTTGCAACTGTACTTTTTCCGGATGAAATACCACCCGTCAGACCTATTATTCTATTCATCATTTAGCCTCAGACCAGTATTTGCCATAGTTTGTATTTACCACAAGAGGAACAGATAAACTTGCAGCTTTCATCATACAATCCTTTACTAATTTACTGATAATATCTATCTCATCTTCGGGAACATATAAAATCAGTTCATCGTGTATCTGAAGTACTGCCTTTGTCTTATAAGGTTTTAGTGCATTGAATACCTTTATCATAGCAATCTTCATTATATCAGCTGCAGTTCCCTGTATAGGTGTATTTAATGCAGCTCTCTCCCCGAATGATCGTATATTATAATTACTGTTGCTAAGTTCAGGGAGATAACGTATCCTGTCAAAGAGAGTTCTAACATATCCATCCCTATATGCCTGTTCTTTTATGCTATTCATATAGTTTTTAACACCAGAGAATTCATTTAAGTATTTTTCTATATAGGTTTTAGCTCGTTTTACAGAAATACCAGTATTCTGAGCAAGTCCAAAGTCACTTATGCCATATACGATACCAAAATTTATTGCTTTAGCATTGCTCCTTTCTTTATCACTGACTTCATCGATGCTTTTCCCGAAAATTTCAGCAGCAGTTCTTTTATGTATATCTTGCCCCTTCATAAATGCGTCTATTAAGTTTTTATCATTTGCAATGTGTGCCAGTATTCTTAGTTCGATCTGTGAGTAATCTGCACTCAGAATATAGTATCCATCAGGAGCATAAAATAGTTTCCTGATATCAGCAGAAAGCTCACTCTTAACAGGTATATTCTGCAGATTGGGTTCGATACTTGACAGCCTGCCTGTTGTTGTAGCTGTTTGTAGGAAAGTCGTGTGAATCTTATTATTCTTAATCGAATGCAAAAGCCCTTCTACATATGTACTGTTCATCTTTGTAATAGTACGGTATTCCTTAATGTATTCAATAATTGGATGATAGCCTTCAAGTTTTGAGAGCGTATTAGCATCTGTAGAATAACCTGTCTTTGTTTTCTTTATTATTGGCAATCCAAGATCCTCGAACAGAACTTCTCCTAATTGTTTAGTAGATAGAATGTTGAATCTTCGACCAGCTAGATCATAAATTTTTTCGCTGAGAGAATCAATCTTTAACTTGTATTTTTCACCAAGTCCAATTAATGCTTCCCTATCTATATATAAACCTTCATTCTCCATTTCATATAAGACTCTTACAAGAGGAATTTCGATTTCATAATAAGGCTTATTGAGTTTATCCTGTTCTATCTTTCTATTCAATTCCTTTTTAATATGAAACAGAGAAGCTGCAGAAACCGGAAGACTATATTTCTCGCATAGATCAATAAAATTGCTTGAAAAAGAGCCGGGATTTAATAGCCAGCTAGCAATGATACAATCAAAATACTTATTTGGAACCAACTCTGTTTTATGCATGAGATCTTTTACGTCAAATGATATTAATTCAGCATCTTTTGAAATACAATCTTCAAAGAGTGAACCGATGTTTTCCGGATTCACTCCCACATCAATCAGGCTTTTTTTAATATCTACAATGTATTCTGTATTTTCATCTTTAGCAATATGCAGTTTGTCATCAATATATACCGCAAGAGCATCACATCCATTTATGGTTTCTTTTACATCTGAAGGCGAAATGGATATTGTTTTAATTTCTACTATTTCTTTTGAATGTAAATCAAATCTTTTCTTAAAAGAATTAAAAGAGTATTCATCAAATACATTAAGCAAATTACTTTCATCAAAGCCATTAAAAGCATAATCTTCTAGAATAATCTCTTGGTTATTTGGTAGTTCTTTGTTAATTGTTGCAAGCCACTTGGAAAGAATTGCGTCTTCCTTGCCGTTGATTAGTTTTTCTTTAATTTTGTTTTGGGGCAGATCATCAATATGAGCATATAGGTTTTCTATGTCATGGTAGTCCTGCAGAAGTTTAATTGCTGTTTTTTCGCCAATTCCGTATACTCCTGGAATATTGTCTGAAGAATCCCCCATTAATGCTTTGAGTTCAACAACCTGATCGGGATCAATTGAAAATCTGTCAATCAACAGTTGTTTATCATACTCATCTACTTCAGTAACACCTTTTTTTGTGAGAAGAACACAACAATCATCTTTTATTAGCTGAAGTGAATCTCTGTCTCCTGTTACGATGTATTTATATACTCCAGTAATATCAGATATAGCACCTAGTATATCATCAGCTTCAAATCTATCTATCTCTATATATCTGATACCAATATTAAAGAGTATATCTTTAAGATAATCAAATTGTTCATTAAGTTCCTGAGGGGTTTTTCTCCTCCCAGCTTTATATTCATTATATTTCTCATGTCTGAAAGTCTTACCCTTCTTATCAAATGCAACAGCTATATAATCGGGATTATACTTTTCTATCAGATTAAAGAGCATACCAAGAAAGCCATAAAGTGCATTAGTATTTCTCCCTTTAGGATCAGTCATTGGGGGTATCGCCCAAAAAGCTCTGTGTATAAGACTGTTGCCGTCAATGGCAATGAACACCTTATCCATGCATTAAATCTACCTTTCTTGACATAAAAATTACGTTGTGTTAAAATCCATTTTATCGCCGAAGTGGCGGAATTGGCAGACGCGCTGGACTCAAAATCCTGTGGTAGCAATATCGTGTGGGTTCAAGTCCCACCTTCGGCACCATTTAACGCTTGATTATATTCAGATCAAGCGTTCCTTTTTTTAGATCTTTTCCTAACTTCCAGCATAATTGCAGTCTCGAGTCTCTTCCTTTCGATACTACAACTAACAGCATCAGGAATCAAAATATCTCCATTTGTAAAGTATGCATCAGCAGCGCATCCGCCACTGCAGTAATATTTTGCCCAGCAATTCTTACATGATTCTTTTTCATATACATTGTTGTTATTGAATAGTTTTGATATTTCTCTATTAGTTATGCCTTCAAATACATTACCCATAAGAAAGCCATCCTGCTCCGCAAACTGATGACAAGGATATATATCGCCGGACGGAGTTACAGCTACATATTCAAGACCCGCCCCGCAGCCTCTTAATCTTTTGTTAAGACAAGGCCCGGACGATAGATTGATCATAAAATGGAAGAAAACAAATGGATTTCCATTTGATTCAGATAATTCATATATATTAGCTAGTTTCTCATATTGCTTATATATTAAATCAAGGTCTTCTTCCCTTATACCCAGAGGGCCGTCTGATATTACTGGTTCAATAGATACAGACTTAAAACCTTTATTTACCAGTTCTACAACATCTTCGGCAAAGTCAAGGTTTTCTCTTGTATATGTCCCTCTTATGTAATATTCTTTAGTTCCTCTTCCCTTTAATAAAGCTTTAGCATTTTTTACAACTGTATTATATGTGCTCTTGCCTGATGACGAAGGACGCATGGCGTTATGTACGTTTTCTCTGCCATCAATGCTGATTACAAGATTCTTCATATGATTATTGATGAAACTAGCTATCTTATCTGTAACATAATAACCATTAGTAGTGATTGTGAATCTGATATTCTTTCCATACTCGGAAGCCAATCTGTTTCCGTAATCAACACTGTATTCTACAGTATCAAAGTTAAGCAAAGGTTCGCCTCCAAAAAAATCCACTTCCAGATTTTTACGACCCTTTGAGTTCTTTACCAGTAAATCAAGAGCCTTTTCAGCAACTTCTTTGCTCATTAATCCCCTATCTTTATGATAGTCACCGGTATTGGCAAAACAGTATTTACACCTGAGATTGCAATCGTGCGCAACATGCAGACAAATTGCTTTAATCACAGGTTCATTGAATCTTTTTTCATCAGTTATTTCATCACTAAATAAAAGACCCGACGCTTTTAATGTGTCAATTTCACTTTTAATATCTATTAATGTGGAAGCATCACATTCAGGTGTGCTACCATTAAGATAATCGTATACAGGTTTATCTATTTTATGAATGCTGCCACTCTCAACATCAAGAACAGCATAATCATTATCAAGACACATCGTATGTATCAATGTTTCTCTCCTAAAAAAAATAGGCGTGATTCAATATCACGCCTAAAAATAAAGATTATTTTTCTGATTCAAAACTAACAAAGACATTCTCGTCATTCTCGCACTGCTGATTAGCTATAGTACAAGAAGTCTTGCATGCTGACTGACAGGAAACCTGGCATTCACCACATGCACCTTTAATAGTTGATTTTCTCAGACAATCAGAAGTAATAGTTTCTATATGTTTCATTATATTCCTCCGTAAAAAGTCGTGGTTGCTATTTAAGTCCTTTGGAACCCTGTTCAGCCTCAACATCCATTTTTTCAATGGTAGCTATTGCACTCTTTGAGAAAACGATTTTTGCTTTTTCAGGACCAGTTTCTATAGTGACAAGATCTTCCTTAATAGCTACAATCTTTCCATAAATACCGCCGATAGTCTTAACATTGGAACCAACTTTGACAGTATCAATCATTTCCTTGTACTTTTTTTCTCTTCTTTTATTGGGGACAATAATAAGTACAATGAAAACAACAATCAGGATTATAATAAATATCCACGAACCAAAACCGGCTCCGCCTCCAGCCTGAGCTGTATTATTGGCTGTTGCAGCAGTATTATTGGCTGCTGCAGTTGTTGCGCCGTAATTCTGATCAGCACCTGCCTCAATCGCACAGGATGATAGCAGTACCATTACAAGCACTATAACTAAAACTGTTGCAAAAACGCGTTTCATTAAATAAATACCTTCCTTTTAAAATATACAAATTAATAATAACTAACAGGCCCGTTTTAGTCAATGTTTTTTAACTCCCTAAGTCGAAGGAACTAAGGAATTCCTTTTTGAACTCCATAAATGTATCGTTAATTATAGCTTCACGAATCTGCTCCATTAGCCTTATTGTAAATCTTATATTATGAATCGAAAGTAATATGGATCCTAAAATCTCACCTGATTTAATCAGATGTCTAATATAAGCTCTTGAATAGTTTCTGCATGTATAGCAATCACAATCTTCATCAATTGGAGAAAAGTCTTTGGCATATGTTGCATTTCTTACTACAATCTTACCTTTTGGATGAAGAGCTGTACCGTTTCTGGCGATACGAGTCTGTAAAACACAGTCAAACATATCAATGCCTCTTTCAACGCATTCAAATAGACAATCTGCGGTACCGACACCCATAAGATACCTAGGTTTATTCTTTTCAAGAAGAGGAACAGTATCAGTCAAAATATCGTACATCATTGATTTGGGCTCACCAACACTTAATCCGCCGATAGCGTTACCCTCAAATCCCATGTCATTTATTGTTTTGGCACTAATAGCTCTTAGATCTTTGAACATACCCCCCTGAACAATACCAAATAATGCCTGTTTATTTGTGTCTCGATCAACATTAAAGCATCTTTGAGCCCACCTATGTGTAAGATGCATGGAATGAAGTGTATAATCGCGGTCAGCTGGATAAGGAACACATTCATCAAAAGCCATCATTATGTCAGACCCTATTACTTTCTGAATCTCTATGGACTTTTCCGGAGTGAGAATATGACTAGAACCATCAAGATGAGACTTAAAATATGCTCCGTTTTCAGTTATCTTCCTAAGTTCACCAAGACTAAAAACCTGAAAGCCGCCGCTGTCAGTCAGAATTGGCTTATTCCAATTCATAAAACTATGAACGCCACCTGCTAGATTAAGTACTTCAGTACCTGGTCGCAAATAGAGATGATATGTATTATTTAATATAATCTGTGCACCTGCTTCATTAAGCATTTCAGGTGTCATTGCTTTAACAGTAGCCTGTGTTCCAACAGGCATAAATACTGGTGTCTTAATTTTACCATGTGGTGTTTCAAGAACACCAGCTCTTGCTCCGGTTTTTGAGCATTCTCCTATTACTGTAAATTTAAAACTCATTTTATTCCTTAAACTATAAGCATACTATCGCCGAAACTGAAGAATCTGTATCTATTTTCTACAGCTTTATTATATGCATCTAGAATCCTTTCCCTTCCAGCAAAAGCCGATACAAGCATCAGCAGTGTAGATTTAGGAAGATGAAAATTTGTTATAAGTGAATCAACTGCTTTGAATTTATATCCAGGATATATAAAAATATCTGTATCACCGGATATTGGTTTTATATATCCATCTTGATCACAGCAGCTCTCCAGTACTCTTACTGATGTTGTGCCTACTGCTATTACTCGCCCCCCATTGCTTTTAGCTTTATTGATCCTAATTGCAGATTCCTCTTCAACAGAAAAGTATTCGCTATGCATTTTATGTTCTTCCACAATTTCAGTTTTTACTGGTCTGAAAGTACCTAACCCAACATGAAGAAGCACAGGAACGATATCAACGCCTTTTTCTTTTATTCTGTCCATAAGTTCATTTGTAAAATGCAGTCCTGCTGTAGGAGCGGCACAAGAACCATCATGCTCGGCATATATTGTCTGATATCTGTTAGAATCATTAAGCTCCTTTTTTATATATGGAGGAAGTGGAACATTGCCTAATCTTAAAAGAATCTCTTCAAATATTCCATCAAATTCAAATCTTATATAAGCAACTCCATCAGGCAGTTTTTCTAAAATGACAGCTGTTAGATCATCGGAAAACTTTATCTTATCCCCTATTCTTACTTTTTTCCCTGGTCTAAGGAGCGCTTGCCAATCGGTATAATTCTTTCTTTTGAGCAAAAATACTTCTATATTTCTACCTGTATCTGCTTTTTCTCCAAATAATCTAGCTGGTATTACTTTCGTATCGTTAATAACAAGAACATCGCCTGGGTTTAAATAATCAATACAATCAAAAAAGTGACGATGCTCGATCTTATTCTCATTTCTGTTAAGAACGAGCATCCTTGAATCATCTCTTTTTTTTATGGGAGTCTGCGCAATAAGATCTTCTGGCAGATAATAATCAAAATCACTAACTTTCATAGATCAAAAGAGTCTTGTCTGAGGATCGGATGGAATATCAACGCCTAGGTGTTCATATGCTCTGGGAGTAGCAATTCTTCCTCTTGGTGTTTTTTTAATAAAGCCTAATTGAAGAAGGAATGGCTCAATAACATCTTCAATTGTTCCTGCTTCCTCACCTGTAGTAGCAGCAAGAGTATCAAGTCCAACAGGTCCACCTGAAAATTTTTTTATAATGGCTTCAAGTATTACCCTATCAGAGTTATCAAGACCTAGTCCATCTACACCGAGCATCTTCAATCCCTGGTCAGCAATATCGTTACTAATGAGTCCGCCTGCACGTACTTGAGCATAATCTCGAACTCTCTTTAAAAGACGATTTGCTATTCTAGGTGTTCCTCTCGATCTTCTCGCTATTTCGAATGCGCCTTCTTCATTGATTTCTATATCTAGAATTCCTGCAGATCTGTTAACTATAGTTTTAAGCTCATCGGGGGTATATATCTCAAGTCTGCTGATGATACCAAACCTGTCCCTTAACGGGGATGTTAGCATACCGGCACGGGTAGTTGCACCAACTAAAGTAAATGGCTTTAAGTCAAGTCGCATGGTTCTGGCGCTAGGTCCCTGGCCCATTATAATATCTAAAGAGAAATCTTCCATTGCAGGATATAGGACTTCCTCAACTGCTGCATTGAGCCTATGTATCTCATCTATAAAAAGAACATCACCACTTGAAAGATTGGTTAAAAGAGCAGCAAGATCCCGAGGTTTTTCAATATTAGGGCCACTGGTAACTCTAATATTTACTCCCATCTCTTGTGCAATTATATGCGCAAGCGTTGTTTTGCCAAGTCCTGGAGGCCCATATAACAGAACATGATCAAGGGTTTCACCTCTCATCTTTGCTGCTTTTATAAAGATGCTGAGCATATCCTTAATCTTATCCTGTCCTACATACTCATCTAAAGTTTTAGGTCTTAAACTAAGATCAGTATTTTCGTCTTCTTCTCTTTTAAGACTTGATATTATCCTGCTTTGTTCTTCCATATATATTTATCTCCCGATCCTTTTAAGCGCAAGCATTACCAGATCCTCTGCCGTATCTCCTAGATTCTTTACAGCAGATAGTGCCTCCAAGGCTTCACCCCTCTGAAAACCGAGCCCAATTAACGCTGATGCTGCATCTTCGATAATATTAGGATTGTCACTTGATTCATAAGTATCACTTATAATACCCATATCATCCACCTTACCTTTAAGCTCAAGTACAATTCTCTGTGCAGTCTTTTTCCCAATGCCCGGAACAGATTCAAAAGCTGAATAATTACCACTTATAGCAGAGGATACAATATCTTCAACTTTAATTACTGACAAAATGCTAAGTGCGGCTTTAGGTCCGATTCCATTAATAGAAATGAGTTTAACAAACATCTCTTTTTGATTAGATTTGGAAAAACCATAAAGTGTTTGAGAATCTTCTTTGACAGAAAAGTATGTATATAGAGTAGCATCATCTTCCAGAACCATCTCTGATAGAGAAAAGGCATCAGTAAATATTTCATAACCTATACCATTGTTCTCTATAATTACCGAATTAGAATTAAAATGCTTTATTTTTCCTTTTATATAAGCGTACATTTATGATCTCCGATCATTTTATTTTTGTATCTGAAGAATAATTATTAAAAGAACTGTGCGCATGACAGATAGCAATCGCAACTGCATCAGCTGCATCATCAGGTTTTGGTACCTCAGTTAGATTACACATTATCTTAACCATTTGCTGAACCTGATTCTTGTCAGCTCTTCCATAACCAACGACAGCCTGTTTAACCTGTAGAGGAGTATATTCATACAGTTCTTTTGTTCGTCCATATGCAGCTAAAAGTGCTACACCTCTTGCATGAGCAACCTGTAGAGCAGTTTTAACATTTTTATTAAAAAACAATTCTTCAAATGCAACAGCATTCGGCATAAAAGAATCAATCAGCTCGATAATTCCTTGTTCAATCTGCATTAGTCTTTCAGGAAAAGGAGTATTGGCATCAGTAGATATTATGCCGCAATCAATAAGACTGATCTTATTATTATCTATATAATCAATTACACCGTAACCTACAGTCGCAAGGCCGGGATCTATTCCTAATATCTTCATCACAATACACCTTATTTATTATAACATACGGTATTATTCTTCTAAAGTTTTATATTGCATTAACTGGTGTAAATTGTATATTATTTATACATAACATAATAGGAGAATCTTATGGATAAGATGTGGGGCGGCAGGTTTACTGCTGATGTTAATAAGATTGCAGAAGAATTCAATGCTTCAATATCATTTGACAAACGTCTTGTAAATGAAGACATAATTGGAAGCATTGCTCATGCAAAGATGCTGGGCAAACAGGGAATCATTTCTTTACAAGAATCAGAAGAGATTGTAAACGGGCTTCTCTCGATTCTTGATGATGCAGAAAAAGGGCTGATTGAGTTCAGCGAGCATGATGAAGACATTCACATGAATGTTGAGCGTATCCTTACCGAGCGAATTGGTCCTGTAGGGAAAAAACTCCATACAGGTAGGAGCAGAAATGATCAGGTTGCACTAGATATAAGAATATATCTTAAAAAAGAAATAGCTAAAGATATTAGTTGCATAAAGGATCTTGTTTTAACAATACGAGATATCGCCAGGGAAAATATTGATACGATTATACCGGTATATACACATATGCAAAAAGCTCAGCCTTCTACGCTTGCACACTACCTCCTTGCTTATGCCGAGATGTTTATTAGGGATATAGAACGCTTAAAAGATTGTCTGAAAAGAACAAATAAGATGCCTCTGGGTTCCGGTGCACTATGTAGCACTACTTACCCTCTCGATAGAGATTATGTTGCTGGGGAACTTGATTTCGATTCAGTGACCAATAACAGTATAGATGGAGTATCAGACAGAGACTTTGCAATGGAATATCTATCTGATGCTTCTATCTGCATGGTACACCTTTCAAGATTCTGTGAAGAGCTGATATTATACTCTACAAATGAGTTTTCTACAGTTAATATTAGTGACGCCTTTTCAACTGGTTCAAGCATTATGCCGCAGAAAAAGAATCCTGACATGGCTGAATTAATAAGAGGAAAAACCGGGCGTGTATTTGGCGACCTAATTGCTATGCTCACTATAATGAAGGCCCTCCCTCTTGCTTATAACAAAGATATGCAGGAAGATAAAGAACAGATATTTGATGCATGCGATACTCTTAGCAAGTGTCTTATAGTGTTCAATGAGATGTTGAAAACAACTGAATGGGATAAAGAAAAACTTTATAAAAGCGCTGCTTTAGGTTTTACAAATGCTACTGATGCAGCGGATTATCTGACAAAAAAAGGTCTTCCTTTTAGGGATGCTCATTCTGTTGTAGGCAAGATGGTTCTATATTGCGAAGAGAATAGAATAAGTCTTACAGAAATGCCTATAGAAAAGTTCAGAGAATTTTCCAATCTCTTTGATGAGGACATATATGATTGCATTGATATAAAAACATGTGTTGAGAATCGTTCAGTTTATGGCGGACCGTCCGAGTCATCAATTAAAGAACAACTGATCAGGTTGGATAAAAAACTAAAAGATTAATAGTAGCATTTAAGACGCTGTCATCCTTTAAGGATACGGCGTCTTCTTATTTTTATTACTTTTAAAATAGAACTTGACAGTTTCCCGGACATTTTTTCAAATAGCAAGAATATAAATGGTAGAACTACTATAGTTACTATTGTAAACAGTATCATCTGGTTGTTAAAACCTGTAAATCCAATAAAATCGCGAACCGGCTTAACGAGAATGGAACCGAGCATCATAAACAAACATATACCGAAAATAATCCATCTAAAAAGACTGAACGGCCATGCAACTCTAATAAATACATAAAAACCTATAATGCAGATGACTGTATATGTAAGGGTTGAAATCATACTATAACTGTAATAATCGTTATTAAAGAAAATATTTATTAATAGAACTATAATAAGCACACATAACGCGCCGGGAAGCGATTTTTGTAGAATACTTGAAAGAAAACCACCTTTAACCGGTGAATAATCCGGTTCAAATGATATGAAAAATGCCGGAAATCCTATTGTGATAAAAGCAAGTATTGTCAACTGAAGAGGACTGAACGGATATACAAAGGCAGGAATAATTAATGTCAAAAGAACTATGAATATCGAATACAGAGTTTTTGTAAAAAATAATGTTGCAACTCTCTGAATATTATTAATAACCTTTCTGCCTTCATTTACTGCGGAAGGCATATCAGTAAAATCTGATCTCAAAAGAACCATATCAGAAATATTTCTTGCCGCATCACTTCCATTAGCAATTGAAATACTGCAATCTGCTTTTTTCAGAGCTAGCACATCATTAACTCCGTCACCTATCATTCCTACTGAATGACCTTTTTCCTTTAGAGCTATTATTAGTTCTCTTTTCTGTTCCGGGAGTACTCTGCAAAAAGCGTTATTATCTATAATACTGTAATAATCTATATTTTCGTCTAGTTTTGACATGTCAACAGATGAACAAATAATACCGATTTTATTTGCAACCTCTTCAACAGTATCAACACTGTCTCCTGAAATTATCTTAAGATCGATGACCTGCTGAGAAAAGAAATCAAGAGTTTCTTTAACATTTTCCCTTAGTTCATCTTCGAGAAGAATGATGCCAGCCATTAATAAATCGTCTGGTATATCATTTTTTGTAATAACATCATTAGTTAAGCCAACAGTTACATATCTTCTTCCTTTTATATCTTTTTGAGTATTCTCATCAATTTCTTTGTTTTTAAATAACGATTCAAATGCACCGACAAAAATGCTGCCTTTTCCCTCAAAAGAAGCACATGAATACTTTCTTGACGAAGAAAAGTCAGAGGCAAAAACACAATTGAGCTCATTGGATTTTTCATAATAATCTACAAGAGCATTAAAAGTTGCATTATTATCATTAACGTTACTCAGAAGATTACGGATCAAAATACTATAATCAGAATAAACGATATCACTTGAAACTTTCAGATTTCCTTTAGTGAGTGTGCCGGTCTTATCAATACATAAAGTATCAATCCTGGCAATATTCTCGACTGAATATAGATCCTGTATTAGTATTTTTTTATACGCAAGTATAACTATGCTTGCAGCAAGTGCCATACTTGTAAGAAGAACAAGACCTTCAGGTACCATACCGATAGCTGAGGCAACTGTAGTAACTATATTGGGTTTAATATCTATTCCAGAAATGAACCATTGCTTAAAAAATACCAGAAGGCTTATAGGTATTATTACAGCACTAACGGTTTTTATAATGATATTGACACTTCCAATGAGTTTAGACTGTCTTGTCTTCTGTTGTTTAGCCTGAAGAGATATTTTACTGGCGTAGTTATCCATGCCAACTTTTATGACTTTTACAAAAGCATAACCGGAAACAACAAAACTTCCAGAGTATACCTGATCCCCCGCCTTTTTGTATACGGCATTACTTTCACCAGTTATAAGAGCTTCATTTACTTCAAGGCTTCCGTCAGTAATAATCCCATCTGAACAAATCTGAGCACCGCTGTCCAAAACTAATATATCATCAATAACAACATCTGATGTATTAATTACAGCTTCTTCACCGTTTCTTATAACTCTTGTCTGTTTCTGGATTACAACTGCAAGTTTATCAAGAGTTTTTTTAGCAGAAATCTCCTGGGTAATTCCGATAATAAGATTAAAGACAACTATTATAATAAAAGCTATATCACTAAATGCACCAGCTAATGCTAGAAGAACTACAAATACAGCGTTTAATATATTAAAGAATGTAAAGAAATTATCCTTTAGAATCTGCTTAACAGATTTAGTGATACTGTGTATATCCTTGTTGTTAAGGCCTTTTCGCATCCTCTCTGCAACTTCAGAATCAGATAGGCCTGCCGGTTTTTCATGTATCATCACAAACCCTATTTAATCAATCAATGAGTTTAGCCGCAATTAGGAGCCTGTCATCATCTTCAGCGTTGTTAATATGGGTACACGTTGATAATGTAATAAATACATCATCATCATCAAAACTCATTTCTTTTGTCTTATATGATTTTCGCATAACTGACTCAAAGTACTCAATCTTTTCCAATGCTGAAGAGAAATTTGCCGGAATCTTATTTTTCTTAACATTATCTATATAAATAGCAAAAATCTGATATTTTTGTATTCTATCTTCAAGTATAAGATATATGTAAGTATCTTTGTCATCAGGCCACATATCATCCTCTAACCAAAATGATTTTAAACTGCCGAACATCATTCCAGATTTCATATTATGACCAAAGATACAAATATTATCATTTTGTGGGTCAAATGAAAGCTTGTTATAATAAAATATTGATCCAGATTTTACTCTTTCTCCTTTATAATTTCTATATAGATAATGATCCTTTTTAGAAGACAAAACGGGATAAGATATCTTAGTGCCTGGAATATAAATCCAGGCTGAAATATCAGGATACTGTTTTCTTAATTCCTTAACATCAACGTTGGCATAAATATCCTTATAATCGGTAAATGTAGGATCATATAGATACTTTTCATCATTAAAATATCCAATCTTAAAAGAGGAAGAGATAGCTTCCTCATCCGAATCTGAAAATGTACCGGAACTACTGTCGGAATATGAATTCTTTAGAGAGTAATACTCGGATTCTTCCGCATCAGCATTAACATAATATGAGATTATATTATACAAACAAAAAGAAATTACTGCAGCAGCTATTATAATAATGATTATCCTTGCAGCATTATTGTAACTCTTCTTTTTTTCTTTTTGGTGGGTTTTAGCCATAAACTAAACCCTCATGTCAATATCTTCTTCAATTGCATTCTCAGCCGAGAAGAGATTACTGAAACCCTTAAAATCATTGTTAGAGAAATAATTAATAAGGAAATACAAACCAAAACCGAGGACAACAGCAATAACACATACAATAACTAGAATAACAGCATTTCTCTTACCGCGTGGTTTACCTGGTTCACTCTTATAAAGATCATTCTGATTATCGATATCATCCTCAAGATCAAGAGAGCTGAACGAATCGTCATCTCCCCTGTCATTTGCTAAATCAAGATTATCGATAAGCAAATCTTCATCATCTTCACCTACCGGATAATTATCATTATCTATAGACTGATCATCTTCATACTCTTCTTCGTCTGATAGGTGCTCCTCCTCATCTTCAGAAGAAAGATCATCAATGAAATACTCCTCTTCATCATCTTCTTCTGAATCAATGAATTCCTGAAATTCACCCTCAGTATCTAAATCAGTATCAATATCTTCATTCGATTCAGCGATGTTATCCTCAAACTCACCCTGCTCATCAAAATCATCACCCAAATCTTCAAAGATTTCCTGAGAATCCTTTTCATTATCATAGAAATCATTATCATCCAATTCTGGATATTCAGACAAATCATCATAATCCTCTTCGGATTCATATGGTTCATCTTCATTATCATAATCATTATCTAATTCAAATGACTCTTCGTCATATGATTCTTCTTCATCAGGATAATCATATATAAGAGAATTACCGTTTTCATCATTCTCAATATCGGTAAAGATTATTGCATCCTCATCATAGTCTTCTTCTGTGAGATCTTCCTGATATATATTATCAATGTCGCTATCATCAGGTCCATCTAATTCAGAAAGAAGGTGAATCTTATCTTCTTTATCAGCATCATCGGATTCTTTCTTTGAAAGAGTTATCTCTTTATCAATAAAATACTTGCCATCATTCCTATCAGAATCCAGTTTTACAGCCTGCTTAACCTCTTCATTTAATGGGATATACCCTGCACCTTCTCTATTATCTTCAATATTAAGAGCATCAGCAGATTGCTGTGAATTACTGATATCATTGAACCTAATAGCATCAGAATCAATATATTCAAGATCATCAGGAGTATTATCTGAAGATTCAGCAGTAGTGTTTTCTTCAGGTATATTCTTATCTATTTCACCGGCAGAAAAAGGAGGGATATAATCTGCATCCACTTTTTTAACAGCAGCCGATTTAGTATCATATTTACCATACATTTTATCCTGGTTATATGAGTTGTCTATGTCACTGAAAAAGATATCTTTATCATTTAAGTCATAAGAATCATACTCCGAAGCTTTATTAACAAGCTTTTTCGCTTTTATCTCGACTCTCTCTTCATTAACATTATCATCATTAAAAATTCTTTTATATTCTCTCATGATGAACCTTCCTAAACATATATATTAGAAACCACATTAATTATAAACAACAAATAGTATTAAATCAATATTTGCAGATATTACAAATACAATATAAAAAAGATGAACCATATGGTTCATCTTTTTTTGGTCTGGGTGAGAGGATTCGAACCTCCGGCCTCTTGAACCCCATTCAAGCACGCTACCAAACTGCGCCACACCCAGATTGGCTTTTTAATTATATTGCGAATTCTATAGTTTGTCAAACAATATAAAACACCAATTTTCAAACTAATACATAAATCAAAAATACATCATAATTTGAATTAAATCATAAAAAAAGTATAATAATAATTGATAAACTTAAGGGGTTATATTCAATGAATCTTGAAATATTCACAAAGATAGATAATATAGTCAAATATTATGAGCAGAGAATTAATGATTACGAAAAGCTTTCACTAAGAATAAAAAGGATTCTCGAGGATCTTATTCTTACTAACAGCATGTATTCCCTATCTGTTGTATACAGAGTTAAGAGTCCGGACAGCGTCAGGGAGAAAATGATCAAAAATAGCTGCTATAGAAAATATGATTCTGTTGAAAATGCTATTGACAGTTTTAAGGACATCATTGGTCTTAGAATTGATTGTAAATTCATGGAAGACGAATCCTATGTATATGATCTTATAAAGATGGTATTCGCCAAAACTGATGATTTTATTAATTATTATAATGAAAATGCACCCGAGATACTCTTAAATCTAAGTGAATCTCAGCCTCAGAAACAAAAAAATGGATTCGATATTTATAAAATTGAGTGTCTGTACGTTGAGAACGGAAAAAGAACTAACTTTGAATTACAGATTAAATCACTAGTTAATAATTTCTGGGGAGATATTGAACATAAAATTATTTACAAAAATAATTCCTACATAGTAATGGACGATCTTGTACTTGATAATATGAGATCTATTAAAGAAAATCTTAATCTAATAGATAAACAGTTGCATCAATTATACGGTCGGTACAAACGAGAGGATAATTTCAATTCCAGGATGCGTTACAAGAGTATTGATGCAATGTTATCTAAAATGATACATGATGTATTTGCAGGTAAAATGCGTAGTAAACTAGGCTTTGTAACAGACTTTAAGAGTTGCTGCGACAGTATAATACAATATCTTCTTGTTGTTAATAATGCAACTAATATGGAGGACTACAGCAAGGTTGTATTTGATGTTTTCTATACGATAAATCAGATTTCAAAGAATGATATAGAGTTCAATGAAACTTTGGAGCTGGATGAAGGTATTGACTTCCAAGATGATACCTTCTGCAACACAATATATCAGACTATTCTCAAACTAATAAATGAGGATTTCCAATGGCATCTATATTTTCTAATACTCTTCAATATTGAAAAAGGAAAGCGTGAAGTAGTACTCGAGAATTTCATTAGGTACTATAAAGGACAATTCCTTGCAAATGGAAGCTTTGGTCTCCTCTATTCTCAGTTTGACTATGAACTTATTGATATTATAAAAAAGGATCTCATTGATGAGATGAGCAGTGTTTTTAGAAAACGGTCTGAAATAGATCTAATTAACAAAAAAGGCATGTCTGCAATGAACAGTGCTTTATCAAGAGTTCTTGAGGAAATATCTATTCAGGGCCAGGGGAACCTAGATTGGGATATTCATAAGGGAAAATACCTTTCAAAACTAAATAACTACATGATAAACTCTTGAATTTTACGAAAATATTACAAAGGAAACACCTAATTTTAGGTGTTTCCTTATTTATTTCAAAAAAAATATTACAAAATTATTAAAAAAGTGTTTACAAGGTATATAAACCATGTTATTATTTATATAAAGAAATAATACAAATACAAAATGATTCCTCCTTCTTTAGAAAGAAATCTCAAAAAGATTTCTTTCTTTTTGTATTAGCACTATTTCATATTATTTGGTCAATCGATACCCATAATTCCTTTCATATATTTCTGAAATACATAGTACTTTTCATTAGCCGCATTCTCATCTTGTGCTTTTATTGAATAATACAGTTTAATTTTAGGTTCTGTTCCAGAAGGTCTTACGGTAATAGCGGTACCATCATTAAGACCAAATCTAATGACGTTAGAAACAGGTAGATCTAATTTACTGACAAAACCGTTCTCTACTCTTATGCTCTTTGAATAGTTCTCCATAAATAGAGTCTTATAACCGCAATCATCAATATTACTTTTTTCATTGATAATAGCAATCATTTCTTTCATCTTTTTTTCGCCCTCTACTCCTTCAAACTGATAATTATCAACTTTATCAAGATAAAAGCCGTATTTAGCATAGATGTCATTAAGGACGTCTATTAGATCCTTACCTTGCTTTTTATAGAAAGATGTCATCTCACATATCAGAAGACTTGCATTAACCGCATCCTTATCCCTTGAATGTATACCGGAAAGGTATCCGCAGCTTTCCTCAAATCCAAGGACAAATTCATCAGCCCTGCCCTCATCTTCTAGATTAGTAATTATTTCTCCAATATATTTGAATCCAACAAGGACATTTTTAAGTTTTATACCATAATCATTAGCAATACAACTAGCTAATTCAGTAGATACAATAGACTTAACGGCAGTTCCATTTTTTACAGCATCACCCTTAACACTGCAAATAAAATTGAGCATTAATACGCCAATCTGATTGCCAGTAAGCTGAATATAGTCACAACCGTGCCGTACTGCTACACCACATCTATCACAATCTGGATCAGTTGAAAGCAGTATATCTGATTTGGTTATTTTACTTAGTTTCAATCCAAGCTGAATTGCATCGATATTTTCAGGATTCGGATATACGCATGTAGCAAAAGTTGCATCCGGGTTTTCCTGTTCCTTAACTATATTAATTGTGCCTATATTATAGTGATTTAGTACTGTTCTAACAGGGATATTGCCAGTACCGTTAAGCGGAGTATAAACAATATTTATATTGCTGAAATCGTCTGGGGTCACTTTGCACTTATATATTTCATTATAGTAGTCTTCTATAACATCCTGACTAATATATTGAACGATTTCTCTTTCAAGAAGATCACTAAGTGATTCATATTTAACATCATTCCATATATCTGTCTTTTTAATGAAACCGGTAATAGTAGCAGCGTCATGATCAGTAATCTGAAATCCGCTGCTACCGTATACTTTATAACCATTATATTGAGCGGGATTATGGCTTGCAGTAATTACTATACCACTATCACAACCAAGAGCCCTGACAGCATATGAAAGCATTGGAGTAGGCATAAGTGTTTTATAAAGGAAGACTTTGACACCATTGGCGCCTAATACTGAAGCGGAATACTCGGCAAATAGCAGAGAGTTCTTCCTACTGTCGTATGCTATTGCAACTTTAGGAGTATGCTTGCAACTTCCAAGTAAAAACTGAGCTAATCCTTGAGTTGCTTTACCAACAGTATATATATTCATTCTGTTTGTTCCGGCACCTATAACGCCCCTTAGTCCTGCAGTACCAAAATCTAACTCTTTATAGAACCTATCCTCTATTTCTTTTTCTTTTCCATTAATACTTTTTAATTCAGACTAGATTTCTTCATTTTCAATATTATTCTCTAACCACGAGTTATAAACGACGGTATACATTAATAATCTCTCCCCCTTATATAAATCGTATAAAACTAAAATTTCATAGCCAATACTACTTATATCATAATAAATGATACAAAGCAATTTATAGATATCATTAGTTCTTATATCAAATACATATTAAACTGTCGTCTGATGAAGTTAAGACTTTAATGCCACTGTTCGACATAACACAAAGGTCTTCAATTCTGATACCAAATTTATCTTTGATATATATTCCGGGTTCAATCGAAAAAACGCTGCCAATAGGAACAGTATTATCATTTCTCTTAATTATAAAAGGTTTTTCATGTATATATAACCCAACTCCATGACCAGTACCGTGCATGAATTCTTTGGAATAACCGTAGGCTGCAATAGCATTACGTGCAATTTCATCAATCTGTTTTCCGGTCATACCAAATGTGGCTTCCTGCTCAGCCTTATCCTTTGCTTCTTTAACGATATTATATATCTTGATCTGGTCAATAGTTGGATTACCTATAAAAACGGTTCTTGTCATATCTGAACAGTATCCTTTGTATTTACAACCGAAGTCCATAATGACAAAATCTCCATAAGCTAATCGTTTATCTCCGGGAACAGCATGAGGCATAGTAGTATTTGATCCAGATGCAACTATAGTATCAAAAGAATTACCATCTGCACCATTTAATCTAATCTGATAATCAATATAAGCAGCTACATCTCTTTCACTTAGACCAATTCTTAATTCTTTTACGACTGAATTAAATACTGAATCACATATTTTTATAGCTCTGGTTATCAAATCAATCTCTTTTTCACTCTTGATTTCCCTAAAATCATCAATTGAGCTACCAAGTTTAATAAGCTCTACCCCTTTAATATTATTAAGTAGAGCAAAAAAAGTATATTTACATGTTAAGTTTTCAAAACCTATTTTTTTAATATTAAAATCAGTAATTAATTTGCTAATAATATAAACAAGAGATGAATTATCTGTAAGTTTAATACCATAATCTCTAAGCTCATTCTGAGCTACAAAAAGATATCTGGAATCTGTAATAACAAACTTATGATTGTTAGTGATTACAATATAACCCTCACCGGTAAAACCGCTAAAATATCTTATATTACATGGATCTGCAAGAATAATTGCATCAATATCTAGTTTTTTTAATATATCAGTTATCATATCATTTCCTCATAAAAGAAATAGCGAGGGTTCACCCTCGCTATGATTCTGGAGGCACCACCCAGACTCGAACTGGGGATAAAGGCTTTGCAGGCCTCTGCCTTACCACTTGGCTATGGTGCCAGCCTGCATTTAGCAGGTATTGGAGCGGAAGACGGGATTCGAACCCGCGACTTCGACCTTGGCAAGGTCGCACTCTACCACTGAGTCACTCCCGCATGATGTTGGTGGGAGTAACAGGGCTCGAACCTGTGACCCCTTGCTTGTAAGGCAAGTGCTCTCCCAGCTGAGCTATACTCCCACAACGATGCTTACTAATAATACAATATTTGATTTTATATGTCAATTAGAAAAAACTATACACTCATGTACTTCTTAAATACATTAAGCTCTTTTTCATCGCCGGTCACAACATACTGTACATTTGCAGATCCGTTTTCGTTAATAAGACCATTCTCTTCAAGTACCTTTTTAAGATGACGTGCTACCCCATACTTGCCGTCAAAGAGCTTTATTTCGCATTGTAATACTCTTTTTGCCATATCATGAATCATATTATCAATCAATGAATAATGCGTACAACCAAGAACTATACCTTTTACAGATGCATTACTATAATGACTTAAAACATTATATAGATAGCTTTCAATATCTGCAGAGCCTGGCTCATACTGCTCAATAAGATCAGCAAGTCCCGGGCACGGGAGGTTTATTATTCTTTCCTCTTCCCCCACTCTTTCAATAAGTTTTTTATACCTATCTTGAGACAAAGTAGCAGGTGTTGCCATAACAAGAATATTGCCTTCAATAAGATCAGTGAGAGCGGGTTTTACAGCAGGCTCAATACTTATAACAGGTATATTGTATTTTTCCCTCATTTCCCTTACTGAGATACTTGTTGCTGTATTACATGCAATAACAATAGCCTTTACACCCATTTTGTGCAATATATCAGCACATTTGAGAGAATAGCAACGTATCTCGCTTTCAGTTTTATTACCATAGGGAGCATTTAAATTATCACCTAAATATATATAGTTCTCATTTGGAAGTAGCTTTATGGACTCTTTTAATACAGATATACCGCCTACACCTGAATCAAAAAAACCGATTGGCTTATAATTATCATTCATAAATTAATTATATATTTTTATTTTATTGTAGTAAAGTTATTAATGCTTGCACATGCAATATTAATGTGATATTATAATCAATGTTAATTTTGAAATCATTAAGGGGGTATATTGAATGCCAAATATTAAATCTGCAAAAAAACGTGTTAAGGTTATTGAAACAAAAACACTGCAGAATAAAATGATTAAATCGGCTTTAAAGACTGACATAAAGAAATTCAATGCTGCTGTTGAAGAAAATGCTGATAACAAACAGGAGTTATTTGTTAAAGCAGTAAGTTCAGTTGATAAAGCTGCGAGCAAAGGTACCATTCATAAGAATAAAGCTAACAGGACCAAAGCTCAGCTAGCAAAAAAGATCAGCGAATAATAATATATCCTTTTTAAGGCAAAAGGATGGCAGAAATGCCATCCTTATTTTATTTTGTATATTTCACAAAGATATCCAAGCATGCTTTCACCTAAATAATAGTTATTACTTTTAGATAAATAATCCAACTCGGCCAAAGTATCTATAGCTTTTCTTATATCAGATATATCAAATCTTCGAACCTGCTTAATAAGATTCTTGATTCTGTATTCATATTTACCATTAAAGTTATCAACAATAGTTTTTAATGTATTAGCTGCTGAGTATCCTGAGTCTAAACATGCCCTTGCCATAAGCAGTATTTCAAAATTTGTAGCTAAATAAGATATCAGTGGAATTAGAGATCCGTCTCTTAACACAGAACTTAATAATGCTTTGGCGGAAGTTAATTCTCCATTTATGAGGTAATTATGAAGGAGATAAATTTTATAGTCATCAGCTTTGTTACAGTATATGCTTATATCTTTGCTATTTATCGAATCTTTAGAAAGCGAACATAACTTTATAATCTCATTATTCAAGGTATTGAAATCTGATTGAACAAAATCATATAAAAAAGCAGCATCATTTCTAGTAATACTTTTCCCATTTGTTTTAAACAAATTGACAATATAATCTGTAATCTCGCCATTAGTATTAAAAGAGCACTTAATTACATCTGCTCTTTTTAATAATAATTTAGACAAAGAAGACCTTGAATCAGGATTATCAGAAACATTTATCAATACTAATGATGCAAAATCAGGTATCTTAAAGATTAGCTCTGAAAACCTGTCGTATTCTTGCTTTTGGATGCATTCATAATCAATTATTATTAGTCTTTTGGTTCCGCCTATAGGAGGTACCATTAGAATCTTTTCAGCTTCTTCTGCAGTAACATTCCTATCATTTATCCTTGTTACATTTAATTCTGGAAAACCAATCTCGTCAGATGACAAAAGATACTTTACTGTAATATCAGAAAGATACCTGTCAGTCCCATATATATATATTAAATGGTTTAATTTATTACATTTTTTGTTTAAGATATCATATAATTCCATTTTATTCAGCCAATTTATCTAACAAGACCTGGGTTACTTAAAAGTGGATCAATAATGTTTATTCTTCCACCAAACGACTCAACTCTCTCGCCCTCAATAAGAAACTGAACTCTTCTGACATTCTTAAGACTTGTAAGTGAATTCACTATGGAGTATACCATAAGCCTCTCTTGATTCTCAGTAAGGCCCGAAACTTTATCAAGCATACTCCTCCTCCAGTTCACGACGATTGTATCACCTGCAAAATAAGCGTTTTTAACATCAGATTCGTTGACATCATCCGGGAATACGTCTATTGCATTCGAATCAGAACCACCCGCACCAGACATTAGTTCGTAGATCACATATATCGGCATATTTGTTTCTGACTGAGGCACTGTCTTGGAAACACTTCTTAACATACCATTCTGATCAGCAAAATATAATTGCATATCAGCACCAATCAGGTTTTTGAATTGTGTTCTTCTATAAACAACATAGTTAAGCTCATGTCCATTGATTGAAAGCCTTATACCATTGAGATCAGGTATGAAACTACAAAGAGAATTACAAATTGCAGCTACAGAAAGGTTGCTTTCATCATTATAAATAAGCGGAGATTTATTTAAATCCACAGATAGTATATTCCCGCCTGTGATATCATTTTCAATTAAATAACTGTTACTGGCAGTACGAAGTGATGACTCAACAGAACCGTTATACATATAAGCTTCCTGTGGCCCCTTAGCGAGCTCAAAAATGATTTCACTTGCATAATCACTGCTACCATATTTTATATTTCTTACTTCTGGAACTATATACTCTGAAGATGTATCCAAATAATAAAGTGCTGTTAAGAACTCTTTATTAGCTGCATTCTGTTGTTGCTTGGCTAATTCTTCATTAATATCGTTTTTATTTTTTACCATTACACCCACAGGATCACCATTGATACTTAATGCATGCTCATTAATTAGAACATTAACATAGTTTACACCTGAGTAGTCAGAAATCGTATTAGTTAGTGCCATTGCAAGAATAAAATTATCTCTCTCGGTTATTGAATCATCGCTACACCTTATATATATATTCGCAAGGTTATTTAGTATTTCAATAGATTCAAGAGAGTATGAATCATCGAATCCCGCCAGATGGGAATCCTCTGGTCCTGCAAGCAGTGTATTAATCACATCATATTCACTCTTAGACTGCTGGTTAAATGCTATAGTCCTGGTTTCAACGACTAATTTCTCACTGTCCTTAGAAAGGAAATATAATGAAACATTATTCTCAAGGTTTGGCTCAAGATCAATCTCCTGATGCAAACCCTCAAAATAATCAATTGAAGATTCATTACTGTTTGCTTCTGACGAACATGCAGTAAAAAATATAATTATAACCAGTAAAAGAACTATTAATCTTCGCATCTTAATACCATCAATTATTAATAAAAGTCTCCAAAAATTCACTATATGTGATCTTCCATAGAGAACGCTCTCTCACAACTTCAACAGAAACATCGCTTTTAGCAGTAGGCTGAGTATTGTCAGTCGCTACTGTAAAATCAACAAATACTTTATTATGCAGTCCATCAGTAGGCCATGCACTGCTTAAAACAGAACTATCCGATATAGATACATTATCGGCTGTAATAGAGTTCCTGAAATCTGAAAATGCAGGCCTGTCACTGCCGTCCGAATCTTTATATGCTATAAAATCATAAAGACGACTCCAGTCTTTTGATTCAAGAGAGTTCATTACTTCTCTCATTGTATTCTCCTCATTCAATATAATACTGCCGTTTCTGCCCTTAGGTTCAATTGATTCCTCACCTGAAAGCCCGCATTCTTCATTTGTTATAGGAGAACCTGATCCGGTACCATCCCGGTCTATGAATATCTGGACATAATCATAATTGCTATATTCAACTATAGTGTTTACTATAGAATAGAAAGCAAGATAACGTCTCACGTTCTCTTTCATACCAGAATTTCTGAAGTCCTCAGGAGCACTCAGAAAATCATTACTGAGTGTAATAAAAAGATAATTGTCGTTATCCGAAATATCGATAATATTGGTATTTGTATTAATAAGAGTAGTAAGTGACGAATTAGACTCTTTAGGGCCCTTTATGAGTTGATCTATAATCTGATATTCGCCCTCCTCATTCTCATCAAGCTTTATCTCACGTGTATCACAAACCAAAAATTGTTCATCTAGATAACCATAATATAGATTTACAGAAGAAGAGGCACTCATGCTGTATTCGGGAACAGGACTAATCTCATCCATGTCATTCATATTATCAACTCCGTCAAGCTCATGAATAACAAATCCAGTACAAGACACCAAACTAATTGACAGAACAATTATGATAAATATAAGTATAATCCTTTTCATTTATGATTCTCCTTAATCGTCAGACGAAACAGATGAACTAATTGTAATTGGAAGTATGAGAGTAAACCTTGACCCCTCTCCCTTTTTACTTTCAACTGTTATATTACCCTTATGGAGCAGAGCTATCCTGCGCACAATATGTAGACCAAGTCCACTGCCACCTGTTTCTCTTGCTCTATCTTTATCCACTCTGTAAAAACGCTCAAAAATTAGA
The DNA here is from genome assembly GCA_964428055.1 of uncultured Christensenellaceae bacterium. Taxonomy (GTDB): domain Bacteria; phylum Bacillota; class Clostridia; order Christensenellales; family Christensenellaceae; genus CAYRWM01. The sequence continues at coordinate 6,443 of CAYRWM010000019.1, read as the reverse complement.
GGAAGCTGATCATCAGTCATGCCAACACCGTGGTCAGTAACACTGATTTCTATATTATTTCCATTCCGTAGAAAATCAATATCTACGCTCTCCCCTTCACTGGAGTATTTAATTGCATTATTTACAATATTATAAAGCGCCTGAAATATTTTCGGCTTATCACATTCTATGTAGACCGGTTCCTTATAATTATAATTAATTGGCACACCTTTTTCGTTAGCTAATGGTTTAAGAGAATTTATTACTTCTTCAATTACAGTGTTTATGCTTGTCTTAGATATGTTCAACACTGCATTGTTTCCATCCATTTTTGAAAGTAATAGCAAATCATTAACAAGATTAGTAAGTCTGTCAATCTCATTATTAATATCAGATAGAAACTCTTTGTAATACTTTTCATCTACATTGTCTTGATAAAGAAGTGATTCAACAAGTATTTTCATCGATGCCAAGGGGGTCTTTAGTTCATGTGATGCATTAGACACAAATTCACTTCTCTGCTTATCTATATCCTGAATAGCATCGCACATCATATTGAAAGTATTACCGAATTCGGAAATCTCACTGCTGCCTGTCACGTTAACCCTTTGAGACAAATCACCGGCAGATATCTTATTAGCAGTACGATTTAGTTTTTTAATGGGGTTTATAATAATATTTGTAGATACAATTGTTGCAACAACTATCGCAATAAAACTATATAAGAATACCCAAAGGACAGTCATACTCATAGAGTTTAAGATATCAACTATATCCTGAATACTTGACGATCTTAATAGCATACCTATATTACGGCCATTGGCTCTGACGGCTGAAACATAGTATACACTCCAATTTACCTGCTTGTTATTCTGTCCAGTCATAACTCTATGATAACCATAAGACAGAGACTTTTTATTAATTAGAACATCTTTAACTTCAGTATTATCTATACGGACACCATTCATGCTAGAAAAACTATCAGCAATAACTATCGCTGAATTGTTCATTACAATCCATCTGCCACCATACTGATTACCAAAATCATCAAGGGTATTATAGAGTGTTGCAGAGTCAGAGGATTCAATAGAAGAGGCAACACGAACAGTAACACTGTTAAGCTCAGTGATTTCCTGCTGAATTCTCTCATTTACTATATAGTTTTCAAACATCGAAAAAAAAGTAAGCATTATAACACCAAGTATAATGCCTGAAAGAATAAGATAAATTATAACGAAACGAAATCGTATAGAATGAAAGAGCCTATTTGTTCGCAAAATAGTAACCTACGCCCCATTTTGTCATTATATATTCAGGTTTTGCCGGGTCAGCTTCAATCTTTTCTCTGAGCCTTCTGATATGAACATCAACTGTTCTTATATCCCCTACGTGCTTCCATATTGCTTCTGACAAGGCTTCGCGGGTAAATACTTTACCTTTATTTGAAATAAACAAAAGAAGCAGATCAAATTCCTTAGCAGTTAGATTGATCTCGACATCATTGATTTCCACACTTCTGTTCTGTGTATTGACCGTCAACTCTCCAGATTTATATAATACACTCTCGCTCTCGTTTTTGTTTCCACCGGTTCTTCTAAATATATTCTTAATCCTTGCTTTGAGCTCAAGCATATTAAAAGGCTTGGTCATATAATCATCAGCACCATACTCAAGGCCCATTATCTTGTCCATGTCATCACCCTTGGCTGTAAGCATGATTATCGGAACATCACTGACATTACGTATTCTCTGACATACATCGAAACCGTCAATTTTAGGAAGCATAAGATCTAATAATATAAGATCATAGTCGTTAGCTTCAAATTTATCCAGCGCTTCCTGACCATCATAAGCGGTATCGATAGAGTAATCTTCCTGATGTTCAAGATTAAAACGAATACCTTTTACAAGGTTTTGTTCATCATCAACAATCAATATTTTTTTTGACATACTGAACTCCTTGGGAAATGTGTGAACACTGTATATTCATTTTATTACTTTTTGAAAACATCGTCAATTAAAGATAGCAGCTATGATAATCAGTTCATTACAATATCTATATAGTTATTCTCATACTGCTCTTCAGCAGAAGAAACTATATAATTATACTCTTCTGCATATACACCTGTAGTAGTCATGAGATCAAGTATTCTTCTGGTTTCTTCAAACAAATCATGATTATCTATGATGTTTTTAGTATCAAAGAAGACAAAACCATGTTGTCTAATACCATATAGATCACCACTGCCCCTTAACTCGAGGTCTTTTTGTGCAATTTCAAAACCATCATCAGTCTTAGAAAGAATATTCAGTCTCTCCATAGCCTTTTTATTACCTGTAACCATAAAACAACAGGATTTGCTGTGCCCTCTCCCTATTCTTCCTCGAAGCTGATGAAGTTGAGATAGGCCAAATCTGTCAGCATTATATATGCACATAATATTTGCATTTGGTACATCAATGCCAACTTCAATTACTGTAGTTGAAATAAGGATATTAATTTTGCCCTCATGAAACTTATTAATAGTAATGCTTTTCTCTTCACTGGACATCTTTCCGTGCAGATATTCTACTTTGTATTCACTAAATACTTTTTTTAGAGAATCATAAGTTGTTTCAACCGATTCTAAATCATCATTATTATTAATTACTGGACAGACAACATATGCCTGATCACCATTTTGAAGCATACTTCTAATATATTCAAGCATATCTGCGTCCTTAAATAATGGCACAATATAAGTTTTAGTCGGAATACGACCTTTAGGCAGTTCTTTAATTACAGATAATTTTGATTTACCATAAAGAACAAGAGCAAGAGATCTTGGGATTGGAGTAGCAGAAAGAATAAGAGAATGAACATCTTCACCATTTGACAATCTTGATCTTTGTTTAACACCGAATTTATGCTGTTCATCGGTAATAATAAGACCTAGATTCCTATACTCTACTCCAAACAAAAGTGCATGCGTTCCTATAATTAACTTTACATCGCCATCCTTAATTCTTTTCTTTATTCCAGCCTTACCTTTTGTTGAACCAGTAATCAAAGCTATTTCATTCTCATTAAAGTATTTCAAAGCATTCACATAATGCTGATTGGCAAGAACTTCGGTGGGTGCCATTAATGCGGTCTGATAACCGTTCTGAAGCGAACAGAAGGCGGCATAAAAAGCAACAATCGTTTTTCCACATCCTACATCTCCCTGAAGAAGCCGGTTCATCATATATTTGCCAGATAAATCATTTTCAATTTCTTTCATTACATTTATCTGGTCTGAAGTAAGATCAAATGGTATTTTCTTTCTAAAAAGATCAATTAATCCATAACAAACCATAGGTGATGTATTTAGTGAAACAGAAGATATATCCAGTTTATCAAGGATATAATTCATTCTTATCTGCTCATCAAATGTAATTCGTCTCTTAGCGTCAAGAAGGACAGACCTGTCTTTAGGTATATGCATATTATCAATAGCATCTTTAATACCTAAAAGTGAAAACTCAGATCTAAATTCTTTTGAATACTCTTCCTTTATATATGTATCAGACAAGGCGCCTTGAATTGCTTTTTTAATTCTCGATTGTGGTAATCCTTTAGTTGTCCTGTATACAGGCTCAAATTCATACGGACGCTTCAAAAAGATATCTGAAGCTATAATCTCTATTTCATTTCTTACAATCTGTTTTTTCCCATATATATATAAGACCGTATCCTCATAAATACTATGCCTTAAATAATCTCTATTGAAATATACTATCTTAACTGGCAAACCGTCATCAGTACCATAAAACTCTGTCTTGGATAGACTTCCTTTTAATCTGGAATATCTTGGCTTTTCAGACGAAACTATTCTAAAAAAACCATACTCATTTTCAGATATTGATATAACATGAGATAGTTCCGAATAGTCTCTATATGAATACGGGAAATAATATAATAGATCTTTTACTGTAAATATACCTAACTTTTCAAAAAGGGATAAGCTTTTGGCGCCTACCCCTTTAACAGCCAGGACAGAATCATAAACATTCATGAGCATTCTATTCGACTGAAATTATATAACTGTATACAGCCTGACCGCCGTAAGTCAATTCAATATCAACCCAATCAGCTAGTTCAGAAACACTTTCTTTAAGTTCTTCGGCATATTCTTCTGAAATATCCTCACCATAATAGATCGAAACAACAACTGAATCCTCATCAATCATATTTTTAATAAGATCCAGAGCAACAGCATTAAGTTCCGTTCCGCTAGAAAGAATCTGTCCGTCGCAAATACCGATTTTATCATCCTTATTTATTTTCATGCCATTAAGAGATGTATCTCTCACAGCATATGTAACCTGTCCACTCTTAACAAGTTTAATAGCTTCATTCATATTCTCTACATTTTCTTCAACAGAATCCGTAGAATTATAATTCAGCATAGCTGATATACCTTGCGGAATTGTTGTTGAAGGAATTACAGAGACGTTCTTACTTGAAAGATTTGCAGCCTGTTCCGCTGCAAGGATGATATTCTTATTATTTGGAAGAACTATTACATTAACAGAAGGAGCATTTTTAATTGCCTTTAATATATCATCGGTTGATGGATTCATAGTCTGACCGCCCTCTACAAAACCATCAACTGCGCAATCTTCAAATACCTTTTTTAATCCGTCACCAGCTACTACAGAAACTACAGCAATGTCTTTAGTGACAGGCATTACAATATCACCGTTATCACTAAGCTCCCTGTGTTGCTCTCTCATATTATCAATTTTAATCTTTGAAAGCATACCAAGTGTAAGTGCATGCTGCAGAACGATACCAGGGTCATTTGTATGGACATGAACTTTTACAAGATTTAAATCACCGACAACAATTAAACTGTCACCAAGCTTAGATAATTCATTTCTGAAATTCTCTATATCTCTTTCTTCAACGAAATCATTTAAATTCTTAATGAAAAATTCGGTACAATATCCAAACTCAATATCTTCATTTATAGCAACATCAGAACGAATCCCGACATCATCATCATAATCTAATGAAAGATCAGTATCATCAATAGTGTTGCCATCAAGGACCATCTTGAATCCTTTAATGATAATAAGAAGACCGGCGCCTCCAGCATCAACAACACCTGCTTCTTTTAATACTGGTAACATCTCCGGAGTCTTTTTAAGAGTATCCTCAGCCTGCTCTATCATCTCATTGAGCATTTCATCAAAACTTAGTCCCTTATCAGCAGACTCTTCAGCACTTGTCTCTAAACTTTTAGCAACAGTAAGTATAGTGCCTTCTTTAGGTTTCATTATAGCTTTATAAGCGCATTCAACACCATTTGCTATGGATTCAGCTAAATCTTTCTGATCAATACCCGTATCACACTTTTTTATTACATCACAAAATCCGCGCCATATCTGTGAAAGAATAACGCCGGAATTTCCTCTAGCTCCTTTAAGAGCACCAATGCTGAGAGCGTCAGCTACTGCAACGAAATCTTTTTCATCGACACTGTTAACTTCTTTTGCAGCAGCAAGCATGGTGAGTGACATATTCGTACCGGTATCGCCGTCCGGGACAGGAAAAACATTTAATGCATTCAGCTTTTCCTTATTTTTTTCAAGTAAGGCAGCTGACATTATTACCATCTCAGAAAGCATTGAGCCTGAAAGTTTTGAACTCAAATCCTTGTGCCTCCTTCGACAATCAGATTTTTATACCCTGAACGATGATATTGACTTCTTTGACATTTAACCCCGTTGCTTTCTCAACACCATATTTAACTGTATCAATAATATTCTTTGCTACAACTGAAATCGATAAACCATATTTAACGATAACATACAACTCCACAATAACATTATCAGTGCCGTTTGATTTTACCTTGACACCTTTCTTTAGGTTTTCTCTTTTAAGAAGAGTACCTATACCATCTGAAGCATTAATACTAGCCATACCGACAATACCATAGCACTCGATCGCTCTTAGACCAGCGATCTTTGCGATTATCTCATCTGTATAGGTAATCAAGCCCATTGGTGTATCTAAAACAGCAGCCATATATCCATCCTCCATATTGGTTTTTTTCTATACGTAATTGATTATATACTATAAAAATATCTCTTGCAAATCAAAAACATATTTGATAGTATATTAATGTTGCATTATTGGTAAAGTATTTTGGAGGTACAAAATGGCTAAGTATTGTGAAATCTGTGGAAAGGGTGTTTCATCGGGTAACAAGGTGAGCCATTCTAATATAAAATCAAAGAGAATATGGGCTCCTAACGTTCAGAGAGTTAGAGTACTTGAGAACGGAACACCCAAAAGAAAGTATGTATGCACCCGTTGCCTTAGATCTGGTAAAGTAGAAAGATACATATAATCTTATGATTACAAAAAGGACCGAGTTAAAATGAAGTGAACCCCTTTTGTTAGACACAAATCTAACGAAAGGGGTTTTGTTATG
>CAYRWM010000018.1:0-38732 GCA_964428055.1 uncultured Christensenellaceae bacterium | reverse complement strand
GACCAGTTCCGAAAACCTCTCGTTCGGATCGGCTACGAGATGAGCGCTCTTGTACTGCTTTTCGAACTGATCCGTATCCTCAACGACTTCGATCTCGTCCGTCCAGTAATACAGATTGTTCTTCTTTATGAAGAAGTCCGTTTCCGGCAGTCCGAAGCTTACGAGCTTCTTTTTAGCGTTGTACAGTATGTTCCTTATGGAGTGCGATACGTCCTCTATGTCGCGGTCCTCGAACAGCGTCTGCGCGAGCAGGTTTTTGCCCGCTCCGTTCTCGCGGTTGTGCACTATCGTCTCCAGCACCAGCGCAAACTGTGATTTTCCGCTCATGCCGTCGAGTATCTCCGTGCCGTTGTACTTGACGGAGAACTTACCGAACATCTTTACGTGCAGTTTGCCGTCGCAATTGGTATCACTCATATCAGTCAGTCCCTTTCATTAGCTTTGGCCGCGGCGTATCAGCCGTCCAGCCTCTTTTTCATGAGATCGTAGTTGCTGCAGTAGCTTAAGGCGGTCTCCTTTGTTATCTTGCCCGTCCTGTAAAGTTCGGACAGGCTGGTATCCATGGTAACCATGCCGTCGGATGTCTGCATCGCAGACTCGAGCTGATGGTATTTTCCTTCTCTTATCATGTTCTGTATCGCCGGCGTCGACCTCATTATCTCAAAAGCGGGGGTGAGGCCGCCTTCAGTGCAGGGGACCAGTTTTTGGCATACGACGCCGCATATGAGCTGCGACAGCTGACCTCTCATCTGCACCTGCTGTGCCGGCGGGAACACGTCTATTATCCTGTTGATCGTGTTGGCGACGCTGCCCGTATGCAGCGTGCTGAACAGCAGGACTCCCGTTTCAGCCGCGGTTACCGCCGCCGATATCGTTTCGAAATCGCGCATCTCGCCGAGGAGGATCACGTCGGGGCTCTCGCGGAGAGCCGACCTTAAGGCGTCAAGGTAGCTCACGGCGTCTACGAAGACTTCTCTTTGCGTGACTATGCTCTTGTTGTGCGCGTGGAGGTATTCTATAGGATCCTCCATCGTTATTATGTGTGCGTCCCTTTTACTGTTTATGCGGTCTATCATGCACGCGAGCGTGGTGGATTTGCCGCTGCCGGCGGTTCCGGCAACGAGGACCAGTCCGTTCGGGTTGTCCGCGAGGGACAGAACTGTCTCGGGTATGCCGAGGGTTGCGGGATCGGGTATACCGAACTTGATGACCCTTATGACCGCTGACCATGAGCCTCGCTGTCTGAAAACGTTGACGCGGAAACGGCCGAGACCGGGATCCGAGAACGAGAAGTCGTCGTCCAGGTTCTTGTCATAGTTTACCTTGTCCCTTTTTCCCTTTACGTATATCTCCTCAATGAGAGCGGATATGGCGTCGGGATGGAGCTTTTCGCTCTCCAGGCGCACGTGGCTTCCGTGTATCTTCATGGTAACCGGCAGGCCTGCTATAAGGAATATATCCGACGCTTCCTGCTGTATGGCTTTTTCAAGTATCTCGCTTAGGTTCATGTGAGTACTCGTCCTTTCGTTATTGTATATGCTTCGGGCCCTTTAAGGCCTGTGCCACAGATTGCCCATGCTGTCGTCTTCCTGCCAGACACGGGTGATCTTCCATCTCTTTATTTCGTAGCTGCCGCCCTTAACGCTGAAGTCTATAGTGAGCTCGTAGTCGCCTATGCTCTCCACATGGCGGTACAGATCCCGTCCCTGTCTTTCGGCGCCGTCCATCAGCATTATGCTGCCGCCGTTTTTGAGAGTGGAGTCGAGATCCATCATGTATTCGCTTCCCATCCTGTCGAGCTCGTACTTTATCTGCGTGACATCGGCGTACTTCTCAGCGGTCGCGTAGTCTGCTCTCGCCGTCGCGAATGTAAGGAGCGCGAGCACGGTCATGATGATCGCTACTATGACTATGAATATGGCCAGAGGCCCGAGTTTGATCCTGTCAGTCATTGTCCGCTCCTTTCAGATAGTTTCCGGTATCAAGGGTGTAAACAGGCTCGCTCCCGCCCTTATGCGACACCTTTATCTCGCTTAAGACCAGCACGCCGCCGTCGCCGTTCTTTTCGGTGCGCGAAAGCTCAACGCTGTAATCATCGCCGTGTGTGCCGGTAATCACTCCGCCGTCTATTGAAAGGCCGCTCATAAGGGACGTACCTTTAAGCCTGTCCATGCATTCGGCGTCGTCCGCGCACGTATCCGATATCTCCGCTATGCTCTCAGCCAGACTGACAGCCTCCGTGAGATCTGCCGCGTCAGTGCTGAGACTGCCCGACTTCACAAAGGCCGTGACAAGTATGGTTATCACGAAGATCATTATAATGAGCATTATGAACAGCTCGACTATGTATCTTATCCCGCCGTTGCTTTTCATCATTCAAGATTCCTTATGTTAACGTAGGAGTCACCGTAATCGGTCGATATCCTGAGCAGGGAATCACCGTCCATGCTCATCTCGAATCTGCCCGGGTGTCCTATTATCTCCTCGCCGTCAGCTACGAAACTGCCTCCGGCGGGGCCGTAGTTCTCTATAAGATCGCCTCCGCGGCTGTATATATGCTGCTCCAGGCCTGAGATGCTGTCCGATATGACCAGCATCGCGCTGTCGCCGGAGCCGTCCAGATAGATGTCATCCGTCTTGTTGGCCTTGACTGCGGTCAGCACATACCCGACGGCCGCTCTGGTCTCGAAGTTGCTGTGCTGCGTGTCAACGGAGTTCCGGTAGGAACCGGCGGAAAATACGACAAGAATGAGGACAGTCAGGAATATGACGCCCATTATGGCTGCCGAAAGTGCTTTTGAGAGTATGCTTCCGTTTCCGTTCATCAGTAGGCCACCTTTATCTGCGGAGGGAGGTTCTCGGCCACGGGCGTATACATTATACGGAAGTCCTTGTGATTGACTATGAGGCCGTAGTTCTCCTCCAGGTATTCAATGTCCGACGGATAAGAGCCCTCTATGACATAGCACTGAAGGGCCTTTTCCATTATCGCCGTTTTAACGGCGTCCGCGCTTTCCGCCATCTGTGCGCTCTCGCTTTCAGAAGGCGCGCACGAACACAGCATGACCGTTAAGGCCGCGACGCAGATTACCATTATTAAAATACGGCGCAAAAGACTGGATTTCATTAATATCCTCCTCAGCCTATCGAGTTCATTATGCCGACGAGCGGTATCATAAGGCTGATAAGTATGAGACCGACTGCAATGAGCAGCACGCCGGTCAGTACGGGTTCGACCGTGTTGGAGATCCTGGCAACGTTCTCCTCGTTCTTTTCCTTAAGCCCGCTTATGACTTTCTTCAAGACGACGTCGAGCTTGCCGCTGCGCTCCGCGGGCACCAGCAGTCTTCCGACCGAAGGCTCGTAGAGGTTCTCGTCGCGCGCCGCCTGTGAGAAGCTCATGCCGCCGTCCATAAGGGCGGAGCATCTCTCTATCTTTTCTTTTAATGACGAAGCCTCGACTACGGGTATGCTCTTTTTGACCGCGTCATCCTGCATGGAACCGCTGGCCATGAACATGCTGAAGCAGGTCGTGAATCTGTAAAGGCCGAACCCCTCGAATATACGGGCGAAGGACTTGAAGCGTCCGAGGCTGTTCCGGACAGCGTTCCTGTTGCCGCGTCTCCATGTGACAAGGCCGCATATGAGGATAACGACCAGCGCCGCCATAACGGCCAGGAGCACGATGCATATTACAAAGGATGAATCGAGGTATCCTCCGGCAGTCGTATCGCCGGACAGGTTCGCGTAGACGTCCCTGAAAGCGGGGAACACGACAGCGAGCATAACGGCGAGAAGAGCGATTATCATGGAGAGCAGCACGATCGGGTATCTCACGGCGCTGCCCAGAGTCTTTGATATGGACTCCTCGTTCCTGTAGTATTCACCGAGATGCATGAGCGTCTGGTCCAGAGTGCCCACGTACTCGGCCGCGTCCAGCATGTTGACGGAGTAGTCCGGGAAGCACCCGGTCTTTTTGACCGCATCGGCGAACGCGGCGCCGCCGCTCAGCTCTTCCGATATAGTGCTCAGACACTCCCTCATAACGGGACTCTTTTCATTGGTCTCTTCCAGCAGCAGCGATATGGCTTCATCCGCCGCAATGCCGGCCTGCAGCATCGTTCCGGTGTTCTCGAAAAAAGAACTCAGTTCGGAATAGGTAAGTTGATTCTTTTTCACTTGCAGCCGTCCTTTCTAAAAAACAGTATGTCAGTACTGATATATGTCCACATAATTTGATCCGTCGCCTATGAACTCGCTGTTCGCGCCGTTGGCGTAGAACGTCAGGTCCACACGGTTCCACTCACCCGGAACTGTCTGGAACTCGACGGTTATCCAACCGCTTTCTTCCGTATAGAACATGTTCCACGCGTGATAGAGTTCATCCTTGCCCACGTAACCGAATATGAGCTTGGTGGGGACTCCCTGGCTTCTCAGCATAGCCGCCGTCAGGGCCGCGTAGTCGAAGCATATGCCCTTGCCCGTGCTCATGGTCTCATCCGGATCGGGCAGATATCCGGACTGCACCGTCTCCGCCTTGTAGTCGTCGTAGGTTACGGTGTCGCATACGAATTCATATACTTTAGATATAAAGTCCATCTCGCCCGGAGACGCGGAAGCGAACTCGGCGGCTTTTGCCACGCAGGCTGATTCCTGCGTATAGTTGCTGTAGTCGCTGGGTCTTAAGAATGGCTCGAACTCACTCTCAAGCGTTACATCGGCGGTCGTCGAGAACAGCTCGAAGTACTTGCTGCCCTCGGCGTTCTTCATGACCCTGATGTTGTACTTGCCGTCGCCGCACTGGAAGGGATATATGCTGTCCTCTCCGGTCACGGGATCGTATATATATGTATCATCGCCTTTTTCGACCATGATCTTTATCCTGGTATCCGAATCGCTGTGCACGCCGAAATATCCTTCCGCGGCATGCGATGTGTCGACCATGACGCCGCCTTCGCCCTCGGCGCTTTCCGAGCTGAATACGGAATCCTTGAATTCATTCTGCGGAGCGGGGGTGTTTATGCTGGCTGAAGGTGTCGGCGGTCTTACGGTCGCAGGCGCTTCGGCGGATTCCTCAGCTTCAGCGACCTCCTGCACGCTTTCATCCTCTTCGGGTTCGTCTGCTGTCACTTCCACAGCATCGGAACCGTCATCGGTGATCTGCTCCGTTTCCTCCGAAACGGCGGGCGCAGGCTCCTCAGTCTCAGCCGCGGCGGCTTCCGCCGGTCCGCAGCCGCAGAACATGAGTACAGCAAAAAGCGCGGCTAAAACCGTAAATATTCTTTTTTCAGCAGTCTTTTTCTTTCTCATATACGCGTCCGTCTGCCGGTCTTGTTTCTGATGGGTATTCATAAGATGATCATACACAGTCATTATACTATAAAACCGTCACAATTCCCACAAAAATGAGTGAACTGCCCCCTTTTATTTACGAATGTCTCCGATTGCCAACTTTAGGCGGCTAATGTATAATCATAGTGTGGAAGTGTATGCTCCCGCAGATTCGCACATACCGGGACGCCCGGATACATAAACAAACGCTTTACAAACAGCGGACAGGGGAAAACAAATGCTTGACAGCCATAAAAAATTCCATTCGGCAGACGGTAAGAGACTTCTGCTGGTAGCGGACGACGAGTTCATAAACAGAGAGCTTCTGAAAGCGATGCTCTCTGATGACTATAACGTCATCACCTGCGAGGACGGACTCGAAGCCCTGGAGAAGACCAGGGAGAACAGTTCAATGCTCTCTCTCGTTATACTGGACCTGCAGATGCCGGGCATGTCGGGCATGGAAGTGCTGACGAAGATCAGAGAGGACGAGGAGACCAAGAACATCCCCGTCATAGTCATGACCTCCGATCAGCAGTCAGAGATAGAATGCTTCGAGATGGGCGCTATGGACTTCATACCGAAGCCCTATCCCGACAAGGAGATCATACTCGCGCGCTTGAGGCGTACGATAGAGCTCAACGAGGACAGGCAGATAATCATGGTCACGGAGCGCGACCACCTGACCGGGCTCTATAACGCCGATTATTTCTACAGATACGCCGAGCAGTACGATATGTACCATGCCGATATGGAAATGGATGCCATTATCGTTGACATCAACCACTTCCATATGATGAACGAGAGATTCGGAAGGGAATACAGCGATGAGGTCTTAAAGAGAGTCGGCGCCGCGATACTCGAGTTCATAGGCAAAGACGGCGGCATAGTCGGCCGCCGCGAGGCCGATACATTTCTCGCGTACGGTCCTCATAAGGAAGACTATATGCCGATCTTAACCAACGTCGCAAATGAGTTTTCCGGCGAAGGAGCCCAGAACCGCATAAGGCTGCGCATAGGCGTATATCCCAATGTTGACAAGACCATAGAGATAGAGCGGCGCTTCGATCACGCGAAGATGGCCGCTGACAATATAAAGAACAGAGTGTCGCAGACCATAGCGTTCTACGACAAGCAGCTGCACGAGTCTGAACTTTATGACGAGCAGCTCATAGACGATTTCAGAAAGGCCATAGACGAGCACCAGTTCACGGTGTTCTATCAGCCCAAGTTCGATGTGAGGCCGGAGATACCGGTGCTTTACAGCGCTGAGGCGCTTGTCAGATGGCAGCACCCCGAACTCGGGTTCATAAGTCCGGGCTCTTTCATATCACTCTTCGAGGAGAACGGTCTCATACGCGAGCTGGATGCCTATGTCTGGAGAGAGACGGCGGCGCAGATAAAGGACTGGAGGGACAGGTTCGGTATCACGGTGCCCGTTTCGGTGAACGTGTCCAGGGTCGATATGTACGATCATAACATACTTCAGAATTTCGAGGATCTGCTGGCGGAATTCAGCTTAAGTCCGTCGGAACTGGTCCTTGAGATAACCGAGTCCGCGTATACGGAGGATTCGGACCAGATAATCAATGTGGTCAGCAGTTTCAGGGAGCACGGATTCAAGATAGAGATGGATGACTTCGGGACGGGATACTCGTCTCTTAACATGATATCAAGCCTTCCTATCGACGCGCTCAAGCTGGATATGGGCTTCATACGCGAAGCTTTCCAGGGTGAGAAGGACACGAGGATGATCGAGATAATAATAGATATAGCGGATTATCTCGGCGTTCCCGTTATAGCGGAAGGCGTGGAGACCGATGAGCAATTAAAGACGCTCAAGTCCCTCGGATGCGATATAGTACAGGGATACTATTTCGCGAGACCGTTAAGAGCAGAGGAATACTGCGTATTCCTTGAGGAGAAGAAGAGACAGCCCGCCGAGGAAAACTACGAAACGGAGGGCTCGCGCAGGTGCAACAGGAAGATCGCGAGGCCGCATGAGCTCAAAGACCTGGCACATGCGCTTACAAGCGGATATGAATACATATACTACGTTGACGCGAACACCGGACAGTACGTTCAGTTCAGCGTATACGGAAAATACGAGGATCTGCAGATAGAGAGCAGCGGCACCGATTTCTTCAGCGATACGCAGAAGAAAATAGCGTCCATAGTGTTCAGCGATGACAGGCAGAGGGTATCGCTGTGTCTTGAAAAGGAAACGCTCATGTCGCAGCTCATGAACGGGCAGCGCTTCACCATGACATACAGGGTTATGATAGACGGAGCTCCCGTTTATTACAGCATGAGGGTCGTAAAGACGGGAGATGCCGATGACAACCATCTGGTGATAGGCGTGAGCAGCCTTATCGAGCACTCGTCCGAGAACGCTGATTCCGAAGGGGACGATTTCTACAGCATAGCGTATGCGCTATCCAGTGATTTCGATACCATATATTCGGTGGACCTGAATACGGATACGTATAACGAATACAAGAGAGACAGGCTTACGGACAGGGTGAGCGCTGCGGGAAAAGGAGAGGATTTCTTCGGCTTTTTCGAGAGCAGTCTTAAGAGCACCGTTTCAAAGGATGATTTGAAGGCGGTCACCGAAACGCTAAACAAGGATAATCTCGTAAAGACGCTCGGCAAGGGCAGACTGTTCGCTTTTATCTACAGTCTCGATATTGACGGGAACAAGGAATTCAGGAGACTCAAGGCCGTGCGTCCAGCCGACAGCCCGGACAGGCTGATCATAGGCATAAGCGCGATAGACGCTCAGACGGCCGGCAGGGAGAAGTCCGGCATGTTTGCGGGTGCGACCAGCCGCGACGCTCTCACGGGCGTCAAGAACAGGCAGTCGTATATGGATGCCGAAATAGAGCTGAATTCCAGGATGAAGTCCGGCAACTGCGATGCTTTTGCACTGGCTGTGTGCGATATAAACGGTCTTAAGGACGTCAATGACAAATACGGTCATACGGAAGGCGACAAGCTCCTCAGGAATGCCTCCTCGATTATATGCAACACTTTCAAGAGGAGTCCTGTGTACAGGATAGGCGGAGACGAGTTCGTTGTGCTCTTGACAGGACCCGACTACGACAGGAGACAGTCACTCGCCGAAGAGATGGCCGGCAGCAACACGGTCAATAAGAAGACGGGACAGGTCGTAATAGCCATGGGTATGGCGGATTACATCCCGGAGACCGACGGGAGCGTCAACGACGTGTTCCGCAGGGCTGATGCCGAGATGTATAAGGACAAGGCCGTTCTCAAGGAGGAAGAGTAGATAAAAACGCGGCCGGTCTTATAGAAAGCTTCAGAAAAAGGTAGATATCTGCCTTTTTTTGGATAGAGTGGCAGCGTGTGTGCGAAAGCGGGGACATCCTTATGGAAAGTTACAGATACCTGGCCGGCATATATGATATGTGCCTGTACGATGTCGATTATGAAGAGTGGTACAGGTATATAAAAGGGCTCCTGGACGAATGCGGCGTTTCCGGCGATGTGATCGAAACGGCGTGCGGTACCGGGAATCTTACGCAGTACCTTGCGCGCGACTATGACGTTATAGCCGTGGACAGGAGCGAGGAGATGCTGTCACAGGCAAGGGAAAAGCTCAGAAAACAGGGGAAAGACGCCGTTTTCGTTTGCTGCGACATGGCTGAGTTTGAAAGGGAAAAGGGAAGCTCTGCCGTCGTATGCGCCATGGACGGGGTCAATTACCTTTTAGAGGGCACCGACGGATTTTTCCGCGCGGCGTACGGAAACCTGAGACCCGGCGGGGTGTTCCTCTTCGATATAAGTTCAGAGTACAAACTCAAAGACATGATAGGGGACGAAATGTTCTGCGACGTTTCGGACGACGCTTCATACATATGGATGAATGAATTCAAAAGCGGCATCCTTACCATGGATATAACGATGTTCATAAAGAACGGACAGGGTTCGTACGACAGGTTCGACGAGATCCACGAGCAGCGCGCGTACAGCGCTGAGGAGATAAGGAAGAGCCTTATTAAGGCCGGATTTAGGGATATTAAGGTGTACGGGTTTATGACCAGGGAGGCGCCTTTGGAGACATCAGAGCGCATACAGTTTGCGGCAGTCAGGGAGTAGAGGATTGGACGAGATAGTAAAAGCGATATACAGGGACGAAGCGGTAATATACGCATGCGACATAACGGGCATGGCAAGAGAGATGCAGATGCTGCACGGCACGTACCCGGCGGCGACGATGGCCCTGGGGCGCACGCTCGCGGGGGCGACTCTCATGTGTTCCATGCTCAAGCATAAAAAGGACAAATTAACCGTTAACATAAACGGCGGAGGTCCCGCCGGCACCCTTATAGTCACGGGAGACCAGTCCTTAAACATGAAGGCGTTCGTGGCGAATCCCACGGCATCGCCTGAAGGGGACCCCCTAAACGTCGGCAAAGCCGTGGGAAAGGACGGGTTCATGACCGTCATAAAGGATCTGGGACTTAAAGCTCCGTATGTGGGTAAGGTGCCGCTCGAAACGGGAGAGATCGGCGAGGACTTCGCGCAGTATTTCTATACGTCCGAGCAGCAGCAGGCCGTTGTGTACCTGAACACCTGGGTGGAGACGGATCTTTCGGTCGTAAACGCGGGCGGGCTCATTGTCCTGCCTCTGCCGGAAGCGTCCCGGGAAGTGATAGATGACATAGCGTCTAAGATCCCGCAGATAAGAAACTACGCCATATACATGATGAACGACGATACTGCGGGGATAATAAAGAAGATATTCGGAGAAGGGGCGGAGATAACGGAAACGCTCTCACCGCGCCTCAAATGCGACTGCAGCAAGAAAAGGCTGGAGGAAGTCCTCATATCCCTCGGAAGGGATGAGATAGAGGACATGATAGAAAAGGACAAGGGAGCGGAGGTCACCTGCCGCTTCTGCAACAAGAAGTACCGTTTCAGCGAGGACGAGCTTAAAAAACTGCTGGAAGGACTGAGTCTGAGATGTCCAAAAACAATATCGTAGGCTTTGAGCAGCCGGCGGAGTTCTACTACAACACTGCGCTCAAGTATCTCGAGGATTACAATTACATAGACGCTCTGCCGTACCTTAGAAAAGCAGTTGAGAAGGACCCGGAAAACACCGAGTACTCGACCGCGCTCGCCGAAGCGCTGACGGAGATCGGAAGATTCGACGAGTCGAACAGCATCATCCTGGATCTTCTGAACAGGGGATCTGACGACAGCGAGCTCTTCTTCGGTCTCGGCTGCAATTACATGGGTCTCGGCGACCTTGAGAGGGCGGGCGACTGTTTTGAACAGTATACCGCTGCCGGAGAGGAAGGCGAGTTCTATTACGATGCCGTCGAGTTCCTGAACTTCATAGAGGACTATAAGGACAGCGGCGATATGCCGGGCCTTTTCGATCTGGACGACGACAGTTTCGGCGATGTTTCTGCCGACGCCGACAAGGAGGCCATAGCCGAGAGCGTGCAGCAGGCTATGGAGGACAGCGGCGTCAGCGAAAGAGACCTTCTCTTTATGAAGAACAACATGGCTATGGCCCTGTATTATGAGGGCAGATACGACGAGGCTGTCGCAGTTGCCGAGGAGATGCTGAAGCGTGAGCCGGACAACGTGTTCGCCCTGTGCGATCTCATACTGTTCAGCGCGGAAAAGCAGGATCTTTTAAGGATGACGGAGCTTTTAGCTAAGCTCGAGAAGGTTCATACCGAGGATCCCGAGGCGATATTCAAGAAAGCGGTAACGTACTGCGAGATAAAACTGCACGAAAGAGCTCTTAAGGAGTTTAACGAGTGCCTGAAGTTCAAGCCTTTCGATACGGGGATAATTTTCATGACCGGCATAGCCGCGGCGAACACCGGGGACTACAAATACGCGGTCGACTGCTTCGCGAAGTGCCTGAAGATAGATCCGGATGACTACGCGGCGGCGTATTATCTCGCCGAAGTCCGGAAGATAACGGACGGGCGGGGCACCGCGCAGGAATATGAATACACGAGAAAGCTTCCCGATGATGAGGCGGACAGAAGGCTTAATTACATCAACGACTGCTTCGCGGGGGACAGGGACGAAGTCTTAAAGCTATGGCGTGAGGACGCCAGGTTCAGGGATTACCTCATATGGGGTCTCTACAGCTGCGACAACGAGTACAGGCTGGCGGTCGCGTCCGTCATAGCGGATTTCGCTCAGGACGGGGGCGAAAAGGTGCTCAGGAAATACATACTCGATCCCACCCAGCCAGACGAAGTAAAAGACCAGATATTCATCATGCTCAAGAAAGCCGGTGCGGCGGAACCCTACAGGGCTTATCTCCGCGGAGGCGTGGTGGAGATAAGCGTGAGCGAGGCGCCGGCGGCGGAAGACGGAGAAGACGGCAGAGATGAGTGACACACGGACATATTACGCATCGTGCGCTTTCGGCACGGAGAGCTGCGTCAGATTTGAGATAGAAAAGCTCGGAGCTGAGCACCTCAGGACTTCGGACGGCAGGGTGTATTTTGAAGCGGATCCGTCCGCGCTCGCGAGAGTCTGCATAGGCTCAAGGTGCGCGGACCGCATATACATGGTATTAAGCGAGTTTAAGGCCGTTACGTTCGACGAGCTCTTCGAAGGCGTAAAGGCGTGCGGTTTCGGGGATATAATACCCCCGGGAGCGGCCATGCCGGTATCGGGCGACGCCGTGCACTCGGTCTTGGGGAGCGTATCCGACGTTCAGGCCGTGTCCAAGAAAGCCGTTATAGAGAGTATGAAGCGCCATTACGGCGATATACGCTTTGAAGAGGACAAAAAGCCTTTCGGCATATACGTGACCATAGTCAGAGACATGGTCACCGTCGGCATAAACATGGTCGGAAAAGGCCTTTCAAGGCGCGGCTACCGCATACACAACACCAAGGCTCCTATAAAGGAGACTCTGGCAGCTTCCCTTATAAACATAGCGAGATGGTATTCGCATCCGTTCTATGACCCCATGTGCGGCAGCGGCACCATAGCGATCGAAGCCGCCATGATGGCCAAGAACATAATGCCCGGTCAGAAGAGGCATTTCGACGCCGTGCATTTCGGCATGGAATACAAAAGGGCGTTCGATCAGGAGCGCCAGCGCGCCGCGGACGGCATAATAAAGAGTGACGTGCCGGTGTTCGCTTCGGACGTATCGGCCGAGCAGGCAGAGCTCACATCCTTCCATGCGGAAAGAGCGGGAGTGGACGATATCCTTAAGGTCGAGAGGAAGCATATAAAGGACTTCTCCATGCCGTATAAGACGGCGGTCATAGTTACTAATCCTCCCTACGCGGTAAGGCTGGGGGAGAAAGAGGAGACGGAAAAGCTGTACGCCCAGATGGGCAGTGCTCTCCTTAAATACGATGACGCCAAGATATTCGTCATATGCGCCGACGAGAGATTCGAGTCAAGGTTCGGCGCGAGGGCTGACAAAAAGAGGAAACTCTCAAACGCGGGTCTGAAGACCTATTATTACCAGTACTTCCGCAAAAGGTGAATAAATGCCCCGAGTATGGTATAATGTTTAGACAAACAGAGAGGTTTAAGCATGAACAGAAAGGCTGCAACAGTCATAGCGCTGCTGCTTATAGCAGTGATCATATTCGCGGGATGCGAGCCCATACAGGGCGAACCCGTCCCCTATGACGATATAGTCGAGCTCTCGGAGGCCGTCGGCTTTGATGTGCTTGAACCTGCGTCTCTGCCTGACGGATATGTCCTTTCAGGATACTACTGCGTAGGCGACGCCGTGGCGGAGCTCCTTTACATGAGCGGCGACAATCAGATCATATACGCCATGTCGAAGGTAAAGAACATAACCAGCGACATAGAAGACTATGACGAGATAGTTGAGCAGGACATAAACGGTCACAAAGCGAAACTGACGCTCAAGGACGGATACGTTATGCTGGGCGTCATGCAGATAGGGGATTATTCGTACAGCATCTATTCCCAGTCGGGTCTTTCGGTAGGTGAGTTCAAGCTCATAGCCGATACGTTCGGTATGAAGCCGGAAGAGGTCGAGGAGACCTATGAAGAATACGAAGACGTCGGGGATTACGAAGAGACCGGCGATGAAGCCGTATGATATAAGCTGAAGACAGGGGACCTTTAAGCGGTCCTTTTTTTGTGCCTAAAAAACAGGAGCTGCCTTGCGGCAGCTCCCTTAAAAAAGCGGTAATGTTATTTCTTTTCTGTCTCAAGCACTTTGAGAGCGCCTGTCGGACATGCGTCTTCGCACTTCTTGCATGTGAGGCAGCACTTGATCTTTTCGGGGTCGTTGAACTCCGGCTTGATGACCGTGTTGAATCCTCTGCCGACGAGACCCAGCAGACCTTCCTTTGCGTCCTCGTCGCAGATCCTTACGCACAGTCCGCAGAGTATGCACTTGCCCTGGTTTCTCTCGATGACCGCGAGTTTTTCCTCGACGAAATCGGGATGCTTGTCACCGGCGATACGCTCGGGATGTATGTCATACATGTTCGCGTACTTGATGAGCTTGCAGTCCGTGTAGTCGTGGCATCCGCACTCCAGACATCTCTTGGCTTCCTCTCTTGCAGCGCTGACGCTGAAGCCGAGGTTGATCTCCTTGAAATCGTTCCTGCGCTCTGAAGCGGGTCTTACCGGCATCTTTGCGCGCGGGATCCTTTCCCTGTCCTCGAAATCCTTCTCGGTCAGGTCTCTCTCGGATACATAGGGCTTTACGTAAGGCTTCATGTCGCCCTTAAGCCAGCTGTCGATGACGTCGGCCGCCTTGTTGGCTTCGCCGATGGCTTCTATGGCAATGCCCGCGCCCTTGTTCGTGGCGTCGCCGACCGCGAACACACCTTCGATATTTGTGAGGAATGTGCTCTCATCCGCAGCGATTATGCCTCTCTGGTTGAGTTCCAGATCCTCGAATCCGGATACGTTGACCTTCTGGCCTATCGCGGAGATCATGCTGTCGACCTTAAGCGTTTCGAACTTGCCTTCGACCGGAACGGGGCGTCTTCTGCCTGACGCGTCGGGTTCGCCGAGCTCCATGATCTGGAGTCTTACTTCGGAGACCTTGCCGTCCTTGCCGATTATCTCATCGGGGTTTGTGAGGAACTTGAACTGTACGCCCTCTTCCTTGGCTTCGGCTATCTCTATCTCCTCAGCGGGCATCTCAGCCTGCGTTCTTCTGTATACTACGTACACGTTCTCGCAGCCGAGCCTTACGGCCGTTCTGCACGCGTCCATCGCGGTGTTGCCGCCTCCGACTATTGCCGTGCTGTTGCCGATGTCGGGCTTTCCGCCGAGAGCTACCTCGCGCAGGAAGTCTATGCCTCCGAATACGCCGGGCATATCCTCGCCCTTGCATCTCATTCCGCTGGACGTCCAGGCGCCTATGGCGACCAGAACAGCGTCAAATCCGGCTCTGAACTCTTCAAACGTTAAGTCTCTTCCGATCTTGTAATCGTTGACCATGCGGACGCCCATTCTCTCGATAAGCTCGATCTCCTTGTCGAGGACGGCTTTCGGGAGTCTGTACTCCGGTATGCCGTATCTGAGCATGCCGCCCATCTTGGGCATCATGTCGTAGATGGTCACGTAGTGGCCTTTTGCTCTCAGGAAGTATGCGGCCGTGAGACCTGCGGGGCCGCCGCCTATGATGCCGATCCTCTTGCCCGTCTCGGGCGCTGTCTTCGGCAGATAAGGCATGTCGGCGTTAAGGTCGTTGTCCGCCGCGAAGTATTTCATGAAAGCTATGGACAGAGGCTCCTCCACGAGTCTTCTTCTGCACGCCGTTTCACAGGGGTGCGGGCAGACTCTGCCGATGCTGGCGGGGAGAGGGAGCTTCTGCTTGATGATCTCGACAGCCTTCTTGTCGTTGCCTAGAGCGATCTGCTTGATGTATTCCTGGCAGTTCGTACCTGCCGGGCAGTTGAGCTTGCAGGGTCCGAGGCAGTCGCCTTCATGGTCGGACATGAGGAGCTCGAGAGCGATCTTTCTGGACTGAACGACTCTCTCGGTATCCGTGTGGATGACCATGCCGTCCGTGGCTATCGTAGCGCAGGAACGGAGCAGCTTCGGTATGCCTTCGGCTTCCACTATGCACAGACCGCATGCGCCGTACAGCTTGACCCTCTCGTCGTAGCAGAGCGTGGGGATCTCTATACCGTTGGCGGTCGCTATGCTCAGTATTGTATCTCCGCTGTTTCCGGAGATCTTTTTACCGTCTATCGTTATATTAATTGTACTCATATCGATCCCTCCCTTTATTCTTTCACGACAGCGCCGAATTTACATACGTTGAAGCACTGTCCGCATTTGATGCATTTCTCAGCATCGATAGTGAAGGGAGATTTGACCTCGCCCGTGATAGCGTCCGCGGGACACTTCTTTGCGCAGAGCGAGCATCCGCGGCACTTGTCTTTGTCTATCCTGTATGTAAGAAGAGCCGTACATTCGCCTGCCGGACACTTCTTCTTCTTGATATGGGCTTCATACTCATCCCTGAAGTATCTTATGGTTGTGAGAACGGGGTTCGGGGCAGTCTGTCCGAGTCCGCAGAGAGCCGAGTCCTTGATGGCGTAGCAGAGTTCCTCCAGGAGCTCTATATCGCCTTCTCTTCCTTCGCCCTCGGTTATTCTCTTTAAGACTTCCAGCATCCTCTTTGTGCCTATCCTGCAGTGTACGCACTTTCCGCAGGATTCCTTGGCCGTGAAGTCGAGGAAGAACTTGGCCATTCCGACCATGCATGTCGTCTCGTCCATGACGACCATACCGCCGGATCCCATGATAGCGCCGGTTGCGCCCAGTGCCTTGTAGTCGATGAGGGTATCGAACTTGTCAGCCGGTATGCATCCGCCTGAAGGTCCGCCCATCTGAACCGCCTTGCACTTCTTGTCTTCCCTGATGCCGCCGCCGATATCGTATATGATGTCCTTTAGGGTCATGCCCATGGGAACTTCTACGAGGCCGCCCTTCTTGATCTTGCCGGTTATGGCGAACACCTTGGTGCCCTTGCTGTTCTCAGTACCCATCGCCGAGAACTTCTCGCCGCCGTTTAAGAGTATCCACGGCACGTTGGCGTAAGTCTCAACGTTGTTGATGTTCGAAGGATCGTTGTTGTATCCGCACTGTGCGGGGAACGGAGGCTTGAGCCTGGGCATTCCGCGCTTGCCTTCGAGCGACTCTATCAGGGCTGTTTCCTCGCCGCACACGAATGCGCCGGCGCCGGCCTTGATCCTCATGTCGCATGAAAAGTCAGTACCCATTATATTTTTGCCGAGCACGCCCTTTTCTCTGGCCTGCTCAATGGCGTTCTTGAGTCTTACTATCGCGAGGGGGTATTCCGCTCTTACGTATACGATCGCTTCAGCAGCGCCGATGGCGTATGCCGCGATCATCATGCCTTCTATCAGGTTATGCGGGTCGCTCTCTATTACAGCCCTGTCCATGAACGCGCCGGGGTCGCCCTCGTCGGCGTTGCATATGAGGTATTTGGGACTGCCTTCGGCGTTCCTTGCGGCGTTCCATTTGAACCATGTCGGGAATCCCGCGCCGCCTCTGCCGGCAAGGCCGGATACCTTGATCTCCTCGATGACCGATTCGGGGGTCATCTCTTTTAATGCTTTTTCAAGAGCCTTGTAGCCGCCCTTTTCCATATAGGCGTTTATATCGTTCGGGTCGATGACGCCGCAGTTCCGAAGAGCGATCCTCGTCTGTCTTTTAAGGAACTGTTCGTCCTCTTCCTTGATGGCGAATTTTGAAAGCGCATCCAGGTTTCCGCCCTTGGCTGCGTCCGCGAGCTCCTTGGCGTCTGATTCCTGGACCTTTGTGAGCCTCATCCTGAGGTCTCCGCCGTCATATATGTCCACTATGGGCTCCAGATAGCACATGCCTATGCAGCCGGTGACTCCGAGATCGATCCCGCTGCCCTTAAGCTCTGCTTCCAGAGCGCTAAAGACTTTACCTGCACCTGCGGCTATACCGCAGCTTCCCTGTCCTACTACGATCTTCATGCTTCCTTTTCCTCCGTTCCTGCTTTTTCTCTCAGCTCGCGAAGGATGTTGACCGTCTTCTCGGGTGTGAGTGAGCCGTAGGTCTCGCCGTTGATCATCATAACGGGAGAGAGGCTGCAGCATCCGAGACACGCAACGTTCTTGAGCGTGAAGATGCCGTCCTGAGTCGTCTCGCCGTCTTTGATCTTAAGCTCTTCCATAATAGCCGCTTCGATGCGTTCGGACCCGTTGACATGGCAGGCTGTTCCCTGGCAGAGCATGATCAGATACTTGCCTATGGGCTGCAGTCTGAACTGGGTATAGAAAGTTGCGACGCCCATCACCTTGGCGGGAGTGCTGCCCGTCTTCTCGGCGATGTAGTAGATGACGTCGATCGGCAGAAAACCATATATCTCCTGGGCTTCCTGGAGTATGGTAATGAGACTGCCGCTGTGGTCCTTGTACTCTTCAAGGACGCCGTCGATCAGTGTAAGATCGCTTTTTACATTACCGCATTCACACATTCAAACTCTATCTCCTTA
The DNA here is from genome assembly GCA_964428055.1 of uncultured Christensenellaceae bacterium. Lineage (GTDB taxonomy): Bacteria > Bacillota > Clostridia > Christensenellales > Christensenellaceae > CAYRWM01. Next base: position 20,878 of record CAYRWM010000018.1, on the reverse strand, counting down.
TTCTTCGGCAAAAGTGAAGTATGTGCCGAAAATTATCTAGGATATATTATACTATATCGTGATTTTTAGCACAATTGAGAATGGGGCAATTTGGAATAAATTGAAAAAATTTCAAAAACCAGTCGGACAGGTTTATATCATATTAACACTTGACTGATGAGGTGATAAATGATACGATAAATGAAGTGATAAATGACATGATAAATCGGGGATACATCAATGGTGGAAAGAGAAAGCGAGACTTTGGAATTCAAGAAGTCAACGAGTGAGATGAAGGAAGGGATCATTTCCCTGAGTTCAATGCTGAACAAGCACAACCGGGGTGTTCTTTATTTCGGCATCAAGAATGACGGCACGGTCGTGGGGCAGATGGTCGGAGCTCAGACGACTTCGGATATATCAAAGGCAATAAGAGACTGTATAAAGCCCAGGATAACCCCTTCCATTTCAGTGGAGGAACTTGACGGGCAGAGAGTAGTAAGGGTCGAGGTCACGGGCGAGGATACGCCGTATTCATCGTATGGCCGCTATTATGTGCGCTCCGACGATGAGGATATCCTCATGACGAACAAACAGCTGGAAGAGTTTTTCCTGAACAGGAATTTCGATTACTCAAAGTGGGAAAAAGAAGCGACGGAATACGGGATCGATGATGTGGATGAGGATCTTCTTATCCGATATGTCAATGAGGGCAACGAGAGCGGAAGGATCAATTTCCTTTTCCGTGATGTCAGGACAACGCTCAAGAGACTGGAACTCATGAACGGGGAATATCTCAACAATGCGGGATACTATCTCTTCTCCGATAAAAAACCTCTGCTCCTGAAGCTCGCAACCTATCCGACTGACGAGAGGATTAGCTTCAGCGACATGAAGCAGTTCAGGGGGAATATATTCGAGTGTATCGAAGAAGCGATCAAATATGTCACAAATAATATTCACTGGCGGGCGGAGATCAGGGGCATGTCGAGAGTCGAGGTCCCTGAGGTCCCCGTTGAAGCTTTCAGGGAGATTATCGTTAACAGTTTTGCTCATATGAAGATCAATCCGGCTTCCTGCAATGAGATATATATCACGCCGACGAGGATACATATATATAATCCGGGACCGCTGGTACCCGGCACCGATCCTAAGATGTTCGCTTCCGGAGAGCAGGGGTCGATGATCAGAAATCCGCTGATCGCAACAGTACTCTATTATAATAAGACGATAGATGCTTTCGGTACCGGTTTTGAAAGGGTATTCAGACTTTGTAATGACATCGATTACGCGTATAGCAACAATCAGTTCGGTTTTACCTTTGAATTCATGAGGCCGGCAAACGATTTGGTATACGACTCGACGGGCAATATGTTTAAGACTAATCTTGTCAGTGACGAGCAGCTGATATTTGAGCTTATCCGTAAAAAAGGACGGCGGTATACAAAACAGGATATGGCGGAAGCGATAGGGAAGTCGGTATCCACTGTCGACAGAGTGATAAAGGCCCTGACGGAAAACGGCAGGATCAGAAGAGTCGGTTCAAATAAGACGGGCAGCTGGGAAACAGTTGAACACGGGAAAAATGTGCGTGAGGTTCAAGTATGAGGATAGTCCATTTGGCGGACCTTCATCTCGGCAAGAGGCTCGGGGAGGTCCCGCTTGCAGAAGACCAGGAGCATATACTGCGTCAGATACTCGGCGTAATGAGAGATGAAGAGGCCGAGTGTCTCATAATATCCGGCGATATCTACGACCGCGGAGTCCCGCCGCAGGAGGCGGTGACGATGTTCGGTTCTTTTCTGGCTGAAGCGAGATCGGTCGCCGGCAGCATTTTCATTATAAGCGGAAACCACGACAGTCCGGAGCGCCTCGGTTTCGGTTCGGAGATATTCGCCATGTCGCAGATACATGTGGCCGGCGTTTTTTCCGGAAGCCTTGAAAAGGTGACACTAGGCGACGGCTCGGGCCCCCTTAACATATGGCTGCTCCCGTATGTTAAGCCCGTACAGGTAAGGCAGTTCTATCCGGACATAAAGGAAGGCAGCTTCGAGGACGCCGTGAAAACGGTGATAAAGGCTGCGGATATAAACAGGGAAGAGCGGAACATACTCGTCGCGCATCAGTTCGTGACATCGGAATCGTGGCCTCAGGTCTGCGAATCAGAGACATCGTACGTAGGGACCGTGGGGAATATGGATTACCGTATATTCGATGATTTCGACTACGTGGCCTTGGGACATCTGCACACGCCACAGTACATGGGAAGGGAGCAGGTAAGGTATCCGGGCTCCCCCTTAAAGTACTCTTTTTCCGAAACCAGGAGCGGCAAGAGCGTGACGGTGCTCGATATTAAGGCCAAGGGTGATATCGATATAAAGACCGTACCGCTCACGCCCTTGAGGGACATGAGGGAAGTCAGAGGATATCTTAAGGATGTGCTCGGGATGGAGCAGTCCGAAGACTATATGAGAGTGACTCTTCTGGACGAGGACGCCACGGACGCCGCGGACAGGATAAGGACGGTTTTCCCGAACGTGCTCCGTATAGATTTCGATAATTCATACACCAGAGGATCGCTTGATGATACAGACGCCGGTATAGAAGGCAAGGGCGATATGGAGCTCTTTTCCGAGTTCTATGAAAAGATGAGAGACGCAGCTCTTACGGACGAGCAGGCGGAGATAGCCGGAAAAGCTATGATCAGGGCAAAGGAGGATACGGATGAGACCTCTTTATCTTAGGATGAGCGCTTTCGGCCCGTATCCGGCCGAAACGGAGATAGATTTCACGAAGCTTTCCGGCTGCGGCACGTTCCTCATAACGGGTGATACCGGCAGCGGAAAGACATTCATATTCGACGCTATAAAGTACGCCCTTTTCGGAGAGTCCAGCGGGGGCGGCAGGGAAGGATCTATGCTGAGGAGCGATTTCGCTTCAGCTGAAACGGATACTTTCGTTGAACTTAAGTTCGAATACGCGGGAGAGGAATACTTTATCAGGAGAAGTCCCTCGTATGAGCGCAAAAAGGTTCGTGGCGAAGGGACGACCAATACGCCTGCCGACGCGTATATGCAGTTCCCCGACGGCAGACAGATAACAAGGGTTAATGACGTAAAGACCGCGGTCGAGTCACTTATGGGCATTACCGCGAATCAGTTCTCGCAGATAGTCATGCTCGCCCAGGGGCGGTTCAGGGAGTTCCTTAATTCCAAGACATCGGACAAGACGGCCATATTCCGTCAGCTGTTCGGTACAGAGGTCTATCAGAAGTTCCAGAAGAACCTAAACGACTACGCTTCGGAAAAGGAAGAAGACTTAAACCGCATAAAGCGGGATATAAAGAGCGGTCTCGGGGGCATAAGGCTGGCTGATGACGATCCGAGAAGAGAAGTCGTGGATGCCTATATCAGCGCAGACAACGTTCACGCGGCAGGTCCCGTCATTGACGCGCTTCGGGCCGTTATAGACAGGGACAGCGCCTCTGTAACCGACCTTGATTCGTACATAGGAGATATAGACAAAAAGGCGGGAGAGATCCAGCAGCGCATAGGTTCTGCCGAAGAGGCGGCAAACAGCAGACGAAGGATAGAAGAACAGAAAGAGGTTGCCAGGAGTCTTAAGAAGGACCTCGCGGAGGCAGAGAGAATAAAGACCGAATGCGAGTCAAAACTGCCCGAAGCCGACAGACTCAGCAGTGATGCGGCGGTCATAAGGAACGATCTTATAAAGTATTCAGTTCTCGATGAACTGGCCTTAAAGCTCAGGGAAGCCGCTGCCGCAGCGGATGATGCGGCAGGTGAGGCGGCTGAACTTAAGGATAAGGTCTCGCAGATTGACGAAACCATAGAGACGGCCGAAAAGAGGATCGCCGGCATAAAGGCCGATAACGATCTTCTTATGAGTCTTACGGAAAGCCTGAACGCTGAGATCAGGCGTCTTGAAGCGCTTGAAAAGGCGAAGACGTTAGGGAAAGAAGCTGCCGCTGCAGAGGCTGATGCCGGAAAAAAGAAAGCTGCTTATGAAGCGGCGCAGAAGGAATATGAAGGGCTTAAGGCCGAATACGGCGCTCTTGAGAAGCTGTTCATGGACGAACAGGCCGGTATAATAGCTTCGCATCTTAAGGACGGTGAACCCTGTCCCGTCTGCGGGTCAACGGATCATCCGTCACCTGCTTACCTCAGCGGCGGAGCGCCTTCCGAGGATGAGCTCAATTCCCTTAAGGAAAAGAGGGACAGCGCTCTTGCGAGATATACCGATGCTTCGCATGAATCCGGAGAAGCAGCTGCTCTGTGGAGCAATAAGAACGGCGATTACGTGGCCGCTCTTGAAAAAGCGGGCGTATCTAAGGACAGCATTGATCCCGAGATAGCAGCATGCACCGGAAAGAAGGGAGAACTTATAAAGGCTGTTGAAAAAGCCAAGGATGATATAGATGAGAAAAACAGGCTCGTTTCCGGACTCGGCGATAAGACAAAGGAAAGGGAACAGGCGGCGCTTGAAGCATCTGCTGCCGATATAAGACTTGCCGAAGCTGTAAAAGACAGGGATAACTTAAAGACGCGGCACGATGAACTTAAAAGTTCCCTTAACTACGAAGGCAGCGAGCAGGCGGTAAGCGCAGCTGAGGGGCTTGAAAAAAGAGCATCGGCTCTGCGCAAGGCAGCGGAGGACGCCGTGGCAAAAGTGGCAGGACTCAAAGGCGGCATAAAGGAAGCTGAAAAGATAATAAGCGAACTTGAAAAGACGCTTGACGTAAAGCCGGAGAATACGGAAGCTCTTAAAGAGGAGCTTAAAAAGCTCGGAGCACAAAAGAGCGCGGCTGCGGAAAAAAGACAGGGATGCGCTGTCAGGCTCGATACCAATAAAAGGATAATGTCTTCTTCCGAAAAGATGTTCAAAGATCTTGAGGAAAAGACGGCGGAATACGAACTGTACAAAGGCCTTGCCGATACTGCCAACGGAAGGGGCGCAGGCAGCAGGGTGAGCTTTGAGAACTATGTGCTCTCGTACTATTTCAGAAGCGTTGTCAAAGCGGCGAACGAGCGTTTCTCAAAACTCTCGGACGGAAGATACTTCCTTGAAGTCACGGACAGAGCGAGGCACAATGCCTATGCCGGGCTCGATCTTATGGTCAGGGATATGAACACAGGAAAAGTGAGAGAGACGGAGACGCTTTCCGGCGGCGAGTCGTTTGAAGCCGCCATATCGCTGGCACTGGGTCTGTCGGACGTCATAAAGAACATGTCCGGCGGGGTCAGGATAGATACAATGTTCGTGGATGAGGGATTCGGATCTCTTGATTCTGCTACTCTTGACAAGGCAGTTGGAATGCTGAGCCGTCTGGAAGGTGCCGGCCGCATGGTGGGCATAATATCTCACGTTGCCGAGCTCAGAGAGCGGATAGACTCAAAGATAACAGTCACAAAGACCCCGAGAGGCAGCACAGTCGCTGTCGAACCGGGGTCATGAGAGTAACGGCTGAGAAAAAAAGTATAAGCACGCATTAAAAGAAAGGAGGTGCGCCATGGTAGTTACTGTATATGAATTCATGAAGCATTTTAACGAGTATATTGAAATGCTCAAATATGAAGATATATACCTGACGGAGAACGGGAAAACGATAGCGAAGGTTTCAAATCCTAAGGACAGTGCAGTGGATGCTCTTACGGGTATACTTAAAAGCACTGCCCCTGATGATCTTGACAAAAAAGATATCAGGGAGGAGCGTCTGAAATCCTTTCTGTAAATATAATAAAAAGGGATCCGCTTTTCGCGGATTTCTTGCTATACTATCAGTTTCGGTAAACTAAGAGTCATTTGTTGCTTTTCAAGTATTTGAGCACCTGTTCCTTATTCTTCAGACCTGCGGTCGCTCCTACAGCGAGCGTGCATACCGCGCCGCATGCGTTTGCGAAAGCAAGCGCTTCTTTTATATCTTTTCCTTCCCTTAGGGAAGCTATGAAACCTGCGATGAAATTATCGCCTGCTCCGGTCGCGTCCACAGCATCGGCTTTAAGTCCGGGGACAGTTATGCTCTCTTCACCGTTCATGAAAAAGCATCCTTTGGCTCCCAGCTTAACTATTACGTTCTTGACGCCTTTTTCCAGAAACGCCCCGGCCATATCCTCATTGCGCACACACCCTGAGTAATATGCTGCTTCATCCTCGTTAGGGAATATATAGTCTATTAAAGGAAGGGAATCCCTAAGGTCATCAAGCTTCTTTATATCGCTGTTCGGCATCTTTGTGTCGACGTATGTCGTCATGCCTCTGTCCTTGGCTCCCTTAAGGACCGTATACAGCACTTCCGGATCATTGAACGGCGCTCTGAAAAGCGAACCCAGCGACAGAGCCGGCGCGCTGTCAAGATAGCCTAAGTCCAGATCAGGACGGAAGTTCTGTCTGTGCGCCTTTGATATTATCGTCACGCGGTTGCCGTCGCCGTCGACGAATATGACGGCGACAGGTGTACGGAAATCATCCTTTACTATGATATCCGAAGTATCCACTCCGGCGCCTTTAAGCTCCGTTAAAATGACATCGCCCGCCTTGTCCGCTCCGATGCCGCTCACGGCTCTTATGTTAAGCCCGAGCTTTGCTGCAGCAACGGAAACATTGACGGCTTCGCCTCCCGGCTGCAGGCTCACAGAATCGGATATATAGCTCCTTTCGGAGAGTTTCTCTCCCGTATAGCCGTTTATTATGCAGTCCACGACGGATATGCCGACGCACACGAGATCCGCTTTATATTCGGTTGGCATAGGTTTGACCTTCCTTATTCAAGTTCTGTATATATTCTATCATCCGGAGCCGTGTCGCGCATCCCATTTTGTATCTGAAAACCCTGCGAAATATGGTATAATATATGTATGGCTTTTTGCCGTCATTTCAGGAAAGACCTTATACCGGAGGGTTCAGTTGAGATATATCTCAAAGACATCAAAGTTAATAGCATCGGTTTTGGCCGTTTTATTTCTTGCGGCTGCCCTCGCGGGCTGTTCAGACGGACCCGCTGCCCCTCAGGGAGCGGATATCCCGAAGACCGACATAGTCATATCAGAGGTGATGTCCTCGAATTCGGATACCGCCGTTTTTGACGTTGCCGGCTCTTCCGACTGGATCGAGGTTCACAACACCACGGACAGGGCGATAGATCTTGAAGGATATACCATAGAGCGCGAGGACAAGAAAGGCGCGACGGGCACGATCCACGGCATGGTCCTTGAGCCCGGCGGATACGCCGTAATCCTTGCTACGGATATAAAGGGCGCGGACGCGCAGGAGCTTCCCGTAACGGGTTTCAATCTCCCGAAGACGGGATGCAGGATCGCACTGAAGGACGCTGACGGCGGAATCGCGGCCAAGGCAGAGGTACCTTCCTTAAAGAGCGACATGAGCTATTGTCTTACGGATACGGGATACATGTTCTGCCTGACGCCCACACCGGGAGCCGAGAACAAGGGCCTCATGTTCGCGACGCTGGAGGACAGCGAAAGCTATGAAGCGCCCGAAGGCATAGTAATAAACGAAGCCACAAGGGATTTCGTTGAACTTTACAACACGTCTTCCGTTCCCGTTCAGCTCTCATATTTTACACTTTCAGACAACGCGGGACGACCCGACAGGTGGAGACTTCCGTATATGGAACTTGAGCCCGGCGGGTACTTTGTCGCGAACTTCGACGGTAGGGGCGAATACAACGCTCCTTTCGGTATATCCAAGAGCGAAGGATATATATACCTCTCATGCGGAGGCGAGATATACGCCGGCATAAGCCTTGAGGGGCTCATGGACAATATGTCGGTCGGCCTTAACGAAAACGGCGACACGGTCTACTTTGCGGATATGACTCCGGGCGGACCGAACAGCGATGTATACGCCGAAACAGCGGAGTATACGGATACGGACAGCCTGCCCTTAACGATAAACGAGCTGATGCTTAAAAATAAGACCAGCCTCATTGATGAGGACGGCGACAGGCCCGACTGGGTTGAACTGTACAACGGTACGGATTCGGCGATAGAGCTGAGCACATATTATCTTTCCGACGATCCCGAGGACGCACTTAAGTGGCAGATACCCGAAGGTAAGCTCGAACCCGGAGAATACGCAATAGTCTATCTCTCCGGCAAAGGTACCGGTATGCACACAGGCTTCAGGGTAGGCGAGGGAGAAGCCCTTTATCTTACTGATTTCTCTACGCTCAAACGCACGTCCGTCATGTTCCCCGACGAATCCAGACTGGACGATATATCGTACGGGCTTAAGGACGGCGAGTGGCTGTTCTTCGGAAAGTCCACTCCCGGAAGGGAGAACGACACCCACGGGGTAACGGACATATCGAATGCGGAAAGGCTTGACCGGTACACGGCATATATAAGCGAGATTTCCGCTGTCGGCGCTCCGAGGAGCGGGGACACGGACTGGATAGAACTCGGAAACCCCTCTGACAGCGAGATAACGCTGGAGGGGCTTTTTCTTTCGGACGATCCGACCGATCTTAAGAAATACGCTCTTTCGGGGAGCATAGGACCGGGAGGCTATGCTGTTGTGCCCGCTTCGGACAAAACGCGGGATCAGGCTGAGGGAACAGCTCCGTTCAGTATCTCGGGAGCGGGCGATACCGTATACCTTTCGGACGGCACCGGCATATATGACTCCATGGACACGGGTGCCTTAAGATACGGCTATACAAGCGGAAGAGCGGCCGGCGACATGACGGGAAAAAGGGTGTTCTTCAGTGCTCCAACCAGGGGAGAAGCCAACGGGACAGCGCTTGGCGCGCCGTTAAATCCGCCTGAGTTTTCTGAAAACGGCGGTATAGTAAAGAGCGCTTTTAAGCTGGAACTCACGGGTGAGGGCAGCATATACTATACGACCGACGGGAGCGAGCCGACGGAGGCTTCAAACCTTTACTCGGGTCCCATAAGCATATCGGAGAACACTGTCATTACAGCGGCGTGTTTTTCTCAGGGTCGCGTTCCGTCAGAGGCGGTATCAAGGACCTATCTTTTTGAGGATCCGCATTCCGTACCAATAGTCTGCCTTTCAGCGGCTCCGGGTGATTTCAGCTATGTATATTCCTCTACCACAAGACCCAAAGGCAAGAGCGACGTCATGGAGAGGAAATGCTATATAGAATATTACGAGACTGACGGTACTCTGGGGACCGCTTTTCCGGGCGGGTTCAGGGTGTCCGGCAATTCTACCCGTGTATATTCGCAAAAGTCTCTGAGTGTTTACTTAAGGGCAGGCTACGGCCAGCCGGATGTGGCCTATCCTTTCTTTGATGATTACCCGATAACTGTTTTTGAAGGCTTCACTTTAAGGAACGCCGGACAGAACATAGACGGAACCAGGATATCCGATGCGTACGCCGGCATGGTCTTCAGGGATCTCAATCTGGATACCTCACAGTGCAGATTCGTTGCCGTCTACGTAAACGGAAAATACTGGGGAGTATATGACTTAAAAGAGAGTCTCAACGAGGACTGTCTTGCTTCTCAGCACGGTGTGGATATAGATACCGTAAATGTCGTAAGAAGGAACATTCAGACACTCTCCGGCAGCAACGCGCAGGTCAAGGACGTGTATTCCAAGGCGCAGAGCTGGAACACTTCTGATGACGAGACTTTTGAGAAGTTCTGTGAATACGTGGATGATGACGCATGGATCGATTATGTTGTGGCGAGAGCACTGACGGGCGACGGAGATCTGTTCAACCAGAAGCTCTGGAATACCGAAGATTATACCGTTAAGTGGAGGCCGATATTCTACGACTGCGACTTCGCGTTCGCGGGCAGGGGGCAGAACACTATAAACGCGTACTGGACGGGTACAGGCGTTGCGTCTCCTGACGGATCGCTCACCAACATGTATATACCGACAGCACTTAAAAAGAATGCCGGCTGGCGCGACAAGTTCGTCAGGAGAGCTGCCGTTATCATAAAGGATTTCAAGGAGAACTCTCTCGAGCTATACGATAAGATGACGGATGAACTCAGACCGGAGATACCGAGGCAGATATCAAGATGGGGCAATCCCACAGGCGGAGTCTCCGGATGGGAGAGCAAGATTAAAAACCAGAGGGAAGTCATAGCGTCGCGTCCCGCGACTGTCGCACGGCAGATACAGAGTTCGTTCGGCGTTTCCTCCGAGCAGATGCAGGAGCTGTTCGAGGGGATTATATAGAAAAAAGTGTTATGAATAGAGAGCATGGTATGGTATAATGATACAGGTCCGGAAAAAATCCGGGCCATTAAATACATACAGTGTCTCCGTAGCTCAGCAGGATAGAGCATTCGCCTCCTAAGCGAAAGGCCGCGCGTTCGAATCGCGCCGGGGACGCCATAAACTCCGGCTTTTTTGGAAAGTTGGAGTTTTTTTGTTCCGTTATAAAGCATTAAAAGACTGTTCCCCGAAAGCCTGTATGGACTGGCAGGGACGGATTAAGATATAATGTTGTTATGAATGCTATCCCGGTCTTCAATGTTCTGTTTTTTTTTGCATATCGGGAGAACAAATATGAAAAAGAAACCGTTTTCAGAGATACCGCGCATAAGGGGTGATTGCGTCACGCTCAGAAGGCTCACACCGGAAGATGCTCCCGCTCTCCGTGAGATGACGGAGAGCGAAAAGGTCTACCGTTATCTTCCTACGTTCCTTTTCTAGAAAAAATACAAGGATGCGGAGCAGGTCATTGAGCGTATGTATGATGAATGCCTTAATGACGGAAAGCCGGTGCCTACAGATACGTGGATAATGAGGTCAGACGACACATAAGAGGGAGGAAGTAAATAAGTGAAATTCAGAATGATACATGAGAACTACAATATAACGGATCTTGACCGTTCGCTCGCCTTTTATGAAAAGGCGCTCGGCCTTAAGGAGAAAAGGCGCAAGACCGCTGATGACGGGTCGTACATAATAGTATATATAGGAAATGAAGCGAACGATTTCGAACTTGAGCTCACATGGCTTCGCGAACATCCGCAGCCTTACGATATAGGTGAAGAGGAATTTCATCTGGCTTTCGAGGCGGATGATTTCGACGCGGCGCATGCGCTCCATGAGGAAATGGGCTGCATATGTTTTGAAAACGACTCGATGGGTATATACTTTATACAGGATCCGGACGGCTACTGGCTGGAAGTGCTTCCGGAAAAGGACAGGTAGCGGCTGCGTTAGATGCGCGGAGGAGATATGAAAAAAAGACTGCTAATAGCAATCATATCAGTGGTCATGACTGCGGCTTTGCTTACAGGCTGCGGCGATGTCGGTCCTTTCAGTTTTTACAGAGCTGAAAGGGTGCATGCCTATGCCGATCTGGAAGATATCAGCGAAGTAGGTGAAGCAGGTGAAACGGGCGATACCGTAAAAGCGGCCGGCGGCACAGTCGATATATCAATCGATGAGCCCAGTGTCCGCATGGCCGTAGGCGAACCTCATAAGATAGAGTATTCGGCTGTTCCCGAGGGTGCCCAGATCCCCGAGCTCTTCTTCTCCTCGGACAGCGAGTTCATAACCGTGGACGAGGAAGGTAATATCACTGCGGAATATGAAGGTGAGGCTACGATAACCGTATCTTCCGCGGACGGCAGCATACGCAAGGATATTGCCGTTGAAGCGTATATAATCCCCGCTGAGAGCATAAAAGTAAAAGAGGACATGATAATAGGCGTCGGTGAGACGGTGGATGTCAAGGCCGTAATAGAGCCTGCTGACGCGATGTCTGATATTGAGCTCTACAGCAGCGATGAAGGCGTCTTTACCTGCGACGGTCTTACAGTTAAGGGCGTATCCAAGGGCGAAGCGGAGCTCACGGTATATTCGGTAACAGACGAGAGTATATCCGATACCGTGAAAGTACAGGTCACGAGAGGGCCGTACGCTCCCTTAAGGGAGATAGAAAAGAACAGATACACGCTGAAAGACGGAATCTACGAAAAAGACGACGGGAATGATTCCGGACACGCTAGGATCATGTTCTCCGGCGATCTTATGGCTCTCGTTACGCAGCAGCAAGAGGCGAAATCCGATGACACGTACATATTCGACCCGAGTTTCTCGCTTGTAAGGCCCGTGTTTAAGAAGGCTGATTTTGTCATAGGAAATCTCGAGACGCTTACCAGCCATTCATATACTTATTCGTTCGAAAAGAAGTTCAACAACAACAATCCCGTGTGCAACGCACCGTCCACATATCTCGACGCGGTTAAGTACGCCGGCTATGATGCCGTCGTGACCGCTAACAACCATTCGTGCGATGCCGGGCGCCAGGGCCTCATTGAGACCATAAGAAGACTGGATACGTACGATATCCTGCATACCGGCACGTTTGACGATGAGGACGACAAGAGGTATTTCATAGCGGATATAAACGGTATAAAGACGGCGTTCATGGCATATACCACCATTTCCAACAACTTCTGGGGCTTCAACAGCGACGAGGAGTGGAACTGGATGATGAACAAGTACTATGCCGACAGGACCATAAAGGACGTAAAGGCCGCAAAAGCTGACGGTGCCGAGTTCATAGTATGCTACAACCACTGGGGCGTTGAGTACACGAACAGCGAGAACGCCGAACAGCGCCGCATGGCACAGGAGATGGCGGACGCCGGAGTGGATCTTATAATAGGATCACATACCCACAGCCTGCAGAGAGGTACTGTGCTCACTGCTTCCGACGGCAGGAAAGTGCCCTGCATCTATTCGATGGGCAATTTCGTGTCATCCGTCGCGAACGATCTGGGATATGACAACATAATACTTGTGACAGATCTTGCAAAGAACGGCGATACGGTCACCGTTGAAGACTGGGGATACATACCGTGCAGGGTATTCCCGTCATACGAGGGTCACGATTATGTTATAGTGCCAATCCCGTCGGATCTCAATGACGGAAGAACGTCCTCATCGCTCACGAGCGCAGAGCGCAGGATCGTATCCGTTATGGGGAGCGAGATAGAGGAGATAACGTCACTCGACTGATATAAGTATTATGCTTGCAGCTGCCTCGGGGCAGCTGTTTTTTGTATGAAAGGTATTCACTTGAAAGCTCCTTTTATATATAATTAAAGCATGATGTGGAACGGACGGGAACGAATCCGTTCCCTATGTGGAACAAACAGCAGAAAAGCAGGTCAGACACATGAGCGATGCGAAAAACAGTACCAGGATCACTCCCGAAATGCTCGGAAACCTATTCGAATATGTTTCGGTATATAACCTTAAGGATGATACCCTCGAGTTTTTAATAAAGCCGGAGGGTCAGATCTTCGATTTTCTTTCCAATATCGATACTGTCAGAAAATCTCTTGGCGACAGTATCCGTCAGGAGCTCCGCCCGAGATTTAAATCGGCAGAGGATGCAGAAAGGACAGAGGGCATGAGGTTTTCTTTAGAGCATAAGATAGAAGGAAAGGATCTGGTTCATATCCCGGGTATGTTCATAAAAAAGGATGAGAACAATATTTATGCATGCTTCAGCATAATACCCGGCAACGAATCAAAATTCAATTATCTGTCCGGCGACAGAAGAGCGATGTACTCTATTTTCGGGCTTGGCGAGGGATCCTTGCTGGTGGACTATGATCTTCTTAACAATATCGCTTTTATCATAAGATTTGAAAAAGGTGAATACAGGGAGATCATTGAAGAGGATTTCTTCCCTGACAGATTAAGGGACGTATATCTTGATGATGAAAACTGCCGAATCGTCAATGAGGCTCTTTTAAGAGTGCTCAGGGGCGAAACCGATATAGGCCCTATTGATGTGACGGTATTTATGAAGGACGGATCATCCGTACGCTTTGATGCGGCATTTACTTTCTTTAAGGACAGACGCGGAAAATATTCCAGGGGAATTATCAAACTTGACCGTCAGGATAAACGCGGCGACACTGTAGTTAAAGCACAGTATAACGATATCGTATCAAAGGTGTCAAACATAGTCATGGAGACCGCTTACGATATGACGGACGGCACAAGGCTGGCTTATCTGAGTTCGAGGATACCCGAGGCATTTGAGAGAGCCGATACAGTATCCGGATTATTCACGACATTTATAGGGGAACTCAGAGGCGGCGATGGAAAGCGCGCGGCTGCACAGCTCGGCCAGATGATATCACCCGATAATCTTCAGTCCGGCGGTACAGGTGAAGCATGCGAATTCAACCTGCAGATGAAGAATCAGTTATGCGCCGAATCCGGAGACAGATGGTACAAGCTCAAATACGTGTATTTCACAAGCGGATACGGGCACAGGATACTCTGTCTTAATCTTGTTGATATTAACAATGAGTATACTCTTATGAGCGACGCCATAGAACAGTCTGTCACGGATGTGTTCACGGGCCTTCCTAACAGAGCGGGTTTTCTGCTCTATGTGGATAAAATAGAACAGGGAAAGAATAATCCGCCTGCGGAGGGGAAGAGCGCTCTGGTGCTGCTTGAAGTGGATAATCAAAACGAACTCCGTGCCAGATACAGCCTTGAAGTCTGCGACAGCTACCTGCGGCGCATGGCCGATCAGATGAGGCTGTATGTTGGGGAAAGCGACTTCATATCCAAACTTGGCGACTTCACTTTCCTCTTTGTATTCCACGGTATAACGAGTATATATGAGTTCAATCAGAAGCTCAGGGATATAAAGAAAGCGTCGCGTGTGTCAACGGGCGGTATATCGAAACTTGATACCACCATAACGGCGGCGGCAATAGAAACAAATGACAGACAGGGCTACAGACAGGCCTATGAGGCTGCGGTGCAGGCCCTCATATCTGAGCAGGAAAACGGTGGGGGAACGGTAAAGCTGATAGGCTTCGGCGAAGGCAGAAAACATGCCAGGGTCATATCGGCAACCGACTTAAAGCCCAGGCCCATTAAGGACGTTTTCATAAGGACTTTCGGCTTCTTTGACATATTTGTCGACGGAGTGCCGTTCTCTTTTAAGAGCAGCAAGGCAAAGGAGCTCCTTGCCATACTGGTTGACAGAAAGGGAGGGCTGGTATCGTCCAGAGAGGCCATAAGTCTTCTGTGGGAGGACGAGGAGTATGACTCCGTGACCCAGGCGCGCTTCAGGAAGGTTGCAATGAGGCTCAACAGGGAACTCGAGTCCATAGGCATAGAGAACATAGTTGAGATAATTGACCGCAAGCGCAGGATAAACGCCCAGTTTGTGACGTGCGACCTGTTCGAGTATCTCAACGGCAATCCGGAGTACACGGAGAGGTTTGACGGGAACTACATGCTGAACTACAGCTGGGGCGAGTATACTCTTTCGAACCTGTAATAATGAACTGAAGGAAGAAACAGCAAAGCCCGGGGATCTTTCCCCGGGCTTTATTCTATCCATGGCTGTTATTCGCTTATCCGGTTACTCCTTAATGAGATTTTCCAGCGTTTCAAACAGCAGGTCGGGTTCCACCGGCTTGCTCAGGTGAGCGTCAAGTCCTGCCTGCATACTCCGCTGCACATCCTCATCAAAGGCATTTGCGGTAAGGGCGATGATCGGAATCGTCTTTGAGTCCGCTCTGTCAAGCTTACGTATCGCGGCAGTAGCTTCCAGTCCGTCCATTTCGGGCATTCGCATATCCATGAGGATTGCGTCATAGTAGCCTTCTTCATGGCTGCTGAACATTTCAAGGGCAATCTTGCCGTTCTCGGCGTGCTCGACCTCCATCTCGCGCATGGAGAGTACCATCATCATTATCTCGGCATTGACCTGAACATCTTCCGCCAGGAGCACGCGGCGTCCCTTAAGATCGACGGTCTCTTTTACAAGCTTTGCTTTCTTGCTCCTGAATGCTTCACGGAACTGATCCATGACCGTACCTGCAAACAGAGGCTTGGCAGCGAATGTATCGACGCCTGCTTCTCTTGCTTCCTGTTCAACATCATCCCAGTTATATGCGGTCAGGATTATTATGGGAGTATTCGGTCCTACAATGGCGCGGATCTGTTTTGTCGTTTCCACGCCGTCCATCTCCGGCATCTTCCAGTCAACGATTATGAGACTGTAGTCGTCCCGGCGGGCATGCCGCACTTTTACCATGTCCACGGCTTCCCTGCCTGAGGTCACCGTTTCGCAGGTCACACCAACCTGCCTCAGGATTACTTCGGCGTGTTCGCATGCAACCCGGTCATCGTCAATGACCAGTACGCTCATCTCATGCGGTTTGAGTTCGATATCGTTTTCAGAAGCATCGTGATGGTCTGCCTGAGTCAGCGTGATCACAAAAGTAAATGTCGTGCCCTTGCCTTTTTCGCTCTCCACTTCGATGTCGCCGTTCATGAGCTCTATTATGCTCTTTGTGATCGGCATGCCGAGGCCCGTGCTGCCGTACTTGTTGGTACTTGAGGAATCCTCCAGACTGAATGCGTCAAACAGCTTCGGCAGATACTCCTTGCTCATGCCGATGCCTGTGTCGCTTATGGTAAAGCGGAGAGTTGCTTTGTTGTCCATACGGGCAACATCCTCGATGAAGAAAGATACATTACCGCCCTCGGGCGTAAACTTCACGGCGTTTCCGAGAATATTTATCATCACCTGACGGAGCTTCATATCATCTCCGATGTAATAATCGTCGATATGCCCCTTCGTTCTGCACTCGTAGTGAAGACCCTTGTCCCTGCACTGTCCGCCTATGATCGTATTAACCTGTTCCAGAGTCTTGGAGAATGAGAACTCCTCGTTCTTGATGGTAAGCCGCCCGGATTCGATCCGGCTCATATCCAGAATGTCGTTTATGATGCCGAGCAGATGTTGAGCGGAAGTGCCTATCTTTTCCAGATGTTCTCTGGTCTGGTCTGATATTGATTCGTCATTCAGCGCGATGTTGTCCAGACCTATGATGGCGTTCATAGGCGTGCGGATCTCATGGCTCATGTTGCTAAGGAATGCTGTCTTGGCCCTGTTGGCGGCTTCCGCGTCCTTCAGCGCATTCTGCAGCGCCTGCTGGTCTTCCATGCTCTTTCTGGTCTCAAGGTCAACATCCACAAAGCAGGCTCCCACGGCATGGACCAGATGATCGTTCCTGTCCTCCGGGCGTCTCACGCCCGCAAAACGTACTTCTTCCCAGGTGTCTCTGTCATGGCGATGGACCAGATAGCGATATGCGATGACCCGCTGTCCCTTCAGCCGTGACTTCACGTTTTCCGGCTGGATGAAACGCAGGAATTCATCAATGTATTCTTCTTTTATATACGCCTTGGCATAGGCTGTGAAAGAATCCAGATACTTGAATTTTTCGCCCTCTTTGAATCCGTTTTCCACATCCTCGTGAGCCTGATAGCATACGCCTTCACCCTTGTCCAGATCAACATAGTATACGCTGTAATAATCCGACGCAAGGGCGGTTATCATCTTGTTCTGTTCCTGCTGCTGCTGTTTCTGCTCCAGCAGTTTTTTCTGCAGCGCCAGCTGACGCTCCATTTCCTCCTGCTTGACGCGGTTTTCCGCTTCGGCGGTCTCTTTTTCCAGTACCAGTTTGGCGTTTTTACGGGACTGGCGGAAAATATAGAAGAATATCCATGCAAGTATGCCCAGCGTTACTATTGTCTGTATGATGCTCCGCTGAATAATCCTGTCCGTTACGCTGCTTATTTTATCAGTGATCACGCTTTCCCGGATCAGGTATGTAAGGAACCAGTCTGTTCCCGTTACGGGAGCATAGCTCAGGGTCTCCTTTATGCCGTCATATGTAAAACTGACCTCGCCCTGGTTTCCTTCGGTGAAATCCTTAATAACGCTTTCATAGGAATTGCCGGGATCAAAATCGGCTTTTTCGAGAGCTTCCAGAAGATTATCTTCCATGGCCAGTCCGCCAAGGACCGTGTCGGTAAGTGCGACACCGCCGCTGGTATACATATTGGAGAAGGTGGTGCCGTTCTTTTCTGCGTCCATGGACAGTCCGGACAGCATCTCATCCATGTCGATCTCCATGAAGCAGACTTTCAGCGGCTTGCCCTGAAAGTTCATCTGAACCGGCACGGCGATGATGACCTTCTTGTCTCTGCTGTCAATGTTTTTGATCGAGATCTCAGGACCGGTAATCGTATTATAGTCAAAGTTATACTGGTCGA
Source organism: uncultured Christensenellaceae bacterium (assembly GCA_964428055.1). Taxonomy (GTDB): domain Bacteria; phylum Bacillota; class Clostridia; order Christensenellales; family Christensenellaceae; genus CAYRWM01. The sequence goes on along the minus strand of CAYRWM010000018.1, from coordinate 2,809 downwards.
TATCTGTCTGCGTCCCGAGAGAGGTATAGACCAATCCGTCTTCATCGACAAAAGCAAACCTCTCCAGATCGAACAGGCGTTTTATACGCGCCTGATAGGCCTGAAGATGTTCGGAATCGCTCAGATCCTCATCGGTCATCAGCTCCAGCGCTGTGCCTATGACATCGATTTTTTTCTGCAGATTGTCTGACACAACCTGTTCGCGGCGGCCCGCCAGCTCTTCCAGGTACAGATTGCTGACCGAACGGACAGCGGATTCCGTATCGTCTCTCGCCTGGCTCTCCGTCCAGAGCGGGCTTCCGACAAGGATAAGCGCAAGAACTATAACGCTTATGACTGTGACAAGAGTCGTTCTCTTATTTCGACTATCCATAACGCTTTTGCCTCCCGGGGCGGTTATTTTTAGCTTATGTCTTTACTCGCTCTTCCAGAGTCCGTGCAGGTTGCAGAACGCGTATGCCGCTGTGGCTTTGTCGCCGGGAACAAGGGCGAAGACCGCTTCAGGCGCATCGCCGGGCTTGAGCTCTTTTCTCTGGTTGCCCTGCTCTGTCTCAACGGATATCCACTCGATGTAGTGTTCTTCCGCCATCGGGTGATCCACTTCGCCGACTTTTACCGTAACGGTATCGCCGGATCTTATTATCACGGGCACGTGCTTTTCAGCGGCGCCGTCAGATGTGCCGGGTATGATCTCGCTCATCTTTTCTCCGCAGCAGACAACGGGAACGCCCATGTCCTTTACGAACGCTATTATATTTCCGCAATGGGAACATCTGAAAAATCTTTGTTTTGCCATTGTAGTCGCCTCCAAATGATTTGTAATGAATGATTTGTAATAGATATATTATTAATTATATTATAATTTTTATTGGGAAAATAGCAAATTCCTAAATATGGAACGCTGAGGAACGCAAGGTCTGCCCTATGTGGCACGCTGGAGCACTTATAATGAGGTATAAAGAAATGATCCTGTTAAAGCATGATCGACGCTGGTATAGCGATACCTTTTAACCCCATCCCTCTCGCCTTTATCAGTTTTTGTCTCATTGCTCTCAGAATCGTTTCTTTTTTTTTACCCTTAAATCCATATATGGTGAACTGCTCGGACATAAATGACCGAGCTTCTTGCTTCAACGCTACGCCTTGCTCATAAGAACATATTCCGATGAGTAGAGGGCGTGGGCTCCACAAGCGTTTTAGGTTCGGCCGGTTCCCGGCCTACCATATTCTGAAGTCATACGCTCAGATACTGACGTATGCCTTCGTTTCTTATGTTGACCGCTGCATTTATATCGCGGTCATGTTCTGTTCCGCACTTTGGGCATTTCCATTTCCTTACGGTCAGATCCCTTACAGAAGGATCGATCGCGCCGCAGTGCGAACACTTTTGAGATGAGGGGAACCATTTGTCTATCCGTATGAGTATTTTCCCTCTGTCTCTCAGTTTGTAGTCGAGCATACCGAGGAATCTGCCGTATCCATTATCCATTGTTGCTTTGCCGTTTCCGAATCCTTTATTCGACATGTCCCGCATATTGAGGTCTTCCACACATACCATGTCATACTGATTGGCTATCTCAGCTGACTTTTTGTGCAGAAAGTCCCTTCTCTGTTCCGCTATATGCCTGTGGACTTTGGCTATCCTTTTGCACGCTTTCCTGTAATTGTTGCTGTCTTTATCCTTATGGCGCAGTTTCCTCTGGGTTTTTGTCAGCCTAATCTGCGCCCTGCGGTAATACTTAGGCGATCCGCAGATATTGCCTTCCGAATCCGCATACAGTCCGTCTGACTTGTAGTCAAGCCCTATGGCGTTCTTTTCAGGCTCTTTTACTGCCTTAGTTTCAATTTCATACTCATAAAGCACCGAGCAGTAGTACTTCCCGTCTCCCGTCTGTGACACCGTTGCCGCCTTAAGTTTCCACTTTTCTCCCGGCAGTCTGTGAAGCGCTGCTTTTACTTTGCCGATCCTTGGTAGCCGGATCGTCCTGCTTTCTGTATCCACCGATATCGTGCCGTTCTGGTTGTTTGTCGTATATGACTTCCTTGAATGCTTCCTTGACCTGAACTTCGGATGCCCTGTTCCTTTTACTGTGAAAAACCTGTTATATGCTCCTTCAAGATCAAGCTGAACATTTGCAAGCGCCAGCGAATCCACTTCCTTCAGATACGGATACTCCTCCTTGTACTGCGCAGGCGTTGGCTTTGCTACTGTCCTGCCATTGGCATATGCCTCCTCACGTGTCGCCAGCATCAGATTCCATATCTTTCTGCAGCATCCGAATGTTTTCGCAAAGAACTCTTCCTGTTCTTTATCCGGATATATCCTGTACTTGATCGCTCTCATCATATCTGCTCATCCCTTTGGGAGCGGCAACTCAATATACTGATTTTCAGCGTTATATGGTTGCTTTCCTCCTGAAGATAGTATACCATATAACAAGTTATCTATATGTTCAGTTCATTGTTTACATAAACTGAATATGCGCTTTCATCTCCCACATGAATGAGGGAGAATTCCCGCGCTAATTCTTAAAATAAAATAAAGGAAAAAAGCACTCCCGATTGTAATATAGGTGAGATCTCTTAAAAGGAGTCATGTTCTATGGGCGACACAGTGTATATAGACATAGGTGAAAAGAAGAAAGATCTTATGCAGCTTCTCGGCGAAATGGGTGACAGGCTCGTTCTCTATATAAATAATATAGTGAACGACGAGTACGCTTCCGAAGATATATCGGAAGACTGTTTCGTTGAGCTTATAGTGCGGAAGAAGAAATTCTCCTCAGAGGATCATCTCCGCGCGTATATG
>CAYRWM010000017.1:0-39073 GCA_964428055.1 uncultured Christensenellaceae bacterium | reverse complement strand
GACAGGGCGGTGTATTACCCGCTTGACCATGGGGCCATAATATATTGGTCGGGGTGGAGGGACTCGAACCCCCGGCCCCATGCTCCCAAAGCACGTACGCTACCAAACTGCGCTACACCCCGGAAAACCTTATGCGTGTCGCGACCTATTTAATATATATTATTTGTATATAATTGTCAATAAGTTTTTTAAGTTTGATATGGATTTATAAAGGCTGTTCATTTATAATTATTAGTATGAAAAATACTGATTTATTCATCAATTTTTGGAACAAATCTGTTCCTTTATTTTATATAGAAACCTATGGTTGTCAGATGAATTTTCATGAGTCCGAAAAGATCTCCGGCATACTTCTTAATATGGGTATAGAGAGAACATTGGATAAAGAGAATGCTGACATTATAGTATTCAATACTTGCTGTGTGAGAGACAGTGCTGAACGTAAGATAATAGGTAATATAGGATCAGTAAAAAAACTAAAACTTAAAAGAAGAAATCTCTTGGTTATAGTATGCGGTTGCATGACTCAGCAAAACGGTATGGCTTCACAGCTTAGAAGTACATTTCCGTTTATAGATATTATTATTGGAACGCACAATACTTATTTACTCCAATCATATATTGAAGAAAGAATCGTTAATGACAAAAAATTTAATAGAGTTTTAGATGATCCTTCACCAATCGAAGCTGGAAAAAACGATTTTGACTATCTAACTCCAAAGAGCAATGGGCCTTGCGCATCAGTAAATATAATGTATGGCTGCAATAATTATTGTTCTTACTGTATAGTGCCTTATGTAAGAGGCAGGGAGCGTTCTCGTTCTGAAAGTTCTATTATTAATGAGATAAACGCATTATATAATTCCGGTAAAAGGGAGATACTGCTTCTGGGTCAGAATGTCAATTCTTATGGATCAGGAACCGATACAGACTTTACCAAACTCCTGCAAGATATTCTAAAGGATACCAATGTTGACAGAATCAGGTTCATGACATCTCATCCCAAGGATATCTCAAATAAACTTATTGATCTTATATCAATCGAAGACAGGATATGCAATCATATTCATCTTCCTGTGCAATCCGGCAATTCACACATTCTGAATCTTATGAACCGCGGTTACACCAGAGAAGACTATTTAAGAATAATAGAAAATATTAGGAAAGCAAGTAACTCAATATATATCACGACGGATATTATAGTTGGATTTCCGAGTGAGACAGAAGAAGAGTTTGAGGATACAATGTCACTTGTTGAAAAGGTTCGTTTTCTTGCAGCATATACTTTTAAATACTCAATCAGAACCGGGACCAAGGCTGCTTCTATGAAACAGCAGATATCATCGGAAGTAAAAACAGACAGGATAGAAAGACTGATATCATTGCAAAATGATATAACTGAAGATTATACCAAATCTTTTATCGGTACAGTGCAGAAAGTTCTTGTCGAGGATTTAAGCACCAGAAGTAATCAAGATATATGCGGTAGAGCAGACTGCGGCAGAATGGTAAATTTCCCTGGCAATGCAAATTCAATTGGAACTAAGAAAGATGTTATAATAACAGAAGGGAAGAAAACTACATTATACGGCAGAGAGGTTGAGTCTGATGTCTAAACTGACACCGATGATGCAGCAGTATTTCAAGATAAAAGATGATTATCCCGATTGTCTGTTACTTTACAGGCTGGGGGATTTTTATGAACTTTTTTTTGAAGATGCAAAGATAGCTTCGCAGGTACTCGATCTGGTCTTAACAGGAAGAGATTGTGGATTAGAGGAAAGAGCACCCATGTGTGGTGTTCCATTTCATGCTGTAGATTCTTACATTAACAAGCTAATTAAAAATAATTATAAAGTAGCTATATGTGAGCAATTGGAAGACCCTTCAAAAACCAAAGGAATGGTAAAACGCGGTGTTATCAGAGTTATAACTCCTGGTACTTTCAACGATATAGATAATCTTGATAAAACAGAGAATAATTATATTGTATCCATTGTATGCAGACCAGAGTCCAAACATGCCGGATTCTCATACTGTGATGTTTCAACTGGCAGTTTCTTTATTTTTGAATCTGCTTCCAAAAGAGATGATATAGTCAATCATATATTAAGAATTAATCCAAAAGAAATACTAATCCCTGATTCATTTGAAGAAGAATTCTTAAATATGATAAATAAAACTAGGATCGAAAAAAACATTATTACACTCTATCATGACTGGGCTTATGATAAAGAATACGCTATAAATGCTCTACTTAGTCATTTTAAGGTAAACAGCCTCTCTGGATATGGTTGTGATGGCTTAAATGAAGCATTATCTTCCGCGGGCGCTCTAATAGATTACCTGCATTCTACACAGAAAAATGATCTGCAGCATATAAACACCATAAGAGTCTATGATGATGATTCAAACATGGTGCTGGATGCCACAGCAATAAGGAACTTGGAACTGACCAAAACAATTATTGATGGCAGGCGTAAAGGCTCTCTATTATGGCTTCTTGACAAAACGAAGACTTCTCTTGGTTCAAGATTGCTCCGGCAGATAATTGAATCACCACTAAGAGACTCATTAAAAATCAACAACAGGCTTAATGCTGTTGAAGAGATAATCAATGATCTGGAAATGGCATTACGATTACGTAATTGTTTTAACGAAATATATGACCTTGAAAGGCTTATATCTAGGATTTCATATGGAAGTCTAAATGCCAGGGATTGCCTTAAACTTAAAACTTCTGTAGCAAATCTTCCACATTTAAAAGAGATTCTAAGAGGCTGCAATTCAACATTACTTAAGGAAACAGGTGATGCGATAGATCCTTTAATCGATATGTGTCAGCTAATAGAAGATTCAATTGATGAAAATGCGGGGCTTTCCATACGAGAAGGCGGAATAATCAAATACGGATATAACAGTGAAATCGATGAGTTGAAAAAAGCATCGGAAGAAGGCAAGAATTGGCTTGCTTCTCTTGAAGCTCGCGAAAGAGAAAAAACCGGTATAAATAAACTCAGAGTTGGTTATAACAAGGTATTTGGTTATTACATAGAAGTAACCAATTCTTTTAAGGATAAAGTGCCTGACTATTATATAGGCAAGCAGACTCTAGTTAACTGTGAAAGGTATATTACTGAAGAATTAAAAAGCATGGAAAGTCGTATCCTTAACGCTGAGGAAAGACAATGTGAAAAGGAATATGAAGTATTCAATGGCATCAGAAATGCTCTGAATAATGCTATTTCTAGAATACAATCAACATCAAAATGTATTGCTCTGATTGATGTGCTTCAGTCACTGGCTCAGGTATCATTCGAGAATAATTATGTAAAACCTGTTATTACAGATGATGGAATTATTAATATAAAAAACGGAAGGCACCCCGTTATTGAAAAGATGTCTGATTCTGAATTTGTTCCAAATGATATATCCATTTCAAATAACGACAGAAATGTAATGCTAATTACAGGGCCTAATATGGCCGGTAAAAGCACTTTTATGAGACAGGTAGGACTTATAACGCTTATGGCTCATATCGGATGCTACGTACCTGCTGATGAGGCTTATATCACTCTTACAGACAGGATCTTTACCAGGGTAGGAGCTTCTGATGATATCTCTTCTGGTCAAAGTACTTTCATGGTCGAAATGAATGAACTTGCCAATATACTTAATAATGCTACAAAGAATAGTTTGATAATACTTGATGAGATAGGAAGAGGTACAAGTACTACTGACGGCCTTGCAATTGCCTGGGCTACAATTGATTATATTATTAAAAACATCGGTGCGATTACGTTATTTGCTACACATTATCATGAACTGATAGATCTAGAAAACAATTATGATAGTATTACAAACTGTTCGGTTAATGTTCGTCAGATAGGCAATGACATAATCTTTCTACATAAGATAGTGCCAAAAGGAACGGATAAAAGCTTCGGTATAGAAGTTGCGAGTCTTGCAGGCCTGCCGAAAGAATTGGTAGATAATGCTAGATTCATGCTTTCAAGAGTAAGCCGCAATGAGATTAATATTAATGCATCTGATAATGAAAACAAAAACATAGATGAAGCGGTCGAACCATTTAAAGATAGAGATATTATTAATCAGATAATGAATAAAATTGATTTGGATACAATAACACCGTTGGAAGCATTAAACATATTGAATGATATAAAAAAGGAACTAAACTAATATGAATCGAATACATATGCTGGATGACAATATATCCATGAGAATAGCAGCCGGCGAGGTCGTTATTAATCCAGCTTCAGTTATAAAAGAATTAGTTGAAAACTCAATTGATGCCAACTCTACCTCAATCACTGTTGAGATAACAGGTGGGGGAGTTGAATCAATTAAAGTAACCGATAACGGAGACGGAATACACCCTGATGACATTTATAATTCTCTTCAGAAACATTGCACAAGTAAGATAAGCAAACTGGAAGATATTCATAAAATATCTACTTTAGGTTTTAGAGGAGAAGCTCTTGCAAGCATTTCAGCTGTTTCAAATATTGAAATACGATCTCAAGCAATAGGTATGGGAGAGGGGAGGACTATCAAAAATTTCGGACTCGAATCATTTAAGCCAGCAGTAGCCGGACTCCCTTACGGCACAACAGTTATCGTAAAAAACCTGTTCTATAATACACCTGCGAGACGTAAATACCTAAAATCAACACAAAGAGAAACCGCGCTCATCACAGATTTAATGTCTAAATTGATATTATCCAGACCAGATATATCATTTACTTATTTGAATAATGGCAAGATTATTTATAAATCGGCTGGAAATGGTTCTCTGATTGATTGTATTAGAATCATATATGGAAATGACATAGTCTCATCACTGCGGGAAGTAAATTCAAGCAGCAGCATCTGTACTATAAAAGGATATATTTCAAATGCATCTATTCTTTATAAAACCAGGAAAAACATTATATTCTTTGTAAATAACAGATATATTCAGTCTAGAACATTTCAGGAAACCCTATTAAGTGCATACTCAGAACGCTTGCTGAGAGGGCATTTTCCTATTTCAATAATTAATATAGATATAGAACCTGAATTAGTAGATGTCAATGTTCATCCAAGTAAAACTACTATACTTTGTAATGAAGAAAAAGCAATAGATGAATTCATCTATAATACGATTAAAAGCGTTCTTGATACAAAAGATTATCCTGTTTATGATTATTCAGCAGAAATATATAATGAAAAGTTATTAACGCTATCTGATATCAAAGCAAATCTCTCAGATTTCCCATCATCTGATACTGTTAAGTATTCACCTGATGAAACTCAATCAAAACATGACTATACTTTGCCGGAATCTACAGATTTTATCGATGCTTTGAAAGACTTACACAATGAAACCGAGTTTAACAGGAATGAAGAAGATCAAGTTAATAGTCTATATGATGACTTTATTGATTACAGAATAATCGGAAATGCTTTTAATACTTATATAATAGTTCAGGCTAACGACAGGCTGCTTATTATAGATCAGCACGCAGCACATGAAAGGCTAAACTATGAAGAATTGAAAAGAAATGAGACTATTTCTTCAAGAATTCTGCTTGTACCTCAGGTTATAAATCTTAGCGCAGAAGAACATGATGAACTGATGAACAATAATGAAATACTATCAGGCATAGGTTTTGATATTTCAGATTTCGGCGGAACTTCAGTAAAAATAAGTGCAATACCAAATCATATTAAAGAAGATTCGGCAAGAGTTTTAATAGATGATTTTTTATATGAACTAAAGACTTCCAGACATGATATAAAAGTTCTCCGAGATAAGATTATCCGCAAATCTTGCAGGATGAGCATTAAAGGCGGTGATCCTCTCTCAGAAGAAGAGATTAAGGTTTTAATTGATGAGATAATAAATAGTGAAGTAATGCCTACTTGTCCGCACGGGAGACCCATAGCTGTTGCTTTTACAAAAGATTATATTGAAAAACAGTTCAAAAGAATAGTATGAAAGGTAAAGATAAAGTAATTATAATAGCCGGGCCAACAGCTTCCGGCAAGACCGATATTTCAATAAGACTCGCAAGAGTATTTGACGGAGAGATAATATCTGCAGATTCTATGCAGATATATAAACACATGGATGTAGGTACCGCTAAAATTAAACGTGAAGAAATGAATGGTATCAAACATCATATGATTGATATAATTGAACCCGATCAGAATTATAGCGTTGCTGAATTCCAGAATGAATGCAGATCAATTATCAAGGATATTACTTCAAGTAACAAGCTTCCTTTTATTGTAGGTGGAACTGGCCTATACATACATTCAATCATTAAAGATGTTGATTTTACACAGACATCAAAGGACGATTCTTTCAGAAGATGTATGAATGATATTCCGACTGATGCTCTTTATAATATTCTTTCTGATAAAGACCCTGTTTCAGCCGAACGAATAAACCGTAATGATAAAAAAAGGATTATCCGAAGACTTGAGATCATCAATAGTGGAGACCAATCAAATGAATATGACTTCTGGAAAGATCATAATAATTATGATTATATAAGTATTTTCCTTAATCCTGATAGAGAAAAGCTATATAAAAGAATAGATGAGAGAGTTGATAAAATGTTCAGCTCAGGATTGATTGATGAAGTCAAAAGGCTTAAAGATACGTACTGTGAAGACTGTACTTCGCTACAGGCTATCGGTTATAAAGAAGTTATTTCATATTTAAATGATAATGAACTAGCAGATATAAATGAACTGAAGGATCAAATCAAAAAGAACACCAGACACTATGCTAAAAGGCAAGTCACATGGTTTAAAAAATATAATGATTTCAAATGGTTCGATACTGATTCATATGAAAACTCTGATATGCTTTTTATGGAAATCAAAGAATATATTGATAGAAGGTTAGAATTATGAATAATGCAAGAGAGTATTTAGATAAAAAACTAAATATTAACGAAAAGATTTATAATTATGTAGCAAAGTGTGAAAAAGATATAAAATCCTATTTTGACAGAATAGATGATATTGCTGAGTTTAATCAGTATAAAGTTACATCAGCTTTTATATCTAACGAAGTAAGTGAGAGACATTTTAATCCTTCAACCGGATACGGTTATTCCGATGACAGCAAAACTAAACTGTGTGAAGTATTTGCAACAGTGTTTAATACAGATGCCGCAATTGTATCTCCATTGCTTATGTCTGGAACACATGCCATAACTGTTGCTCTATTTGGTCTATTAAAACCTGGCGATACGCTCCTTTGTATTTCTGGTAACCCATATGATACCTTCAATGATGTATTGAACGGTAAAAATGGTGATGGTTCACTTAAAGAATGGGGGATAAATAATAAGGTAATAGATCTTAAGAATGATACGTTTGATACACCAGAGATTATAAGTACAATTAATAACGATTCCTCCATTAAGTTAATACATATTCAGAAATCCAGAGGTTATGATACGAGATGCACGATTAGCTGCGCAGAAATAAGTTCTATTGTTAAAGAGATAAGAAGAGTAAAGAAAGAAATAGTTATTTTCGTAGATAATTGCTACGGTGAGTTTACAGAACGTATAGAACCCACAGAAGTGGGGGCAAATATATGCGCAGGCTCATTAATCAAGAATCCCGGTGGTGGAATTGCCCCGTCTGGAGGGTACATAGTGGGGGAGAGGGGGCTAATTGATCGGATTGCAAACAGGTATTCCGCGCCTGGAATAGGTATGGAGATAGGTTCGTATGCTCACTCATATAAAGAGTATTTTCAAGGAATTTTTATGGCTCCTCATATTGTAAAAGAAGCATTAAAAGGTTCAATTCTTATTTCAAAATGTATGCAAGATTTAAATATAGAAGTTTTACCAAAATATGATGAGGAAAGATTTGATATTACTCAATCAGTCATATTCAATAATGAAAAGCTTTTAACGGAGTTTATTAGAGGGATTCAAATGGCTTCACCAGTTGACAGTAGCGCTGTGCCATATGCTTGGGATATGCCTGGATACGAGGATCAGGTTATTATGGCAGCAGGAACCTTTGTTCAGGGTGCAACTCTTGAACTATCGGCCGATGGACCAATTAGAGAACCTTATGCCGCGTATGTACAGGGCGGACTAACTTATGAAAATGTTAAATTGGGTCTAATGACTGCCCTTAATAATATGGGAATAATTAAATGAAACCTAGTGTTCTCTTAAAACTGTTTATATCTTTTTTTAAAATAGGATTATTCACTTTCGGCGGCGGATATGCAATGCTACCGATGATAGAAAAAGAAACCGTTGAAAATAATAAGTGGATTACAAATACTGAACTTCTTGATATATTTTCAATTTCTCAAGTTACCCCCGGACCAATAGCGATTAATGCAGCAACATATATTGGCTATAAGGTAAATGGCTTTTGGGGGTCGGTATTCTGCACCCTGGGAGTAGTGCTTCCTTCATTTATTATAATAATACTAATTGCTTCATTTCTATATAAGTATATTACCAATGAGTGGGTTTCATATGCATTTGAAGGCATAAGAGTATGTATTGTGCTTCTAATGGTTTTATCGGTATTTAAACTGGCAAAGACAGATAAAAAGTCACTATTTTACTTTATAGTTCTTGCCATTTCTTTTGCTGTAGCAACATTTACTGATATGAACGTAATTATCCTGCTCATAATAATGATGTTTGCAGGTATATTGTATGGAATCTTAAAACGAAGGAGGAATATTGACTGATGATACTCCTTTCGTTGTTTATTACATTTTTTAAAATAGGTCTTTTTACATTTGGCGGTGGATATGCGATGATACCGCTGATTGCTCAAGATACAATTAAAAATGGATGGATATCATTAGAAACACTAACCGATTTCATTGGTATTTCAGAATCGACACCAGGACCTTTTGCAGTAAATATAGCTACTTTTATTGGATATCAGGTACAGAACATACCCGGATCAATCTTCACAACTTTAGGAGTAGTACTTCCGTCGTTCTTTATTATACTTATAATCGCACGCTATTTTCAGACGATACGTGATAATTTTTATGTAGAAAGCGCATTTAATGGATTAAGGCCTGCAACACTAGGATTAATAGTTTCGTCTATATGGTTAATTGCTAGAAATAATCTCTTCATAGAAACAGATTTGTCTTTTGATATCAAATGGAAAAGCCTGATTATTCTTGGAATTCTTATTCTAATCAAACTAGCTTATAAAAAGATTCATCCGATTCTTCTAATTGGGATATCAGCAGGTCTAGGCATTCTTTTTTACGGCTTAATCCCTTAATTTTACGGCTTTAGAAGCGTTTCTGCGCTTTTCTTCATCAATTGCAGCATAATATCTTCTGGTAGTATTTACATCTTTATGACCTAATACATCAGCAACAATATAAATGTCTTCTTTTTCATTATAAAGCATAGAGCCAAACGTACTTCTAAGCTTATGAGGAGATATCTTTTTTAGCGGAACAGCGCCTTGTGTATACTTCTTAACAAGATTCTGAACAGCTCTAACAGTTAGCCTGCTCACCTCCCTCGTTGTACTAGAAATAAACAGGGGAGAGGATAGGTCATAGGTACCTTTTTCTTTTCTTTCAGCTAGATAATTTAGTAATGCTTGTTTTGCTTCGGGACCGAAGTATAATATTGTTTGATTACCGCCTTTACGGGTTACAGTAAAAGCATCTGATTCAAAGTTTATATCCGAAATATCCAAAGAAACCAATTCGCTGACACGAATTCCCGTAGAAAGAAATAATGTGAATATAGCTAAATCTCTTAAAGTATTCTTGGAATTCAATTTCTTTTGTCTGGGGCTTAAAGTAGACCCGGATTCAACAGCATCTAAAAGATCAGCAATCTCATTTGGTTCAAGTCTAATTATTGTTTTTTCGTGCAGTTTAGGAGTATCAAGTAACGCACAAACATTTTCTTTAATAGCCTGTTTTTTATAAAAATATTTAAAAAAGGATCTTAAACTGGCAATCTTTCTTGCTTTGCCGCGTTCATGATTTTCAACAGTTTTTCCAGTAAATGGATCAGTATATAAACTTAGATAATTAATAAATGCATATAAATCATCAAGTTCAATATCATTGAGACAATCAGATTTCAATTCTAACGCATTTTTATTTCTGAAAGCGGGTATTTCTTCAACTAAGAAATTAAAGAATATACGAAGATCGTACGCATAATTAAGCTGTGTAAGTATAGAGGTCTGATCTGAGATACTAACAAAATAGTTTCTACAAAAAGGCGGAAGATCTTTAATTACTTCACGAAGACGTAAAGTGTTTTTTGCCCATAGTTCTTTAGAATACTTGCTCATAATACATAAACCTTTGAATAGAGTAGTTTTATGCGAAATACTCAAAACATACATATTTCACTAAAATACTACCAAAAACCTGTTTTTTTTGCAATATCTATTCGCAAAACTTGTGTTTTGCGAATAGATTGCTATCGGTGTATTTTAGTATGTCTCCTACTCTGTATCATTATTCGTGTTATTTTTAATCTCGTTAGTAGCCAAAAAGTCGCACCGGTTATTGTACTCATTATCCGAATGCCCTTTTACTTTTATATATGTAACAATATGTTTATCAGTTAATTCCAATAATTCCGCCCAGAGATCTTGGTTCTCCACAGGTTTCTTATTTGTTTTTCTCCAATTATTATTTTTCCAATTTTCAATCCAACCATTATTAAAGGCGTTAACAACATACGAACTGTCAGAATACACTTCTACCTCACATTTCTCTTTAAGTGCATTCAATCCATTTATAACAGCTGTTATTTCCATTCTATTATTCGTTGTTTCCTTGTCGAAGCCACTCATTTCTTTTTTAATACTTTTATATATTAAAACAACACCCCATCCACCGGGACCCGGATTACCAGAGCATGCTCCATCTGTATAAACTGTCACTTTTTTTAGTTTACTCTTCATTTATCTTTCCTCGATAAAAGAATAGATTTATCACGGCAAGCAACTATGGCTTTATTAATAATATCTTTCATATCATATTCATCAAATACATTTATCGCTTCTATGGTCGTGCCGCCTTTTGAACAAATACTGTCACATAGCGATTCAAGATTAGAATCAATATTTATCATATCCAGACTTCCCTTGAATGTCTGAATAGATAGCAACAATGATGTGTTATGATCGAGCCCAATATCTTCCCCTGCTTTTGTCATAGCATCAATTATATAAAACACATACGCCGGTCCGCTTCCCGAAATCGCCGTAACTGAGTCCATCAATTCTTCATTGACGCTTAAAACTAAACCTATCGATGAGAACAGTTCTTTTACATATTTGTATTCATTTATATTAAGAGTGTGATTGTCGGCAATACATATCGCACCCTTCCCTACCTTAATCGGCATATTAGGCATTACACGCATATATCTGGAATCTATACTGTCAATAGCTGATGATATATCGGCAAGTTTAATTCCTGCTAATATGGATATAAACGCTTTATTCTCACATTTTACACCAGCTAAAGCAGTATTTAGACTATTTGGTTTGATACATAAAAAAACAATATCTGACGCATTTATAAGGCTTATAGCGTCATTGTGCGATGCGCAATTATTAATATCTGAAAATCTATCAAGTTTATTCTTATCAATATCGAAAGTATTTAAGCTTTTATAATTAATATTACTTGATACAATCCCCCGAATAATACCTTCAGCCATGTTTCCACAGCCTATAAATCCTATTCTGTACGACATATGATAACTCCTTTTCAACATGGCTATTCTATCATAAAATAACTCTGTTGACTAAAAAAAGAAAATAAATTATAATAAATCGGTACGACTCAAAGGGGAGTAGTTCAATTGGTAGAGCAGCGGTCTCCAAAACCGCAAGTTGCGTGTTCGAGTCGCGTCTCCCCTGCCATAAAAAAGATCCTTAACTGCTTTAGTTAAGGATCTTTTTTTAGATTCAGTCTTTATACTTAGGTCTCTCTGCATAATATGTATGCAGCAATCTATGAGACAGATGACTACCGGGTTTCTCGAGATATTCATCATAGAGTTTAATTATCGAAGGATTCTTATGCGATTTTCTTAATGTCTTACCCTCATCCTCAGCATATAAAGCTTTAGCTCTGAGTTTTCTCGGATCACCGAAATTTCTAACTTTAGCCGAAACAATAGGCTGTCCTCCGCCTGTTACACAACCGCCGGGGCATCCCATTATCTCAATGAAATGATATGACTTCTTACCGTCTCTGATTGACTGCAAAAGTTTCTTTGCATTCCCGGTTCCATGAGCAACAGCAACCTTGACTTCCATATCGCCAATCATAACTGAAGCTTCTTTAATCCCGTCAAGTCCACGGACTTCATTGTAATCGATTTTTTCAAGATTCTGTCCTGTAAGAACATCAGCAACAGTTCTGAGAGCAGCTTCCATTACCCCACCTGTTACGCCGAATATGTCAGCAGCACCTGTTGAATCACCAAGCATATCATCAAACTTTTCGTCAGGAAGATTTGCAAAATCAATATTGGAAGATTTAAGCATCCTGGCTAATTCTCTGGTAGATATTACAGCATCTACATCAGGTACTCCGGCTCCGGATTCTCCGTCTCTCGTCTTTTCGAACTTCTTAGCGACGCAAGGCATTACAGAGACAGTGAAAACATCCTTGGGATCAATTCCCATCTTTTCTGCGTAATACGATTTAATAATCGCACCAAGCATCTGATGAGGCGACTTACATGTTGAAAGATTAGGAATAAAATCTGGGAAGAATTTCTCACAGAATTTAATCCAACCAGGTGAACAAGAAGTTATCATGGGCAGGACACCATTATTCTGTATCCTTTCTATGAGTTCCGTTCCCTCTTCCATTATCGTAAGATCAGCACCGAAATTTGTATCAAATACTCTGTCGAAACCCATGCGCCTCAAAGCTGCAGCAAGCTTCCCCGTGACAGGTGTTCCCATCGGGAAACCGAATTCTTCACCAAGAGCAGCCCTGACAGCAGGTGCAGGCTGTACTACAGTGAACTTATTAGGATCATAAATAGCATCCCAAACAGCTGTGTGTTCATCTTTCTCAGTGAGAGCACCAACAGGACAAGCATTTATACACTGTCCGCAGTTTATGCAGCATGTATCCTCAAGCGATTTACTGAACACTGATTCAACAATCGTTTTAAAGCCTCTGTTTGTAGCACTAATTGCACCTATTCCCTGCACATCTGTACACATATGAACACATCTCTTGCATAGCACACATTTATTGGGGTTTCTGACGACTGAAGGTGACGCGTCATCAATAGGCATACGCAGTCTCTCGCCATCATATTCAAGACCCATAACGTGGAGTTCTTCTGCCAAAGTCTGAAGCTCACATGATTTATTCCTAATACATGTCAAACATTCACGGTCATGATTGGAAAGCAAGAGTTCAAGTGTGATTTTTTTGCTCTTCATAACTTTAAGAGAATGTGTGAGCACTTCCATACCTTCAGTTACTGGTAGCATACATGCTGCCTGCAGATTAGGATTGCCAACAACCTCTACAAGACATATCCTGCAGGCGCCTATAGCGTTGACACCTTTCAGATAGCATAATGTAGGAATATGTATGCCGGCCTGTTTAGCCGCATTCAAAACCGTAGTTTCTTCAGGTACTTCTATTTTAATACCATCAATCGTACATGTTACCATATTCAAACTCCTTTATTCCTTAGAGATAGCACCAAATCTGCATTTTTCTTCACAAGTACCGCATTTGACACACTTCATACTGTCAATGACAAATGGCTTTCTGACCTCGCCGGTAATTGCTTCAACCGGACATGCTTTAGCACAAAGGCTACAACCCTTACATTTATCCGGGTCAATAGAATAAGTTACCAAAGCTTTACAGTATCCAGCGGGACATCTCTTCTCTTTAATATGAGCTTCATACTCATCCCTAAAGTACTTGATTGTAGACAAAACGGGGTTGGGAGCAGTTTTGCCAAGTCCGCAAAGTGCACCTGCCTTAATATTCTCGCCAAGTTCAAGAAGCTTTTCAATATCACCTTCCTGGCCTTTACCCTGTGTTATACGTTCAAGTATTTCAAGCATCCTCTTTGTACCGATTCTGCAAGGAGGACACTTCCCGCATGATTCATCAACTGTAAAATCCAAGAAGAATCTTGCCACATCAACCATACAGTTATCTTCATCCATTACTATCATTCCGCCTGATCCCATCATGGAACCAATCTCGATGAGTGAATCATAATCAATTTTAACATCAAGTTTTTCAGCAGGAATACATCCTCCGGACGGCCCACCTGTCTGAGCCGCTTTGAATTTTTTACCATTAGGAATACCGCCACCGATGTCATATATGATCTCTCTAAGCGTAGTGCCCATAGGTATTTCAACAAGACCGGTGTTGTTAATCTTTCCACCTAAAGCAAATACTTTGGTACCCTTACTCTTTTCAGTACCCATTGATGCAAACCATTCGGCACCTTTAAGAATAATCTGAGGTATATTTGCAAACGTCTCAACATTATTAATAACAGTAGGTTTGCCAAATAGACCCTTATTTGCAGGGAACGGAGGTTTGGGACGAGGCTCTCCCCTCTTGCCTTCTATAGATTCAAGAAGAGCTGTCTCTTCACCACATACAAATGCACCTGCTCCAAGTCTGATATGAAGATCAAAATCAAACCCGCTTGAGAAAATATTCTTGCCGAGAAGTCCATATTCTTTAGCCTGTTTTATAGCTATTTCAAGCCTCTGAACAGCTATGGGGTATTCAGCCCTTACATATATATATCCCTCATCGGCACCAATCGCATAACCTGCTATAGCCATAGCTTCAATTATGCTATGCGGATCGCCTTCAAGGACTGATCTGTCCATAAATGCACCCGGGTCTCCTTCATCAGCATTACAGACAATATATTTTTTATCTCCAACAGCATTAAGACCAAACTGCCATTTACGACCCGTTGGGAATCCACCGCCGCCTCTACCACGGAGACCAGATTCAGTTACTATATCAATAACTTCCTGAGGAGTTTTTTCTGTCAGACATATTCCTAGCGCCTTATAACCGTCTTGAGCGATATACTCATCTATCTCTTCAGGATTTATAACACCACAGTTTCTAAGAGCGACTCTGACCTGTTTCTTATAAAAAGAAATCTGATCCAGGGACACCTCGGTATCCATACTATCAGTATCTTTATAAACCAGTCTGTCAACAATCCTGCCTTTAAGAAGATGCTCTTTAACAATTTCGTCAACATCACTTACTTGAAGTCTGCTGTAAAAGACTCCTTCCGGATATATGATACAAATAGGACCAGCTTCGCATAATCCAAAACATCCGGTTTTAACTACTTTTACTTCTTTATCAAGACCGACTTCTTTTAACTGACTTTCAAAACGATCGATTATATCACCAGATTTATTTGATGTACAACCTGTACCGCCACAGACCAGCACATGAGCTCGATAATAAACCATATACCTATTTCTCCTTCTGAATCTTACTCCTTATGAGTTTCCTCGTAATACCCAATTGTGTATTCTTTAACTACATTTCCGTTAACCAGGTGTTCGGACACAATCCTTCCGACCATTTCCGGGAAAACCTTAACATAAGTAACTTTTTCTTCGCCAGGAACATAGACTTCAACAAGCGGCTCAAGCCTGCAAACGCCTATGCATCCGGTCTGACTCACAACAACATCAGTAAGGTTTCTTTTTGCAACCTCTTCAACAAAAGCCTGCAGTACAGGTCTTGCACCGGCAGCTATACCGCAAGTGGCCATGCCTACTAATACCTTTTTACCCTCGGTATTTGTTCTGACATTCATGTTGCTCTTAGCGTTGTTCCTAATCGCCTCAAGTTCAGCCAAAGATTTCATTCAAAATTTCCTCCCAAAACGTCATCTAAACCTTCTTTTATATTATTAATAATAAATCTACTCACATCCGGATTTGAGAAAGGAACTCCATCAAGCATCGCTTTCATCTCCTCCGTATCCATATCATACTCACTCATATCAGATTTAACATTAATCTTAAAATCAAGATCACTGTTACAGATAATCAGTGTAGAACAAACGCCTGAAAAATCACCCAACGGAGGCCGGTCTATATTAGAAAGCACATATTCTGCTACAACATCAGTGCCTTTGCCTACCTCAGAATCTATTGAGAATTTTCCACCAGTCCTCTCTGCCCCCTCCTTGAAGAGAGGGATCCCAAGCCCCACTTTTCGGGTAGTTCTTGTTGTCGTGAAAGGATTAGTAACTCTATCCAACATCTCCCTGTTCATTCCTTTACCGTTATCTATTATCTCAAGCGATAATCTATCACCAGGCTTGTCTAATTTGAGATTAATACAAATACAGGAAGCATCAGCGGTAATTGAGTTTTGTACGATATCCATCAAATGAGAAGCAATATCCTTCATTCTATTCCTTATAATTCTTTAAGATACCAGGAATATTATCCGGAATGAGACGTCCGTAAACCTGATCATCTACCATTATGACAGGTGCGAGTCCGCAGCACCCGAGACACCTCGTGGCTTCAAGAGTAAACAAACCGTCTGATGTTGTTTCACCGGCATTTATTCTTAATTCTTCTTCTAATTTTTTAAGAACAGGGGTGGAATTCTTAACATAACATGCTGTTCCCATACATACACCTATTATATGTTTGCCTTTCGGAGCCAGAGCAAACTGAGAATAAAAAGTAGCGACACCATAAATCTCACTCATAGGTATCTGCATTTCCTCAGCTATGAAATTCTGGACATCAAAGGTCAAAGCTCCGAATATATCCTGAGCTTTCTGCATGATAGGCATCAGAGGACCCTGTTCCCCTTTCATCTGATTGATATACGCTTTTAATTCGTCATACTTGGCTTTATTATCCGAAGTATCAATCATCTGCAATAACCTCCAAACACAATTAAATTTGCGTAAAACACACACTATTTTATGTATAAACGCAAACATAGTAATTCTATCATATATTGTGAATTTTTGCACTATATTTTGATTAAAAAAATTTCAAAATTGGTAGTAAAAAACCGTGAGTTATTTTATAAAGTTCAGTAATGATTTTATAGAGTTATCAGATAGTTCCAGAGCGTACTCTTTTTCATGTATGTTTTCAAGATAATGTGCATCGGAAGAGGTTATTATTTTCAAATTACCTGTATCCGGAAAATTACCATTATCATAGACCTCAACTGTATGAAAAAGATCACTCTCGGGGATAAATCCCATCATGTAAATAAGTGAATTTGATTCTCTGTTAATATGAGCAGGAACAGGCACTCCACCCGCTTTTGTAATTAAATCAAGACATTCATCGAAACTAAAAGGTAACGCACTGAATAATAGCTTATCAAGACTTCCTTTTGGTTCGTCGTTTTCATCCAGGATTATTTGCGGACCAAATAGTTTTTCATCATTTTTAATATCAGGCAGACTATTATAAATATAATCCCCGAACTCGCATGCATTATCAATATCATAAAAATAAGCAAGGAGATGCACTTCTTCAGATGTATTTAATTCAATGCCAGGTAAAAAAGTAATGCCTGCATCATCGGCTATCTTTTTAAATGAACTCAGATTACATGCAGTATTATGATCTGTCAAAGATATCATATCCAGACCCTTTAATTTTGCCATATTAACGACATTGTTGGGTGTCATATCCATGTCACCACAGGGCGATAATGCACTGTGGATATGGAGATCATAATAAACTTGCATTATTTATTTTCCAACACCTAATGATGAAAGCCCACAACAAAGTTCATACGAAGTCTTATCTGACGAAAGTACAGTAATTCCTTCCTCGTCAGCTTTAGCAATTGTATTCGCCGGCACTTCAATGTTCTCAGGGATAATAACACAGGAAAAATCATGAAGACTGGCAACTGCAATAACATTGAGATTAGTCTGCACAGTAATCCATGCCATATCTTCATCGCCTTTAGCCATTACCCAACTCAGAAGATCACAAACACAACCGTCGGAAATGCTCCTGTCATTATTATCAGTTGAAGTCAGCTCTTTAAGATCCAATTTTTCTTTCAATTCTTTTACAGTAATCATCTATTCTCTCTCCGATCCGTCTTTGCTTGCAAGCCCTACCATCTCTTCAGCAAGGTACCTTACCTTTTCTCTCATTAAGAAGACACAGTCAAGCTCATTAGCATAGCCAAGAACAATATCCTCTGCAAGTGATCTGCAGGTAGGCGATCCACAGGAACCGCAGTCTTTACCTGGAAGCTTTTCCTCTATTTCATAGATACGCTGAAGCTTACGTGCAGCTTCTGATATATTACTATCAAGTTCCATAACGTTAAGCGGTTCAATTTGAGTCTCCATATCTGCAATGCCTGTATCAGCCAATTGAGCAACTTCATCATAATCGGGTTTATCAGGTAAAGTACGAGAAAGATTATTCAATCTCGCGTATGCAACAAAGCTGCTCTCAAACACAAGCGGACCGCCGACACACCCACCGGGACATGCAAGACCTTCAAAAAAGTCTACCTGACTAAGCTTATCATTATCAATATCATCCAAAGCTTTGATAACATTTAGTATCCCACAAACCGCAAGAGAGTTTGGTTCACCAGTTGATTTCATTTCCCCGGTAGAATTCGCCCACAATACACCCTCAGCAGTAGCAAATTTTGAATCAGGCAAATCTTTCTTATCTGCATTCTCTGAAAACTTCAACTGACCGGCAATCAATCCATATATCTCCAAAATGGATATAGCCCCATCAATGTCACTCTTTCTTTTTCCGAGTGGTGATATTATTGCTGTCATCTTAGCGGGGCAAGGAGTAATAAAATACACTCCAATATCTTTTATGTCGACACCATTTCTTTCAGCGAATTCTTTTTTAGCAAGTTTTGCAGCTACTTCAACAGGCGCTTGAACATCAACGATATGATCAAGAAGTTCAGGAAACCTGACCTGAATAAGTCTTGTAACAGCAGGACATGCTGAAGAAATCAAAGGCTTAATATGATCTTTTTCAAGACGTTTTCTAAGCGCAGCTGATACTACCTCCGCCCCTCTTGCAACCTCAAAAACATCATCAAAACCCATACGCCTGAGTCCATCAATAATTTTACTCAGATCTCTCAGGCCCTTAAACTGTGAAAAAAGAGCTGGCGCAGGAAGTGCAATCTTATACTTGAACTTACTTATCGCAGAAAGAGTATCCGTAAGAGCATATTTTGCGTGATAGGGGCATACACGGATGCATTCACCGCAGTCAATGCATCTCTCATCCATTATCTTAGCTTTGCCATTCTGGACACGTATAGCCTCTGTAGGGCATCTCTTAATACAATTTGTGCAACCTGAGCACTTGGTACGCTCAAGTCTGACTGAATGAAAATACTTATCCATTATCCAACCACCTAAATGCTAAACTTCATCGTTATAGTTGTACCTTCAGGAGAAGATTCGACTCTGAAATCAGAAGCGTTCTTATTCATATTAGGGAGACCCATTCCAGCGCCAAAACCCATATTTCTGACTTCTTCTGAAGCCGTAGAGTATCCCTCCTGCATTGCCATATCTACGTCATTTATTCCAGGGCCGGTATCCTTACATATAACGGTAATATCCTCGTCGGTAACAGTAAGATATATATATCCGCCGTAACTGTGGATAATAATATTAATCTCAGCCTCATATGTAGCTATAGAAACCTTACGAATTACCGCAGGATTAATTCCAATCTTTTTTAAGGTACGTTTTATACTTGCTGATGCCTCACCGGCTGAAACAAAATCATTTTGATCAACTTTGTATTTTTCTTCAAGAAGCAGACTAGACATCTTCGTGCACCCTCATCCCGCCTTTGATACCATGAGTATAGAGAATACCGCAAGCACTGAACATAGTCATCTCAGTAGTAATTAGTGTTATACCCATATCTTCGGCCATTTCAAGAATACTGTCGTCAGGTCTCTTCCCTCTCACATATATAACAGCTTCTATATCAAGCATCTCAGCTGTTCTTAAAACATGATTATTGATTAGTCCTGTCAATAGAACAGCATTATATTTACTGAAAGCGAGCACCTCACTCATCATATCAGAACCGCATGCACATTCAATATCCAGATCAAGATTTGATTTACCAGTTAATACTTTTGCTTCTAAAATATCAACAATTTCGCTAAGTTTCAAAATAAGACCTCCCTAATTGGTATCAATCATTATATTGCTCTACTATAACATCAGACATCTCAAATATTTTTTTAGCAAAATCATCAGGATACGGATGCTTATAAACAACTCTTTTAAGACCAGAATTAACAATCATCTTGGTGCAAATGGAACAGGGCTGATGAGTACAATAAATAGTTGCTCCTTCAAGAGGAATACCTAGTTTAGCAGCCTGAATAATAGCATTCTGCTCTGCATGTATCGCATAACATAACTCAGCTTGTTTGCCAGACGGTATGCCAAGTTTATCCCTTAAACACTCTTTTCTGTCGGCACAGCTCGAAATACCTGCAGGAGCACCATTATATCCGGTTGTAAGAATCCTCTTATTCCTTACTATAATGGCTCCAATATTTCTGCCTTCTCTGTAACAGCTAGACCATTTTGCAATCTCAAAACAAAGATCCATAAATCTCTTATCCCATTTATCCATATGCGACCTCAGTTTGTTTTTTATATATTATAATACCTGCTATAAGATAATTACAATAGTATAGAAATTGAGAGTAATTCAAAGTAAATGAGAGAAATATTGAGCATTTATATCAAATTTTGGCAAATTTATGGATATTCAATACTAATTACATTTGCATATTAAACGAATAAATTATATTATATAAACATAAATTAGCACTCATCTTAATTGAGTGCTAACAACATTATAAAGATTAATAATTGGAGGTGTCACCATGACAATAAAACCATTAGGCGACAGAGTCGTACTTAAAGCTGTAGAAGCAGAAAAAACAACAAAGAGCGGAATCATACTTGCCAGCGCAGCGCAGGAAAAACCCCAGATTGCAGAAATCGTAGCAGTCGGTCCCGGCGGAGTAATCGATGGCAAAGAAGTAACAATGTATGTCAACAAAGGTGACAAAGTTATTTATTCAAAATATGCTGGAACAGACATCAAACTCGACGGGGATGAATATACAATAGTACGTCAGTCTGATATTCTTGCAGTTGTAGAATAATTAGGAGGAATTAAATCATGATTAAGCAGATAGAATTCGGTGAAAAAGCAAGAAAATCCCTGGAAGAGGGTGTAAATAAACTTTCAAACACTGTAAAAGTTACTCTCGGACCGAAAGGTCGTAATGTAGTACTCGAGAAAAAGTTCGGATCTCCCCTAATCACTAATGATGGCGTAACTATTGCTAAAGAGATCGAACTCGACAATCCTTTTGAGAACATGGGTGCACAGCTGGTAAAGGAAGTCGCAACAAAAACGAACGATGTGGCCGGCGATGGAACAACCACAGCAACTATACTTGCTCAGGCTATTATCCGTGAAGGTCTTAAGAATGTTGCAGCAGGTGCAAACCCGATGGATATAAAGAAAGGTATCCTTAAAGCGGCTGATAAAGCTGTTGAAGAACTCCATGCTATGAGCAATCCGATATCAAGTTCAAATGCAATAGCTCAGGTTGCTTCAATATCAGCAGGAGATACCGAAATCGGACAGCTTATTGCAGATGCAATGGATAAAGTCGGAAATGACGGTGTTATCACTGTTGAAGAATCTAACTCCCTTAAAACAGATCTTCAAGTTGTTGAAGGCATGCAGTTCGACAGAGGATATGCTTCTCCTTACATGGTAACAGATGCCGACAAAATGGAAGTCATCTATGATGATCCTTATATTCTCATAACGGACAAGAAGATCTCTTCGATTCAGGACCTCCTCCCCATCATCGAACAGCTGGCACAGGCAGGCAAAAAGCTTATGGTCATAGCTGAAGATGTTGAAGGTGAAGCTCTGTCTACTTTAGTTGTTAACAAACTTCGTGGCACATTTAACAGCGTAGCCGTTAAAGCACCAGGTTTTGGCGATAGAAGAAAAGAGATGCTCAAAGATATCGCAATACTGACTGGCGGAACTGTTATATCTGAAGAAGTCGGCATTGACATAAAAGAAGCTACTATAGATATGCTTGGTAGAGCAAGACAGATTAAGGTTGATAAAGAGAACACAACCATCGTTGAAGGCAAAGGCGATGCTGAAGCTATTAAAGCTAGAATAAACTCAATAAAGAATGCTCTCAAAGAATCTACATCTGAATATGATAAAGAAAAACTCAGCGAGAGGCTTGCAAAGATGGCCGGCGGTGTTGCAGTAATCAAAGTCGGCGCTGCTACGGAAACTGAGATCAAAGATAAGAAACTCCGCATTGAAGACGCACTCTCTGCTACAAAAGCAGCTGTTGAGGAAGGCATAATCCCTGGCGGTGGTTCTGCACTTCTGAAAGTAGCCAAGAAACTTTCAGCAAGCGTTAAAGATTATAGCGGCGATGTCAAAACAGGTGTTAATATCGTTCTTAAAGCTCTTGAAGAACCTATAAGACAGATTGCTACAAATGCAGGCCTTGAAGGCAGTATTATAGTAGAAAAGGTTCTTGAGAATGACAGCAACAGCTTTGGCTTCAATGCAGCGACAGATCAGTATGTTGATATGATTGAAGAAGGCATTATCGATCCTACAAAGGTTACCAGAAGTGCTCTTCAGAATGCTGCAAGCATAGCCGCAATGCTTCTCACAACAGAAAGCGTTGTAGCTGAAGATCCTGAAAAGAACAAACCTATGGCTCCTGCTGGCGCTCCTGGCGGAATGCCTGGAATGTATTAATCCCAAACAAAAAGCTCTTCGGAAAACATATCCGAAGAGCTTTTCTTTTTATAATGAGTTTTATAGGCAAAATGATTTTACTGCCAGAACATAACTATCGGCACCAAAGCCGCTAATGCTTCCTTTACAAACCGGAGCTATAACCGAATTTCTTCTGAACTCATCCCTACCAAAAACATTACTAAGATGCACTTCGATACATGGAATATCTACAGATGCAATTGCATCTCTTATAGCAAAACTATAGTGAGTATAAGCTCCTGCATTAAGAACGATGCCATCATAATCATCAATTGATTTATGAATCGCATCAATTATTTCGCCCTCAATATTCGATTGGTAAAATGAAAGCTCAAAACCCTCGCATTTGCCTTCGATATAATTGTTAACTTCTTCAAGCGAGTTGTTACCGTAAATATCAGGTTCCCTTTTTCCCAACATATTCAGATTAGGACCATTAATTATAAGAATCTTCATTATAACCCCTTCATAATTGTATATATTTTTCTATAATGATAAAATACACACATGGATGATATCAAATGTGCCGTAATAGGCAATCCGGTAAAGCATAGTCTATCACCACTGATACACAACACATTATACAAAAAATATGGCATTCCGGGCAAGTATACCTATATTGAACTGGAGCAGGACGAAATTGCATCGTTTTGCAAAGAAGCGAAATCTGAATTGTGCGGGTTCAATGTTACAATGCCTTTTAAGAATGCCATAAGAGAATTCCTGGACGAAGACCATGGCAAATTAAGTGTTAACACAGTTCTAAACAAAAACGGAGTTTTAAGAGGATATTCAACTGATGAGTTCGGATTCCACAGATCACTGTCAACCAAAGATACACTGTGTAGTTTTGACAGTATTAAAGTAGTAATTATTGGCGCCGGATCAGTAGCTAAATCTCTGGCACTTTATATAAGAGATAATAACGGAGATGTAACAATACAAAACAGAACATTTATTAAAGCTGAATCTGTGGCTAAAGAACTAAATATAAAATGTGCTGAGTTATTTGATAATAGATCTATAAAGGAATGTGATCTTCTGATTAATGCCACACCACTCGGAATGATAGGACAAAAAGAATTTGATGATTACAGCTTTCTCAACAGTATACATAAAGATGCATTAGTTTATGATCTGAATTACAGTATCGATAAAACTGGCCTTGAGGAACAAGCTGAATGCCGCGGATTAAGATCTATGAACGGACTGAAAATGTTAATTTGGCAGGCATTTAAGGCTTTCGAGTATTTCACAGGAATATCTCCATCTTCTGCTGATGAGGAAAGCATAATGAATATAATAAAAGAAAAAAGATGATCGCTTTTGCGATCATCTTTTATTATCTAATCTGTCCGTTACCATTAATAATGTATTTATAACTTGTAAGTTCCTTGAGCCCCATAGGACCTCTTGCATGAAGTTTCTGGGTACTTATTCCTATCTCAGCACCAAATCCAAACTCAAAACCATCAGTGAATCTGGTCGATGCATTTACATAAACACACGATGAATCCACATTGTTCATAAACTTTTTGGCATTATCATCATTTTGCGTAATGATTGATTCGGAGTGCATTGTTCCATATTTGTTAATATGCTCTATTGCAGCATCAACATCATCGACTACTTTTATCGCAATCTTTAAGTCAAGAAATTCTTTATAGAAATCTTCATCGGTAGCTGGTTCGACACCATACAACTGACATCTGTCACAACCTACAATTTTAACTCCATATTCCTTTAGTTTTCCAATAGCTACGGGAAGGAAATCTGCCGCTATATTTCTATGGACGAGCAATGTTTCTATAGCATTGCACACGCCCGGTCTAGAAGTTTTGGCATTTATAAGAATATTAAGCGCCATATCCCTGTCGGCTGTTTCATCAATAAACAGATGACAGTTACCGACCCCGGTCTGTATAACCGGAACCTTGGCATTCTCTACAACCGAAGAAATAAGCCCTGCACCTCCTCTTGGAATCAGAAGATCTATATATCCGCGGGCATTCATCATTTCTGAGGCTGATTCACGTGACGTATCTTCTAGCATAACAATTGAATTCGGAGGCATCTTATAATTCATGCCTCCGTTAATAATAACGTTAGCTATAGCTATATTTGAATTGATAGCCTCTTTCCCGCCTTTTAATATAACTGCATTTGAGGTCTTAATACATATTGCTATCGCATCGGCAGTAACATTAGGTCTTGATTCGTAGATTATTCCTACAACGCCAAAAGGAACACGAACTTTTTCAACCTTAAGACCATTTGGCCTGTCAAAAACCTCCATGACCTCGCCAATCGGATCATCTAAATCAGCAATGTCTGTTAACCCCTGAGCCATTGCTTCAATCCTGTCCTTATTAAGCATCAGACGGTCAATAAGTGCCTCTGATATACCTGCACTCTTTGCCTTGTTTATGTCTTTACTATTCTCAAAGAGGATATAGTCAACATTATCTCTTAAGGAATCAGCCATTGCATAGAGCATAGCGGACTTATCCTCGGCACTCATATTGGCCAGTTCTCTTGATGCAACTTTTGCCTTTTCGGCAATATCATTAATACCTATCATTTTTACTCCAGGACTGCTTTAATCCTTCTAACTCCCGAAGAGGAGCTCTGTTCTTTCTTAATCTTAAAATGTCCAAGGTCTCCGGTATTGGAAGCATGCGGACCGCCGCATATTTCTTTTGAATACTCACCCATGGTATATACTTTAACAACATCGCTATACTTGGATTCAAAAACTCCGACAGCACCCTGAGCTTTGGCATCATCAAGACTCATCTCTTCCATCACTATAGGAACTTTCGCCTGAATTGCCTCATTAACATATGCTTCAACTTTATCCAACTCTTCCCTCTCGAGTTTTCTCGGGAAGTTAAAATCAACTCGAAGCCTTTCAGCAGTTATATTTGACCCCTTCTGATTGATATCGGGAGCTACAAGCTTCCTCAAACCAGCAAGGAGCAGATGCGTAGCTGTATGAAGTTTAGCTGTTTCCTCAGTCTGGTCAGCCAATCCTCCCTTAAACTTCTGTTCAGCTCCGGCATGAGAAAGTTCCTGATGATGTTTGAACGCCTCATCAAATCCGGCCTTATCAACCTTAATTCCACGTTCTTTTGCAATTTCAAGCGTAAACTCAATCGGGAATCCGAAAGTATCATAGAGCCTGAAAGCACTCTTACCGTCTAATGTATCGCCCTCAAGTTTAGAAGCAACTTTATCAAACTCTTTAAGACCCTGTTTGATTGTTTTCTGGAAACGTATCTCCTCTTTATTAATCTCATCAAGAACAAAAGATCTTTTCTCTACAAGTTCAGGATACGCATGTCCGTACTTATCAATAACCGCATCAGAAATTTCAGAGAGCTTACCTTCTTCAATGCCAAGCTGGCCAGCAAATCTAGTTGCTCTTCTAATAAGCCTTCTTAAAACATAACCTTGATCAACGTTTGAGGGAGTTATTCCTTTTTCATCCCCGATCATAAATGTAGCGCATCTCATATGATCAGCAACAATTCTAAACTCTTTTTGATAATCAGCGTACTTCTTGCCCGAAAGGGATTCAATCTTTTTAATTATCGGAATAAAAACATCAGTATCATATACCGATTCAACGCCCTGCAAAATACAAATTGTTCTATCGAGCCCCATACCAGTATCAACATTCTTTTTGGCTAATGGTTCAAAAGTCCCGTCCTTGGTCTTGTTGTACTGCATAAAAACATCATTCCATATCTCAAGATATTTTCCGCAGTCACATGAAGGATTACAGTCAGGGCCGCAGGGTTCCTTACCTGTATCTATAAACATCTCAGTATCAGGTCCACAGGGCCCTGTCATTCCTGCAGGTCCCCACCAGTTATGTTTTTTTGGCAGATAAAAGATATGAGACGGGTCAACACCCATTTCAACCCAACGATTGAAGGATTCAGTGTCCTTTGGAGCATTCTCATCACCCTCAAAACATGTAAAAAATAGTTTATCCTTATCAATACCGAGATAATCAGGCGATGTTAGAAACTCAAAACTCCACTCTATAGCTTCTTTTTTGAAATAGTCACCTAACGACCAATTACCAAGCATCTCGAAGAATGTACAATGAGAAGAATCCCCTACCTCATCGATATCACCGGTCCTAACGCATTTTTGAACATCAGTAAGCCTTGTTCCTGCGGGATGCTTCTCACCCATAAGATATGGAACCAAGGGATGCATTCCTGCTGTAGTAAAAAGAACAGTGGGATCATTCTCCGGTATTAAAGACGCGCTCTTAATGATAGCATGTCCCTTACTCTTAAAGAAGCCTAAATATAGTTCTCTTAATTCATCACTGGTAAGTCTCTTCATTATAATCCTCCATTATGTACAGAGATTCATTATGGCTTCGGCCATAACTTCCCCGGCTTTTATCAATGAATCAATATAAATATATTCATTTGCTTGATGTTCAAGACTTTCATCACCCGGGAATAGCGGACCAAATGCCACTGAATTCTCAAATATCCTAGCGTATGTTGCGCCGCCCATTGCCACACAGTAAGCTTTATCGCCTGTAACGGTTTCATAAGCGTTAAGCAATCCCTTTACCAATTCAGAATCCTCAGGAACATAATGTGGAGCCAGTTCATGTTTAACGCTGACAGAGTATCCGTCAAAAGCTTTTTTAACAGAATCAATAATTGTATCCCTGGTTATACAGGAAGGATATCTTATATCAATACCAATTTTGACTGATTCTTCAGTAATGTCAGCAAATCCGAAATTGACTGTAAGCTCACCCATTTTGTTACTACATGCAATACCTAGTTTTTTCCCGAAACAGTCAGAGTCAAGAAATGCGGATAATTTATATATAGCATCACATGCAGGGGATTTTTTCATAGGAAGAGTATTAAGAAAGCCAACAAGCATCATAAGTGCATTTCTGCCCTCTTCCGGTTTTGCTCCGTGAGCAGAAATACCTTCAGCATATACATAAAGCTCCCCGCCTGAAACATCTGCTTTAAGAGCATATCCGGTGTTTTCATTAAAAAGGTCCATAGCTTCCTTAAGAAGTGCTGAGTCGCCTTCAATGATAGCAGATGCTCTGTCCGGAACAATATTGATTCTTTCCCCGCCTTTGAATTCTCTAAGGCGAATGCCTTTACCTTCAGCAGCATATCCGCTTTTCTCAATAATAAGCTGGCACATTCCCTTCTCAGAATTGATAACAGGAAAAGACGCATCAGGAGAAAAAGCCATAACCGGCCTTTCACTTGTATTATTGAGATAATATTCCATATCGGACCAGCCGGATTCTTCATCACATCCAAAGATTAGCCTGACGCGCTTATTCAGAGATTTGCAGTTTTCTTTAAGTGCATGAAGAACATAAAGAGCACAGACAGCTGCCCCCTTGTCATCTATAGCTCCCCTGCCGTATACACGACCGTCCTTATAAATACCTTCAAATGGCGGTACTGTCCAACCATCACCTGCTGGTACAACATCAAGATGAGTAAGTATAACAAATAGATCGTCGCCCTCGCCATATTCAACATAGCCGCACCTCGAAAACAGATTTACATTATCCAGATCAAGGCTTTCAGCAAGGTTCAGCATATACATTAATGCCTCAAAAACCTTTTTACCGTAAGGCATATGAGACTGTGCATCACTTTTAACACTATCTATCCTAATAAGATTACAAAGATCATCTATTATTTCATTTTTGTAAGCCATCAAAGAAAAGTCCAACATAAACGATCAATACCTCAATATCAAAATTAGCATTTATATATTATACCAAATCGGCATTTATTTTTCATTATTATTTTATTTCTATCTTTTTAAAACAAAATGGTATATAATGATTTAGTCACTAAATTTTTAAGGAGAAAATATTAATGGCGATTGAATATTTTCATATTAAAGAAAGAGACTTTGATATTGTTAAACAGATAGCTGAAATAGAAGCTGATTCATATGAAGGCGACAGTGCACTTAGTTTATTTAATCTCATTGCTATGCTGCGTCATGCAAGGGTTTATGTTGCCTGGGAAGATGAGATGGTAGTCGGCTACGTATTTTTTATGCGCAATTTTGATAATCAAGACAAAGCATTTCTGCACAGCATAAATATCGTTGATATTGATGCTTATCCAAACCTTGGAGTATCAATGCTAAACGTAGCTTTCTCTGATATGGCAGCATCGGGGATCAAAGTTGTGGAAGTAAACATTGATCCCACAAACCATAATGCTATCAAAAAGTATAAGGATCAACTTGGTTTCGTACCGTCAGATAAAATCGACAGCGATATTTTCGAGGAAGGTTCAGTCCTTATAATGAAAAAGGAGATATGATCCTAAACCATACCTCTTATTCGAAATGTTGCATTATAGTTCTCTGCAATCTTTCTGCAGGAATCAATATCAGACTGATCTAAAAAATCCAGAACTGTCAGGACAGTGTCAATAGATTCCTTCTGACAGCACTTAATAAAATCAATTACGTATCCGAAAGCATCTAGTCCATAGATGCTTTTGCATATTTCAGAATACTTTTCAGCTGTGCACTGATTCAAACTGACTGAAATAATATCTACAAGACCCTTCATTGACGGCACAATATTATAACCGTTAAATGCATTGCCATGACCATTTGTATTTAGCCTTACTCTGCCGCCATAACTCTTAACGTATTCCGAGATTTTGATTATCTCTGAGATCCTTATTGTCGGTTCACCAAAGCCGCAGAAAACAACATCTCTTTTATCAGCAGAAAGTATGCTGATTATTTCAGACGCATCCGGCTCCCTTTCCAGCCAAAGATCCACTCCTGAAACACCATCTGTTTCATTTCTTATACAAAAAGTACACTTATTTGTACATTTATTCGTGAGATTAATATAATTACTGTCACCGTATCTGTAAACGTAGTTATCCATTTTCTATATTCCTAAAAACTCCATGGCATTTTTAAGAGTCTGACTCTCAATATCATCATATTCCATACCGAGGATATCCGACATTTTTTCTATAACATACCTTATGAAAGCCGGTTCATTGACAAATCCCCTTTTAGGTTCAGGGGCCATATAAGGGCAGTCTGTCTCCGTAAGAATGCGGTTCTTTGGTATGCTTTTCAATACTTCTATCTGCTTTTTAGTCTTCTTAAAAGTCAGCACACCACCGAACGAGATATAGAATCCCATATCAATATAATTAAGAGCTGTTTCAACACTACCGGAAAAACAATGCATCAATCCTTTAACTTTAGAACTCTTGATGATATCAAAAGTGTCCTCAGAAGCATCTCTGGAATGAATCTCAACAGGTACGCCTAATTCTTCCGCAAGCGCCAGTTGTTTCTCAAAACAGTCTATCTGAATCTTCCTGTCCGGAGAATCGTCATAATGATAATCGAGTCCTATCTCCCCTATTACAAGCGTTCTTTTATTCTTTTTCACAAGCTCTTTTATAACTGATTCTACCTCACGGTTATACATAAATGAAAAATCAGGATATATACCGACAGCTGCATATATATTCGAATTCTTCTCTGCCAATTCTGAAGCCCTAATCATATCATCCGGGCAAGTGGAATTCTCAACAATAAAAGAGACCCCCTTACTGGAGAGATCTCTTATAATTATTTCGCGCGTTTCATCAAAAGCGCTGTCGAGCAAATGGGCATGGATATCTGCAAACATATCAGCGTACTTCAACTCCGTCTTTACATTCAGAATCAACTGTGACCAGCTTTACTGCACCATCATCAGCTGCAAGAAGCATTCCTTCCGAAAGGATACCACAGAGTTTTGTGGGTTTCAGGTTGCATATCATAACAACCGTCTTGCCTATAAGACTGTCAGGCGCATAGTAGTCTGATATCCCTGAAACGACAGTCCTGAATTCATCGCCGCACTTAACCTTTAGTTTCAAGAGCTTCCTGCTTTTTTCTACCTTTTCGGCCTCAACAATCACTGCAGTTCTAAGGTCAAGTTTGGCAAATTCATCAATGGTAATCTCGCTTTTTGTTTCAATTTTTCCGGCTGATTCACCATTATTAGATGATTTTTCCTTATTTAATGAAACAAGATAATCAAGTTCTTTTTCTATATCAATTCTGGGGAACAGAACATTTCCCTTACATACCCTTATCCCGGCTTTGATACTACCATATAGGCCAGCAGATTCCCAGCTTACTTCAATATCATTGAGCCCAAGTTGTTTTTGCATCTCCACAGATGTATCGGGCATTACCGGTGAAATAAGAATTGAAATAATCCTTAGACCTTCGGCAAGGTTGTACATTACACTTGAAAGCCTGTCTTTTTTATCATCATCCTTAGCAAGTATCCAAGGCATAGTGATATCAATGTATTTATTCAAACTGTTTATATATGACCATATCTCATCAAGAGCATTGGAAATATGCAGTTCATCAATATGGTGAGACACACGATCTCTAAGATGGCTGCCGATATTTATAATGCTATCATCTTCAACAGCTCTTTCTTTATCACCTGTTATAACGCCATCAAAATACTTTTCTATCATGGCAACAGTTCTGGAAAGAAGATTTCCAAGATCATTTGCAAGATCAGCATTTATCCTTTTCAAAAGGAGTTCGCTGTTAAATAAACCATCCGAACCAAATGGTATTTCCCTCATAAGATAATATCTTATAGCATCGCATCCATATCTGTTGATAAGAAAGACAGGATCAACAACATTGCCTAATGATTTGCTCATTTTATTACCGTCAACAACAAGCCATCCATGTCCGTAAACTTTTTTGGGTAATGGAAGTCCCAATGCAAGCAGTATAGATGGCCATATTATGGTATGGAATCTCACGATCTCCTTGCCAACAACATGTACATCAGCAGGCCAGTATTTTTTAAACAGACTGTCATCATCCGTTAGGTAATTCAGAGCAGTAATATAGTTGGCGAGAGCATCAATCCAGACATACATTACATGATCAGGGTCAAAAGAAACAGGTATCCCCCATTTCAGGCTTGTCCTGGAAACACAAAGATCTTCCAAACCCGGCAGCAGGAAATTCTTAAGCATCTCATTCTTACGGCTCTCAGGCTGTATGAAATTTGGATTCTCTTCGATGTGCTTTATAAGAGCATCGGCATATTTAGATGCTCTGAAGAAGTAAGCATCTTCTTTGGTAAGAGATACTTCTCTGCCGCAATCGGGACATTTGCCATCTACAAGTTGCGTCTCTGTCCAGAATGACTCGCAAGGGGTACAGTACCAACCTTTGTATTCCCCTTTGTAGATATCACCCTGCTCATATAATTTTTCAAAGATTTTCTGACAGCACTTTATATGGCGCTCATCAGTAGTTCTTATAAAATCATCATTTGAAATATTGAGCATCTTCCATAATTCTTTTATAGATGCAACAATATCATCCACATATTCTTTTGGAGTAATACCCTTCTCTTCAGCTATCTTTTCAATCTTCTGACCGTGCTCATCTGAACCTGTTAAAAACCTGACATCATAGCCCATAAGTCTCTTATACCTTGCGATAGTATCAGTCGCAGTCGTACAGTATGCATGACCAATATGCAGCTTTGCACTAGGATAATATATAGGCGTTGTTATGTAGAATTTTTCCATTAGTTTACCTCAGTCTTTACTTAAAGGGTCTCCCCTATAATCATTAGATTACTTTACTACAAAAGGATGCTTATTGCAAATAAACCATCACTCATGATAAAGAGCATAAAGCTTGTTCTTCGGTATTCCAGATTCAGTGCTCACTGCTTTTATTGCATCCTTTACACTCATGCCGTCTTCAATAAACGCATCTATCTTATCAACCAATACTTTAGGATCGATTTCTTTTTCTTCTTTAATGAATTCCAATATCAGAACAAACTCGCCGCGGGGTTCTTTTACTGTGAACCTTTCAATCATATCATCAGGAGTTCCGTATAAGTATTCTTCATGTATCTTAGTAAGTTCCCTTAACACATGAATCAAAATACCCTTTGAATACAATTCTTTAATCAGATTCAGAGTCTTAATCAATTTGTGCGGAGAAACATACAGTATCACAGGCATATTGTAATTCATAAGTGATTTGATCTCTTCGGTCATCACTCCTGTCTTATCACTCAAAAACCCGTAAAACACGAATCTTTTGCTAAGTATTCCGGATATACTGTAAGCGCATATACCCGCACACGCCCCGGGAAGTCCTATCACATTCAGACCTCTTTCCCTTGCTGAATGAACAAGCATTCTCCCAGGATCTGAAACAGCAGGTGTTCCCGCATCGCTTACGTAAGCAATATCAGAACCCTGTTCTATAAGTGTAATAATATCTTCGATTTTGGACATAGCTGAATACTCATGACACGATATCAGCTTTTTAGATATACCGAAATGATTCAGGAGATTAATAGTATGACGCGTATCTTCACATACTATATAATCAACTGTTTTAAGTATTTCGATTACCCTAAGAGTAATATCATCGAGATTGCCTATCGGAGTAGCAGCGACATAGAGTGTTCCCATACTATCACCTCACGGTATATACGGCTCGTATATCTCTTTTAATTCATCGGTATATTCACCGTTTTCATTATGTATAATCAATGGATTTAATACTTTCATACCTGGCTTACTATCTCTTTGAGCACATGCCATAAACAGTCTGGAATCACTTGATATATCAGAATAAATCATCCTGAGTTTTTTAGTGTGAAAACCATGTTTGACCAAAACGGAGAAAACCTCCTCGATTCTGTCACTCTTATGAATAAAATAGAACTTTCCTTTATTCAAAAGCAACTTTTTAGAAGCTTTTACTATATCTTCAAAGTTTACGCATACTTCATATCTCGCAATCCTGGAGGAATCATTTTCAGGCATTATACCGGAATCAATTTTTTCATATGGAGGATTGCATATTATTACAGATGCTTTTTCAAAACTATTATCAACATCTTTAATATCCATATTCAGGAAATCTATATTATTAAGGCCATTAATCCTTTTGCTTTCCATGGACATATAGTACAAATCCTTCTGAATCTCGATACCAATCACTCTTGATGTGGGATTCTTTCCTCCAAGAAGAATTGTCAGAATACCAGTACCGGAACCAATATCATAAATAAGATCATTATCCCTACACTCAATAAAATGTGATAGTAAAACAGAATCAGTCCCAAAACAAAAGTGGTCGGACGACTGTATAATTTTTAGATTTCCCCATTGCAAATCATCGAAACGCTTATTATCAAACATAATAAGATTATACAATATGCACTTTCGGATACGCAATCGACATAAAAAAAGAACAGCCTAACGGCTGTTCATTTTATTCTTTCCCTTATTCTTCAGAAATCGTCTCAGCAGGACAAATGTCTGCGCAAGCTCCACAGGAGATGCACTTTTCAGGATCGATTTCATACTTGCTGTCACCGGGGATTATAGCATCAGAACTGCACTCACCCTGGCATGCTCCACAAGCTAAACAGTCATCACCAATTACATATGCCATAGCGTAACCTCCTTCATATTTTTAACAGTTTAATTTTAACATCAATAAAATAAAATTCAAGATTTATTTTGAATTATTATCCTTGTTTTCCTGTTTATTATTCACTTCACTTTTAGTGTTTTTCGGCGTCTTTTTAGCAGGTTCTTTACTGACTTTTATATCACTCAAATCATAATAGCGTGCATCAAAAGAACCATCCGGAAGTTCAATTTTAGCCCTTACACGTTCTTTTAATATATCATGTTCAACAACCTCCGCGTTACCGTCTATTGTCTCAATTACAGATCCGATCTTAGGCATCTTCTTCCTTGTTTTAACATAATTATCATTCTCATAATTAAGGCAACACATAAGCCTCCCGCAGAGTCCGCTTATCTTTGTAGGTGAAAGAGACAGATTCTGCTCTTTGGCCATTTTAATCGATACTGGCTGAAAGTCATTTAAGAACTCAGCGCAGCAGCAAGGTCTTCCACATGAACCAAGGCCGCCAATCATCCTCGCTTCATCCCTTACACCAATCTGACGTAGTTCAATTCTTGTTCTGAACACACTGGCAAGATCCTTTACGAGTTCCCTGAAATCCACTCTATCATCAGCAGTAAAGTTAAATATAAGCCTTTTACCGTCAAAAGTATACTCAACATTCGTGAGTTTCATGTCAATGCCATGTTTTAATATCTTTTCATTGCATATCTTAAAAGCTTCTTTTTCATCCTCGGCGATCTTATCTAATTTCTTAAAATCTTCCTTTGATGCCTTACGAATCACTTTTTTTAGCGGTTTTACGATACTTGAGTCGCTGACTTCCTTCGGTTTAAACATAATATAACCGAATTCCACACCGCGCACCGTTTCAACAATCACGCCATCGTTGATATCAAAATCAATACCATCCGGATCAAAATAGTATATCTTACTGTTATTATTGAACTTTACACCGACCACAGTGACCTGGTCTGTTAAAGTTGCCTTTTCAACAATCTCTTCGGATTCAGTATTATTCATATCATTTTCTATCATTTCCATATGATATATCACACTGCCTTTTCAAGAATTTCTATCAGCATCTGCTCGATGAGCAGTTTTTTATTTATTGTACTGCATCTTTTATATTTATCATTCGCTTCTTCTATTATACTATAAACATTTATTATTTTTGCAAACGGACAATTAATTAAAGATGATCTCATATAAGTTAAGAAATCCGTATTACATAAATCATCACAGATATCATTCTTAACCATAATCATATCTGAGAATATCTTATTAAAAGCAAGAAAAACGCAGTCAAGATAATCAGAGTATTCCAGTATTTTCTTCAGATAGGCATTATATGCCTTTGTCCTTGCATTTATAAGTCTACATGATATATTAAACACATCATTTCTTATAGCGTTGTAATCAGATTCTAGGAGCTCTAAAGCAAGGTCTCTGTCTCCATCTGCGCTCTTAGCAATAACCCCTGCATCAGACAGATTGAGCCCGTGTTCTTTCTGAAGGAAACCTATTACATCAGACACCTCTTTTTGCTCAAGTCTGATCATTGTGCATCTAGAAAGAACTGTGGGCAGCAAGGCTTTCGGATTTGATACACCAAGGATAATCACTGTATTTTCAGGTGGTTCTTCGAGTAACTTAAGCAACTTGTTCTGGATTATATCATCCATATCCTCTGCATTTAAGATAACGAAGACTTTCTTCCCACCTTCAAAAGATTTCTGATATGCATCTGTAAGTATATCTTTGAAATCATCCACTGAATACTTTTTTTTCGATTTCTCGATATAATATACATCCGGATGAACGCCGGCATTAACCTTTTTGCATCCGGGGCATTTACCGCAGCCTGTATGGTAATCACAAATAATAGTCCTGACAAACAGGTCAGAACTCTCCTTAACATCTCCGCTGTTACCTATAAAAAGATACACACCGTCATAATCCGAAGATGATACGACAGCGTTTAAAACACTGTTTGTCATTTTTCTCTTTGAGCAAGGATCCTATCCATTTCTCCTTGAATTATTTCTTTCGTCTGAAACTTATCGCCGCTTGCATCAATAGTAATTATTCTATCAGGATACATTTCAGCAAGCTCTTTAAAACCTCTGTAAAGATTCTGATAAAATTCCAGGCTTTGAGTTTCAAGTCTGTCATGAACTCTCTTTTTGCTCATCCTATTAAAAGCCATCTCGGGCGGAAAATCTATAAAAAATGTTTTATCGGGCATCATGTCGCCTATTGCATAGCGATTGAGATCCATAATACGGTCAATTCCAAGTCCTCTGCCAGAACCTTGATATGCTAACGATGAATCAATAAACCTGTCACAAAGCACGATCTTGCCTGCTTCGCAAGCAGGTCTTATAATCTCATCAACATGCTGGCATCTCGCAGCAGCATACAAAAGGGCTTCAGTCATATCAGTTATCTCATAATTGTCAAGAGATAACAGCATATCCCTGATCTGTTCAGATATAGTACAGCCGCCGGGTTCTCTCGTAGTAACAACATCGACCCCGATTGACTGAAGATATTCCGCAAGAAATCTCATCTGGGTGCTTTTCCCACACCCGTCAACTCCTTCAAAAGTAATGAACATGCCTTTACTCATAAGCATTTTCCCTCTAATACTCTAACTTTATGTTCACATAGACCAAATAGATCGTAGCCAAGATCTTCCATAGCTAAAAGATATTCGGCCTGTTCAGTGGTTATCCTGCATCCGGGCAATATAACAGGTATACCAGGCGGATAACACCCTATGGGATCACAGCTGATTCTGCCAGTTGCTTCCTTCAAAGGAACCTCTGTCCCATGCCCAAAAAATGCATCTCTCGGTGATAATACAATATCGTCAGCATAACGATAGTATGTATATTTCATATTATCGTCAAATATTCTTATTTCAGAAACAGCGTTAATAAATTTCTCAAAATCACTTTCATTATTATATATTGAAGTAAGACGTAAAACGCTATCCGAATCAGCAGCTTCAACATATATATTACTTGCTGCGAGCATTTTAGACAAGGCAAAACCGTTTAGATAATCACTGCTAATTACGATTCTGGAGAAGTCATTATCAAAAGCAACCGGGTTTTTCTTAACCGAAAGACCGTTAATTGATAGTTTGGGCAAGAAATTCGAAACGCAGCAATAGAGATCCTCATACATAGCAGACCCGTTCTCGGATGATTCGGCAAGAGCATACTCTATAGATGCTAGAATAGGATAAGAAGGACTTGTGGTTTGAATAAGATTAATATATCTCTTAATTTCTATTCCGCTATTTATATCCTTTGAAAGGCAAAGAACAGCAGACTGATTCACGGATGCCAAAGTCTTATGCATGCTAATAGTCCAAATATCAGCGCCAGCCGTAC
This sequence comes from uncultured Christensenellaceae bacterium, assembly GCA_964428055.1. GTDB lineage: Bacteria > Bacillota > Clostridia > Christensenellales > Christensenellaceae > CAYRWM01. The sequence continues at coordinate 1,208 of CAYRWM010000017.1, read as the reverse complement.
CACAGTCCAAAGGGAGTCTGTCACTGAAAGGAAACCCAGCTCCGTGCGCGCTATCCACAATAACTAGTATTTTTCTTCTGTGTGCCTCAATACAGACTTTTTCTAGATCGAAGCAGTCACCGCGATAATCAGGATATACCAAAAACAGGGCATCCGGAGAATGTTCATCCATCGCAGAGATAATGTCTTTTTCAGTTATAAACTCTGAATTATCTCCATAAACAAAGCACGGCGTGATACCTGAGAGTATCATACCCGAAACTGCAGAAACATGAATATTCCTGCAAAACAGCACCTTATTAAAATCACAAAGAGAAAGAATTGAAGATATTACACCTGTGGAAGAGCCGTTCACTAGATAGTATATACTACCTGCATTTAAATACTGAGCATAATAATCCTGGGATTCCTTTATAACACCTTTCGGTTCGTACAGATTATCACTTACGGGAAGTTCAGTAATATCATAACATAAAAATCCGGGCTCAAGGAATGAAGCAACACCCTTATGTCCCGGCATATGAAAAGAAATACTATTTTGGGATGCAAAATCATCGAGCATCGAGCCAATAGGCCTAATCATCTATTATCCTCAATTGCTTTAATGAATTTATCTGTAGAATTAAAGAAGATATATGAATCTTTAGTGACAATACAATAAGAATCCGAATTAATGGATTTATATGTTGCTTTCTCACGTTTGCGTCCTACAAATAACGGCTTGGCATCTGCATTATTCTTACCGATATAAGCTATATCAGAAAAAGGAAACTGAGCAATGAGTTTCTCTCTTTTACCAATCGCTCTTATCATACAGACACTGTCCTTTAAAACAACGTAATCATATTTTGTGAGAAAATGTTTTACAATAAAGAAACAAGAAATCAGCACTGCAACCAAAAGTATAAACTGTAAATAACCGATACCGGTGATATATTGTATAAAACCAACAAGAAGAATAAGCAATAGACAACCGAAAACAAGCCCAACTATTAACAGAAATCCCTTAATGCCGTTAAGCGATTTTCGATCCAAAGATTCACTGTAAATCAACTGACCATTATAATTATCTTCCATCTGTTTCCACCTAAAACATGTTAATAAAATTATACTTTATTATTAATAAAAAAGAAACCCATTTCTGGGTTTCTAAATTAGGACCGGCAGCTACCTATCCTCCCACATCGTCTCCAATGCAGTACTTTCGG
>CAYRWM010000016.1:0-39418 GCA_964428055.1 uncultured Christensenellaceae bacterium | reverse complement strand
GACATAACAAAACCCCTTTCGTTAGTTTCGTGTCTAACAAAAGGGGTTCACTTCAAAAGGTGCTTATCTTTTTTCTCTGAAGAAATCCCGGAGCAGTGCGGTGCACTCCTCTTCGAGCACGCCGCCCGTTACGTCAGGCGTGTGGTTGAGTTTCCCTTCATTCAGGCTGTATAGACTGCCGAACGCTCCGAAGCGTTTATCGTATGCTCCGAACACGACTCTCGGGATGCGAGCGTTTATGACGGCCCCTGCACACATCGCACACGGCTCCATCGTAACGTACAGAGTGCAGCCTAGAAGTCTCCAGTGCCCGGTTTTGCGGGCGGCCTTTTCGATCGCTTCAATCTCGGCATGGGCTGTAGGGCTGTTTGACTTTTCGCGCCTGTTGCGGCCCCTGGATATCACGGTCCCGTCCTTTACTATGACCGCTCCGACCGGAACATCGCCTGCGGCACCGGCTTTCAGAGCTTCTTTTAAGGCGCATTCCATGAAGCGCTCGTCTTCTGCAGGATTATGCATAGATTCCTTTTCCATAAGCGCATTATATCACCGCTGCGGCACAGCCGTAAATGAGAAAAGGTTGAAAAAAAGGCATTTATGTAGTATCATTATGAATAATGTTCATTTACTCGGAGGTTATTAAGAGAGTTTATGGCGTGGTTTAACATGAATTACAATGATATAGGTATAGATCTCGGCACAGCTACTGTTCTGGTCTATGTCAGGGACAAGGGCATAGTCTTGAGAGAGCCGTCCGTTGTTGCGGTTGACAGACTCTCGGGCAGGATGCTCGCTGTCGGCGAGGAAGCCAGAGTCATGCTGGGCAGGACACCCGGCAACATCATAGCAGCGCGTCCTTTGAGAGACGGCGTCATCTCCAGCTTCCATGATACCGAGCGTATGCTCAGGTATTTCATGAACAAAGTCATAGGGAGAAGACTGTTCTTCAAGCCGAGAGTAGTGGTATGTGTTCCCAGCGGTGTGACCGAGGTAGAGAAGAGATCCGTTATCGAAGCTACTGAGGAAGCGGGAGCCAGGCATACATGTCTCATAGAAGAGCCCATTGCGGCCGCTATCGGTGCGGGCATCGACATCAGTTCGCCTCAGGGACATATGGTCCTTGACATCGGCGGCGGTACGTCCGATGTTGCGGTACTCTCACTCGGAGGTGCTGTTATAAGCGATTCGCTCAAGATCGCGGGCGACCGTTTCGATGAGTATATCGCAAGATATCTGAAGAAGAAGTACAACGTGCTGATCGGCGAGAGAACGGCTGAAGAGATAAAGATCAACATAGGATCCGCATTTCCGAGAAAAGAGGAAGCGTACATGGAAGTCACCGGACGCAACCTCATATCAGGTCTTCCGAAGAGCATAACGATAAGCTCGAATGAGACTATCGAAGCTATGCAGGAGCCCCTGAACAGGATAATGGAGACCATCCTAGGCGTTCTTGAGCGTACTCCTCCGGAACTCACGGCGGATATTGCTGAGAGCGGCATATGCATGACAGGCGGCGGTTCTCTCCTGTACGGTCTGGACAGACTTTTGACGGAAAGAACAAAAATTCCTTGCTATGTTGCCGAAGATGCTGTATCATGTGTAGCGATCGGTACCGGTAAAGCGCTGGAGAGCATGGATATCTACAGCCAGGGCGCGATCTACGATTACCGCCGCGGTGACGATTACAACAATCCCAATAACAAACCGGCTTCTTATTAAGCCAGAGCCTCCCGCTTAAGTGCGGGAGACATAAGGCTCCATGGTCAAGCGGTTAAGACTCAGGCCTCTCACGCCTGCAACTCGGGTTCGAATCCCGATGGAGTCACCATTAAGGCTCTCCTTATTCAAGGAGAGCCTTTTTTTGCAATCAAACATGTTTCTTTTTAACTATAAATTTGTTTTTAATATGTGCACAGTATGATATAATATCTTTGATTATGCATACGGCATCAGGGCCGTGTGACAGTTGTTTAAGCGGAGACTCATAAATGAAAAAAACGGGAACATTCAGGAGCGGGATACATCCGCTCGCAAGGATCCATCACGGCAAGCCTTTGAGCGAGGAACGCGCGATAGAGGTGCTGCCCGCGCCCAAGATTGTCAGGATACCGCTGTCTCAGCATATAGGAGCGCCTGCCAGACCGACTGTCGCTGAAGGCGACTATGTGCGCATAGGACAGATAGTGGGCGAGGCCTCGGGCTTCGTGAGCGCGGCATGCCATGCCAGTGTATCCGGCAGAGTGCACGGAATAGAGAACATACCCGGCATAATGGGAAAGATGATCCCTGCAGTCGTGATAGAGAACGATTTTCAGGATACCCGGGATGAAACGGGTCCCGTTGATTATACCTTACTTGAAAAAGAACAGATAATAGATATGATACGCTATGCCGGAATAGTCGGCATGGGCGGAGCGACTTTTCCGACGCACGTCAAACTCAGCATACCCGCAGACAAAAAAGTTGATACTTTTATAATAAATGCGGTCGAGTGCGAGCCGTTTTTAACGGCTGACCACAGGCTGATGCTCGAATACCCAGAAGAGATCGTCAAGGGCACGGAGATAATCCTGAAGGCTCTTGGCGTCGACAAGGCGTATATGGGCATAGAAGACAACAAGCAGAACGCCATAGTCACTATGACAAAGGCTGCTTCGGGTCATCCTCTTGAAGTAGTTGAACTCAAGACAAAGTACCCGCAGGGCTCTGAAAAGCATCTCATTTATGCTGTGACCGGAAGGGAAGTCCCGTCCGGCGGTCTTCCTGCGGATGCGGGCTGCGTAGTCTCCAATGTCGCTACCGTAAAGGCGGTTTACGATGCTTTCTGTCTGGGACATCCCCTGACGGAGAGAGTGGTCACCGTGACGGGCAGCGTTGAAAAGCCTTCGAATTTCCTGGTAAGGATAGGAACGCCGCTGAGCGATCTTATCGAAGCTGCCGGGGGATTCAAGGGGGATCCCATGAAGATAATCTCGGGCGGTCCCATGATGGGCCTTCCTGTGCCGTCCATGGACTGCGTCGTCGTTAAGGGTACTTCCGGACTGCTTGTGCTCGGAAAAGAGTACATGAAGAGAAAAGAACGCATGACGGCCTGCATACAGTGCGGCAAGTGCGCTCAGGGATGCCCCATGTTCCTCATGCCCATGAGGATAGCAGCATGCGCTGAAAAGGAACAGTTCGAGACAGCTGAAAAATACAATGCTCTGGACTGCATAAACTGCGGGAGCTGTTCGTACGTATGTCCTGCAAAGAGGCACGTCTCGCAGTACGTAAAACTCGCGAAGGATGAGGTAATGAGAATCCGCGCGGAGAGAAAAAAGGCCGAGGCCGCGAAGGCTGAGGCTTCTGAGGATAAAAAGAAGGACTAATCTGAAAGGGACAGATATATGCAGAAGATACTTTCAAGTGCACCTCATATGAGAAGCAATGAAAGCACGGCGAGGCTGATGTCGGACGTTATAGTAGCGCTCCTGCCGGCCAGCATATGCGCTGTATACTTCTTCGGTATAAGCGCGCTGTGGCTTATCTTGCTCTGTGTAGGTACGGCTGTTGGGACGGAAGCACTGATACAGGTCGCCACTAAAAAGCCTGTGACGGTGGGCGATATGTCTGCGGTCCTGACCGGACTGCTGCTGGCGCTCAATCTCCCGTCGGGAGTGCCTTTCTACATTCCCGTTGTTGGTGCCGTGTTCGCCATAGCGATAGTCAAACAGTGCTTCGGCGGACTGGGCAGCAACTTCGTGAACCCGGCTCTGGCCGCAAGGGCGTTCCTGCTCGTATCCTGGCCGATAGCCATGACGACATGGGTGACTCCCGGAGTGGATGCGGTATCCACCGCGACTCCGCTTGCAATAATGAAGGGTACGGCCGAAGGTGCTCTGCCGTCGCTTACCGATATGCTGACCGGAAATATACCGGGCTGTATCGGTGAAGTATGCACGATAGCTCTCCTGGGCGGCGGCATATATCTGCTTATAAGACGGGTCATTTCCATAAGGATACCGGCCACATTCATTGGCACGGTCGCCCTTATCGCTTTCATACACGGCCTCACGACCGGGGATCTCTCGGAGGTCGCATATCATATACTCGCGGGCGGAGTTTTCCTGGGAGCATTCTTCATGGCGACGGATTACGTTACATCTCCCGTGAACCCGAAAGCCCAGATAATATTCGGAGTAGGCTGCGGCGTCATAACGATGGTCATAAGGCTGTTCGGCGGTTATCCGGAAGGCGTGTCCTTCTCGATACTGTTCATGAACCTTATGTCGCCGCTGCTTGACAGAAAGTTTGCGAGAAGAGTATTCGGCGTAAAGGAGGTGGCTGCCAAATGAACGGTGTGATGAAGATCGCCTTAAGGCTGATCATTATAACGGCCGTGGCAGGACTTCTCCTGGGTCTCACGTACAGCGTGACAAAGGACCCGATCGCTGCGCAGGAAGAAAAGAACAAGACGGAAGCAAGACAGACGGTAATGCCGGATGCGGAGGACTTCGAACAGATAGACCTCAGCGCTGCCGGTCTCGGCGATGAGTACGCTGAGGTTCAGGAAGCGTACTATGCGGTAAAGTCCGGCGAAAAGATCGGTGCTACCGTTACTGTGTCAACAAAGGGATACTCCTCGGGGCTTCAGGTGACCGTGGGTGTTAATTCCGACGGCACGGTCTCAGGTGTAAATATTGACTCGCACGATGAGACGCCGGGCCTCGGCGCCAAAGGCGATGATCCCGTTTATCTCTCACAGTACGCGGGCAGAACGGCACCTCTTGAAGTCGTAAAGGTGTCAGGAGGCGGCGACAGTGAGATACAGGCGCTTACGGGTGCGACTCTTACGTCAAAAGGTATCTGCAGGGCGGTAAACCTCGCCTGCTCGCTATATGCGGACGTTTTATCGGAGGGGGTGTGATATATGGAAAAGACTACGATGCGCGGAATATTCATAAACGGCATAGTCAATGAGAACCCCATATTCAGGCTGGTCCTCGGAACATGTCCCACGATAGCGGTCACCACGTCAATGTTCAACGCGATAGGCATGGGCGGTGTTGCCACGTTCGTACTCATATGCTCGAACATGATAATAGCCCTCTTAAAGGATTTCATACCCGACAAAGTAAGGATACCGTCCTTTATAGTCATCATTGCCATGTTCGTTACGATAGTTCAGCTGTTCCTGAAGGGCTTTTTGCCGGAGCTCAATGAGTCACTGGGGCTCTTTATACCGCTGATAGTCGTCAACTGTATAATACTGGGCAGGGCGGAAGCCTTTGCGTCCAAGCACTCAGTCAGAGCCTCACTCTTTGACGGCCTCGGCATGGGTATAGGCTTTACACTCGCGCTGCTCATGATCTCGTTCGTGAGAGAACTGCTGGGCAACGGTTCGCTGTTCGGCTATCAGGTGCTTCCTGACGGCTACGAGCCTGCTCTTATGTTCATACTGGCTCCCGGTGGATTCCTCGTCTTCGGTCTGCTGATGGCGCTCGTCAACAAGGTGATGCTCGGAGGCGGAAAGAAAAAAGCTGTTAAGGAGGTCGCTGAATAATGGAAGTGTTCATACGCATACTGATCATACTCTTAAGCTCGATACTCGTTAACAACTACGTTCTGTCAAAGTTCCTCGGCATATGTCCGTTCCTAGGGGTTTCAAAGAGGATAGAGACCGCGACAGGCATGGGAATGGCTGTTACGTTCGTTATTGTGCTCGCATCCATAATCACGTGGCTGGTACAGTACTTCATACTCGATCCTCTCGGTGTGGGATATCTTCAGACGATTGCTTTCATACTCGTAATAGCCGCGCTTGTGCAGCTGGTCGAGATGGTCATACAGAAGTCAAGCCCGTCACTGTATCAGGGGCTGGGCGTGTATCTGCCGCTGATAACTACGAACTGCGCGGTGCTGGGCGTCGCCATAACGAACATCGATGAACAGTACGGTCTGCTGGAAACAGCGATGAACGGTCTGGGTGCAGCTCTCGGATTCTTCCTTGCGATTGTCATATTCGCGGGAATCCGCGAAAAGATGGAGATAACGTCAAACGTGCCGAAACCGTTCCAGGGATTCCCGATAGCGCTCGTATCGGCTTCACTCATGAGCGTTGCGTTCATGGGCTTCTCTAACCTGGTATAGGAGTTGATGATATGGAGATAATCTGGTCGATATTAGCAATAGGAGGCCTCGGGGCCGCGTTCGGTATACTGCTCTCGGTAGCATCCAAGAAACTGGCTGTCAAGAAAGATGAGAAAGTTGTTGCCGTAAGGGAAAACCTTCCGGGTGCAAACTGCGGCGGATGCGGATTCCCGGGATGCGACGGTTTCGCTGAAGCTCTCGCTGCCGGCAACGCGCCTCTCGGCGGCTGCGCGGTAATGGGTCATGCCGCAAAGAAGAAAGTCGCCGAGATACTGGGCGTAGAAGCCGGTGAGGCAAAACCGAAAGCGGCAAGGATAATGTGTCTCGGAAAGAACGGCTGCAAGGATAAATTCGTCTACGAAGGCGCTGAGGACTGCAGAGCTGCTGTGGCGCTGGCCGGCGGTTTCCGCAACTGTGAGTTCTCCTGTATAGGTCTCGGGACGTGCGCCAAGGTCTGCAAATTCGGTGCCATAACGATGGGTGATCACGGTATAGCAGACATAGATCTTATGAAATGCACGGGATGCGGCACATGCGTTAAGGCCTGTCCCAAGAATACTATCGAGGTAATGGACCTGGATATAGATATTTATCCGGCGTGCAGGAACTCCCACAGGGGCATAAAGGTCAAGGAAGTGTGCGAGGTCGGGTGTCTGAGCTGCGGCATATGCGCAAAGAGCTGCCCGTTCGATGCGATAACAATGGTTGAGGGACTTCCTAGGGTCGACTACTCGAAGTGCAGGGAGTGCCATATATGCGTTGACAAGTGTCCGAGAAATACGATAATCCGTACAAAGCCCATAAAGAGGGCGAGGATACTCGCCGATAAGTGTATCGGCTGCCATCTGTGCGCCAAGGCCTGTCCGTTCGGTGCCATAGAGGGCGAGATCAAACAGACGCATATCATACATGATGACTGTCGCGGATGCGGTATGTGCTTCGAAAAGTGCAAGAAAGGCGCTATTGTTTTCGAAGAGGTAGAAGATTCAATATGATAAAAAGACTGGTGCTCGCATCCGCCTCTCCGAGGAGATGCGAGCTTCTTAAATACATATCCGATGACTTCAGCGTCATAGTATCGGACTGCGAAGAAGTTAAGGGCGGCATGGATGCCGAGGATATGGTAAAGGAGAACGCACGGGCCAAGGCAGGCTCAGTGTTCGCAGACAACAGGGACGCTCTGGTGATAGGCGCCGATACGGTCGTCGTCATAGACGGCGATATCCTGGGAAAGCCGGAGAGCAGGGATGAGGCAGCAGCATTCCTAAGACGGCTGTCGGGAAGATCTCATCATGTTATGACGGGTGTGTGCATAATGTCCGGAGACGAGGAAAGGGTATTCTGCGAGAAGACGCGGGTCACTTTTGCCGATCTTACGGATGAAGAGATCAAAGACTGCCTTAACCGCGAAAGCTTCCTCGACAAGGCAGGGGCCTACGCTATACAGGGAGTGATGGCAAAGCATATCACTGGAGTAGAAGGTTGCTTCTATAATGTCATAGGACTGCCGGTTTCGAGGATATACTCAGAACTCAAAGATATGGGACTTATGTGATTCGAAAGAGACAAAAGCCTTTTTTAAGGCTTTTTTCTATTGTTAACAATCTGTGACCAAATGGACATGTCATGCTGCCGTATGATATAATATACGATAACTCTGAAAAGGAGCGGAATAAAAGAGATTGTTCAAGAACAGGCCTTTTATAATAACGGTTATAGCGGTCATAGTATTCGTAATACTGCTCATATCCACAGCTACATACACCGATGCGACCGGTACCCAGACGGTAGCCGGCGGTCTTTTTGTGCCTGTTCAGCAGTTATTCTACAAGATGTCGGATGACGTGAGTTCCACGGTCGATGTCGCCATAAATCAGGACGACATGGTCTCTGAGAACCAGGAACTTAAGGAAGAGATCGCGCTCCTCAGGAATAAACTTGCGGATCATTCTGAACTCGAGGCTGAGAACGAGCGGCTCAAGGGCCTTCTGGAGTTCAGGGAGAACAACCCGGAGTATACCATGGTCGCCGCGGATATAGTCTCAAAGAATCCCGGCAACTGGTTTGATGTCTTTACCATCAATCTCGGAAGCGATAACGGCATAAAGGAGAATATGCCTGTCGTAACAGCGGACGGACTTGTCGGACGCGTTTCAGGTGTGGGTCCCACATGGGCAAAGGTAACCGCCATAATAGACGGCAGCACGGGGATATCCTCCATTATCGAGAGGACGCGTGATGTGGGTTCGGTCAGAGGCCGCACAGGGAACGATCCCCTGGAGACGCTGCTCGATATGGATTATCTGCCCATAAACACGGATGTGGAGATAGGAGACAGAGTCCTGACTTCCGGAGTTGATGATATATATCCCAAGGGCCTTATAATAGGCGAGGTCACGGAGGTTGGAGAAGAGAGCAGCCAGAAGCGTGTTGTAATCAATCCCGCCGTCAACTTCAAGCGTCTTGAAGAGGTCATGGTAATCATGGAGGTCACAGAGTAGTCTTTTGAGATACGTACTGTTCGCCGGCTTTGGTTTTCTTGCCGTGAACCTCTGCGGCTCCGTTTTCGGATATGCCACCATAGCCGGTCTTGTGCCGGATCTTATACTGATACTGGCCATAGCGATAATGTTCAACGAGCATTCGCTGATGCCTATAATATTCGCAGCCGTTTTCGGCTTTATCTATGATGATCTTTTTTCTCCGGTCCTCGGAGGAAACGCTCTCGCGTACACAGTCAGCATCATACTTCTTTATATCGCTCTCAGAAAGTCTGAGCGCATCCGTTTCTGGATGCCCGCTCTGGCCGGTTTCGGCTGCTATATCATTAAGGAACTGATACTCGCGATAATAGTATTTGCTCTGGGAAGGCAATTTGATCTTCTGTATATGATGCTGCGCTTCATACTGCCGGGCGCAGGTCTTACCGCAGGTATAATGATACCCATGTATTATCTGTTCAAGAAGCTCTACACGGTTTCCTGGATAAGACCGAGACGTAAGTACGCGGACGACATGGAAATGGAGATCTAGGAAAACATATGGTAACGAGATTCAAGTACAGACTCATAATATTCGCATCCATATTCGCGCTCCTTTTCGCCGTACTGTTTGTTCAGCTGGGCAACCTCACGCTGAATCAGGGCGGTGCTATTTCCAGTGCATCTGAGAGTAAGACCACCAGGACACAGACCATAGACGGCGAGAGGGGAAGCATACTCGATACAAACGGCATACCGCTCGCATACGATGAGAGGAGCTACGATGTCGAGTTCTTAAGAGACCCGTCCAGGACCACTTATACCGACAAAGCATATTACACCGATATAATCATAAATACCATTAAGATAATAGAGGATAATGACGGGAAGGTCATAGATACCTTCAATATAGTAAGAAGACCGGGCGGCGAGTACGAGTTCGATTTCGGCGATGTCAATGAGGAAGCTTTCCAGAAGAGACATGAGAACTGGTGCAAGAACATGTACGTCAACACGGAGTCTCCTGCAGCCAATGTTTACAGGGATCTCCGGAACAGGTACAGGATACCCGAGAGCATGTCGTATGAAGAGGCGCGTAAAGTTCTGTCGATATGGCAGGAGGCGCAGCTGACGTCTTACATTGCATATGAGCCGGTAACAATAGCCACTAATGTCGACATAAACACTGTGGCTGATATAGAGGCGCATTCTGACGTGCTAGACGGCATGCAGATCGCCGCTTCGACTTCGCGTGTGTATCCGTACAAGTCAACTGCGGCGCATGTTATAGGTTACACTGGCAAGATAACTGACGATACCAATATTGAAGAGCTGGAGAATCTGGGTTACACAAAGGATGACCTGATAGGCATAACGGGAATAGAATCCTCGATGGAGGAGTACCTGACCGGCAATACCAAGGACAGACAGGGAACGCGCACCGTTGAGGTATCCTCGAGCGGTAAGGTCGTATCCGAGACGGGCAGCACTCCCGCACAGCAGGGAGACAGCGTAATGCTCACGCTGGATCTGGGACTGCAGACAGCGGCCGAGGAGGCCTTAAAGAAAAATATAGAAGAGATAAACAGGCTGCAGCAGGAGGCCTATGACGAGAAGAGGGATGACTACGATGACATCCTGAACGGCAGGGAGCCTGAGTTCGCCAAATCGGGCGCCGCGGTCGTTATGGAAGCCAAGACAGGAAAGACTCTGGCTATCGCCAACTATCCGTCATACGACATCAACTGGTTCACGGGCGGTATTTCGCCCGAAAAGTATGACGAGCTCCTGAACGATCCCGCCACGCCTCTGTTCAACAAGGCGATATCGTCAACCGGTATACCCGGATCCACGTTCAAGATGGTAACGGCCATTGCCGGACTCATGGAGGGTGTGCTCACCCTGGATGAGACGATATCCGACGAAGGATACTTCGATAAGTACATAAACGACCCGGATTCGGGAGAACACGGACCGAAATGCTGGGTTTACCCGTATTACGATCAGCACAAGAACCTGGATCTTCAGGAGGCGCTGCAGGTTAGCTGCAACTATTATTTCTACGTTGTGGCCGACAGACTGGGCATAGAGAAGCTTGACTCATGGGCAGAGCGTCTGGGACTCACCAATAAGACCGATATACAGATTCCCGGCGAAGTCACGGGTCAGGTCGGTGGTCCTTTGGTGCTGTATGACGGCACGCTCCCGCTCAATCAGCAGAAGACTGCTCTGCCGGTCATAGTCTATAACAGCGTGCACGCTTATCTTGAAAAGATAGGAGAGAGCAGAAACGTCGAGTATTCCGATGAGGTGCTGGACGAAACGGCAAAGGCCTTGATCGATCTCGCTTCGAACGAGACGACCCAGAACGGCGGAAACATAAGACAGGTATTATACGAACACATGGCAATACCTACAGAGGTGTCGTTCAAGGTCGGATATGACAATGATATAAACAGTTATATATCCGAGCTCGTCTGGAAGCCCACGGATACCGCCATCGTCGGTATAGGTTCAGGCATAACAGCCGTAACGCCCATATCGGTCGCGAGATACGTTTCGGCTATAGTGAACGGCGGCACTGTGTATGACGCCAACATAGTGGACAGGATCATTGATCCTAACGGCAACGTGGTACAGGAGTTTGAGCCGCGTGTCGAGAGCAAACTGGATGTGAACCAGACGTATCTTGACGCTATAATGCAGGGCATGAAATCAGTTATATCGCCTGAGGACGGTGCCGGCATGAACACGTTCCAGGGATGGAAATATGCCGATATCATCGGCGGTAAGACGGGCACGGGCGTTGTCACGCAGAATGTACCTGTGGAGGATAACTCATGGTTCGTTTCCTTTGCGCCGTACGATGATCCTGAGATCGTTGTAGTCATCTATATCCCGAACGGATACAAAGGCGCCTATTCGTCCATGGCCGCCAAGGATATACTTGAGTACTATCTGGACAGGAAATATGCGGATGATTCCATAATTGTTCCCGATGCGGATTCAATAGTCACGACCCCGGATGACAGTGAAGTTCCCGCGGAGGGAGATGATAGTCAGGAAGGGCAGGACAATCCCGAGGATACAGGTGACGGAGAGCAGGATAACGGCTGATATAATAGTATATGATATGATTGCCCCGCGGGATTCCGCGGGGTTTTTGTTTACTTAACAGGAAAAATGTCCATTTAAATAATAACGCTTAGATGCTATTATATACAGTGTTTGCTTAAAGGCAATGAGAGAGGATGATCAACATGGAAGACAGTCTGAGAGATAACGGAAGAAAAAGTACCGCAGGGGACATAGCGCAGATCGCTATCTTTACAGCGCTCACTTTTGCTCTAACTCTTATATGTATTCCCGGCCCGAGAGGAGGGTTCGTTCATTTCGGCAACATCCCGGCTTTTGCTGCGGCCATACTGCTCAGCAGAAAGAACGGCTGGATCCCCGGAGCTGTCGGCATGACCATATACGATCTGGCAGGAGGGTTTCTTATATGGGCTCCGTTCACGTTTGTCATACGTCTGCTAATGGGCCTTGTGCTGTCCACGGCAGTAAAAGGCACGGAGGGAAGATCGGCCGGCAGAAATGCTGTCGGTATGCTTCTCGCTTCGGCTGTCATGATCGCAGGATATTATCTGGCTGAGGTTGTTATTTACGGCAATCCGGTATCGCCTGTTTTGTCCATACCCGGCAATGTCATTCAGCTTGCGATAGGCATAGCCGGCACACTCCTGGTCGTTCCCGCGATGCGCAGGATAAAGGGCAGGAGACGATCCGGCATTTGATTATAGAACAATAGAAAAAAAGAGCGGGCTCCACGTCAATCCGGGAGCTCGCTTTTCATTATCTTCGATGTTACAGTTATCTGCCGTCGTTGTCGTCTCGCACTGACGTTCAGTACGAACGAGTACGCTATGAGACATGTCAGCAGATTGGATCCGCCGTATGAGAAGAACGGGAGCGGTATTCCCGTTATAGGCATGAGATCTATGTTCATGCCGATGTTCTCGAATATATGGAACAGCATCATGCCGGTAACGCCCATGCAGATGTATGTGCCGAAGTCATCTTTTGAATTCATGGCAACCATGATCGTACGGATTATGAGAAGGGCATACAGCACGAGCAGCAGCGCAGCTCCTATAAATCCGAAGGTCTCAGTCGTAACGGAGAATATAAAGTCGTTCGTTTCCATCGGGACGTAGCCCAGCTGACTCATGGATCCCTGGGCGAACAGACCCTTACCGGTAAGCTGCCCTGATCCTATAGCCAGTCTGGCCTGAACTGCCTGATACTGCGTATCCGCAGTCCCGTATGATTTGTCAAGGAATGAGAACAGCCTGTCCTTCTGCCAGTCGGCGAGGAACATCCACAGAAGCGGGATGCTGCCTCCTGCTATGCCGGCGAGAATCAGGAATATCTTAACCGATGCTCTTGCAAAGAACAGTATAATTATGAATATGGCAACATACACGAGCGCCGTTCCGAAGTCCGGCTGAACCGCGACCAGAAGGAACGGTATGAGGAACCTCCAGAGAACGGGCCACAACTGCGAAAGCTTTGTTATGCCCGCTTCTTCACCTTCCGTAAAGTCGGCGAGTATCTTGGAGAACGACAGTATCAGAGCGATCTTTGTGAACTCACTCGGCTGAAAACTCACGGGTCCGAGTTTGAACCAGCCTGATGTTCCGTTGATGGTCGAGCCGTAGACGAGCACTATAACGAGAAGACCTATGCAGACCCAGTAAAAATACTTTATGTATGGCCTTAAGTCATTGTAGTCAAGAAACAGCAGCAGAAACAGTATCGCAAAGCCAACGACTGCGAACAGCAATTGAGGAACGGCCGCTGTCATAGGATTGAGATTGTTCAGATAGTCGGATATTGAACTCTCTTCTCCCGTAAAAGGGTCTGCCGTTACATTGAGCAGTGTTATGATACCGAAAGCGATTATGACAATGATCAGGAATATGATCACCTTGTCGGTATTTTTGTATACGCTCCTGTCCAAATAATGTTTAAGCTGCATACCATACCTCTCGCGGCTTTGTTTCCGGCCGCCGGATTGAGTAGTAATTATACCATATTTGCTTATCCGTGTAAAACCGGCCGGCCCTTTCGGCAAGCCCTCTGTTCGATTGACCTATTACCTTATAGATGCTAAAATTAGTCTCATGCTTACGGAAAGAAACGACACAGGAAGGATGATCCCGCCGGAGATAGAGAAACCCGCGAGGTATACGGGCGGCGAACTGAATTCCGTCATTAAAACCGAATATGAGCTCGATTTCGGATTCTGTTTCCCGGATATTTACGAGATAGGCATGAGCCATGTGGGCTTAAATCTGCTTTACGAGCTGCTGAACTCCAGGGAGAACGTATTTGCAGAGCGTTATTTTGCGCCATGGAAGGATATGGCCGACTCGATGAAAGAGAGAGGGGAGCTTTTGTCTTCTCTGGAGACCGGAAGGCCTCTCAAGGATACCGATATCGCCGGGTTCAATATCTCCTATGAGATGTGCTATACCACCATACTCGATATGCTTGATATGGGCGGTATCCCCGTGCTCGCATCACAGAGGGACGATTCATATCCCGTGATCGTGGGCGGCGGATCATGCGTGGTGAATCCGGAGCCCGTTGCCGACTTTTTCGATGTATTCGTTCCCGGAGACGGAGAGGAAGCCATACTCAGGCTCTGCGATATATACATAAAGCATAAGAAAAAGGGTTTCAGTAAGAGCGCGTATCTGAGAGAACTCGCCGAAACAGGCGGTTTTTACGTGCCTTCAATGTATACCGTTAACTATCATCCGGACGGACGCGTGGCCAAGACAGTCGCTCTTGAGGGAGCCCCGGAGAAGGTCGAGAGGAATATCCTGACCGATTTTGACGGAGCCTTCATGATAACCAGGCCCGTGGTCCCGTTCGTGAATACCGTACATGACAGATGTACTCTGGAGATAATGCGCGGCTGCACGAGAGGATGCCGTTTCTGTCAGGCCGGATATATATACAGACCTGTAAGGGAGAGGAGCGCGGAAAGGATACTGCGTGAAGCAGAGTCTGTCATCGATTCGACCGGGTATGATGAGATATCGCTCGCTTCTCTGTCTTCCGGCGACTATTCCGAGATAAATAAACTCGTGGGCGATCTGCTGGACAGATTTGAAGAAAGAAGGGTGTCTGTTTCCCTGCCTTCAATGAGAGTGGATTCGTTCGCGCCCGAAGTAGCCGAGAAACTGCAGCGCGTGCGCCAGACAGGCCTAACGTTCGCGCCCGAAGCGGGTTCGCAGAGACTGAGGGATGTTATAAACAAGAACATAACCGAAGAGGATATACTGGGTACGGTAAGGGAAGCATTCGCGAGCGGCATCAATACCGTCAAACTGTATTTCATGATCGGGCTGCCGACAGAGACTTATGAGGATCTGGACGGCATTGTCGATCTGGTCAAAAAGATAAAGGGACTCTACTATGAGACCCCGAAGGAATTAAGGAACGGCATGATAAGGATCAACGTCAGTGCATCCAATTTTGTTCCAAAGCCGCAGACGCCGTTCCAGTGGTGCGCCCAGAACAGAAAAGAAGAACTCCTGTCGAAGCAGGATTATCTCTTCAAGAACCTTAAGATGAAAGGCGTCAAGTTCAGCTGCCACGATGTTGACACGAGCTTTATGGAAGCCGTGCTCGCACGGGGTGACAGACGCATGTCCAGAGTCATACTGGATGCATATAAGAAGGGATGCAGGCTGGAAAGCTGGAGCGAGAACTTCGACATAAACCTCTGGCGCAAACTGTTCGCCAAGAATGATCTGGATCCTTCATGGTATGCCTGCCGCGAACGCGGGGAGGATGAAGTGTTTCCGTTCGAACATATAGATTATCTGATAGACAGGGCATATTTATGGAAGGAATACAGCCGCGCCATCGCATCAGAGACCACCGACGACTGCAGGAAGCACTGCATGGCGTGCGGGCTTCAGGGGAAGGGCTGCAATATGCATAAAGGTGAAAAGGTTTGAGAACTGTGATAAAATACTCCCGTAAGGGGGATACAAGGTATATTTCGCATCTCGATATGCAGCGTGCTTTTGCCCGCGCCCTGAGGCGCAGCGGTCTGCCGGTCGCGTATTCGGAAGGATATAATCCCCATATAGTCATGTCATTTGCTTCGCCTCTGTCCGTAGGTTTTGCAACGGAAGGGGATTATCTGGAAGTAAAGATGGCTGAAGACGTGGAGCCCGGTTATATAAAAGACAGGCTCGCGGCGGTCATGCCCGAAGGCATAAGCATAATCACTGCCGGTATACTGCCGGATACGTGCAAGAAGCTCATGTCGCTGAATGCTCAGGCGGATTACCGTATCGATTTCAGCAGGGATATAACCGGTAAAGCGGAAGAGCTCTTCGGTCAGGAGAGCATTACGGTGGAGGACAGAAAAGGCCGCGATAAGGATATCAGACCTCTTATTATAGACTATAAGGCCGAAGGGCAGTCTCTATATGTGACGCTCAGCAACTCCAGCGAAAAGACACTGAACCCGGCACTCATAGTGAGAGCTCTGGGAGAGGATCCGGGCAGTGTTCTCATAACAAGACTTGAATGTTACGCCGGACAGGGGGACAGCGTGGTCCCCCTTAGCGATCTGGCTGAATAAATATTTTTAATCCAGTGAGGAGAAGGGTATGCGTAAACAGATAATAGCGGATGCCAATTCACATGAGATCAGGGTGGCTTTGCTTGAAGACGGCAATCCCGTTGAGCTGCATATTGAGCAGCGCGGCAAGGAACGTATCGTCGGCAACATATATAAAGGTCTTGTTGCCAATATAATCCCCGGGATGCAGGCTGCGTTTATTGACGTGGGCCTCAATAAGAACGCGTTTCTATATGCGGGGGACATTTTAGCCGATGAGTCTGATTTCTATTTTTCGGACAGCGGAGAGGACAGGGAATCCATAAAGAGTAAACTTGAGATACCGAACATAACCGATCTCTTAAAGCCAAATCAGGAACTCCTCGTGCAGGTATTGAAACAGCCGGGCGGCACCAAAGGGGCCAGAGTCACTACGCATATAAGTCTTCCCGGTAGGCTGGTTGTGCTCATGCCTACCGTCGATCATGTTGGCGTATCCAAAAGGATAGAAAACGAGGAAGAGCGCGAACGCTTAAAGAAACTCGTATGCAGCGCCAAGCCCGAGGGGCTGGGTGTCATAGTCAGGACAGCTGCTGAGAATGCTGACGAAGAGAGTATAGTCGGTGAGGTCAAGTTCTTATCCAGACTGTGGACAAAGATACAGGATAAATCCGATTTTCTGTCGGCACCCAGGCTTATACACGCTGAAGAGACTCTGCTCTTCAGGACAATAAGGGATATATTCAAGAGAGATGTTGACGAGTTCGTCATAAATGACATCGACTACTTCGAGAAGGTCCAGGCTGTTGTGAATATTACGGATCCGTCAATGAGGGACAAGGTTCAGCTGTATGAGGGCAAGTCTAACATATTCACACACTACAATATCGAGAGCAAACTGGAAAAGGCTCTTGATAAAAAGGTATGGCTCAAGAACGGCTGCTATCTTATCATAGACGAGACTGAAGCGCTGACGGCGATCGACGTAAATACGGGCAAGTACATAGGCGACAACGATCTTCAGGAGACGATACTCAACGCGAACGTTGAGGCGGCGCATGAGATCGCAAGACAGCTCCGGCTGCGCGACATAAGCGGCATCATAATAATAGACTTCATAGACATGGAGTCTGAAGAGAACAAGCAAAAGGTCGTTTCAGAGCTGGAGAAGGCTCTGTCCGCAGACAGGATAAAGACCAATGTCGTCGGCATTACGGGGCTCGGACTCGTTGAGATGACAAGGAAGAAGACCGGGCGGAAGCTGTCGTCAGTGACACTGCGCGACTGTCCTTACTGCCACGGCACAGGCAAAGTGTTCAGTCTTGAGTCCATGGCCATGAGAGTCAGGAGGGAACTCCTGACTGCAATAAACGAAGGCGACGGTTCCGTATTCCTGGTGGAGATGGACGAAGCCCTGTTCGATTTTATAGCGGGCAGGAACAACATAAACAAACCCATAATGCCTCTGTATGACGACAAGCATTTCTATATGAAAGTCGACAGGCACGCTCATCCGAATTCGTTCAGCATAATAACGTCTCCGGACAAGAGCAGACTGTCGGATGTGCAGGCATTCTTCTGATGCCTAAGAGAGCCGATATTTCAGTTGACAAGCCATTTGTCATATGATAATATTATTTTTCGAGCCGCACGCATAAGGTTCCCTAAAACATGCGCGCATGTACCGATTGCGGCGAGACTGGTAAGAGGAGGAAATCTGACGATATGTACGCGATCATCGAAGCGGGCGGTAAGCAGCTGAAGGTTGAGAAGGGCGACAAGGTAAAGGTCGAGAAGATCAATGCCGAAGTCGGTTCCGAGGTATCCTTCGATGTGCTCCTTACAGCGGCAGGAAAGACGGTGAAGGTCGGCAAGCCCTATGTAAAGGGTGTTAAGGCTACAGGAAAGGTCCTGGAGCACGGCAAGGCCAAGAAGGTAATAGTCTTCCAGTACAAGCCCAAGAAGGATTACAGGAAAAAGCAGGGCCACAGACAGCCCTACACACTTGTTGAGATCACTGCGATTGGCAGCGAGGGCAAGGAAGAAAAGTAAGGATATATTCTCAGGAAAAAGGAGTGAACTATAAATGGCACATAAAAAAGGTGTTGGAAGTTCCAGAAACGGAAGAGACAGCGAATCCAAGCGTCTGGGCGTTAAGCGTTCCGACGGTCAGGCTGTGCTCGCCGGCAATATAATAGTCCGCCAGCGCGGGACAAAGATCCATCCCGGTGTTAACGTAGGCAGAGGCAATGATGATACTCTGTTCGCGCTCACCGACGGGATCGTGCGTTTCGAGCGTCTCGGCCGCGACAAGAAGCAGGTAAGCATCAGGGAATCCTGACAAAACTAGCTAAAGAGCCTTCAAGTCTGAAGGCTTTTTTTTTATCCCTTGATTTGATACAATATATCCATGTATTACAGGGAAGAAAACGGCGGTATCAGAGTGTCCGGCACGGGTCCGGTCGATCTGTGCAGTATTTTTGAGAACGGTCAGTGTTTCCGGTTTGAAAAAGAGCCGGACGGTTCTTATTCCGGAGTGGCCGTGAGACGTTTTCTGCGTGTGTCCGCCGGCAGTGATTCCCTGTTCCTGTATCCGTGCAGCAAAGAGGATTTTGAGAAAGTATGGCGCAGCTATTTCGATTTTGATACGGACTACGCCCACCTTTTTGAAAGTCCGGATAATCTGCTGACCGAGGGTATGAGAAGAGCTCCGGGCCTCAGGGTCTTAAGACAGGAACCTTTCGAGACACTTATATCATTCATCATATCGGCCAATAACAATATAGGCAGGATAAGGGGTATAATAAGGAGACTGTGCGACAGGTACGGTGATGCGATCGAAGGCCCCTGCGGCATCTGCCGGTGTTTCCCGGAACCCGAAGTTTTGGCGGATGCATCCGTAGAGGATTTGACATCGGTAGGCACAGGGTACAGAGCTCCGTATATAAAGGAAACGGCTGAGGCCGTGAGGAGCGGTTTTCCCTTGGAAAGCCTTAAAACCATGGATTACCGCGAAGCCAAGGAGACATTGCTCAGGCTCAAGGGCGTCGGTCCCAAGGTCGCTGACTGCATACTGCTTTTTTCGCTGGGGCACAGAAGAGCTTTTCCGGCGGACGTATGGATAAAGAGGGTCTTAAAAGAGCATTACGGTTTTACGGGCAGCGACAGGGCCACTGAGGATTTTGCGTATTCGCTGTTCGGGGATGCAGCGGGCATAGCCCAGCAGTATATATTCTATGCCGCAAGAGGCGGTGAAAATACGGGAGATAAAAATGGCGCATAAGGTACTATACAGGATATACCGTCCGAGGACATTTGATGACGTTTACGGACAGAGACATATAACAGATATCCTAAAAAGACAGATTGAGACCGGAAACATTGCTCACGCATATCTTTTCTCCGGCCCGAGAGGGACGGGAAAGACGAGTACGGCCAAAATATTCGCCGCTGCGCTTAACTGCCTTAACAGCAGCGACGGAAATCCGTGCCTTGAGTGCGAGAACTGCCGTGAGGCGGTAGAGGACCGTTATGTAGATATCATAGAAATGGACGCCGCGTCCAACAACGGCGTTGACAATATCAGGGACATAAGGGAAAAGGTCGCGCTGCTCCCTTCAAAGGGCAGATATAAAGTGTACATAATCGACGAGGTGCACATGCTGTCGGCCGGAGCGTTTAACGCGCTGCTCAAGACCCTGGAGGAGCCGCCGGCGCACGCGGTTTTCATACTGGCGACCACGGAACTCAGAAAAGTTCCTGCAACAATAATGTCCAGGTGCCAGCAGTATGAGTTCAGAAGGATAGAAGACGATGAGATAGTAAAGAGGCTCACATTTATAGCGGATGAGTCATCCATAGAGTATGATCCGGAAGCGCTCGGCATGATAGCAACGTATTCCGACGGAGCCATGAGAGACGCCGTATCCATGCTGGATATGTGCTCCGCGTACGGCAAGGTAACGGCGGATGTCGTGCATCAGGCGCTGGGCGTATCGGGAAGAGAGAGCATTGGCCGGCTGTGCGACGATATAACAGAAGGGAAAGTAAAAGAAGCCCTGACCGATCTTAAGGAAGTCATATCCGAGGGGTCGCAGACCGATATAGTGATGAAGGAGATCATATGCGCTCTCACGGATAGGCTTGAACAGGCTGCTGGGAGCGATGATACCGGCCGTATACTCTACAGCCTGGATGTTATGATAAAAGCGTCGTCAATGTTCAGGTATTCGGCTGCACCGAAAGAGCATCTTACGGCGGCGGTTGCAAGAGCCTGCATGCCCGAGTGTTCAGATGACCCTGCCGACCTTAAACTCAGAGTGGAAACTCTGGAGATGCAGAACCAGAGGATGATAACGCGCATAAACGAACTGCAGAATTATATTAAGAACAGCGGTGTACCGGAAAAGAAGACGGCTGTGCCGTCCGCGGCACCCGAAGAAAAAAAGAATGAAGAAAAGAAACCTCTGTCCGCCTCGGACAGGGAAGCAAGGCTTATAGACGCACTGCACAGAAAATAGATTTAACCGGAGGTAATTAAAGTGGCGAGAAAAGGATTTCCCGGCGGTATGCCGGGCGGCATGAACATGCAGAGCATGATGAAGCAGGCCCAGGCCATGCAGCAGAAGATGCAGAAGATCCAGGAAGAACTTGCCGAGAAGGAAGTGACGGCAACGGCCGGCGGCGGCGCGGTGACTGTCACAGCGAACGGCAAGAAGGAGATCTCAAAGGTCGAGATCAAACCCGAAGCAGTGGATCCGGATGACGTCGAGATGCTGGAGGATCTTATCGTCGCTGCCGTCAATGAGGCCATGAGGATGGCGGATGAGATGGCGCAGGAGGATATGGCTCAGGTGACCGGCGGTCTCAATCTCGGAGGTCTCTTCTGAGATGCTTGAGATTATTCCTTTAGAGAGACTGACAGAGCAGTTTGCCAAACTCCCGGGCATCGGGAGAAAGACTGCGCGCAGGCTCGCCTATCATGTGCTCCGTATGCCGGAGTCAGAAGTCAAGACATTCGCACAGGAGCTTTATAAGTCACGCATGTCGGTTAAGTACTGCTCCGTATGCGGGATGATCTCCGACAGCGATATCTGCGATATATGTTCTTCGCCTAAAAGGGACAAGACGACGGTATGCGTTGTAAAAGATTCAAGGGATGTGTTCGCTATAGAGCGTACCGGAGAATTCAGCGGCGTATATCATGTGCTCGGCGGTACGATATCACCTCTTGAGAACATCGGTCCGGATGATATAAACATAGCGGGCCTAATGGAGCGTCTCGGCGAGGGAGTTATCAAAGAGGTCATACTGGCTACAAATCCCGATGTACAGGGAGAAGCGACCGCTTCATATATCTCGCGGCTTCTTGCGTCGTATCCCGATCTCACAGTCACAAGGATAGCGCACGGCGTTCCCGTGGGGGCCGATCTTGAGTATGCCGATGAGGTTACGCTCGTCAAAGCGCTCGAGGGAAGAAGAAAAGTCTGATATGATCGACATAAAAGGATTCTATACAGAGGTGTCGGCCTGCACCAAATGCCGTTTGAGCGAGGGCAGGAACACGGTCGTGTTCGGTGAAGGCAGTCTTGACGCCGATATAATGTTCGTGGGCGAGGGCCCCGGGCAGAGAGAGGACGAGACAGCAAGGCCCTTCGTGGGCCCGGCAGGTCAGCTCCTTGACCGCATGCTCGGGGATATAGGGCTTAAGAGGAGCGAAGTATATATCGCCAATGTGGTCAAGTGCCGCCCTCCGAAAAACAGGAATCCGCTGCCGGACGAGGTGCAGGCTTGTCTGCCGTATCTCCGTACTCAGGTCGCTGTGATAAAGCCTAAGATCATAGTATGCCTGGGCAAGGTAGCGGCAAAGGCTCTGCTGGGCAGGGACGTTTCCATGATGAGAGAGCACGGCGTTTTTCTCGAAAAGGGCCGTTTTTACATGATGGTGACTTTCCATCCGGCGGCTCTTCTAAGGAATGCGGATTTCTATGAGTATTCAAAAGAGGATTTCAGGCTCCTTAAAGAAAAGTATCTGGAAATAAAAGATGACTGACGGTATGAAGGTCCGGTTCGCCGAGTTCCATAAAGGCCGGGAGTTTGTCCCGGGCGACGGAGATACAGGTGCGGATATCGTTCTGATAGGGGAAGCTCCCGGAAAAAAAGAGATTGCTGAGGGCAGGCCCTTCGTTGGCAAGGCGGGGAAGAACCTTGATGAGTTTCTGTCCGCAGTAGGGATTGAGAGAAATCGCGTGTATATTACTAATGCGGTCAAGTTCCGTCCCGTAAAGGTTAGTCTCAAGGGCACCGTTTCCAACAGGACACCGTCCAGGGATGAGATATTCGCGGAGCGCGATCTTCTTATGGATGAGGTAAGAGAGATCGGGCCGTCATTTGTTGTTACGCTGGGCAACACTCCTCTTAGGAGCTGGCTCGGCGACATGAGAGCCTGCATAGGAGATATGCACGGAAGGCCGTATGATACTTACGGCGGCATGATACTGTTTCCGCTGTATCATCCTGCCAGCATAATATATAACCGTGCCCTTAAGGATACATATAAAGAGGACTTAAGGGTACTTGCGGGGCTTATAAAAGATGCCCGCCGATAAGGAGGAAGTGTTTTGGAAAGAAGGCATGTAGCATTTATCTGCTGTATAGTGGCTGCGACAGCATGTGTCTTCACATGGCTTTTGACGACTCTGTACGTAGGCAGCAATACCGCCAAGACAACTGAACTCAGACTGAGCGAGGAAAAATACGACAGGATATCCGAACTGCTTGACCTGAGCGATCTCGAGGATATCATAACAAAGTATTACTATAAGGACGTGGAAGAGGAGACACTGGTCAACGGCGCGCTAAAGGGCATGGTTGAAGCCCTTGATGATCCGTACAGCGTCTACTATACAGAAGAGGAGTACAAGGAATACAACGATCTTAATGAAGGCACATACGTGGGTATAGGCGTATCGCTCGCAAAGGATGCGGATACAGGCGACACGGTCGTTGTAAATGTCCTGGAAGACAGCCCTGCCGAGAAAGCCGGAATCATGATCGGTGATATCCTGAAATCGGTGGACGGCGTTGTGATCGCAGGCTCCGAGCCCAGCGAGATAGTAGAGGCAATAGAAGGCCCGGTCGGAACGCCTGTCAAACTCACTGTTATACACGACGGTGAAGAGAGGGATGTCGAGATCGTGAGAGCGGAGCTGCAGAGGCAGTTCGTATACTACACAATGTATGACAATCTCTGCTACGTTCTGATAGACAAGTTCCACGGAGAAGCTGCTGCTGACTTTGAGAAGGCGCTTAAGTTTGCCGAGGACAACAGTGCGGAAGGACTGATTGTGGATGTCAGGAACAACCGCGGCGGTTCGGTGAATGAGTGTACAAAGATAGCGGATATGCTTCTCGGCGACAGTCTGATATTCTATACTGTGGACAGGGAAGGCAACAGAACGGATCATTTTTCGGATGCGGCTCACAATGAGCTTCCGCTCGCCGTTATAGTGAACGGCGCTTCGGCGTCCTCTTCCGAGATACTGGCCGGTGCGCTGCAGGACAATAAGAGAGGCTATGTGGTAGGCACTGTTACATACGGTAAAGGTGTTGTGCAGAGCATAGTCGATATGCCTTACAGCGGCGGCGGTGTCAAGGTGACGTCATCCGTATACTATACTCCCAACGGGACCTGCATCAACGGCACGGGCATAACCCCGGATTACGAGGTCAACCTGCCGGATGAAGTCCTGAACGGAGATGAGAAGCTGACGTTTGAGACCGATACCCAGCTTCAGGCTGCGATAACCTATCTGGACAGACAGCTCCAGATAGCGGACTGATTATGGATAAAAAGTACTTTGATACGGTTCTTAGCCGTCTTAAAAAAGAATACGGAGAGGAAACTTCCGCGCTGGAGTTCAGCAACCCTTACGAACTCCTCATAGCGACCATACTCGCCGCTCAGTGTACAGACAAAAGAGTGAACATCGTGACAAAGGATCTGTTCAGACTGTATCCGGATGCCGCGAGTCAGGCTGAGGCGGATATAAAGGATGTCGAGGATTGCATAAGGAGCTGCGGCTTTTACAGAAACAAGGCTAAAAACATCATCGCATGCGCAGCCATGCTGAGGGACGAGTTCGGAGGAGAGGTCCCTGAGGACATGGAGAGCCTGACACAGCTCCCCGGTGTCGGCAGAAAGACAGCAAACGTTGTAAGAGCATTCGGTTTCGGTCTGCCGGCAATGCCCGTGGATACGCATGTGGGCAGAGTCGCAAGAAGACTCGGGTTTTCCGAGTCCGGGAATCCGGATGTGGTCGAAAGGGATCTTTGCTCCGTGATCCCCGAGAAGGACTGGTCTGACGCACACCACTGGCTCATATGGCACGGACGCAGAGTGTGCAGCTCGCAAAGACCGAAATGCGCTGACTGTCTGTTAAATGACATCTGCGTGTATTACACGAAAAAATGATTGTAGACAAGGTAAAGATTACAATAAAAGCAGGCGACGGCGGCGACGGTGCCGTATCGCTTCACAGAGAGAAATACGTGCCCAAGGGCGGACCGGACGGCGGTGACGGCGGCAACGGCGGGGATGTGGTATTCGTCGCCGACAGCAATATGCACACCCTTATGGATTTCAGGTTCAAGTCAAAGTACTCCGCTGAACGCGGCGGAAACGGCGGAAAGAGGTTCATGAGAGGGAAGAGGGGCGAAGACCTTGTGATCGCGGTCCCTGAGGGAACGGTGGTCACTGACGCAGAGAGCGGAAAGGTCGTTGCCGATATGCGGCCCGGTGCCAGAAAAACGGTGCTTTACGGCGGGCGCGGCGGTCTGGGCAATTCAAGGTTCTCAACTTCGACGAGGCAGACACCCAGGTTCTCGACGCCTGGCAGGAAGACAAAGCAGCACGAGGTGGTGCTTGAGCTCAAATCCATAGCAGATGTCGGGCTGGCAGGTTTTCCGAACGTCGGTAAGTCAACGCTGCTGTCGTGTCTCACATCGGCGAGACCCCGTATAGAGAACTATCATTTTACTACGCTCCACCCGAACCTGGGTGTTGCGAGGATTGATGACACGAGTTTTATAATAGCCGATATCCCCGGACTCATAGAGGGCGCGCATGAAGGCGCTGGCCTCGGACATGATTTCTTAAGGCATGTTGAGAGGACAAGGCTCATCGTTCACGTCGTTGATATATCCGGCTGCGAGGGCAGGGATCCAGTGAGCGATTATCATGCCATCCGTGAGGAACTGTCTTTATACAGCGGAAAGCTTGCGGAAAGGCCCGAGATAATAGCGCTCAACAAGACCGATATACCGGGAGCGGATGAGAATGCGGAAGCGTTCCGCTCGGCCCTTCCGGAAAGCGAGATATATGAGATATCCGCTGCGACAGGCGCAGGCGTTAAGGAACTGCTTTACGCTATAGCGTCAAGGCTTAAGGATATACCCGAAGAGAGGATAGTGGAAGACGAAGGCGTTGTCGAGGAATGGGCTATCAATGACTCGGGCGCCGACTATACTGTCTCCGTGGAGGACGGGGTTTATGTGATAGACGGAAGTCTCGTTGACGACATATTTGCAAGGATAGATCCGAACGATACCGATTCCATGCGCCATTTCCAGAAATTGCTCCTGGATTATGGTATAATAAAAGCACTGAAGGACAAAGGTGCAAAAGACGGCGACACCGTTCGTATGGGACTGGAAGAATTCGATTTTTTGGAGTAAGATATGAATGGAAAGCTGAGAGCCAGACTGCGCAGCATGGCGCAGCCGCTTGATTGTGTTTTATATATAGGCAAGGACGGTCTGACCGCTAATGTCATAGAATCGGCGGATCAGGCTCTGACCGCCAGAGAGCTCATTAAATGCAGCGTCCAGCAGAACTGCGAGCTGACTGCGAGGCAGGCCAGCGACGCACTGTGCGAGGCGCTGGGTGCAGATGGAATTTCATGCACAGGCAGGAAGTTTGTGCTTTACAGAATGTCGGAAGACAATATTCTTGGTCTATAGGGGTATGCATTATGGAATTGATGATTTGCGTTAGAAAAGAGAGATACGCTATATGCAAACTGTCTTCTCTTCCGGATCTGTTCAAGATCGCCGGATTCTGCTCTGTCAGTCATACTGACAAGGAGATATCCCTTGTGTGCAAGGTTGAGGAAGTTCCGGAGACCGCGTATGAAGTCTCCAAGGAATGGATCATGTTCGAGATGAGAGGCAAACTCGATTTCGATATCGTCGGTCTTATCGCGGAGATATCTACGGCGCTCGCGAAGAGGGATGTTCCTCTGTTCGCGCTCTCAACGTTCAACACGGATTACTTCCTCGTAAAGAGAGAGTATATGGAAAAGGCGATAGATGCTCTGATCACGACGGGTTATCCGGTGGTTCAGTGATAAGTCCGGTCATGTATGGAAAATAGGGTAGAAAAATACATCAGGGATAATGATCTTTTTGAAAAGGGCGATTCCATCGGCGTCGCTGTCTCCGGAGGAGCGGATTCGATGGTCTTGCTTTTTTTGTTGAAAAAACTCGGATATGACGTTACGGCACTGCATTTCGAACACGGCATAAGGGGCGAGGAGTCGGTGTCTGACGCGGCGTTCGTTAAGGATCAGTGCGAAAAAAACGGCATACCGTGCATCGTAGGACACGGGGACATACCGGCTTACAGTGCTGACAACAAGTGCAGTATAGAGACTGCGGCGAGGCTGATGAGGTACGACTTTCTTTCGTCTCAGGGCTTTAGAAGCATTGCTACTGCCCATCACATGGATGACAATGTCGAAACGGTACTTCAGCATATACTGCGGGGGACAGGGATAAAGGGCCTTACCGGAATACCTAAACGGAACGGCTGCATCGTGAGACCATTCCTGTGCGTGACCCGCGCCGAGATAGAGGAATATGCCGCATCCAATGACATACCGTATATTACAGACAGCACCAACAGCGATACCAGGTATTCCCGGAACAGGGTGAGGAGCGAGGTCATGCCGGTTCTCAGAAAGGTCAATCCGAATGCGGACCTGGCTATCATAAGGCTGTCGGAGAATGCTGCGTCCGTGATGAAGATGATCGGGGATGCGGCGGACGAGGTCGATGTGGAATTAGGTGACGGGAGGGCTTCAGTATCGCGGGATGACCTGCTCGCGGTCCCCGAGCCGGTCGCACAGCACGTCCTGTACCGCATGTTCTGCCATATAGGGCAGATGATAGATATAGAAAAGGAACACTACGGCGAGATACTGTCCCTTCAGAGGACCGGAGCCGAAAAGCATATAAAGAACGGCTGCTATGCGCGCTTTGAGTACGGCAGGATCGTTATATTCAGAAAAGACGGCGAAACAGACTGTTTCTGTGTACCATTTGAAAAGAAGACCGTTTACCCGGGCGGAAGGATCCTGACGGAGGACGGAGTTCCTTTTGCCGTAAATGATGACAGAAACGAGGAATTCTTAAGATGCATACCTGAGGGCTCGGTTGTGCGCACG
This sequence comes from uncultured Christensenellaceae bacterium, assembly GCA_964428055.1. Taxonomy (GTDB): domain Bacteria; phylum Bacillota; class Clostridia; order Christensenellales; family Christensenellaceae; genus CAYRWM01. The sequence continues at coordinate 11,654 of CAYRWM010000016.1, read as the reverse complement.
CGTAAGACGGGGGACATGTTCCATCCGCTCGGCGGCAAGATGAAGAAACTCAAGGATTACTTCATAGACATGAAGATCCCGGCGGATAAAAGAGACGGGATCCCGCTGCTTGCATACGGCAGTGAGATAATCTGGGTAGTAGGGTACAATATATCTGATGATTATAAAGTGACTGACACGGGTGAATATGTCGCTTTGAAAAATATAAAAGACTGAAAGGGGATATGATATGGAACAGAACTATACTGAAAGAGACATAAGGGAGGTCCTCATAACAGAAGAGGAGATCCAGGCAAAGGTCAAAGAGGTCGCTGCCCAGATATCCAAAGATTACGCGGGCAAGGATCTTGTAGCTATATGTATCCTCAGGGGATGCTGCATATTCTTCAGCGATCTCATGCGCAACGTGACCATACCGGTCGATATGGAGTTTATGGCGACATCCAGCTACGGCAACGGCGCACAGTCTACGGGCAACGTCAGCATACTGTACGATCTGCAGACTGACATTAAAGGCAAGAGCGTTCTCATAGTTGAGGACATAATAGATACCGGGATCACTTTAAGACAGCTCAGAAAGCTGCTCTCAGGAAGAGAGCCCGAGAGCATAGAGATATGCGTGCTCCTGGACAAGGTCGACAGGAGAGTAACCCCTGTTGATGTCAAGTACACGCTGTTCAAGATCCCGAACGAGTTCGTTGTGGGATACGGTCTCGATTACGCCGAAAAGTACAGAAACTACCGTCAGATAGGTGTGCTCAAACCCGAGATATATGAATGATCGCAGTCTGCCCAAGTTTGATTAAGAGAAAAAGACTGTGATATAATGTGACATGTATTAGATTTCCTAAGGAGGACATTTGATTGTCTAGTTTTATGCGAGGGCCTCTCATACTTATCATCGTGATAGTTCTCGTTATAATATTCGCTCAGTTCATGAACTTCACGGACTACAATGTTCCGGATGAACTGGAATACAACGAGTTTCTGGAAAAGGCTGAGGCTTCCGATATAAAGGATATATGCATACAGGAGTATGATATATACGGCAGATATAAGGATTCCACGATACTGGATACGGATTTCCCGCAGAAGTTTGACTTCAAGGCGAGGATACCTTCCGTCGCCCAGTTCAACCTTGATATGGCGGCGGTTTCCGGTACAGAGGATCCGCTTAAATACCCCTTTAAGCTCAATTACATAGCGCCTGAGGAAGCGAACTTCTTCACCGCTTTCTTCCCGTACCTGATTCCGATCATACTGCTCCTCATAATGTTTATGTTCATAATGAGACAGGCAAGATCTGGCGGAGCCGGCAACGCCATGCAGTTCGGCAAGAGCCGTGCGCGTATGACCAACGGCAGCGACACAAACAAGACATTTGATGATGTCGCGGGTGCGGATGAGGAGAAAGAGGAACTGCAGGAGATAGTCCAGTTCCTGAAAGCTCCCGCGAAGTTCTCAAGACTGGGTGCGCGCATACCCAAGGGCGTGCTTCTCGTAGGACCTCCCGGCGGCGGCAAAACGCTGCTCGCAAAGGCGGTCGCGGGCGAGGCAAACGTTCCGTTCTTCTCAATATCAGGTTCGGATTTTGTTGAGATGTTCGTCGGTGTCGGCGCATCAAGAGTAAGAGACCTTTTCAATGACGCAAAGAAGAACTCTCCCTGTATAGTGTTCATCGATGAGATCGACGCTGTCGGCAGGCAGAGAGGCGCAGGTCTCGGCGGCGGACACGATGAGAGAGAGCAGACATTAAACCAGCTCCTTGTTGAGATGGACGGTTTCAATGTCAATGAAGGCATAATAGTCATGGCCGCAACAAACAGGAAAGATATACTGGATCCCGCCCTGCTGAGACCCGGCAGGTTCGACAGGCAGATAGTTGTCCAGTATCCTGATATCAAGGGCCGTGAAGAGATACTGAAAGTGCATGCCAAGGGCAAACCTCTTGCACCCGATGTGGATTTCGGCGTGATAGCAAAGAGAACTCCCGGATTTATTGGCGCGGATCTTGAGAATGTGCTCAACGAAGCTGCGATACTCGCTGCAAGGAGAAATCTGGATGCTATTTCCATGAAGGAGATAGAAGAGGCTATAACGAGAGTCATTGCGGGACCCGAGAAAAAGAGCCGCGTTGTTTCCGAGAACGACAAGCGCTGCACGGCGATCCATGAGGTCGGACATGCGATACTGGCGCATGAGCTTGAGCACTGTGATCCCGTTCATGAGGTATCGGTCATACAGCGCGGTATGGCCGCCGGTTATACTATGACGCTGCCCGAGAACGACAGACAGCATATATTCCGCTCCAAGCTGGTGGATGAGATAACGATGATGCTCGGCGGCAGAGTCGCCGAATCCATCGCTCTGGATGACATATCCACGGGTGCTGTGAACGATCTTCACAGAGCCACGGATATCGCGAGAGAGATGGTAACAAAGTACGGCATGAGCGATGAGGTCGGTCCTGTGTTCCTTTCATCGGAGCATGAGGTATTCCTCGGCAGAGAATTCGCACAGCAGAGCAATTTCTCTCAGGAGACCGCTTCTAAGATAGACTGCGAAGTAAAGAATATAATCGAAAGATGCTATTCACGTGCTGAGTCTATACTTAAGGATAATATCGACAAACTGCGTTCGATAGCTGAAGTCCTGATGCAGAAGGAAAAGCTGACGGGCGAAGAGTTCGAGCAGTTGTTTACAACAGGCAAGCTGGATGAGGATGAAAAGCCTGCCGAGAATGTTCAGGAGAGCGTATCCACAGAGGATCCGCAGCCAGCAGCTCCTGCAGAGGAACTGCCGGAGAAAGACGACAAGGGTTTTGACGAGGATTACAAACCCGAAGAGTGATAATAAGTATATAGGGGCTGGTGAACAGCCCCTGTTTTATGGGAAAGATATATGGTCGATCTGCATATGCATTCAACAGCTTCGGACGGCACTGACAGCCCGAAGAGGATAATAGAAAAATGCAGCAAGCTCAGGCTTGCGCTCGCATCCATAACCGATCATGATACTGTAAAAGGTCAGGCAGAAGCAGTGCGCGCTGCCAGAAAGGCCGGGCTGCCGTATGTGACCGGAGCGGAGTTCTCTGTAAAATACGAGGGCGAGCTTCATATACTGGGATACGGTCTTGATATAAGTAACGCCAGTCTGCTTGATGAGATGCGCCGTCTTCAGAAGAGCAGGACGGACAGAATGATGGCTATAGTGGATAACCTTAACGCTGAGGGGAAAAAGATATCCTATGGTGACGTGCTGAAGCATGCGGGAGGTCAGTCCGTAGGAAGGCCTCATATTGCCCAGGCATTGCTCGAAAAGGGTTATGTCGGGAGTTTTGACGAAGCATTTACTCTGTATATAGGAGACAGGGGAAGCTGTTATGTACCGAGAGAGAAACTTTCTCCGGAGGAGGCCATAGCACTCATAACGGGTGCGGGCGGATACCCTGTGATCGCACATCCCAAATTCATAAGGACCGATGATCTTGAAGGGCTTGTGAATGAATTCAGTTCCTACAGAAATAACGGTAAGGGTCTGTGGGGCATAGAGGCATATTATCCGGCCCACAGCGACCGCGAAACGGAGAGATTTGCCGATATCGCCGAAAGGCACGGACTGCATGTGACTTCCGGAAGTGACTATCACGGCAGCATAAAGAAAGTAGCTATCGCCTCTGAGCGCAGGGAAGGGAAACTTCTTTCAGAATCGATAGAATGTTTACTTAAAAAAGCAATATAATACATTGAAAGTGATACCCTTGTATTGTATACTTTAATATAGAAAAAATAATAAACAGGCAGGTGTTGAGACTATGCATAACAGTAGCGCTGATATTAAGATCTTTGCTGGGTCGAGCGGCGTTTCCTTCGGAAGAAAGATGTGTGATTATCTTGGTATTGAATTAGGTGCATCTGAGGCAATCCATTTCTCCGACGGGAACGTTTTTGTTCGTATAAAGGAACCTGTTAGGAATAAGGATGTCTTTATCGTAATGCCAATTGCCCTTGATCCTAACAACGAACTTGTGGAGCTGCTGTTTTGGCTGGATGCGTTCAAGAGAGCCAGCGCCAACTCAATAACTGCCATTATCCCGTATTTCGGCTACGCAAAGGGTGACAAAAAGGATGAACCCCGTGTTTCTATCAGAGCCAGGGTCTGTGCGGACTGCTTAGAGCAGGCCGGAGCCGACCGTGTTGTCACGATGGATCTGCATTCTCCGCAGGTTCAGGGTTTCTTCTCGATCCCCGTAGACCACCTTCTGTCACTGCCCGTTTTGTGTGAATATGTAAAGGAAACTGATTTCATGAAGGACCTGGTAGTCGTATCACCTGATGCAGGCTTTGCAAAGGACGCGAGGAAGTTTGCTGACTATCTGGGAGTGAATGTTGCGATAGGCGACAAGACACGCAAGAGACACGATGAGAAAGCAGAGATACTCGAACTCATCGGCGACGTGGAAGGGAAGAACTGCCTGATAGTCGATGACTTCACTATTTCGGGCGGCACACTGATCGATATTGCAAGAGTTCTCCAGGCCCGCGGTGCCAACAGGATAGGCGCTTGCCTCGGTCATGTTATGGTCAGGGAAAAGGGAGTTCAGAGGATAGAGGAAAGTCCTCTCGAGTTCCTGATCTCAACAGACAGCGTGGATAATCCGTATATAATCAATTCAAAGAAATTCAAGACTGCATCTGTAGCACCTCTGTTTGCAAAGGCTGTTGCCAGCATATACAATCAGGAGTCGCTCTCAAAGCTGTTTGAATATTGAACGATATATTAAATAAAAAAGAAGAGTCCGTCCGGACTCTTTTTTAATTACCTTGCTTCAAGTACTTCCACAACAAACTTGTCGTACGGCATGGGATCGATGAAGTCATCCTTGAGGAATGTTATCTTCCTGAACATGCTCAACTGCTTAGTGTGTTTTGTGTGCCAGAGCGGCATACTGATATCGAATTCCTTGCAAGCGGATTCAAGGCATTCTATGTATGCATCGTTAAGATTCGTTTTTTCGCTTGTGACTGTTGCGTGTCTCTTTGTTTTGTTTCCGGCGACACAGCTGCACCATAATCTGAGCATAAAACCACCATTCCTGAAGATTATAAAAAAAGTATACAACAAACGATTTTCAAAGGAAAGCAGCGTTGAAAAAAAGGTGTATCTGAGTTAAAATAACTGTGTATAGTGTTTTTTTGAAAAAACTTTGAAAAGAGGCAAATTTATGGGTAAATCACTTGCATACAAGATACTGGAAAACCACCTCGTTTCGGGTAATATGGTGCCCGGTGAGGAGATAGCTATTAGGATTGATTACACACTGACTCAGGACTCTACGGGGACCATGGCCTACCTGCAGTTTGAGGCCATGGGCATTGACCGTGTCAAGACAAAGCGTTCAGTCGCCTACATCGATCACAATACGCTTCAGTCCGGTTTTGAGAATGCGGATGACCATAATTATATAATGAGCGTTACAAAGAAGCACGGCATTTACTGTTCAAGACCCGGTAACGGCATATGCCACCAGGTCAACCTTGAGCGTTTCGGTGTGCCCGGTGCCACGCTTCTCGGCTCTGACTCACATACGCCCACGGGCGGCGGCATAGGCATGATAGCCATCGGAGCCGGCGGACTTGACGTAGCGGTCGCTATGGGCGGCGGCGAGTATTATCTCGCCATGCCGAAGATATTGAATGTTGAACTCAAAGGCAGACTCAATCCCGGCGTGTCCGCAAAGGATATAATACTTGAGGTCCTGCGCGTGCTGAGCGTCAAGGGCGGAGTCGGCAGGATAGTGGAATACACCGGCGAAGGCGTTGCCACGCTTTCTGTTCCTGAGAGATCGACGATAACCAACATGGGTGCTGAGCTCGGCGCAACAACATCCATATTCCCGATAGACGATGTAACGAGATCCTTCCTTAAAGCTCAGGGCAGGGAAGAGGACTTTAATGATCTCAAGGCTGATGATGATGCTGAATATGATGAGCACATAGTGATAGATCTCGGGGCTCTCAAGCCCATGGCAGCGTGTCCTCACAGCCCTGACAACGTTAAGACCGTTGAGGAGCTCGGTGAGATCAAAGTAGACCAGGTCTGCATAGGATCATGCACAAACGCTTCCTATCTGGATCTCATGAGAGTCGCTGCGATACTCAAGGGCAAGAGCGTTAAGTACGGTGTGAGTCTCACGATTTCACCCGGTTCGAAGCAGGTCATGAACATGCTCGCGAAGAACGGTGCTCTGGCGGATATGATAGATGCCGGTGCAAGAATACTCGAGTGTGCCTGCGGGCCCTGCATAGGTATGGGACAGTCACCGGCAACCGATGCTGTATCGCTCAGGACATTCAACCGTAATTTTTACGGACGCAGCGGGACAACATCCGCCAGCGTCTATCTGGTAAGTCCCGAGACGGCGGCAATATCTGCTGTTACAGGAAAACTGACTGATATAACAAAGACTGATGAAGTGGGCAAGCTTGATATATGCATGCCCGATCATTTCGTTATAAATGATAATATGGTGGAAGCGCCGGCAGAGCCCGGCAACGATGTTGAGGTCTTAAGGGGACCGAACATAAAGCCTTTCCCGCTCAATACCGCTTTGCCCGAAACGGTTGAGGCCGACGTTATGCTCAAGATGGAGGATAACATAACGACTGACCATATCATGCCCAGCAATGCGAAGCTTCTGCCTTACAGGTCCAATATACCGCACTTGAGCGATTACTGTCTGGCTCCCGTTGACGACACATTCCCTGCAAGGGCAAAGGCCGCGGGTAAATGCTTCCTTCTGGCAGGACAGAATTACGGGCAGGGCTCTTCCAGAGAGCATGCCGCACTTGTTCCGCTTTATATAGGCGTCAAAGGTGTTATAGCAAAGAGCTTTGCAAGGATTCATCAGTCAAACCTCATAAATTCCGGCATACTGCCCATGGTGCTGTGCGATGAAGCAGATTATGACAGGATATCGGCTGATGACACAATAGTGCTGGAGGACGCAAGGGCCAAGGTCGCATCCGGAGAGGATTTCGATCTCTATGATAAAACGAAAGATTTCAGGTTCAAAGTCCGCATAGATGCTTCAGACAGACTTAGGAAGATACTCCTCGCAGGAGGACTAATAAACTACACAAGAGAGAATTCATAACAGGGGGATGCCTCTATGAGTGAAAAGATTTCCAACGTTGTCATAAGAAGACTGCCAAGATACTACAGATATCTTTCCGAGCTCGCGAGCGAGGATATACAGAAAGTATCATCCCTGAAGATGAGCAAGGACATGGGGCTGAACGCATCCCAGATAAGAAGGGACCTCAACTGCTTCGGCGGATTCGGTCAGCAGGGATATGGTTACAGTGTGGACAAGCTAAGAAAAGAGATCGCGCATATACTCGGGCTGGATAAGCACTACAGTGTCATAATCGTCGGCGCCGGTAGTATCGGGAATGCGCTTGTGGGATACGAGAACTTCAAGCGGAGCGGTTTCGAGATAAATGCGATATTCGACAACGATCCGAAAAAGATAGGAACAAAGGTCTCTGACAAAACAGTGCTGCCGGTATCCGATCTTGAGAAGTATGCCGAAGCGCACAAGGTGGATATAGCGTTTATATGCACGCCCAAGGAATGCGCTCAGAGGACCGCCGATTATCTGGTGAGTCTTGGGGTGTGCGCGATATGGAATTTCGCGCCGGTTAATGTGCTCGCTAGGAAGGGCGTATGCGTTGAGAATGTTCATCTTTCGGACAGTCTGTACGTGCTTTCGTACATGTACTCAAACCGTTAGAGGGGCATGTAAGAATAAAACACACAAATATTACAATTGTGTTATTGATTTTGAAACATTAATGAATTATAATTCTAATTTGTTGATTTAAGAGTAATAAATCGAAGGGGAAATCGTTAAAGATGGAAGAGAGCCGCAGAAAGATAGGTTCCGAATCCGATACCGAAATGGTAATCGAAGAGAAAAGGACCGATAAAGGCCCGGCAAAGCCGGAGCCTCCGAAAAAGGATAATAATAAGAAAGATAACGGCAGTGATGAGGGCGGAAAGAAGAGATCGATAGTCCCCATTGTTGTTCTGATACTTGTTATAGGCGCGGCCATAGGTATTCTGCTTGCTGTCATGCAGACAGATAACTTTGAACTTAAGAATCCCTTCGAACCCGAAAAGGCCGAGGCTGAAGTACTCGTAGTCGATGACGGTACCATATATGACGGAATAACCTGCATGGGTGTTGACCTGCGCGGGGCAGCAAAGGGCGATCCCGCCAAACAGGCCGAGATCGATGCGGCCGCAAAGAATATAATCGACGGCATTAAGTACGATGTGAAAGTCAACGAATATTCAATAACTCTGGACGGGTCACAGCTGGGCGCTGCGATAGATACATCCGCTTTCCTTGATGAAGCATATGCCTACGGCAGGGAAGGAAGCATTGAGGAGCGTAAGGAGGCTATCGATAAGGCAGCTGCGGGCGGATATGATATTGATTATGAATTGACTTACGATGTCGAAAAAGCCGAAAAGATCGTTGAAGACAAACTGGTCGAACTCGGAGCGGGCTGCAAGGATGCAACATTTGAAGTTGTAAAGCATAATAATGAAGACAACCACACCACGAGTCTGGATGTCAACTTCGTTGAAGGTACGGACGGTATCAAGATAGACAGCGCCGACCTTGGCGCACTTCTCAAGGAAAAGATGGATGCACGCGAGTATGCTGCTGAGATCGCTCCGAAAACGGAAGTCATGAAGCCCGAGGTAACGGTGGAAGATCTTCAGGATCTCTACTGCAAGCAGGGAACGTTCAAGACCACTTTCCATTCATCCAACTCGAACAGAAGGTTCAATATATGGAAGATGGCCAGCATCATAAACGGTATCGTTGTTGAGCCTGGGCAGACATGGTCAATAAACGAGGAGGCTGGTCCCAGAACGCAGGGAAGAGGCTGGAAGCTTGCAGCGGGAATAAGCAACGGCCAGTATGAGCAGGAAGCCGGCGGCGGTATCTGCCAGTGCTCGACCACTTTATACAATGCATGCTTAAGAACAGAGATGACAATAGTCGACAGGTCTCATCATTCCTGGCCCTCCGACTATGTTGATGAAGGACTTGACGCAACTATTTCAACGGGCAGCCCGGACTTTAAGTTCAAGAACCCGTATGATACGCCGGTAATCATCTGCGCTGAGTGCAGTGCTTCCGACGGTTACATACAGGTCAGCATCTACTGCCCGAAGATGGACCACAAGCTTGACTTCACTTCAGAAGTTGTCAGCCGCTCATACAGCGGGAAGAGAACGAACATAAGCGATCCTTCGCTTCCGGCTGGTACTGAGCATATGGTCATAAAGGAACACCCGAGAGTCGTGGCAAACGTATACAAGCACACGTACGATCTGGAAGGCAATAAGATCGGTGATGCGGAACTCTTCTATACGGATACGTATGCGAATAAGCCTGCTATCTACCGTGTAGGAACAGGCCCGGCAGCCGTTACACCGGAAACAACGCCGGCTGACGGAACAACGCCGGCTGACGGAACAACACCTGCACCCGCAGATGGTGGTGGCCAAGGTGGCGATGCTGCGCCTACGCCTGACCCCGCGCCTACGCCTGACCCCGCGCCTACGCCTGACCCCGCGCCTACGCCTGATCCCGCACCTACGCCTGATCCCGAACCAGCTGAGTCCGGTGTATAGGCAGCTTAAAGATGAAGCAATATAAAATAGTTTAGATTCTATTAGGAGATATATGAGACAGTACAGTTCAATGAACCGCGGAGGAGGCGGCTCCAGAAAGAGTCCCGTAAGGGGCAGAACGACCTCCAGACCGCGCAGCAGCAATTCATACAGCAGGAACTACGGCAGTTCATCTGCCGGAAGGAACAGACCGGGCGGCTACGGCCGTCCTTCTGGCGTTTCTTCAAAAACAGCAAAAGGCATCGATAAGAAGCTGCTTTTGCTCATAGGTATTATAGCCGCAGCAGTCGTTGTTATAATACTGCTTGCAATGAATGTTGGAGCACCTGAACCTCCGGCTGAGGAGCCTCAGGAGGCTGAGGAGATACAGGTAATTGAGGGTATCATAGCGGATAATGTCAGGATAGACGGCGTTGATGTCGGCGGTATGGATTTCGAGCAGGCAGTGAATGCTCTCTCGGACAGGTCGAAGGAACTTACGGAACAGGCAGTGCTTGAGATAAAGGTCCCGAACGGCGGAACAATAGATGAAACAGAAGAGTCATTCGACAGCAGCGATGAACTGTCCAGTGATTTCACCGTTGACGAAGAGACTTCGCAGACATCCGAAGACGGTATGTATCAGGTCATAAAGTATAAGGCTGACAGATCGGGCATTTATCCTGATGTAAACACGGCCGTTACGGAGGCCATCGAGTACTCTGACGGTATAGCGGGCAAATCAGAGGAAGAAAAAGCCGCTATGCCTCAGTATGATATAGCCATAGCATATGCGCTTGACTCGAACAAACTCTCGTCTTCCATAGCCGCTGATGCGGAAGTGTGGGATATACCCGCAGAGGCTGCTACATTTGGTCTTGAACCTAAGGCGGATGAAAACGACCTGACGACTTCAGTTGAGACAACAAGGGGAGAGCCTAAGGACGGGCTTGCTATCAAGACCGACGAACTGATCCAGCAGATAACCGAACGTGTTGAGTCGCAGAACTTTGAAGAAGTGATAGAAGCTCCGGTCGAGGTGACGCAGCCTGATGCGGGCAGCGTTGACGCGTCTCAGTACGAGATAATAGGAGAATACTCGACAAGCTTTTCCGGCAGCAATAAAAACAGGATGTACAATATCTGGAAGATAAGCAGCATCCTTAACGGCAGGCGTATCTCACCCGGGGATACGATGTCCGTCAATGATATAGTCGGACCCAGGACCGAGGGTAAGGGATGGAAGCTCGCATCCGGTATAGAGAACGGACAGTTCACCGATCAGGCCGGCGGCGGCATATGCCAGGTCTCGACAACTATGTATATTGCTGCTCTTAAATCCGAGCTGAAGATAGTGGAAAGAAAGCATCATACTATCCCGTCCACATATGTGCCTCTGGGGCTTGATGCGACGATTTCCACAGGTTCGCCGGATCTTAAACTGGAGAACAATACGGATTATCCGGTTTATATGGGTATATTCTGCGATGTCCCGGACAGGACTGTACGTGTTCGTTTCTACGGGATAAGGCCCAGGGATTACACGCTGAAGTTCAAGTCGAACGTCATTGAGACCATACCTGCGGGCGAGACAAAGTATGTCCCCGACAGTTCTGTTCCTGAGGGTCAGCCGGTGATTGAAGGCGCCACAAGGGACGGATACAAGGTAGAAGTGTTCAAGGTCTGGTATGATAAGGACTCAGGCAATGAGATAGAGAGGAAGAGGATATATACGGATACCTACAAGGCGTTTACCAAGACGGTCAAGTATAATCCCAATACTCCGCCCAAGGAGATAGCGCCTCAGGAGGAGGTTCCGCCGGAGGAAGTAACGCCGGAGGAGAATCCGGATACACCGACGCCGGAGCCGACACCGGAACCGACCCCGGAACCGACCCCGGAACCGGAACCGACCCCGGAACCGGAACCGACCCCGGAACCGGAACCGACCCCGGAAC
>CAYRWM010000015.1:0-44806 GCA_964428055.1 uncultured Christensenellaceae bacterium | reverse complement strand
AGAGATCGGCGGCCCTGATATGGCCGGCGTGGGATTCGGGCTCGGAATAGAAAGGCTGCTGCTTGTCATGGAGAACTGCGGCATTGAGATACCTGAACCCGTAATGTGTGACATATACATAGCACCTCTCGGCGATGAAGCAGCGCTTTGGGCTTTCAAAGCCGTTAACGCGCTGAGGGATGCAGGAATCAAAGCCGATACCGATCATGTGGGAAGAAGCATGAAGGCACAGATGAAGTTTGCCGATAAGCTTGGGGCCAGGTATATGTGTGCTGTCGGAGATACAGAGCTGGACAACGGCAGGGCTTCTCTCAGGTGCATGCAGGACGGCAGTGAGACAGAGGCGGATATAACCGATATAAACGGTTTGATAGAGTTTTTTAAGAAGGGTAACAGATAATGGCAGAATTACTTGACGGCTGGAAAAGGACCGGTCTTTGTACCGACTATGATGAAAACTCGATAGGCGAGAAAGTTGTACTTATGGGATGGACCTCTGTGAGGAGAAATCTAGGTTCTTTAATATTCATAGACTTAAGAGACCGTAGCGGAATAATACAGCTAGTTTTCGATGAATCGACATACAAAGGCGACTATGAGAAGGTCGAGAGTATCAGAAGCGAATATGTTCTTGCTGTAAAAGGTAAGGTCATAAAGAGGGGCGGTGCTGTTAACAACGCGCTCAAGACAGGAAAGATTGAGATAGAAGTCGAGGACTTAAAGATACTGAGCGAAGCCAGTACTCCGCCGTTTGAGATAGACAACGATATAAACGTAAGGGAAGAGCTCAGGCTTAAGTACAGGTATCTGGATCTCAGACGTCCCAAAATGCAGCAGAATATCATGCTGAGAAGTCGTATAGTTAACAGCGTGCATTCTTTTCTGAATGATAACGGTTTTCTTGAGATAGAGACACCGATACTTCAAAAGAGCACACCTGAAGGAGCCAGAGACTATCTTGTTCCGTCAAGGGTTCATGAGGGTTGCTTCTATGCACTTCCACAGTCTCCTCAGCTGTTTAAGCAGATACTGATGGTATCCGGTTTTGACCGTTATTACCAGATAGCGAGATGTTTCAGAGATGAGGACCTGAGGGCTGACAGACAGCCTGAGTTTACACAGATCGATATGGAGATGTCTTTTGTCGAGGCTGAAGACGTGATGTCAGTGACCGAGAGACTCATAGCGCATGTGTTCAAAGAGGTTCTTGGTAAAGAGATACAGCTTCCGTTAAGACGCATCAAGTACAGTGAAGCTATGGCCAGGTACGGTTCTGACAAACCTGACACCAGGTTCGGATATGAACTATGCGATATAAGCGATGTCGTAAAGGACAGCGGCTTCAAGGTGTTCTCCGGAGCTGTCGCTTCGGGCGGCAGCGTCAGGGCAATCAATGCAAAGGGCTGTGCTTCCGCATATTCCAGGAAGGAGATAGATGCACTGGGTGAATTCGTAAAGACCTACGGTGCAAAGGGCCTTGCTTGGATGATCCTCAAAGAGGACGGCACTATGACTTCTCCTGTAGCTAAATTCTTAAGCGAGGATGAGATCAGCGGCATAAAGGCTGCTACCGGTGCCGAAGCCGGTGATGTGCTGTTCTTTGTGGCAGATTCAAACAAAGTAGTTTTCACAGCGCTCGGCGCTCTCAGAATAAATATTGCCCAGAAGATGGGAAAGATAGAGGAAGGTTCATTCGATCTTCTCTGGGTAACGGAGTTCCCGCAGTTCGAGTACAGTGACGAAGAGGGAAGGTATGTGGCAATGCATCATCCCTTTACTTCACCTATGGACGAAGATCAGGATCTTATTGAAAAGGATCCGGGCGCAGTCAGGGCAAAGGCATATGACATCGTTCTCAACGGCAACGAACTGGGTGGCGGCAGCATAAGGATACATGATCCTGAGCTGCAGGAGAGGATGTTCCGCGCACTTGGATTCTCCAAAGAGCAGGCATGGGAGAGATTCGGATTCTTGATGGAGGCATTTAAATACGGCACGCCTCCTCACGGCGGGCTTGCGATCGGTCTTGAGAGATTCGCCATGATACTGGGCGGATGTGATTCCATTAGGGATGTTACAGCGTTCCCCAAGGCACAGAACGCCATGTGTTATATGACGAATGCCCCGAGCTTAGTTGATGACGATCAGCTTAAGGAACTTCACCTTAATGTCATCAGGGATGATAAGTGATGCAGGAGACCGGAAAGGTAGTAAACATAGATAAGGGGAATGCCTTTATCGAGTTCAAGCGGACTGCGGCATGCGGAAAATGCCATGCATGCGGTATGCTTTCCGGACAGGGCAGCGTGACCGTAAAGGCTCCGAATGATGTAGGTGCTAAGGTCGGCGATCGTGTCGAGGTGGAATTCTCCACAAAGAATGCTCTCGGCACATCGGCTATAGCCTATCTGGTACCGCTTGCTTTTCTGGTTGCGGGACTTCTAATAGGACTGTTTGCACCGGTAAGCATAAGCATTGACAGAGAAGTCTTTGCCGCACTGCTTGCGATTTGCATGACGGCGGCGGGATTTGTATTACTGCATTTTCTTGAACCTCTGTTCAGAAAGGTTTTTTCAAACGTTTACAGGATAGTAGAAATCGTAGAGTAAAGGAGTATATCCGTTGTATCTGACAAGGATAGAAATGAATGGCTTTAAGTCATTCCACACTAAAAAGGAAATACTTGTGAAAAAAGGGATTACCGGTGTTGTAGGTCCTAACGGCAGCGGCAAGAGTAATATCGCCGATGCCATAAGATGGGTCCTTGGCGAACAGAGCGCTAAGAACTTAAGGGGCACCAACATGGGGGATGTCATATTCAACGGTACAGACGATGTCCCGAAGAAGGGCTACTGCGAAGTTGAGCTGACTTTTGACAACAGCGACGGCAGGGTCAAGAGTGACTTCAGCGAAGTGTCTGTTAAGAGAAAACTCTACAGATCGGGGGAGAGCGAGTATTATATCAACGGTACAGTATGCAGACTCAAGGATGTTGTTGAACTATTCCGTGATACCGGTATAGGCAAAGAGGGATACTCTATTATCGGCCAGGGCAAGATAGATGAGATACTGAACAGCAAACCGCATGAAAGAGTCAGCGTCTTTGAGGAAGCTGCCGGTGTCATGAAATACCGCGTCAAGAAAGAGGAAGCTGAAAGGAATCTTACAAAGACCAAAGCCAATCTTTTAAGGCTTGAGGATATAATCCACGAACTTGAGACGCAGGTCGAGCCCTTAAGGGAGCAGATGGATGCTGCAAAACAGTTTTTCTCACTTAAGGAGGAGCTCAAAGGCCTGGAGATCAACCTTTATCTGTATAACTGCGATCATACCAGGGAGAGGATAGAAAAACTCGGTATGCAGCAGAAGGAGAATGCAGAGGAATCCGAAGAGAACTCAGCTCTTATAGAGAGACTTAGCAACGAGATTGCCGAACTCAGGGCGAAATCGGAAGAGATACAGAAAACACTAGAGCTCAATCACAGGGATATAGCGGAAAAGAGTCAGGAGCGCGAAAAACTGCGCGGTGAGTATAATCTCATCCTTGAAAAGGAAAACAACCTGACGCGTGAGAAAAAAGAGATAGAGGACAGTATACGCTCTAATTCTGAAAAGATAGAGGAAGACGGCAAAGCGCTTGATGAACTGAAGAACGACCTTGAGGCACTGAATGCCGAATCTGACCAGTGTTTTGAGAACATAAAGAGGCTGGAATCCGAAAGGGATGCGAGCAGGGAATCTGCGCTTAGTTACACAAGCAGTGCCGATGATGTAAAGGCTGAGTTTAATTCCGTACGCGAACAATTTGAAGAGGCAAAGAGAGTCTGCGCAAGGTACGAGACAAGATCCGAACTTATCAGGGACAGCCTTGAAAA
The DNA here is from genome assembly GCA_964428055.1 of uncultured Christensenellaceae bacterium. GTDB lineage: Bacteria > Bacillota > Clostridia > Christensenellales > Christensenellaceae > CAYRWM01. The sequence continues at coordinate 40,931 of CAYRWM010000015.1, read as the reverse complement.
ATATCGCCGTGACGGCAGTGAACTATCCGGTCAGCACAGCGAAGCAAAGGAACGCTATGAAGCCAGCAAAAAAAAGCTGGATGATTCAGAAGCAGCAGGGGAAAGACTTTCAAGAGAAGCCAATGAGATTAATTCACTTCGCCTTGAGACAAGGCAGAAGAGGGATGAGAATCAGGAAGAACTGTCAGGTATAAGGAGTTCACTCGCCCAGAAACAGTCATCAAGGGAACTGCTGCTTGACCTGAAGGACAGTTATGAAGGATATGCTTCAGGTATCAAGAGCCTTTTCAAAAGCGAAAATAAGGGGCATTTTAAAAATGGACTAATCGGAACTGTAGCCGATCTTATAAAGGTTCCGAAGAAGTATGAGATTGCTCTTGAGACAGTACTCGGCAATGCACTCCAGGATGTAGTTGTCCGCGATGAAAAGTCCGCAAAAGAAGCGATAGAATATCTGAGACAGACTAAAAGCGGGAGAGTCACTTTCCTGCCTATAGACACCATAAAACCTAAATACTTCACAAAAGAGGAATCCGAAGGATTTGCAGCCATCAAGGGCGTACGCGGTATCGCCAGCACTTTGATAGAGTGTGATGACGATATCAGGCCTGCCGTGGATTTTCTTTTAAGCAGGACTGTCATAATTGATGAACTCGACAGTGCTTTCGCTTTTATGAAAAAGACCGGCTACTCGGTCAAAACAGTGACTGAAAAGGGCGATATACTGAGACCCGGCGGTTCAGTTACAGGCGGCAGCACCGATAAACAGTCAAAAGGATTTCTTTCAAGAAACAGGATGATAGAGGAGCTCGCTTCCGATATTGAGGATCTTGAAAAGAAAGCATCTGCTGCGTCTGCCGCCCAGGATGAACTTGAGAGCAGCTTAAAAGAACTTGAAGAAAAACATGCTGCATCGGTGAAGGCTATAGAAGATAATGCAAAAGCAGTTTCCTCATTCAGGGCTGAAGCCGGGAGTGCCGAGACTCTCCTTAAGAGTATTGAGGAGAGGATAGGTGAAAACGATGCTCTCATCGCAGGATTTGAAAAGGATTATGCCGAGTGCGGTGAGAAGTATGAAGAAGAAAAAACAAAGCTCGGAGTAATTGAGGATAAGTATGCTGAAGTTGAATCCAGGCTGGGACGTATTGAAACAGGGATAGCCGAGATCTCAAGTGATACTGAAAGGCTCACTGAATCACTTCAGGAGGCTTCGCTTCTACAGAAAGAACTTATTGGCCGAAAGGAAAAACTCCTGCTGCAGATGGAGCATCTTAATTCCGATATAAGCACTTGTTCAAAAGAGAATGAGGAATCCGAACTCAGGCTCACAGGTATACAGAAACAGCTGGACAGCGGTATAGAAAACGAAAGAAAAGACATACTGAACAAGTTGGATGAAGCTCACATTCATATAAAGGATGCTTCCGAGAGCGTCAAGAAGATATATACGGAAAAAGAGCGTATAGAAAGCGATATATCTGATAAGGTGAGGATGTCTTCCGAAGCGACTGCAAGGCAGAATGAGCTGATAGAACAGAAATACAGGATAGCATCACAGATAGACAAGAGTCAGCTTCAGATGGAGAATATGGAGAACAGGATATGGGAGGAATACAGTCTGACATATGCTAATGCGCTCCCGTTCAGATTTGAGCAGTTCTCGGTTCAGAGCAGCACAAGGAGGATTAATGAGATTCGCGGTTCCCTCGGCGAAATGGGTCCAGTCAATCCGAATGCTATAGATGATTACAACCGTGTTAGTGAAAGGCTAGAGGATATGCTCGTGCAGAAGCATGATCTTGAAAAAGCAAGTGATGATCTTATTTCGGTCATAGCATCCCTGACCAGAGATATGGAGAGCTGTTTCAATGAAAAGTTTACGCTCATAAACGAAAAATTCCAGCAGGTATTCAAAGAACTCTTTGGAGGCGGCAAAGCAAGTCTTGAACTGGTTGAGGAAGACGGTCCGAATGGAAGAGGCATTGACATCATCGCAGAGCCTCCGGGCAAGAAACTGCAGAGACTCACCCTGCTTTCGGGTGGTGAAAAGGCTCTTTGCGCTATAGCTCTTCTGTTTGCGATGCTTGATATTAACCCGTCGCCGATATGTCTTCTTGATGAGATAGATGCACCTCTGGACGACAACAATCTGTACAGGTTTACGGATTATCTCACAAAACTGGCTGAGGAGCTGCAGTTCATAGTTATAACGCACAGAAAACCAACTATGTCCGTATGCGATACTCTTTACGGAATCGCAATGAGGAAGAAGGGTATCTCCGAGATACTCTCTGTCGAGCTGAGTTAGAAAGGATTGGCATGAGTTTTTTTGACAGATTAAAGGCCGGCATTTCAAAGACCAAGAGCGGCTTTAATGAAAGGCTTAACAGCATAGTAAAGAGCTTCAGAAAGGTTGACGATGAGTTCTTCGAGGAGCTTGAAGAGGTTCTTATACTTTCCGATATGGGGTATGAGATGACTGAGAAGGTCCTGGACGATCTCAGAGACTGCGTCAAGGAGAATAACGTAAAGGACAGTGAAGAGATAAAGAGTTATCTTGAGGAAATACTGTTCAGGCACATGGATGCTCCTGCGCTGGAACTGAAGCCTCCTGTAATATTCCTCATAGTCGGCGTAAACGGTGTCGGCAAGACAACCGCTATAGGGAAACTAGCAAATTATTACAAGCAGGAGAAAGGTTACAGCGTAATGCTGGCAGCTGCTGATACTTTCAGGGCTGCTGCTGCCGAGCAGTTAAGTATATGGGGAGACAGGACAGGTGCCAGAGTGATCAAATACGGTGAGGGCGCTGATCCTGCGGCAGTCGTTTTCGATGCAGTAGATGCGGCTAAACATGCCGGAACGGATTTGCTCCTGGTCGATACCGCCGGGCGTCTTCACAACAAGAAGAATCTGATGTCAGAGCTTGAGAAGATAAAGAGAGTCATAGCAAAGGCCAACGGTGATTTTTCTGTCGAGACTCTGCTCGTCATTGACGCTACTACCGGTCAGAATGCTGTGGAACAGGCCAAAGTTTTTGCTGAAGCCGTTGATATAAGCGGAATCATCCTGACAAAGCTCGACGGTACGGCAAAGGGCGGTATCGTATGCTCTGTCAAAGAAATGATAGGTGTTCCAGTAAGATTTATAGGCGTAGGCGAAGGCGTTGATGATCTGAGACCGTTCGATGCAAGGGATTTCGCCAAGGCTCTGATGGAATAAACACTTGACAAACAATGAATGATGTCTATAATTAGGTGTAAAGGTGTAGTACTTTACACCTTATTTATTTGAGGTTTTGTCATGAGTTTTGAGAAGGATCTTAAAATGTCGCTATATCTGGATGAATACGGCGATTTCCTGACCGACAGGCAGAAGAGGGCTATGGAACTCTACTATCTGGAGGATCTCTCTCTGGCCGAAATAGCGGCTGATATGGGCATCACCAGACAGGGTGTGCTCGACATGATAAAACGCTCTGAGAGCAAATTGCGCGGCATGGAGAGCAAACTCCATCTCGTAAGCGCCGGCAGAGGAGGATTGTGATGGCTTTTGAAGGTATAGCTGATAAGCTGCAGGCAGTCTTTTCAAAACTTAAGAACAGAGGAAAACTCTCCGAGAGCGATATCAAGGCGGCGATGCGTGAAATAAAGCTGGCACTCCTCGAGGCTGACGTCAACTTTGTGGTCGTAAAGGATTTCATCAAGTCCGTAACCGAGAAGTGCATGGGACACGAGATACTCGAGAGTTTGACGCCGGGTCAGCAGGTAATTGATGTCGTCAATCAGGAGATGATCGAGCTTCTCGGCGGAAAAGCTGAGGATCTGAAACTCTCCGGTATGCCACCTGTCAAGATAATGATGATGGGGCTTCAGGGTGCGGGTAAGACTACCTTCTGTGCAAAACTTGCCCAGTACCTTATGAAAAAAGGCAAGCATCCGATGCTGGTTGCCTGCGATATCCACAGGCCTGCTGCGATAACACAGCTGCATGTGGTCGGAGAGCAGGTCGGTGCCAAAGTCTTCGATATGGGTCAGGAACCTGTTGAGAAGGTCTACGCAGCAGCGCTGAAGGAAGCAAACAGTCAGGCCTGCGATGTTATGATAATTGATACTGCGGGACGTCTGCATGTTGATGACGAGATGATGGAAGAGCTCAGAGGCCTTAAGGCTGCTGTTCAGCCCGATGAGTCGCTTCTCGTTGTTGATGCCATGATCGGACAGGATGCTGTCAATGCTGCAAAGGTTTTTAATGACGAAGTCGGATATGACGGAGTCATACTCACAAAGATAGACGGCGATGCGAGAGGCGGCGCTGCTATGTCAGTGAGAGCTGTGACCGGAAAGCCTATTAAGTTTGTCGGTACGGGAGAAAAGCTCGGCGATATCGAACTGTTTCATCCGGACAGAATGGCATCCAGGATTCTGGGCATGGGCGATGTACTCACCCTCATAGACAAGGCAAAGGATGCATTCGATGAGAAAAAGGCAGTTGAGCTTCAGAGGAAGATCTCAAAGAACGATCTTACACTTGAAGATTTCCTGGAACAGATGGAGCAGGTCAAAAATATGGGAGACATGAATGACGTTCTGAAGATGCTGCCCGGAGGAAACAAACTTGCAGGTATGACGGTCGATGAAAAGCAGATGGACAGAACTGCCGCGATCGTCAAATCCATGACTCTTGAGGAAAGACGCAATCCAGCGATACTGAACGCTTCCAGACGCAAGAGGATCGCTGCCGGCAGCGGTACAAAGATTCAGGATGTCAACAGACTGCTTAATCAGTTTGAACAGATGAAGAAGATGATGAAACAGTTTTCAGGCGGAAAAGGCCGGAGAGGGCGCATGATGCGCAATATGCCCTTCGGTTTATGATATAAATTTTATTTATAAAAGGAGAATTAAAAATGTCAGTAAAAATCAGATTAAAGAGAATGGGCTCCAAGAAAAATCCTTTCTACAGAGTAGTAGTAGCCGATGAGCGCGCACCCAGAGACGGCCGCTTCATCGAAGAAGTAGGATATTATAATCCTCTCACAAAAGAGCTGAAACTCGATAATGAAAAAGCTGTGGAATGGATCGGTAAAGGCGCTCAGCCTACAGATACAGCCAGAGCACTTCTTAAGAAGAGCGGAGCAATAAAATAATATGAGCGAAAAGATAGTCACATTAGTAGAGTACATTTCAAAGAGTCTTGTGGATGCTCCCGATGAAGTAAAGGTCGAATGCAAGGAACGCGATGACGCTTACGTAATCGAGCTTCGTGTCGCCCAGGCCGATATGGGAAAGGTTATAGGCAAGCAGGGACGCATTGCCAAAGCCATAAGGACAGTCGTAAAGGCTGCAAGTGTAGCTTCCGAAAAGAAGTTCGTTGTGGATATACTTGACTAGATATAATGAAGGAATACTTTGAGCTCGGACAGATCCTAAAGCCCCAGGGTCTCAAAGGGGAAGTAAAGGTTGCCCTTTTTACAGATGACCCTTCAAGGATCGACAGTCTCGAATATGTATGCTTTGAAACGAACGGAGCATATGAAAAGATCGGTGTAAAAAAAGGCAGACTGGACGGAAAAGGCGGTATTTATCTCAGTCTTGATGGATTTGATGACAGAACATCCGCCGAAAGCCTGCGCGGCAGGTATTTCTATATCGACAGAGAACATGCAGCCAGTCTTCCTGATGGCAGTTACTACGTTGAGGATCTCATAGGCTCAGCTGTCAAAGACAGCAAAGGTGCTACACTGGGAGTCCTTAAGGATATACTGCAGAACGGTTGCACTGATGTGTACTGTGTTGATTCAGATGATCCCTTCATGTTCCCTGCTGTGGCGGATGTGTTCATCGAAAGGGATATCGAAAAAGGCATCATAGTGCTAAATGAGACTCGGCTAAGCGAGATAGCGGTCTATGGTTTTTAATTGTCTTACCATTTTCCCGGAGATGTTTTCCGGCTTTACGGATTCAAGCCTTTGCAAGAAGGCCATCGACAGAAGGGATATAAACATCAACCTTATCGATTTCCGTGAGTATACTGAGGATAAGCACCGTAGGGTCGATGACGCACCATTCGGCGGAGGCGCGGGTATGCTGATAATGGCCCAGCCTGTATTCGACTGCCTGGATGCAGTCGAAAAAAGCTGCGGTGATAAAAGGTATGTGAATATTTATATGTCACCGTCCGGCAAGAGGCTTCAGCAGGAAGATATTGAGAGTCTTGCCGATTATGATGTGCTGAATATCCTATGCGGTCATTATGAAGGTATAGACCAGAGAATAATAGATGAACGCATTGACATGGAACTCTCCATAGGAGATTATATACTGACCGGAGGAGAACTGCCGGCAATGATCCTGATGGACTGTGTCATGAGATATGCCGGAGCTCTGTCAAATCCCGCTTCCCATGATGAAGAGTCATTCTATGACGGTCTGCTAGAGTATCCTCAGTACACACGTCCGTCTGAATTCAGGGGGATGGAGGTTCCGGAGGTGCTTCTCAGCGGCAATCATGCCAAGATAAAGGAATGGCAGAGAGAGCAGGCTCTTGCAAAGACGCTGAAGACAAGACCCGACCTGCTGGAAAAAGCAAGTCTGAGCGATAAGGATAAAAAAATACTTGAAAAATTGAAATCAAATGTTGAATTATTATAGCATGCGTGCTAAAATATCAATGTTTTCGTATTACGGACGGTCCGATGTCTGAAAATGCAGATATGAACGTCTTAGAGTGGAAGGAGGAGCTTAGGATATGAACGATATCATTCGCGCTGTTGAACAGAAGCAGCTGAAGACAGACCTGCCTAAACTTCGTGAAGGCGATACCGTAAAGGTAAATGTCAAGGTTGTTGAAGGAAGCAGAGAGAGGATACAGACCTATGAAGGCTATATCATCGCCAAAAAGGGCGGCGGCCTTTCAGAGACAATTACGGTCCGTCGTATTTCATATGGATGCGGTGTTGAGAGAACATTCCCGATCCATTCTCCGAGGATTGATTCAATCGTCGTTGTACGTCACGGCAAGGTAAGACGTGCAAAATTATACTTTATCAGAGACAGAGTCGGTAAAGCGGCAAGGATCAAGGAAAAGTAAGTTATTTATGGGCTGGATATGTTTCAGCCCTCTTTTTTTAAGTTATGAACATACAGTGGTATCCCGGTCATATGACACGGGCAAAAAGACAGTTAAAAGACCAGCTTAAGATTATCGATGTCGTTATAGAAGTACTGGACGCAAGACTGCCTTTCAGTTCGCAGAACTCGGATTTTGACAGTCTGTTCGAAGGCAAGAAGAGATTCTACATTTTAAATAAGACGGACCTTGCTGACGACAGGGTAACCGACAGATGGATGAACTGGTTTGAGAAAAAAGGAATACCTGCGATGAAATATTCAGCGCACACCGGCAACTCTTCTCTTCTGCTCTCAAGACTCACGGAGTTTTCATCCGGCATAGTGGAGAGATACAGGGAAAAAGGCGTTAACAAGACGGTGCGTGCTCTTGTGGTTGGCATACCCAATGTAGGGAAGTCAGCTATCCTGAACAGGCTTTCAGGCTCAAAGAAGGCAAAAGAGGAGAACAGACCGGGCGTGACCAGAGGACTTCAGTGGGTCAGGGTTACTGAGCACTTTGAGATCCTTGACAGCCCGGGGCTTCTTATGCCGAAGATATCCGATGAGGAGTCGGCGGCTAAGATCGCATTCATCGGCAGTATAAAGCAGGAGATTTTGAATACTGAAGAACTTGCTTTTTATCTTATTAAGTTCCTGTCTGCTTCCAATCCTGGACTGCTTGAAGAAAGATATGACCTTAAACTTGAAGGACAGGATGAACCTCTTGATATAATGGATGCTATATGCAGGAGAAGGGGTTTTTTACTCAAAGGCGGGGAACTTGACTATGACAGATGCGCCAGAACCGTCCTTGATGAATTCAGAAAGGGCAAAATGGGCCGCATAACACTGGAGCTTCCGGAATGACACGTGAAGAAAAACTTACAGAGGAATATATAAGACTGACCGACAGGGAGAGGTCTGTCAGAGCGAAGGGATATGAAATTATCTGTGGTGCGGACGAGGCCGGAAGAGGACCTCTCTGCGGTCCGGTAGTCGCAGCGGCGGTTATCCTTCCGGAGGGATGCCGTATACTCGGCGTAAGGGATTCCAAAAAGGTTCCCGAAAAAAAGCGGGAGGAACTCTTTGCTGAAATTACTTCATCAGCTCTTTCTTTTTGTGTCGGCATAGTCGGCCCTGAAGATGTTGACGGCATGAACATACTGAACGCTGCAAGGCTTGCTTTCAAAAAAGCGATAGAAGGGCTTAAAATAAAGCCGGATTATATATTTACTGATGCCATATCGGGCCTGGACATCGATATGGAATATGAATCTGTCATAAAGGGTGATGCCAATATATATAGTGTAGCGGCTGCTTCGATCATCGCGAAGGTCACACGAGACAGAATCATGCGGGAATATGATGAAATGTATCCCGAATATGGTTTTGCCAGGCACAAAGGCTACGGCACCAGGGAGCATTATGATGCTATATTGAGGTACGGCGCACTGCCGATCCACAGGAGATCTTTTCTTAAGAAACTACCTGACAGTATATACAGACATCTGTAAATTGAATAAAGGCATTGAAAACACACGGGTGTTGTTCTATAATTAATAAGATTTTAAAGCGGCGTTAAAAATGCTGCGGAAGGATTGTATTTGAAAGAAGAAATCAAGGGAAGCGAAAAGTCCTCTTTTAAGGATCATATATCGAAGATATGGAACGGACTTAAGAAACTTGTCCAGTTCTTTAAGTTCCAGTTAGTTGCCGTAGTGTCTTACTGGAGTGATTTTGCGCTGTATTCCATATTATATACATTTGTACTCAATGAGAATTATGTCGTATCAAAGATTATTTCTTATATATTCGGTATATTTATCGGCTATATATTAAATAAGACATGGACTTTCGGTGTTAAGAGACAGTTCTTCTCGGGTTATCTTGTGAAATACGGCATAGTTTCTGCTATCGCTCTTCTAGCTAATATTTTCTGTATTTTCATACTGAAAGAGTATTATAATGTCGATGCTTACCTGTCAGCAATGGCGGCTACGCTCTTCTCTTTCATTATAAATTTCAGCGGAAACAAACTGTGGGTTTTTGCCAACGCACCGGCAAATCAGAAGGATACAGTGGCCAAAGATTAATAAAATATTTTGTTTTTCCCACTTGACTGATTTTTTTTATAGCATTATAATTCAACGCTGAAAAGTGTTAATCACTTAATTCGGTGTATTTTTTTATTACGGAGGCTGCCATAGTGGCTACCAAAAAAGACGCAGCGGCAACTAAGAGCCGCGCAAAAAAAACAACATCTGTTCCGAAGAAAGGCACTCTAGTAATAGTCGAGTCGCCTGCAAAGGCGAAGACTATAGAGAACTTTCTCGGTTCAAAATATAAAGTTAAAGCTTCATTCGGACACCTGAGGGATCTGCCCAAGAGCAAGATGGGCGTGAATATCGAGAATGACTTTGAGCCCGAGTATACAACTATAAGAGGAAAAGCTTCTCTTATAAAGGAGCTTAAGGAAGCCTCGGAGGCTTCAAAGAACACGATACTCGCTACGGACCCTGACCGTGAAGGAGAAGCGATATCCTGGCATATAGCCGGTCTTTTGGACATTGACCCTGACAGTGACTGCAGGATTGAATTCAACGAGATAACAAAGGACGCTGTTTCGGAAGCTATTAAGAATCCAAGAAAAATCGATATGGATCTTGTCAATTCTCAGCAGACCCGAAGGATTCTGGACAGGATTGTTGGTTATAAACTCAGTCCCGTTCTCTGGAGAAAGGTCATGAAAGGTCTGAGTGCAGGCAGAGTTCAGTCAGCTGCTCTTAAGATTATTTGTGACAGGGAAAAAGAGATCTCGGAATTTGTTGCTGAGGAGTATTGGACGATTAACGTGCTCTTACAGAAACAGGATGACAAAAAAATCAAGCTTCCGGTCAAATTCTACGGCAATGCTACTAAGAAGATTGCTCTTAAATGTGAAGAAGATGCTGATGCTGTATGTGAAAAAGTTCGAGGCAGGGATTTTACTGTAAGTAAACTTGCGGTAACAAGCAAGAAGAAAAAGCCGTTCCCTCCCTTTATAACGAGTACACTTCAGCAGGATGCCATGCGCAAACTCAACTTTACTGCGAAAAAGACCATGATGATTGCGCAGACTCTGTATGAGGGCGTTAAGCTCGGCAGCAAGACAGTCGGTCTTATTACATATATGAGGACAGACTCGCGCAGGATATCTAAAGAAGCGCAGGAGTCTGCTATTGCTTATATTGCTGAGAATTACGGAAAAGAATATGTACCTGCTAAGCCTAATATCTATACATCTTCAAAGAACGCACAGGATGCCCATGAGGCTATAAGACCTACATACATTGAAAACGACCCCGCTTCCATAAAGAAATATCTGACAAATGATCAGTACAGGCTGTACAAGCTTATATACGAGCGTTTTCTGGCTAGTCAGATGGCAAGCGCTGAAATTGAGACAGTAACATATACGGTTATGTGTGAAGGATACCAGTTCAGATCCTCAGGTTCCAGAGTGCTCTTTAAGGGTCATCTTAAGGTGTATGATTCAAGGACCGATGAAGAGAAAGATACAGCTCTCCCCAAGATAGATGAGGGTACTATACTTAAGGACGAGAAACTGGAAAAGAAACAGAATTTCACTCAGCCGCCGTCAAGGTACAATGAAGCATCGCTCATTAAATATATGGAAGAACAGGGTATCGGAAGACCCAGTACATATGCCACAATAGTTTCTACAATACAGGACAGAGGATATGTGGTAAAAGAGAAGAAGTGTTTCGTTCCGACCGAACTCGGGGGTATTGTAAACGAGTATATCAGCAAATGGTTCTCTGATATAGTTGATGTCAAGTTCACTTCACGTATGGAGACAAAACTGGACAGTATAGAGAACGGTGGCTCGGATTGGGTGCAGATACTCAAAAAGTACTATGCGTCTTTTGACAAGGAGCTGCAGGCTGCTATGGACGGAGACAGGGTTTCTCTGCCGGTAGAAGAGACTGATGTTATATGCGACAAGTGCGGTGCCAAGATGGTCGTAAGGCACGGTAAGTTCGGTAAGTTTCTCGCATGCCCGAATTTCCCGAAGTGCAGAAACACAAAACCCATCGTGGACAAGACAGGAGTTAAATGCCCGAAGTGCGGCGGGGATATTATCGCTAGAAAAGGCAATAAGACGAAAAAGACTTTTTACGGCTGCGAAAACTACCCGAAGTGTGATTTCGTTGCGTGGTATAAACCCTTAAAAGAGAACTGTCCGGAGTGCGGGTGTTTTATGATGCAGACAGGCAGGGGCAGAAAGCAGTGTGCAAACCCGGACTGCGTTACAAACAAAAAGGACAAGTAAACGGATAAAATGCGGGATAAAGTCAACATAATCGGCGGCGGACTCGCAGGCTGTGAGGCCGCATATCAGCTGTCTAAGAGAGGCGTCAGTGTACGTCTCTTTGACATGAAACCCGCCAAAAAGACTGATGCTCATGTGAGCAATGATCTATGCGAACTGGTCTGTTCAAATTCCCTTCGATCTGATAGGCTTTCAAATGCCGTGGGGCTGCTCAAGGAAGAGATGCGGCTTCTCGGTTCCCTTATAATGAAAGCGGCTGATTCAAGCCGTGTTGAAGCGGGAGGAGCACTCGCCGTAGACAGGGTAAAGTTTGCGCGTTTCGTAACCGAGAGCCTTGATGACGACCCAAATATCGAGATCATAAGTGAAGAAGTAACCTCTTTCGAAAAGTTCGCCTATGAAAAGGTGATAGTAGCGACAGGGCCTCTTACGTCTGACGCTCTGTTTGAGTCTATTGAAAAAACTACCGGCAGGGATAACCTTTACTTTTTTGACGCGGCAGCGCCCATAGTATCATTTGACAGCATTAATATGGACAGGGCTTTTTTTGCTTCCCGTTACGAAAGGGGGAAAGATTATATAAACTGTCCTATGTCAGAACAGGAATACATGGATTTTCATTCTGAACTGATCAAAGCAGAAACCGCAGATATAAAAGACTTTGAACACAATGTATTTGAGGGATGTATGCCGATAGAAGAGATGGCACTTCGTGGTCCAATGACAATGTGTTTCGGTCCCTTAAAACCAAAGGGGATAATTGATCCCAGAACAGGTAGGGAACCTTTTGCTAATGTACAGCTTCGTCGCGAGAATGCAGATGGGACAATGTTCAATATCGTAGGTTTTCAGACACATTTAAGATTTCCGGAACAGCGTCGCGTTTTTTCAATGATACCCGGTCTCGAGGATGCGGAATTCCTCAGATACGGGGTCATGCATAAGAACAGATTCCTGCGTTCACCGGGAATACTCTTAAACGATTACAGTCTGAAAGAAAACCCGGATATGTTTTTTGCTGGTCAGATGACAGGTGTTGAGGGATATGTTGAATCAGCTGCTTCCGGCCTTGTCGCAGGGATTATGTGTGCATGTTCATGTTTGGGTGAAAAGAGACCTGTCTTTTCCGCCAGGACTGCTGTAGGTGCTCTTGCAGAATATGTATCATCCTGTGCTTCTTCTGATTTCCAGCCCATGAACATCAACTATGGTATAATTGAACCGTTGGATAAAAAAATAAGAAATAAAGAACTGAAGAATATGGAGATTGCTTCCAGGTCATTGGAGGAGATAATATGCTTAAAGGAACAACAATCTGTGCTGTAAAAAAGGCGGACAGTTGCGCACTTGCTGGTGATGGGCAAGTTACGCTGTCCGAACATATAATAATGAAGGCGCACGCAAAGAAGGTCAGAAGACTGTATCACGACAAGGTTGTAATAGGCTTTGCCGGTTCAGTTGCTGATGCCTTTGCTCTTAGTGAGAAATTCGAGGCTAAACTGGAGGAATACAACGGGAGCCTGCAGAGAGCAGCTGTGGAACTTGCTAAAGAATGGCGGAGCGATCAGATAATGCGTAAACTTGAGGCGATGATGATCGTGGCTGATCAGGATAATCTGCTCGTAGTAGCAGGAACAGGGGAAGTCATTGAACCTGATGACGGAGTTGTAGCTATAGGATCCGGCGGAATGTATGCCCAGGCTGCTGCAAAGGCACTTGTTAAGAATACTGATCTTCCCGCGGCTGATATAGCAAGGAAAGCTCTTGAGATCGCCAGCGAGATATGTGTGTACACAAACGGGAATATAATCGTTGAGGAAGTGTGATATGAGTTATCTAACACCCAGAGAAATAGTAAGCGAACTAGATAAATATATTATAGGTCAGGACAGGGCAAAGCGAGCAGTTGCAATCGCGCTCAGAAACAGGTATCGCCGCAGCATGATAGAAGGCGAGATGAAAGATGAGATTACGCCCAAAAACATAATCATGATGGGTCCGACGGGCGTAGGTAAGACAGAGATAGCACGAAGACTGTCAAAACTCATGGATGCTCCGTTCGTAAAAGTTGAAGCAACGAAGTTCACAGAGGTCGGTTATGTCGGCAGGGATGTGGAGTCAATGGTAAGGGATCTGGTCGAAGCATCAATCCGTATGGTAAAGAACTCAAGGATGGAATCCATAAAAGAAAAGGCTGCGCAGAATGCAGAGCAGAGGCTCATTGAACTCCTGTTGTCTGATAAAAAGAACAAGCCTGCGCAGAATCCCTTCAATATGCTGTTTGGAGCACCTCAAATCCAGGAAGCACCTGAAGAGACAGAAGAGGAAAAAAAGATAAAACTTGATAAAAGACAGCAGACGATAGAACTGCTTAAGGCTGGAAAACTAGACGATTCTATAATTGAGATCGAGGTCACTGAGACCCCGCAGCTTGGGATAGAGATTGCGGGTATGGAAGGTCTTAATATGAATGACATGCTTTCTGGCATAATGCCCAAAAAGACTAAAAAAAGAAAGGTCACCGTAGGCGAGGCCAGAGGGATTCTAGAGCAGGAAGAGGCCGAGAAGTTGATAGATATGGATGAGGTCACTTCCACAGCTATTGAAAAAGCGGAACAACACGGAATCATATTCCTGGACGAGATAGATAAGATTGCAGGTAAAGGTTCAGGTTCATCCGGTCCTGATGTATCAAGAGAAGGCGTACAAAGGGATATACTCCCGATAGTAGAAGGAAGCACAGTGATGACGAAATACGGGCCTGTTAAAACGGACTATATGCTGTTTATAGCCGCAGGTGCTTTCCATGTTGCCAAGATAAGCGACCTTATACCTGAGTTGCAGGGCAGATTTCCAATCGTGGTTGAACTTGACAGCCTTACAAAGAAGGAATTCCTCAAGATACTTACGCAGCCCAAGAATGCAATCACAAAACAGCAGGAAGCCCTTTTGGCCGTTGATGGAGTAAAACTCGTGTTCAAGGATGATGCTCTGGAGCTTATAGCCGAAATCGCTCAGGTTGTTAATGAGACTAAAGAGAATATCGGTGCAAGGAGACTCCACACGATCTTGGAGAATCTGCTTGATGATATATCCTACAATGCAGGCGGTATTTCTCCCGAGGTTGAAGTTGTGATAGATGCAGCTTATGTAAAGGAGCATCTAAAGGACGAGACGCAATACACTAATTTTGATAAATTTATTCTTTGATAACAGCGGTTTATCCGCTTTTATCTTTGTAGAGAGGTTTTTTAGTATTGACAGAGGAAAAAAAGAAGAACAGAAATAAACTTAAGATAATACCGCTCGGCGGTATAGGAGAGATAGGTAAGAACATAACGGTTTATGAGTTCGGAGATGATATAATACTCGTTGACTGCGGACTCATGTTTCCTACCGATGACATGCTGGGTATAGACTATGTTATACCTGATATTGCTTATCTCAAGAAGAACAGGGAAAAGGTAAAAGGCATATTCATAACGCACGGTCATGAAGACCATATTGGCGGCCTGCCTTTCATACTTGAAGATATTAATGTGCCGGTTTACGGAACGGCGCTTTCTATTGCGCTTATTGAACTGAAGACTCAGGAGCATGGCATTAAGAATCCTTTACTAAATGTTGTAAAGGAAGGCACAGTTATAAAGGCAGGGTGTTTTACTGTTGAGTTCATAAGAGTCAGCCACAGCATAGATGATGCTGTTGCATTTGCTGTTAAGACACCTGTTGGCACTGTTGTGCAGACGGGAGATTTTAAGATAGATCTGACTCCCGTAGGCGGTAAAGTTATTGACATGAGCCGTTTTGCCGAGCTTGGAAAGAGGGGAGTGCTTGCACTTCTGTCCGACAGCACTAATGCTGACAGACCCGGTTTTAATGTCTCAGAGAGTAATATAAGCGATACGTTCATACAGTATTTCAAGCAGGCAGAGGGTAGGATTATAGTTGCGACATTCGCATCAAATGTTCACAGGCTCCAGCAGGTAATAGATGCGGCAAGGATTTATAATAAAAAAGTATGTCTTCTCGGCAAGAGCATGCTCAGAATCGTAAAACTGTCCCGTGAACTCAATCTGCTGAACGTACGTGATGATATGCTTGTAGATATAAACGACATCAATCGCTTCAAGGATAATGAGATTGTTATTCTTTCAACAGGGTCGCAAGGAGAGACGATGTCCGGGTTGGTCAGGATGGCGACAGGACAGCATTCAAAGGTCACTCTTAAAGCTAATGACCTGGTTATTCTGTCCGCAACCCCTATCCCGGGTAATGAAAAGTACGTGTATGATGTCATAAACAAGATATATCGCATCGGTGCTTCGGTGATAAACGATTCAACCGACAGAGTCCATGTTTCAGGACATGCATGTGAGGAAGAACTGAAGATAATGCTATCACTCGTAAGGCCGAGATTCTTTATTCCTGTGCACGGTGAATACAGACATCTGTACAAACACGCTGCGCTTGCTGAGCGCATGGGTGTTAGGAAAAGTAATATTTTTGTGGCAGAGAACGGAGCCGTTATCGAACTAAGCAGAAGGTCGGGGAAAATGAAGGATTCCGTTCAGGCCGGGAGTGTTTTCGTTAACGGTCTTCGAGTTGGGGACGTAGGAGAAACGGTGCTTCGTGAGAGAAAACAGCTTGGGAACGAAGGTGTGTTTGTTGTTAACGCTGTCCTTTCATTCAATAAGAGGCATGCTCTTACAGCGGACACGGAAGTTGTTTCTCGCGGTTTTGTATATATGAGAGAGTCGGTGGAGCTCATAGAAGAGTCCAAAAAAGTGGTTTCGGATATCGTGAGGAAGTGCTACAATACTAACAAGAGAAATATAGATATCCCGGCTATGGTCAACGCGATCAAAAAGGGACTGGGCAGATTTCTCTATGATAAGACAATGAAAAATCCGGTCATAATCCCGGTCATAACAGTGAAATAGCAGGATAATGAACATTTACGATAAAGCGCATGAACTTGCGAATCAGATAAAGACGAATGAGGATGTTGTCAGATATAAGGAACTGAGAGACGAACTGTATAGTGATGAGGGTTCAAAAAAACTCATCACAGATTATAAAAAGATGCAGTTTGAAGCTCAGGCTGTATATCTTTCCGGTAACGAGGTTCCTCAGGAGATGATGGACCGTTTGCAGAAATGCGGAGAAGTACTGCAGTTCAATCCAAAGATTACTGAGTTCTTTGCACTGGAGTACAAGGTTAACACTCTTATTTCGGATCTGTATAAGATAATTGGTGAGGCCTGCGGGCTTGATACGGCCTTTCTTGAATCTAATTCATAAGGGGAATAGTTTTGGCGAACAAGGGAAGAAAAGTCTTCATCGACAGCAGTGATAAAGGAAAATACGGAAAGATACTCCTTGATTCTGATGAGAAGGTTGAAAAGCCTAAAAAGAAAAAGGAGAAAAAGCCGTCCACGGTCTGGACGGTTGTTCGTCCTGTTGTTATAACTGTAGCCAGCATCGTGATTGTTATGTTTCTGATGGGCTGGGCCTATAATCATCTGGAAGAGCATTACCTTGAGCCTGTCGACCCCGGCAGTGATAAGGTGGTGGAGGTAACTATACCCAGTTCTTCATCGCTTTCAAGCATCGCTGAGATATTGAAAGAGAACGGACTCATAAAGAGCGAGTTCTTCTTTAAGATGTATACAGACTTTTCCGATATGTCATATAAACTCAAAGCCGGCACTTATGAACTCTCACCCAGTATGAGTTATGATGATATTATTTACACTCTTATCAAGGGACAGGCTGCGTCAGTAGAAGTGACGTATCGTTTTGTTGAAGGCTGCTCAGTAGACCAGGAAGCGGAACAGCTGGCAGACCCGGAGACCGGATTGTTCGATTCACCCGAAAGGTTCAAGGAGCTGTGCAGAACCGGCGAGAAATTTGAGAACTACCCGTTCATAAAGAGCGTTATAGATAATCCTGATAAAGAGGGAAGGCTCAATGTCCTTGACGGATATCTGTTCCCCGATACATACAGATTTTATTATGACTGTAACGAGGAAGAGGTAATAATCAAACAGCTTAACAGATTCGGTGAGATTTTCACTGATGAGTATATTAACAGGGCAGAAGAACTTGGCATGACTGTGGATGAAGTAGTTACGCTTGCATCCATAATAGAAAAGGAAGCAATAACCGAGGACTTCAAAAAGGTTTCAGCTGTTTTCCATAACAGACTTAAAGCAGATATGCCTCTCGGATCTGATACAACAATGCAGGTCGTAACTGGCAAGAGGCAGTATACATTCAACTCTGATGAGCTCGCTATGGAGTCACCGTATAATACATATCTTAATAAGGGTCTTCCGATAGGTCCGATATGTAACCCCGGAAAAGCAGCTATCGAGGCTGCGCTCTATCCGGATGAGGAATTCATAAATGAAAACTATCTGTACTTCTGTCTGACCACCCCTGAGGCCGGTACTCAGGTATTTGCAAAGACTTATGAAGAGCATCAAGCCAATGTGGCGGAATGGGGGCAGTATTGGAAATAAGCAATAAGCGTGCGGAGCTTCTGGCTCCGGCAGGTTCATTTGAATGTCTGAAAACGGCCCTGTATTTCGGGGCCGACGCTGTTTATGTGGCCGGAAAAACATTCGGCCTCAGAGCATTTGCAAATAACTTTTCCGATGATGAATTAAAAGAGGCCACGGAATATACCCATGAGCGTGGCTGCAAAATATATGTTACCGTGAATGCGCTCGTACATAATTCTCAGTTCGAGGATCTCAACGGTTACCTTAGGACTCTTTCAGCTATAGGTGTGGACGGCGTTATTGTCAGCGATCCCGGTGTAATACAGCTCATAAAGGAGGAAGGCATCGGCCTTTCTATTCATCTCAGTACTCAGAGCAGCACATTCAATTATAAAAGCGCTGCTTTCTGGCATTCTCTCGGAGTAAAACGTATAGTACTCTCAAGGGAACTTACGCTTGATGAGATAAAAGGCATTATAGATAATAAGCCAGAGTCCCTTGAGATAGAGGTGTTTGTTCATGGAGCCATGTGTGTTGCTCATTCAGGCCGCTGTCTGCTGTCTTATGCTCTTACAGGCAGGAGCGGTAATAAAGGGGAATGCGCTCAACCTTGCAGATGGGAATACTATCTGCACGAAAAGGGTTATGAAGGGCAGTATTTTCAGATAAAAGAAGATGAAAGAGGAACATATATACTTAACTCAAAGGATCTAATGATGATTGAGCATATTGATAAGCTCATAGAGGCGGGTATTGACTCTTTCAAGATAGAGGGCCGTATGAAATCCCCCTATTATGTTGCGTCCGTAGTTTCTTCTTACAGAAGAGCAATGGATGACTACTATTCATCTGAGGGTGATTATGTGTTTGACCAAAGCCTTAAAGATGAACTTATAAAATCCGCTTCAAGGCAGTTCAGCACCGGATTCTTTTTCG
The DNA here is from genome assembly GCA_964428055.1 of uncultured Christensenellaceae bacterium. Lineage (GTDB taxonomy): Bacteria > Bacillota > Clostridia > Christensenellales > Christensenellaceae > CAYRWM01. The sequence goes on along the minus strand of CAYRWM010000015.1, from coordinate 22,041 downwards.
GTAAGCCTGAACAGGATCTTGAAAAGACTTTGAGCGGAGACCGTGAATACACTTTTGTCGGAATAGTCATAAATGATGCTGAAAACGGCGAGGTACTTGTTGAACAAAGAAACAAGTTCTGTGTAGGAGACCGTTTGGAGATACTATCTCCTATAATTCATGATAAATATATTGATGTTGAATACATAAGAAATGATGACGGTGAAGAGCAGGACAGTGCTCCGCATCCGCAGCAGCACATACACATCAATTCAGATCTCCCGTTAAAGACAGGGGATATCCTGAGAAAACTCAGATAAGGAAAATACTATGATAAGATTCGGCCCTGCCGGCAACAGTGAATCATTCTATGCTTCCGGGCTCAAACATACGTGGCAGGCATTTGAATGGCTTTCGGAAAAAGGTCTCAACGCGTTTGAATATCCTTTCGGCCGCGGTGTGCGTATGAAGAAAGAGACGGGTGAGAAGATTGCCGAACATGCTGACGCTTTCGGTGTTTGCATAAGTCTTCACGCTCCATACTATATCAATCTTGCGACTGATGATTCTGATCGTCAGGAAAAGAATATGGGATACTTCTTTCAGTGTGCTGAGGCTGCAAGGCATCTTAATGCTGAAAGGATCGTTTTTCATCCCGGGGCCTGCGCTAATATTGACAGGGGCAGGGCATTTGCTATGGTATGTGACAACCTGAAGATGGTGACTGACCGATTCGCTGAAAAAGGATACGGAGATCTGATACTTTGCCCTGAGACCATGGGGAAGATTAATCAGATCGCTGATCTGAAGGAAGTAGCAAGACTATGCAGTGTCGCTGACACAGTCATTCCTGCCATCGATTTCGGTCATCTGCATGCCAGGACGCTCGGAGGCATACGCACAGAAAAGGATTATGAGAGAATAATCGATTATCTATCGGATAATATAGACGGAAATAAAGTCAATAACATGCACGTTCATTTCAGCAGGATAGAGTACACAGGCGCAGGGGAAAAGATGCACAGACGTTTTTCTGATGAAGGATTCGGTCCGGACCATGAACCGCTCATGCGACTGTTTGCAGAACGCCATCTAACGCCCACTGTCATATGCGAATCAAATGGAACTCAGGCAGATGACGCTGCGGCCATGAAAGCATCCTACGATTACTATATAATGAAAAAAAAGTAGACTGCAATCACTATATGTTGTATAATTACACTAGGTATGTCTAGATAATCTTAAGCTAAACATAGATTATTTTCTCATAATTACAGGAGGTTTGATTAAATGATATCGGCTGGCGAATTCAGGAAAGGTATAACCATTGAGATTGACGGTCAGGTTTGGGTAATTGTTGACTTTCAGCATGTCAAACCCGGCAAAGGCGCTGCATTCGTGAGGACGAAGATTAAAAACGTCGTCACCGGCAATGTACTTGAGAAGTCTTTTAATCCTACAGAAAAGTTCCCGAAAGCTCATGTGGACAGAAAAGAGATGGAGTATCTCTATAATGACGGTGAGCTTTATTACTTTATGGATAATGAGACTTATGAGCAGCTCCCGCTGAATGAGGACAAGGTTAAGGATTCTCTTCCCTATATGAAAGAGAATATGAGCATGACCATAAAGTTCTTTAAGGGTGAAGCCTTCTCAGTTGAACCTCCGAACTTCGTTGAGATGACGGTTACGGAGACCGAACCCGGTTTTAAGGGTGATACTGCAACTGCTGGCAATAAGCCCGCTATAATCGAGACCGGAGCAAAGATAATGGTTCCCCTTTTCATTGAGGAGGGTGACGTTATCAGAGTTGACACACGTACCGGTGAGTACATGGAGCGTGTATAATATTTTTTCTAAACAGGCTTCATAGCACTTAAGCGCAGTGTCATTAATTGAGTTATTTTAGGAAAAATGAGGAACGTTCAGGAGAATGAAAACAGAAGATATGAGATAGCAGGCGTAATCTTTATCGCAGTTGCTGTGCTCACGGCTCTGTCTGTCTACTTCAATGTCATCAGTACGGCAGGTGAGGCGATTTCTTTCTGTATCTTCGGCGTTCTGGGAGTAGTTGGCTACGTTTTCCCTGTTATATGTGCGGTGATCGGCGTGATGTTTATTATGGCAAAGCGCGATCTGCTGGACACAAAAAAGATTGCGTTGGTTATACTGCTCTTTTTCCTTACTTTGAGCCTTCTGCATATATATGTTGCAGAGATGCTTAATACGAGCAGTTTCATTGATTTTGCGGCTGAGTCTTTTGATCTCGGAGCCGCTTTTAAGTCTGGCGGCGGTTTTATAGGAGCGCTTATAGCTTACCCGTTATACTGTCTGCTGGGGACTGCCGGCAGTTATATCGTACTTATTGCTGCAATAGCCGTATCTGTACTTGCTTTAACCAATCTCTCCATTAAGAGGATGAGCGCGGGCATCGGCAATGCAGTTAAGAATCAGTATGAAAATTTTGTTGAATACAGAGAAGAAGCTAGGATGAGAAAGAACAGACAGAATCTATACGTTATCGATCTTGCAAGGACAAATGAGGAAGATGAGGCGGAATACATTGAAAATCCGTTTGATATCAAGATCGAGACTGATGAGAATACCATCAATGTTGATAAGGTATACAGAAGAAAACCGAAAGCCCCTTCAAAGAAGATGGAAACTGACGGTTTCGGTTTGCTGATCGATTCAGATAAGGACAGCCTCTATAATTCAGATGAGTTCAGAAAAGAGACTGAGGAATTTGTCCAGAGCACATTGGATCTTTATAATGACGGAAAACAAAAAGCCGAGCAGGTAAAACAGATTAAATCCGAGAATGTTGAGAAAGATCTCAAGCCGGAGCCAAAGCCCGGAAGCCGTAAGAAGTCCGGCGCACCGACAGCGAGGAGAGTCGGCGTCGGTGTTGTTCCGCCTAAAGAAAAGGCTCCCAGTGCAAAGAAATCAAGCTATGTCGCTCCGCCATTATCATTGCTGAATAACGGTGAAGCTCAGAAGACCGTATCGGCTGCAGAGAGGAAGAACAATGCAGCAATTTTGGAAGATACTCTCGCTGATTTTGGTATCGCGGCAAAGGTTGAGGGTATTTCCGTAGGGCCTGTCATAACCAGATATGAAGTAAAGCCTGCAGCCGGTGTTTCAGTTAAAAAGATCGTTAATCTCTCGGATGACATTGCACTTGCATTTGCGACTCCGGGAGTTAGGATAGAAGCACCAATACCCGGAAAGGCTGCTGTCGGCATCGAGGTGCCCAATACTGCAAGGAGCAGTGTAGCGCTCAAGGATCTTCTTTCAGCGCCTGAGTTCAGAAAAAGCAAGAGTTCGACAGTATTCGCTGTCGGTAAGGATATTGCCGGCAAGAATATATATGCCGATATTCGCAAGATGCCGCATCTGCTTATCGCTGGTGAAACAAATTCAGGAAAGAGTGTTTGTGTGAATTCACTCATTATGAGCCTTCTTTATAACGCTTCACCTGATGATGTGAAGATGATTATGATTGACCCGAAACAGGTCGAACTTTCAGAATACAATAATATACCGCATCTGCTGATCCCCGTTGTAACTAATATTAAAAAGGCTCCTGCTGCTCTTCAGTGGGCAGTCAATGAGATGCATATGCGATATAAAATGCTGAGTTCCAAGGGGGTCAAGGAACTTGTCAGTTATAATGAGAAGATGGTGCTCGAGGGCAAAGATCCTCTGCCTAAGCTTATTATAATCATCGATGAAGTTGCAGAGCTCATGATGACGAGTCCGAAGGAAGTAGAGGAAGCTATCTGCAGTATCGCTCAGTTGGGCAGAGCTGCAGGTATACATCTTGTTGTTGCTACACAGAGACCTTCTGTGCAGTTCATTACTGGTGCTATCAAGGCAAATATCCCTTCCAGGATAGCTTTTTCTGTTGCTTCCCAGACGGATTCCAGGACCATTTTAGATAGGAACGGGGCTGAGAAACTCATAGGCAGAGGCGATATGCTTTTCCTGCCTACTGGAAGTCCAAAACCAATGAGAGTCCAGGGATGCTTTGTCAGTGAGGATGAAATCAATTCCGTATGTGATTTTCTGCGTCAGAATGTTAAACATGAATATGATGAATCAGTCGCTGAGAGCATTGAAGCTAGCAACCCCGAAAAGGAAGAAGTAAGGGAGAGCGGTGAAGACGAGTACGATGCACTGTTCCCGCAAGCCGTCAAACTTGTACTGGATTCAGGTCAGGCTTCGATATCAATGATCCAGAGAAGGTTCAGGGTCGGATATGCAAGGGCTGCCAGACTTATTGATGAAATGGAAATCCGTGGTTATGTCAGCGGGTTTGAAGGCAGCAAGGCCAGGCAGGTACTTATAACAAAAGAAGAATACAACGAGATTTTTGGAGACGTCAGTCAGCAGATATGAGCGTTAAGATAGGCGTGATCTCTCTCGGTTGCGTAAAAAATAGTATAGACACAGAGATGATGCTCGCTTCCATACCGCAGGAATGTGAGATAGTTCAGCGAATTGAAGATGCTGACATAATGATAATCAATACCTGTGCATTTATAGATCCTGCCAAACAGGAGTCAATTGACACGATACTTGATGTAGCTGAATACAAAAAGAAGGGTTCTCTAAAGTATCTCATAGTAACGGGATGTCTTCCGGAAAGGTACAGATCATCTTTAAGAGAACTCATTCCAGAGGTTGACTGTTTTGCAGGTATAGCCGCATATAAAGCATTACCGGATATTCTTAAAGATGCCGTTTCTGATATCACTAAGGACTATTATCCCGATGCAGAACTTGAGACTGGAATAGTTGTGCCTAGGCTGATAACTTCCCCAAAGCCAACAGCATATATAAAGATAGCTGAGGGCTGTGATAATCACTGCTCATACTGTGTTATCCCGTCAATACGAGGTCCGTACAGGAGCAGACCTATGGAGGATATTATTACAGAGACTGTCCTCCTTGTTCAGAACGGTTACAATGAGATAATCTTTGTTGCTCAGGATACTACGCTGTACGGATTTGATATCTATGGAAAGCCCATGATCTCAGAGCTGCTGAAGAGGGCTGCAACTGTGCCCAATCTCAAATGGCTCAGGCTTTTGTACAGTTATCCGGAGCACGTAGACGAAGAACTAGTCGATACGATGCTTGAATCCGATAAGATAGTCAATTATCTTGATATTCCGGTTCAGCACTTTTCGGATGAGATACTCCGCGATATGAACAGGCAGACCACATGTAGATCGATAGAGGATAAGGTTTCTATGATAAGAGCCAAATCAGAGGACATTATTCTCCGTACGACTCTTATAGCCGGATTCCCGGGTGAGACAGAGGATGATCATGATATATGCTGCCAGATGGTAAATAAACTTCAGTTTGACAGACTTGGAGTCTTTGCTTATTCACAGGAGGATGGAACGCCTGCTGCGGAAATGCCTGTGCAGATTGATGAGGCTGTTAAACTCGAGCGTGTGGAGAAGCTCATGACATTCCAGGCTGATGTATCTGCTAAGAGAAATCAGTCAAGAATAGGGACAACCTGTGAAGTGCTTATTGAAGGTTACGATGAGGATTCCGATCTCTATTACGGGAGATCGTATGCTGAAGCCCCTGATGCTGACGGGAAGATACTTGTTGAATCCTCCGGAGAACTGGAAACAGGTAAGTATTATAATGTTGAACTTACATATGCTTATGATTTTGATATAAAAGGAGTTGTAAAATAAAGATGAATGTTCCGAATGCTTTGACCCTAGTACGTATCATACTTATACCCGTATTTGTTCTTTTCTATGTATTTCAGATACCGGACTGGAACCTTTGGGCGGCGATAGTTTTTATAGCCGCTTCTGTAACGGATCTTCTTGACGGCTATCTTGCGAGAAAGTGGAATCAGATCACGGATTTCGGGAAGCTGATGGACCCTATGGCAGACAAGCTTCTCGTTCTGGCTGCTCTGCTTATACTTCAGGACTGGAACATTATCCCGTTCTGGGTAACGCTTGTCCTGCTCGCCAGAGAGTTTATTATCAGTGCTTTCAGAATGATAGCAGTTTCAAAAGGAAAGGTCATTGCTGCGGATATGTCAGGTAAATTAAAGACTGTCTTTCAGATGGTCGCACTAGCATTGCTGCTTCTGAACGGCTGGTTCTTCGGCATGTTCGGTATAGCATGGTTTGATAATATGCTGGGAATGATACTCATTTACATCAGCGTTGCACTTTCGGTCATATCCTGCATTTTGTACTTCAAAAAGAACAAGGGTGTTCTTGAATAGAGTGAAGGTCATTTGACTTTACTTCGGAGGAGAGAAGATGGAAAAAGATAAAGCATTGGAGCTCGCAATTGAGCATATAGAAAAGCAGTTCGGTAAAGGCGCAGTTATGAAGCTTGGCGATTCCGTAAATAACTTTAATGTTGAAGTTATTCCTACGGGATGCATGGAACTTGACCTGGCGCTCGGAGTAGGTGGAGTTCCAAAGGGACGTATCGTAGAGATATACGGACCTGAGTCTTCCGGTAAGACAACTGTGGCGCTTCATGTTATAGCTGAAGCACAGAAAGCAGGCGGCGCGGCAGCCTTTATAGATGCGGAGCATGCACTTGATCCCGTCTATGCCAAGAATCTGGGGGTTGATACAGAGAATCTTTACGTTTCGCAGCCAGATACAGGTGAGCAGGCGCTTGAGATAACCGAAGCGCTTGTCAGGAGCGGTGCCATGGATATCGTAGTAGTGGACTCTGTTGCAGCTCTTGTACCCAAAGCTGAGCTGGAAGGACTTATGGGTGATTCGCATGTCGGACTTCAGGCCAGACTTATGTCACAGGCGCTGAGAAAACTGACAGGTGTGATTAATAAATCTAATTGTACTGTTATATTCATAAATCAGCTCAGAGAGAAAGTCGGCGTTATGTTCGGCAATCCCGAGACTACTACCGGCGGCAAGGCACTCAAATTCTATGCAACTGTTAGACTGGATGTCAGAAGAATTGAAACTATAAAAGTCGGGGATGCTATGGTAGGTAACAGAACTCGCATCAAAGTAGTTAAGAATAAAGTTGCTCCTCCGTTCAAGACTGCTGAGTTTGAGATCTATTACGGCACAGGTATAAGTAAAGAGTGCAGCCTTATTAATCTGGGTGTTCAGAATAATATAATAGAAAAATCAGGAGCCTGGTTCTCTTACAAAGGCGAAAAGATCGGACAGGGCAAGGATAATGCGAGACAGTATCTTGCGGATAATCCTGATGTTGCCAAGGAAGTCGAAGCTGCTATTTATAAAGCATGCGGTATCGATAGATCTGAACCTGCTCCTAAGGACGAAGAATAGTTATACTTGCATTAAACCGTTTTATTAGTTAAGATAATCTATCAGGTGGTGCAGTATCCTAGTCGGTACTGTTGATTTTGAAGACGGGCCTAAAAATTCGTCAAAGGGCAAATCGATGAAGTTTCTGGTGTTGGCTTGTGACGCCCCATCATGAGCTGGTGCTGGGAGTTAAGATTGATGGGCAATCTGTAAGGGCATACAGAGGTAAACCCAGCTTTCGTGGAGACCTGGTTTGGTGGCCACCATTGGTTACTGACCGGGGTTAAACCTGTTATGCGGCTTATAGCTGTGTACAGTGTAGCCTATCTTGAGTTGATATTGTGAATGGTCCAGACCTGAAACCTTATTGGCAAAAAAGACTAAAAATCAAAGTGTGTGCTGTTGAGGAAAGCTCCTAGGCTGTAATAGTAATATGGGGATTATAGTGTAGTTAAAGGCAATCCAGCCTGACTGATGGTAACACTGTCATGCGGACTTTAAAGGGAAACCGCTTCCGCGGCGACGGGAAGTAGACCGTAGGGAAATCCTGCTGGACTATAAGCTGCAAAGTTTACCTGTATTACTGCCACCTGTTTGATTATGAAAGTAAAGCACTGGATAATAAAAATAATTATATTAGCGGCGCTGTTGGCTGCGGGTTTTTCACTGATATGTGAGTTGTTTATTTCCAACCTGCCGGTCTTCAGTGCTGTTATTATTGTTGTGATACTTATAGCGGTCGGAGTATTCTCCGATATTCTCGGCGTTGCTGTAGCAACTTGTGATGAGGCACCTATAATCGCCATGTGTTCAAGAAAGATTAAAAAGGCACAGTACGCACTGCCTTTAATCAAGAATGCAGAGATGGTATCAAATATCTGTAATGATGTTATAGGTGATATTTGCGGCATCATAAGCGGGTCTGCTGGCGCTGCCATAACGATACGTGCTGCTGCCAATATGAGTAGCAGAGAAGAACTCATAATAAGCATTATAATATCGACAGCGATATCTGTTGCGACTATCGCTGGTAAGGCAAACGGCAAGAAGATTGCAATGAAAAAGAATAAGGAGATTGTTCTGGCCGCAGGTTCGGTCATACATTTCTTCAGCGGCGGTAGAGATGAAAAAAAGGATTGATTTGCTGCTGGCGGAGGCCGGCATAGCGCCATCGAGAGAAAAGGCTAAAAACATGGTGATCGAAGGTATCGTAAGGGTGAACGGTATCAGCGTAAAAAATCCTTCCGATACATTTCCTGAAGATGACATTAAGATCGAGATTACTGGTAATCCATGTCCTTATGTTAGCCGTGGCGGATATAAGCTTGAAAAAGCACTCAAGGTCTTTTCTTATAATCCCGAGGGTAAAGTGTTTATAGATATTGGTGCATCTACAGGAGGTTTCACTGACTGCCTTCTTATGGGCGGCGCTGCTTTTGTTTACGCTGTTGACGTCGGTTACGGCCAGTTTGACTGGAAGCTCAGAAATGATGACAGAGTAAAACTGTATGAACGTACGAACGCCAGATACCTTAAAAGCGAAATGTTCAAACACGCACTGGATGCTGCCGTTATAGATGTTTCTTTCATATCTCTCGGAAAGATTCTTCCCGCAATCAGTTGTCTTGAGCGTTCGGCCGAGTTTGATGTTCTTGCTCTCATTAAACCGCAGTTTGAGGCAGGGCGTAGGTTTGTCGGTAAAAAAGGAGTGGTTCGAGACCCCGCTGTCCATAAAGATGTCATAAAAAGTGTCAGGGGATTTGCTGAAGATTCCGGATACACAATGCCCGGTATATCATACTCTCCTGTTAAAGGACCCAACGGAAATATAGAGTTTATATGTAGGTTAAGCAATCATATCGACGCTAATGTGAGTGATTCTGATATTGACGACACTGTCAGTGAAGCTCATACAAATCTTGAATAAAAAAACATTATTTAGTATACTCTTTAATGAATAATTATAGACTAATATGCATTGGAGCATATCATGAGATTTGGCATCCTCTACAACAGCAGCAAGGATCCCGGACAGAAATGCGCTTCGGCTGTGAAGAACAGCATACTGAGGAGGGATCAGGAGCTTGTTTTTTATACAGATCTTATAGGACTCAAAGAATCTAGAGATGATATTGAGTGCGATTTTCTGTATGTATTAGGCGGTGACGGTACAATACTCGCCGCATCACGTTCATTTGCTGAGAAGAATGTAGGGATTGTAAGTATCAATCTCGGGCATCTGGGTTATCTTTCAGAGCTCGACATGGTTGATATTGACAGTTCTGTAGAAAGCATATTAGCAGGCGATTATTTTATTGACAACAGGGTTATGCTGAGCTGTTCAAAAGAGGGCGATGACTTTGTTTTTACTGCACTCAATGATTTCGTTTTATCACATGCCAGTGTTTCCAGGATAGTTGATATTGAGATATCCATAAACGGACAGCCCATAGATCATTATCTTTGTGACGGCATGATTGTATGCACACCTACAGGTTCTACCGCCTATTCGCTTTCGGCTGGCGGTCCGGTTATAGCTCCCGATGCTTCTTGTCTTCTTATAACTCCTATTTGTCCGCATACTCTCTCATCAAAGAGTATAGTCATAAATGACCATGACGAGGTAGGACTAAGACTTAAATCCGACATTAATAAAGCTGTAGTATCGGGTGATGGTGTAGAGTGCTTCGGAATATCAAAGGATGAGGTATGTATAATTAAAAAATCCGATCTCTTTGCGAGGTTCATAAGATTTCAGGAAAGGAATTTCTTTGACATATTAAAGTTCAAATTGAACTCTAATCTGGAAACGGACAGGTATTATGAAAACTAACAGACAGAAAGCAGTGTTGGAACTGATTTCCAAGTATGATATCGAGACTCAGGGAGATCTTGTATCAAGGCTTAAGGGTATGGGATTTAAGGTCACCCAGGCTACTGTTTCACGCGACATCAAGGATATGCATCTCGTCAAGGTTCAGACTGATGCGGGAGTATATAAGTATGCTGTTAATTTCAGTGACGACAGTAATTCCACTGACATTAGACTAAGAATCTTCAAGGATGTCGTAAGGTCAATAGATGTCGCTGGCAATCTTGTTGTAATCAAGACGCTGACAGGCAGCGCAAATGCGGCGGCTGAGGCTATCGATACGATGGATGATGACAGTATAGTTGGAACTATCGCAGGTGATAATACTATATTTGTAGCGCTGAAGTCTACTGCTTCAGCATCAGAGTTTGCAAATAAATGCAGTATGATCCTTTTTTAGGACTGTGTGATGATTGAGAGTATAAGGATAAAAAATATCGCATTGATAAATGAGACCATTGTTGAATTTGATAAGGGTCTCAATATAATCAGCGGAGAGACCGGCACTGGCAAGAGCATAATCGTGAATTCTATCAATCTCCTTCTTGGAGAGAGAGCCGACAGAGATATGATCAAGAGCGGTTGCGATTACGGCGAAGTTGAGGCGGTCTTTTTTCTTGATGACGCCTTATACTGTACTGTAACGGATATGCTGGGCCTGGACAGGGAAGATGGCGGACAGCTGATAGTATCAAGGAAGATTAGTGCAGACGGCAGAAACACCTGCCGTATAAACGGAGCCGCAGTGAGCCTTAGCTCCCTTAAGGGATGCATGGATCTTGTTGCTGATCTTCATGGTCAGCATGCTCATCAGTCACTTCTTTATTCAAAGAATCAGCTTCAGATAGCGGACAGATATGCTTCTCAATCTGTTGCAGAACTTAAAGATGAGATTGAATCGCTGAGAAATGATTATACTGATCTCAGGTCAGAACTTGAAGAAATCAGTAAATATGATTCGGAAGAGATAGAAAAACAGCTTGACTATCTCCGTTTCCAGGAGGAAGAGATAGCAAAGGCGGATCTTAAGGCCGGTGAGGATGAGGAACTTGAGAGCGAACTCAAAATGATCGAAAATGCCGAAGAGAACGCCAACATACTTAAAGAGAGTTACGAGATACTATACGGCGGTGAGGATCATACGGTCCTTAATGACCTTAATCATGTGATTGACAGGGTGGCGAGGCTTAAAGATATATCCGATGTGTTCAGCGGTATACATGAATCACTGAACGGGGCATATTACACCATAGAGGATGCTGCACATGATATAAGCAGAGAATCGGGCAATATAAGATATGATGAGCAGCGTATAAGCGAAATACGAGACAGGCTTGATGTCATTTACGGTATGCGAAGAAAATACGGCGAAACGGTCGAAGGTATATTAAACTATCGAAATGAACTTGAGGAGAAGATTGACAGACTGAGCAGTGTCGGTGAAAAAACTGTTGAGTTAGAACATCGAATAACAGATATAACAGACAAGCTCTTTTTACTTCACAACGAATTGCTCGACGCAAGAAAAAAAGCATCGGGCGAGCTGGAAGTTGCGGTCAAACGTGAATTAGAGGATCTTGGTATGAGCGGATGCTCATTCAGCATTTCATTTGATGGTATTCCTCCCAAAGGAGAGTGCGACTTTTCACAGCGAGAACTGACACGCTGCGAGTTTATGATCTCTACAAACCCGGGTGAACAGGAACGTCCCCTATCCAAGGTGGCTTCAGGCGGTGAGATATCCAGAATAATGCTCGCTTTCAAAAATGTGTTTGCTAATATTGATGATATTGATGTGCTCATATTTGATGAGATAGATACCGGCATAAGCGGAAAGATGGCAAGAGTCGTAGCAGAGAAGATGTATAAGATTTCAAGATCGAAGCAGCTTATCTGTATCACGCATCTTCCGCAGATAGTCTCTTTCGGAGACTCGAATTATGTAGTAGAAAAGGATTCTGATACAGGCAATACCGTGTCACACGTACGCAGACTCGGTAAAGAGGAGAAGATAGAAGAAGTCTCAAGACTGTCGGGAGGCCGCGGTGCGGCAGCGCTCAGCAATGCGAGCGAGATGGTCAGCGATGCGGACAGCACAAAGCGGGAGCTCAGTGCTGTCTGAGGAAGGAATACGGTCTTATATGTTGTTAAACGGAGGGTTCAGCCCTGATTATCTTATATCGCTCGTATACAGTATACCGGCCATACTTATAGCGCTTTGCTTTCACGAGTTTGCGCATGCTCTTGTGGCATATAAACTGGGGGATCCTACGGCCAAATTAAAAGGAAGACTAACGATAGATCCTTCTAAACATCTTGACGTATTCGGTACTATAGCAATAATACTCTGCGGATTCGGCTGGGCAAAGCCTGTACCTATTAATCCCAAGAATTTCAAGCATCCCAAGAGAGATGAGATACTTGTTTCTATAGCTGGAGTGTGCATGAATCTCATTATAGCATTCATAGCATGTCTTATATTCCTTCTTGGCGTCAGAGCTGGAGCAAATGATATTTTCATAAATATTGTTTCGCCTATCATTATGATAAATCTTTATATTGCCGTCTTTAATGTGATACCGATACCGCCGCTTGACGGATTTCATATTATTTCTGTTCTTTTCATTAAAAAGGCCAACGCGGCAGTATATGCTCTTTACAGGTACGGTTTCATAATACTGCTCGTACTTGTTTTTACCGGAGCGGTATCGTTCCTGCTGTCAAATGCATCCCAGGCGATCCTAACGGGTTACCTGAATTTCTTCTCACTTTTCGGTCTATAGGAGGTGCTGATAAAAATGCCTTATGAGATAAAACTGCCGGTATTTGAAGGCCCTCTGGATCTGCTGCTTCACCTGATAGCCAGAGCACAGATATCTATAGAAGATATATTCGTTTCTGATGTCACTTCGCAGTATCTTGAATATGTGGAAACCATGAAGGAAACCGATATGGAATCGGTCAGCGAGTTCATTAGTCTCGCATCCACTCTGATACTGATCAAATCCAAGTCGCTGCTGCCAGTTGAGTCTGAGGATTCCGAAGAGATCGAGGAGATGAAACTCGATCTGATTGAGAGACTTAAGATTTACAAAGCATATAAAGATATTTGTACAGATCTTAAGGAACTGGAACATGATGCCGAAGATGTTTTCTATAAGCTTCCTGAAGAGATACCTGATCTGGTATCGCCTGTCGTATGGGAGGAAGCGGAAGTATCTCTTCTGCTAGATGCCTACAGGAAAGTGCTTCAGAAAAAAAAGGAAAACGCAAAATTATACGACAAAGTCAGCATGAAGCATGACAGTTTCAGTGTCAGAGTCCAGTCCAGAAAGATAATGTCGTTATTAAAGAATAATAAAAAAGTCAGATTCTCCGGTATATTTACCGAGACATCTGATCCGATGGAGATAGCTGTTACTTTTGTTGCTCTGCTTCAGTTGTGGCATGACAGGAAGATATCTGTTAGCCAGAACAGACAGTTTGATGAGATATACATAATGTCCGGAAAAGAAGGTTGATTATGGATAAGAGAAAAGAGATTGAAGCAATTACCGAATCTGTGCTCTTTGTATCAGGAGAGTCTGTGAGTTGCGCCAACATTGCTGCGATATGCGATGTCGACTTGGATGAGTACGTATCTGTTATAGAGGACGTGATCAGGGAGCGGGAGGAAAAAGGCTCCGGCATTCTTATAAGAAAATTCGATGATAAACTCAAACTCAGCACTAATCCCGAATACTCGGCGTATATTAGAAGACTGTTTGCGCCAGAGATAAGGGAGAAGCTTTCAAATGCCGTGCTTGAAACACTTGCAATTGTGGCATACAGACAGCCGGTTACCAGAGCTGAAATTGAGAGTATCAGAGGCGTCAGATGCGATTACACGATTTCATCACTTCTGGAAAAGGGAATGATTGAGGAGAAAGGCAGAAAGGATGTAGTCGGAAGGCCAAGACTCTTCGGTACGAGTGATTTGTTTCTTGAGCATTTCGGCATATCCGATTTAACAGAGCTTCCCGAGATAGTTATTGAGGAAGACACTCCTGAAGGTGAGATAGAAGCCTAATGAGCACTTTAAGACTTCAAAAGTATCTGTCTGAATGCGGCGTTGCTTCCAGGAGGAAAAGCGAAAAATACATTTCTGATGGTCGAGTATCGGTTAATGGCGTTACTGTTACCGAAATGGGCACAAAAATCGATCCGGATAAGGACAAGGTATTGTTTGACGGCGCTATCGTAAGCCCCGTAGGTGAATATGTCTACATAGCCTTGAACAAACCGGCGGGCGTAGTCTCAACATGTTCGGATGAAAGCGGGAGAAAGTGTCTGAGCGATTTGACCAAAGATGTTGGCGAGAGGATATATCCGGTAGGCAGACTTGACCTGAATTCCGAGGGATTGATTATACTCACAAATGACGGCACTGTCACAAACAAGCTTACTCATCCCAGGCACAGAATAAGAAAGAAGTATGTTGCTGTTATAGATTCGTCTATAAGTGAGAGTGAGATAACGAAACTCATGAAGGGCGTTGACATAGGAGGATATGTTACTGCTCCTGCGTTTTTTAAGATCATAAGTGTTGAAGATAATAGAAGCGAGGTTCTCTGTGTGATTTCAGAGGGTAAGAACCGGCAGATAAGACGTATGTTTGAGGCCCTTGGTAAGAACGTTACTTATCTTAAAAGGGTTGCGTTCGGAGATATCATGCTCGGAAATCTTAAAAAAGGCAGTTGGAGATATCTGACTACTGAAGAAACTGAATACCTTAAAAAACTCTGATTCGATGAATTATTATGACATAATTGTTGCGGGTGGAGGACCTGCCGGAATGATGGCTGCTATAGCTGCCGCAGGTTCGGGTAAAAAGGTCCTTTTACTGGAACGAAATGAAAAGTTAGGAAAGAAACTTTATATAACAGGTAAAGGCCGCTGTAATATCACAAATGATGCTGAGATGAGCGACTTTTATTCTCATATCGTAAAAAACCCGAAATTCTTAAGGAGTGCTTTAAGCCGTTTGGATAACAGGGATCTTATATCATTTATGAATGAGAGAGGACTTAAGACCAAGGTTGAAAGAGGCGGCAGGGTTTTTCCTTTGAGCGACAGATCAAGCGATGTTATAAATGTTCTCGTAAAAGAAGTAGAGCGAAGGGGCGTAGTTTGCAGACTTAATTGCAGAATAGTAAGCATATCAAAAAGGACTTCTGTATTTGAAGTGAATACTGAAAAAAAATCATATGAGGCCGGTAAGATCATAATAGCTACAGGCGGTCTTTCGTATCCGTCTACCGGATCAACTGGGGATGGATATCGGATAGCCGAAGCATTGGGACATGAAATAGAAAACACAAGACCTTCTCTGGTACCTTTAAGGTCAAATGACAGGGTATGTTCTGAACTTCAGGGTGTATCACTTAAAAACGTTAGGATAAGTATAGTCCAGAACGGCAAGGCATATTTATCCGATATAGGGGAAATGCTTTTTACTGAAAGTGGCATTTCCGGTCCCCTTGTTCTTACTGCCAGCTGTTATATGGATGACCCAAAAACTGCAGATACATTCTGCTATTTGGACTTAAAGCCTGCTCTTGATGAAAAAACTCTTGATCTGAGGATTTTGAGAGATTTTGATGAAGCTAAAAATAAGAGCTTAAGGAACGGCATTTCCAAGCTACTAATTAACAGCCTGATACAACCTGTTTTAACGGCTTCAGGAGTAGATCCGGAAAAAAAGGTGAATGAAATAACTAAAGAAGAGAGAAAAAGTATACTGAAAACTGTTAAGGCATTCCGAATTAATATTGATTCTTTTGCCGGCTACAATGAGGCGGTAATAACACGCGGTGGAGTGAATGTTAAGGAGATTGACCCAAAGACCATGGAGAGCAAAAAGGTTCCTGGTCTGTACTTTGCCGGCGAAGTTATTGATGTCGATGCAGAAACTGGCGGGTATAATCTACAGATTGCTTTTTCTACCGGTTTTGCAGCCGGAATAGCTGCCTCTGAACAGGTTTGAATCAAAATCCCAATTATTGACAATTTTGTTCATAAAATATAAAATATTTGTGGTTAATTTAATTAAGCAATTATAGTTTTAAATATAAATGCAGTGGTTATTAACAAATATTGTTTAGGAGGTTTTTTTGATATCGTGGACTTTTTAGTACCCATACTGATTGGTGCAGGATGTCTTGTCGTTGGTTTACTAATAGGATATTTCTACAGAAAAAATATTGCTGAAGCGAAGATAGGACGTGCTGAGGAATCAGTTCAGAAACTGATCGCCGATGCTCAGAAAAGAGCCGAGGTCATCAAGAAGGAAACGGTATTAGAAGCTCAAGAGGAAGTTTACAAATTAAGAAGCGATTTTGAAAAAGAATCAAGAGAAAGACGAAACGAAGCTAATAAGACTGAAAAAAGACTGATCCAGCGCGAAGAAGCGATGGAAAAGAAGCTCGAACACATCGAGCAAAAGGAAGAACAGCTCAATAAGCGTAATAAAGAGATTCAAAAGATTAAGGACGATCTTGTTGAGATCAATAAGCAGCAGATTGAGCAGCTGGAACATGTTTCCGGTATGTCGCGGGATGAAGCAAAGGATATCCTGCTTGAAAAAGTCGAGAACGAAGTCAAGCATGATATGGCAGTTATGATTCGCGACAATGAACAGAAGGCAAAGGATGAAGCCAATAAAAAGGCAAGAGATATCCTTTCCCTGGCAATACAGAAGACCGCGGCCGATCATGTCGCAGAGAGCACGGTATCAGTTGTATCGTTGCCGAATGATGATATGAAGGGTCGTATAATTGGCAGAGAGGGCAGAAATATCAGAGCCCTTGAGACTGCAACAGGTATTGATCTCATAATAGACGATACACCTGAAGCGGTCATCCTTTCGGGTTTTGATCCCGTAAGGAGAGAGGTCGCTAGGATAGCGTTGGAGAAACTCATTGTTGACGGACGTATCCATCCGGCCCGTATCGAAGAAATGGTTGCTAAAGCTCAGAAGGAAGTTGATCAGCAGATCAGAGAAGCCGGAGAGCAGGCAGTATTTGATGCTAGGATACATTCTCTCCATCCAGAGATCGTAAAACTCCTGGGAAGACTGAGATACCGTACGAGTTACGGACAGAATGTTCTTAAACACTCTTTGGAGGTTGCTCACCTTGCATCCATTATGGCTGCTGAGCTCGATGCCAATGCTAAACTTGCAAAGAGGGCAGGGCTTCTACATGACCTTGGCAAGGCCGTAGACCATGAGGTCGAAGGTCCACATGTTAAGATCGGTGCTGATTTAGCGAAGAAGTACCATGAATCAGCTGATGTGGTCAATGCGATAGCAGCGCATCACGGTGATGTCGAACCTAAGACAGTAGAAGCTGTACTCGTACAGGCAGCAGATGCCATTTCGGCCGCAAGGCCCGGGGCTCGCAGAGAGAGTCTTGAAAACTACATAAAACGTCTTGAAAATCTTGAGGAAATCGCAAATTCATTTAACGGAGTTGAAAGGTCATTTGCAATCCAGGCCGGACGTGAAGTAAGGATAGTCGTTAAGCCTGAGGATATAGATGACGCCGGAACTTGTCTCTTGGCTAGAGATATCGTTAAGAAGATCGAGAACGATCTTGATTATCCAGGGCAGATCAAAGTGAATGTAATTAGAGAAACAAGAGCTGTGGATTATGCCAAATAAGCTAAAGGGGTGAGAATATCACCCCTTTTTATTATGCTCATATGAGCAATTCAAACGGAGAATACTATTATGAAAGCTGAGATACTGTGTGTGGGCACTGAACTACTTCTGGGAGATGTGCTTAATACCAATACATCATATATAGCGAAAGAAATGGCAAATATCGGTATCGATGTTTATCATCAGGGTGTTATCGGGGATAATGCCGAAAGACTGCATGATGAACTTGATCTTTGTTTTTCCAGAAGCGATCTGTTAATAATAACCGGAGGACTTGGACCTACATATGATGATCTCACAAAGGAAACAGTTGCAGATTATTTCGGACTGAAACTAAAGATGCATGAACCGTCCTTAAAGAAGATTGAAGCTTTCTTTGAGTCTATAAACCATGTTATGACCGATAATAATAAAAAGCAGGCGATGATGCCTGAAGGTTGCGTAGTGTTTGAGAACTTCAATGGTACTGCTCCTGGGCTGGCAGTTTCTGATAAAGACAAGACTGTCGTTATGTTGCCCGGCCCGCCCAGGGAGATGGAGCCTATGTTCAAAGAGCAGGTCATTCCGTATCTCATGCACTTTACAGACAGCGTGCTCGTTTCTACGAATATTCATGTAATGGGACTCGGAGAATCGAGAGTGGAATCTATGTTAAAGGATTATATGCTGGCTCATGATAATCCGACTATAGCTCCTTATGCAAAAACCGGAGAGATGTATCTTAGGGTTACGGCCAAGGCAGGATCAGAAGCTGAGGCAAGAGAAATTCTTGCACCGGTTGTAGAGGAGATAAAGAACAGACTAGGGAAGTATGTATACGGGGTCGATGTACCTGATATACAGACAGCGGTTTATCTGAAACTTAAAGATATGGGATATACTTTTTCAACAGCGGAGAGTTGTACCGGAGGTCTTATATCTAAAAAAATGACAGACATTGCCGGTGTGTCCGAAGTATTCCTCGGGGGTGTTTGCACATATGCCAATAATGCAAAAGAGATTATTTTAGGCGTAAAAAGTGATACCCTAAAAAAATACGGTGCTGTCAGCGAACAGACTGCCAAAGAGATGGCCGAAGGATCAAGAAGGATATATGGCAGTGATATCGCAGTGTCAACGACAGGAATAGCAGGACCAGGGGGTGGATCGAAGGATAAGCCTGTGGGACTCGTATATGTAGGAGTTTCGACCGGAGAAAAAACAGAAGCCTTCAGGCTTATGCTTAAAAGGAATTATAAGGATCCAAGAAACTATATAAGGGAGAGCGCCGCTATAAATGCGCTCCTGATTGTCTTAAAGATACTGTCGGGAATTACTGATTAAAATGCAGACTATAGACGAGGCACTTGCCAAATTGGAAAGATCGGGATTCAGATCCCGTTTCAGACTTACTGAAAGTGATGTAAGATACTGTCATGAAAAAGGGATCGATGCTATCAGGGAACATGCAGAGACATTTGTTAAAACGAAACTCGCTCCTGCTGATCCAGTAAATGACGGCAAACAAACGCCGATGAAAGGGCATCCGGTCTTCAAAGCGATGCATGCAACCGCATGCTGCTGCAGAGGCTGTCTCGAAAAGTGGTATAAGGTCGAAAGACACAGGCCGCTTACTGATGATGAGCAGACTAGGATTGTTAATTTGATTATGACATGGATCACAAAGAGAATATAAAAAAGAATGGCATTAGTGCCATTCTTTTATATTGGTGGAGATAAGCGGATTCGAACCGCTGGCCTCCTCGTTGCGAACGAGGCGCTCTACCAACTGAGCCATACCCCCAAGTAGCAAATATATTCTATCAAATTAGTTTTTTTTGTTCAAGTCGTTTTTATGATATTATAACTGTGTCTGAAATAACGAATATATCACAAAGGATCATTATATGGAGTTTATTATTCGTGAGATTGCTTCCGGCAGTATCTCCGAAAAGTCAGGGCTTAAAGCCGGTGACAGGATAATAAGTATTAATGGCGAAAAACTTATAGATAATATCGATCTCGAGTTTCTCCTTGCTGAGGAGGAATTGTTTCTTGTTATTGTCAGAGATAACGGAACTAAATTAGATATACATATAGATAATCATGATTCGGAAGATCTCGGAATAGTATTTGTTGATACTGATGACAATCATATAGCCAGTTGTTGTAATAAATGCATTTTTTGTTTTGTCGATCAGTTGCCGAATAACATGAGGTCATCTTTGTATTTTAAGGATGATGACTGGCGCATGTCATTTGTTATGGGTAGTTATGTAACTCTTACAAATATAAGTGATACTGAGTTTGAGCGGATAAAAAAGAGGAGGGTCTCGCCTCTTTACATCTCAGTACATGCGACAGATGACGATGTAAGATGCCGTATGCTCGGATGCAAGAGGGGGGCCGGGATAATGGGCCGCCTTAAAGAGCTCGCTGAGGCCGAAATTGTCTGCCATACTCAGGTGGTATTATGTCCTGGCATTAATGACGGTTCTGTACTTGAGAAAACTATAGATGATCTGGCTTCCTTATATCCGTATGTAAGATCTCTAGCAGTAGTACCTGTAGGGCTGACATCACACAGGGAGGGTCTGTATGATCTTAGCTCTGTCGACAGGGAAACAGCCAGAAAAACAATCAGTGTTATCTCTGAAAAATCAAAGGAATTCTTAAAGAGTTTCGGAACGCATTTTGTGTTTGCCTCCGATGAACTTTATATCCGCGCTTGCGAGGACATTCCGGAATATGAATTGTATGAGGATTTCCCGCAGATCGAGAATGGTGTTGGTCTTATTGCGCAGTTCACTGATGACGCGAATGCGGCAATGAATGAATATGATTCTGCCTCTATAAAAGCAGTCGATCTGGCAACAGGACTCGATTTTTATCCTTTTCTTAAGCGAATTGCAAATGAACTTGGAATTAAATATAATATAGAAGTTGCTGTCCACGGTGTGGCAAATGATTATTTCGGCAGAAGTGTCACGGTATCAGGTCTTCTTACAGGTAAGGATATAATATCCCAGCTTAAAGGGAAGATTACCAGTGACATACTATTTTTGCCACCGAATATGTTCAGAGAGTTCACCGATGTAACACTGGACGGCATGACGCTTTCCGAGATCGGGCATCAGCTTGGTGTCAGATGTCTGGCTCCCGGGACTGACGGATATACACTCGTCAGATCTATATGTGAAGGGGTATGATATGGCAAAGCCCATAATCGCCATAGTCGGGAGGCCGAATGTAGGCAAGTCTACATTCTTTAACAGAATAGCAGGCGAGAGGATATCTATAATAGAAGATATCCCGGGTGTAACCCGTGACAGGATTTATGCGGACGGGGAGTGGCTTGGTGTACCTTTCACTATGATCGATACCGGTGGCATCAGCATCGACTCTGATGATATGATTGAATCCAGGGTTAGGGAACAGGCATTTTTAGCCGTTGATTCTGCCGACCTTATTTTGTTTTTTACGGATGCAAAGCAGGGCATTTTGCCTGAGGATCATGAAGTGGCTTCTGTGCTCAGAAGATCTGACAAACCTGTTATCACAGTCGTTAACAAGGTGGATAATTTAGAGCAGGAAAACGATATTTATGATTTCTATGAGCTCGGCCTCGGTGATATTTATTCTATTTCTGCTGTGCAGGGACTTGGTATAGGTGATCTGCTCGATGCGGTTATTGCTCAGTTGCCTGATAAAAATGCTGATGAGGAAGATTCGGATTCTTTCAAAATAGCGTTAGTAGGCAAACCAAATGTCGGCAAGTCATCACTGGCCAACAGAATTCTCGGACATGACAGGTCGATAGTAAGTGATATTCCTGGTACAACCAGAGATGCCATAGATTCAGATTTTGTAAGAAACGGTAAGAAGTATACGATAATCGATACTGCTGGTTTAAGAAAAAAGAGCAGAATAGAAGATAAAACAGTAGAGCGCTTTTCTGTAATAAGAACTCTCAACGCTGTGAGACGCGCTGATGTTACAGTTCTTATGATAGATGCTAATGAGGGTGTCTCGGAACAGGATTTGAGGATAGCCGGTTTTATAGTGTCTGAAGGTAAACCTTGTGTTCTGTGCATAAATAAATGGGATGCAATTGAAAAGGACACAAACACCATAAATGAGTTTAAAAAAGACATCTTAACTGAGTTTTCATTTATGACATATGCTGAAACTGTATTTATATC
>CAYRWM010000014.1:0-45431 GCA_964428055.1 uncultured Christensenellaceae bacterium | reverse complement strand
AGAACACTGGAGTGGGTTGCCATTTCTTTCTTCAAAGGATCTTCCTGACCTAGGGATTGAACCTGTTTCTCCTGCATTGCAGGAGGATTCTTTATGACTGAGCCACCAGGGAAGCCCATTAAAGATCAGAGAAAGACTCAAAGACATTGTCAATCATTTTGTTAAGTAAAATATAGTTATTCACCGAGCCCGAATCCCACGCCGGCCATATCAGGGCCGCCGATCTCTTTAACAAGTTTGTCGTATCTGCCGCCGCCGCATACAGTTCCCTGAGCACCGATATTGTCCGAAATGATCTCAAATACAGTTTTAGTATAGTAATCCAGTCCTCTTACGATCAGGGGATTAACTTCAAATTCAATCCCCAAAGCAGAGAGGTATCTCTTAAGTCCGCTGAAATGCTCCTGACATTCATCACACAGATAATCAACTATGCGGGGTGCTCCCTCTGCGACCTTTTTGCAGCCGTCGACCTTACAGTCAAGCACTCTTAACGGATTGCGCTCCATCCTCTCAAGACAGTTCCCGCAGAGTTCGCTTTTGTGATCACTCAAATATGAAATAAGAGCCTTTTTATACTCTGGCCTGCATTTTTCACAGCCAATGCTGTTGATGTTGAGCTTGAGATTCTCAATGCCCAGTTTTCCGAAGAGTTTAAGTGCGAGCGCGATTATCTCGGCATCAGCCGAGGGATCGGGTGCTCCGAATACCTCAACTCCGAACTGGTGATGTTCCCTGAGCCTTCCGGCCTGTGGATTTTCATATCTGAATATGGGCGTTGAAAGATAGTACATCTTATTCGGCTGTGGTCCTGCGCAAAGGCCGCTCTCCACGAAGCTCCGTACCACGCCGGCAGTGCCTTCGGGCTTGAGAGTTATGCTCCTTCCGCCCTTGTCATTGAATGTATACATCTCCTTCTGTACTACATCGGTCGTATCGCCGATACCGCGAAGGAAGAGTTCAGTATGCTCAAAAATAGGAGTCCTTATCTCTCTAAACAGAGCTTTGTCGCAAAGACCCCTTATTATCTCCTCTATCTTCTGCCATTTATAGCTTTGTGAAGGCAGTATATCCTTAGTCCCTTTGGGTGCTTTTGTAATAATCTTATTTCATTCCTTTCAGTGCATATTAACTCAATTTAATTATATTTTACTTGGGTATCCGTGTCAATCGAGTCAGAGCCTTAAAGGACACCGAAAAGAGCCTTTTTACGGGCAGTCATATCTTCCGTTCTTGAGCAGTATGCGACTAGGTCTTTAACGTTGCACGCACGCTCGATACGGTTCTCGGAAGCAAATATCCGCTTGGAAATCGCACCCGCACCAAATGCGAGTACAGAAACTGTCTCCTCCATGTTATCCACATTATACCTGCACAGGTATCCGTCCCTTGCATAACCTATATTCTCATGGTTACCGGTCATGTATTTCTGCCTGTAGAGATAGTACGGATCATAACCTTCAGAGGAAAGCATGTCATACGCATAATCGCATGCTTTACCGACATCCTCAGAGGCAGAGATCACATCCGGATCATCCCTCAGATATGATGAGTTCTTAATTGCAAGCGTATGAACCGTTATATTGTGAGGACGGAGTGCAGCAACATCTCCGAGCGTTTTTTTCATCATGCCGAAATCCTCACCTGGGAGTCCGAGTATGATGTCGCAGTTGATGCTTTCAAATCCGTATGAAGCGACCTTTGAGTATGCTTCAAGGAACAGTTCGTTCCTGTAGGGCCTTCCGATCCTCATAAGCGTATCGTCATCAGTTGTCTGCGGATTCACGCTTATCCTCATGACACCGTGATCCCTCATGCATCTGAGATTTTCATCTGTTATAGTATCCGGCCTGCCTGCTTCGACAGTATACTCTTCTATATGCGGAAAAAGCTCACCGATAAGGTCAAGGAGAGAAGCGAACTCACCTATCTCAAGCGCAGTCGGAGTCCCGCCTCCGATATAGAGACAGCGCACATTTCTTCCCTTATATACAGGTTTAAGGCTCATCATCTCCCGAGCAAGACTTTCTAAAAACTGATCCTTCAGCACCTGATTCCTTCCGTATTCTCTTGAAATGAATGAGCAGTAAGTACATCTTGTCCTGCAGAAAGGTATTCCTATATAGATATCAATATCGCTGTCCGAGACCTCTGAGATAAGGCCGGATTGCACCTCATTTATCTTTCTTGCTATTCCGGCTTTTTTCACGGAGACATCATATCTGTCCATAATATACGTGTAAGGGTCATCTGTCTGCGTCAGAAGGTCACGGGTCAGTTTAGTCGGTCTTATCCCGGTAAGAGAGCCCCAGGGCGGTCTTATTCCGGTGTGACATGAAAGTGCCCTGTATAAAGTGTGCTTGAGTATATATTTTATCTTTTTTTTCCTGTCAAGTTTGCCTGAAAAGAGCGCATCAATACTTCCGCGCCGGTTCATTGCGGCCCTTCCGTCTGAATAGACCGTTGCAGACACGGATATTTTCCCGGAAGACTCCCTGCATATGGTCTTAACGCTCAGTCCCTTCTCAGAGGGACGCTCCGCAGCAGGTATCTTTTTTTCAGGAAAAAACAATCTGATCTCGTCACAGAGATCAGAATGAAATTCAGGTGTATCTGTTATTAGGCAAATGTCTGTCATATGCATGTAAAGTACGGATTATTCATCTTCTCATAATCCAGAGTAGTCTCGGGTCCGTGCCCCGGATATACTTTCATATCCCTGCCTATCCCTTTAAGCTTCCTCAGGGAATCAGCCATGGCAGCAGGGCTGCTGCCGGGAAAATCCGTTCTGCCTATTGAAAGGTTGAATACAGTATCTCCGCAGAAACACAGATCTCCTGCAAAGAAGCACGAACTGCCCATAGTGTGACCGGGCGTATACATGACGTCTATCTTATCACCGTTTATATCGAGATTTGTGTCACCGGAGAATACAACGTCGGCATCAAAGCCCTCATAAGAAGGTATAAAACCGCCTGCCAGACTCTTAGTAACATCTGACAACATATCAGCATCATTTTCGTTAATATATATTTTAGCGTCGAAAACGTCTCTTAACTCCTTAGCGGCTCCTATATGGTCGAAATGCCCGTGAGTCAGCAGTATAGCCGAAACAGGCAGGGATGAACCCCTGAAACAGGACATTATCTTCTCCGCATCAGAACCCGGATCTATTATGATTATGTTATTGTCAGTCTCCAGTATGTAGCAGTTCTCTTCCAGATAACCGTTTACGCACGTTATGACTTTCATGATTTTCGACTCCTAAAAAGTTTTTCTGCTGTCCAGCAGTATAGTGACAGGCCCGTCGTTAACGAGCGCGACCTGCATATCAGCTCCGAAGATACCCGTCTTCACCGTAAAGCCGCAGTCTTTGAGCATGGATGCCAATTTTTCATACAACGGAACCGCAATCTCGGGACCGGCCGCTTTTATATAACTCGGTCTTCTGCCCTTCCTCGCATCTCCCATGAGCGTAAACTGAGACACAAGGAGTATCTCACCGCCGGTCTCCTGCGCAGAAAGGTTCATCACACCGTTCTCATCATCGAATATCCTTAAGTTGCAGCATTTTGATGATATATAATCAACATCTTTTTCAGTATCGTCCGATGCTATACCGACAAGTATCATCAAACCTTTCCCGATCTCGGATATCATGTCGCCGCCGACAGAAACAGAAGCAGATGCAACACGCTGAACTACCGCTCTCATTGATTCGCCCTCGTAGCATCCATGACGCCTTTAAGACTCTTTATGCGTCTTAATATATCCTGCACATCATCAACGGATGAAATGGTTATTACAGCGCCTATAACAGCCGTCCTGTTCTCGGTGGTATTTGCCTTTATAGACTGTATATCGCTGCCGATATTGTAAATAGTCTTGGTTATATCTGCTATAAGGCCGGGTCTGTCGCTTGCTATAATCTGTATCCTGACGGGATATCTTGTTCCTTTGTTGTCAGCCCACTCAACTTCGATCAGACGGTCCTTTTCGGTATTGCTCTTCATAAGACTCTTGCAGTCTGCTCTGTGAACGGAAACACCGCGGCCCCTTGTTATATATCCTACTATCTCATCGCCGTAAACGGGATTACAGCAACTGGCAAGACGTACCAGCATACCGCTCTCGTTCTTCACCTTTATCTCGGAAGAACCTTTTCCGCCCTTCTCACCTTCAGGGTTCTTGACAACAACCATCTGAGGCTGCGGCTGTTTTGCAGCGGATCTGATGCCGGAATTCTGGATCAGCCAGGTAACTATCTGTTTAGCCGTAACGCCGCCGTATCCGACAGCTGCATACATATCATCGATCGTCTTAAAAGAATAGCGCCTGAACATAGGCTCCATAAGCTTTTTGTCAAGCAGCCTGGACAATACGAAGCCCTGACTCTTTGCCTCTTTTTCAAGTTCGCTCTTGCCCAGTTCGATATTATCAGCCTTGTTCTCTCTCTTGATCCACTGGCGTATCTTGCTCCTGGCCTGATTTGTCTTGACTATGTTGAGCCAGTCGGAACTGGGGCCCTTGGATGAATTTGAGGTAACTATCTCTACTATATCGCCGGTCTTTAAAACATAGTCGAGCGGCACCATCTTGCCGTTGACCTTGGCGCCTACGCAATGATGTCCGATCTCGCTGTGGATACTGTAAGCAAAATCCAAAGGCGTGGAACCTAAAGGCAGCTCATGAACATCGCCCTTTGGCGTGAACACAAATGCATCATCGGCAAAAAGGTCTATCTTAAGGGATTCCATAAACTCCTTGGAATCCTTCATGTCGGTCTGCCAGTCCATGAGTTCCCTGAGCCATGCAAGATGAGAATCGAGGTTGTCGCTCTTGTCGGAACCCTCTTTGTACTTCCAGTGCGCAGCGATGCCGTACTCTGCGGTCTTGTGCATTTCAAAAGTCCTTATCTGGACTTCGAAAGGTCTGCCGTCATCACCGAGAAGAGTTGTATGCAGAGACTGATACATATTGTTCTTCGGAACAGCTATATAATCCTTGAACCTCATGGGAAGAGGCTTCCAGATAGTATGGACCAGTCCAAGAGCTCCGTAGCAGTCCTTTATTGACTTGACTATGATCCTAATCCCAATGAGATCGTACACCTCTTCAAAGACCTTGTTCTTGTCGGCCATCTTCTTATGGATGCTGTAAATATGTTTAGGTCTTCCCTCGATCTGTGCGGGAATATTGAGTTCGCTGAGTTTTGTCTCAAGCTTTTCAATAACGTCTTTGAGGTACTTCTCTCTCTCAGTCCTTGTACCCTCAATCCTGTGCGCGATCTCGAAATATCTGTCAGGATCCAGGAATTTAAGGCTGAGATCCTCAAGTTCCCATTTGATAGCGTTGATCCCCAGCCTGTGAGCAAGAGGTGCGTAGATCTCAAGAGTCTCTTTTGCTTTTTCTATCTGCTTATTCTCGGACTGGTATTTGAGTGTCCTCATATTGTGCAGCCTGTCGGCGAGCTTTATTATGACCACCCTTATGTCTGCAGCCATAGCAAGGAACATCTTCCTCAAGCTTTCGGCCTGCTGTTCTTCATATGAATTGAACTCGAGATCCTTGAGTTTTGTGACTCCGTCTACAAGTTTTGCGATCTCAGGCGAGAAAATCTGTCTAATCTGTTCATTTGTAATGGATGTGTCCTCTATGACGTCATGCAACAAACCGGCAATTATAGTGTCGTTATCCATACCAAGCTCGGCAAGTATGGAGGCAACAGCGATAGGATGGGTAACAAAAGGCTCTCCGGAATGACGGTACTGACCCTCATGCGCCTTTACCGCAACCTCAAAAGCCTTTTCCAGACTATCGTTATCTTCAAGTCCGTACAGATGAACAAAACGTTTGTATTCATCTTTAGCGTCTATCATCGGAACATCCTTCTGCATTTGAATTTGTTTCCTATATTATCATCTTTAATGTTAAAACTCAACATCGCTCGCTACTGCCGCTTCCGCTGTGAGTTCAATATTACCGCTGTAGGAACTGACCTTCAGAGAACCAGTCACATCCGCTATGTCAGGTATATCCTCAGCCGGCGTATTGAAAGCAACACAGCTCATTCTCTTACCCGACTGATGCATCACAAACCTTGCATGAGCACCTCCGCCTATAGGTCTTATATCGGTAAGTTCAACACCTCTGAACAGAAAACTGGGCGCAGGATTGGAATCAACCGAAGCACCCGACCTTCCGTACGGTTCAAGCAGCGCCATATCCTCTATGAGTTTCATATCAACTTCACTGAGATCAGCCTCTACGTCATAGTACAGTCTCCTGACTAATGAACTGTGATCATAAGTCTCATTCATATAGCGCGTGAAACTCTTCGAAAACTCATCTATGCACTCATCCTTTACAGTAAGGCCTGCCGCCATGGAATGACCTCCGAAACGGCTGAACATAGACGCGAAATTAGATAGCGCATCATGTATGTTTATAGAGTCTATGCTCCTTGCAGAACCGATCCACTGTCCGCTTCTGCTGCTTAAAAGCACTACGGGCACACAGTTTTCGGCAACAAGTCTTGCAGCTGTTAACCCGAGCAGTCCCGGTTCCCATTCACTGCTCCTTAGGACTATGGAATTTCCTATCCTGCCCGATATCATTGACTTCGCATCGGCGAGCATATCCCGCTGGAGAGACTGTCTTTTTGCATTGAGTGAACAGAGCTCTTTGGCAAGACGCTCGAGTTCCGTAGGATCGACATCACTGTCTGAAAGAAGACTGAAAGCCGTCTTAGGTGATTCAACTCTGCCCGCGGCATTGATTCGCGGAGCTATGCTGAAGGAGATCGTCTCACTGGTCAGATCGCGGCAGTCAATACCCGTAACATCAAGCAGAGCCTTAAGACACGGGTCTGGGGCTTTTCTGATCTTATATATACCCTTGGCAGCTATAATTCGGTTCTCACCCGAGAGCGGCACCATATCCGCCACAGTCGCGAGAGCAGCGAAATCGATAAGATTGAATGCAGACCTGCCCGTCAGTGCACATGCGAGCTTAAAAGCCACTCCGGCGCCGCACAGGTCCTTATACGGGTATTTCTCCTGAGGACATTTTGGATTCATAAAAGCATCTGCGCCGATATCTCCGGTACAAATGTGATGGTCGGTGATAATGACGTCAGCCCCGCCCTGCTTCAGAATGGAAACAGCCTCAGCATCAGAAGAACCACAGTCAACACTTATAAGCAGACCTGTTCCCTCCGCAAGGAGTCTGCTTGCGTTTTCAGCGCCAATGCCGTACCCTTCCGAATTCCGTTCGGGTATATATACCGATACGTTCGGGGTCATACGTACCAGCGTCCTGTAGAGGATGACCGATGCGCATATGCCGTCAACATCATAGTCGCCGTATACGCATATCTGCCTGTTCTCTCGGACTGCCTTGTGGATAAGTTCCACTGCCTTCCCCATGTCATTGAAGAGATCAGGACTGTGCATATCCCTGATATCCGGATTGAGAAAAGCATCTATATCGCTCAGCGGAACGCGCTTGGAGACTATCTCCGCCACATATCTGTGCAGGCCGAGTTCCTTAAGACACTTATCAGCCGAAGCACCGGCTCCTTTTATTCCTTCTCTCTCTAATATCCGCGTCTTCATGTCCTTAAATCAATAAAGGCTTTCCCCTTGAAGAAAGCCTCTATCCGTTATTGTTCGATCACTTTTTCTTTTTGCCGCTCTTCTTTGTCTTCTTTGCGATCTTCTTCTTTGCCTTTTTCTTTGTTCCCTGAAGCGCCTTCCTCTTATCAGCAGCCTTCTCCATGTATATAGTCATGGGAACAGCGAGGAATACTGACGAGAACGTACCTGCGATCAGACCGATGATAATCGGCAGCGTGAACTCCTTTATGGTATCCACACCGAGCACATAGAGCGCTATGATCATTATAAGAGTCGTAATCGTGGTATTGATCGTTCTTCCGAGAGAAGCCTTAATACTCATGTTGCCCAGTTCTTCGTATGAGTACTGACCTTTGGGCAGCGTGTTCTTGTTGTCACGGAGTCTGTCCAGAAGAACTATCGTGTTGTTGATGGAGTAACCTACTATGGTCAGACATGCCGCTATATAAGAACTGTTAATAGACATCTGAACGATCGCCATCACGGCAGTCATTATACCGACATCATGCAGCAGAGCCACAACCGATGCTATACCTGACCAAAGCTCAAACCTGATCCATATATAAATGAGCATCAGTCCGCAAGCTACCAAAACAGATAAGAATGCACTGAATACAAGGTCTCCGCTCGTAGTAGCGCCTACACGGTCTTCGCTGCTTATAACTGCATTGGGATAGGTTTCCTTGATATTATCAAGAACCCTGGCATTGACTTCAGCCTGCAGCTCGGATTCGCCGATATCCTGTGTGCGAACGACAGCAGACTGCCAGTTATCACCGGACTTGACGACCTGCGCATCTTCTATCCCAGCATCCTTTACTGCACTGAGAACAGTCTCAGTATCAAATTCTTCACCTATATCGTAAGTTGTCAGACTGCCGCCGGTAAAATCAATACCGAGATTAAGCCCGCCGTTTGCAAAGCCCACAATGAGTCCGACTATGAGTATCGCGATAGGTATCCACATGAGGTACTTTAATTTCTGAACTATCATTCAGCAGCACCTCCCTTCTCGGCTATACGTTTCGGTCTCACAAATGCTCCTGTTTTTGTCTGATCAGACTTCATGTTTATAACGAGCTTCATGAGGCCCCTCGTGACAACGAGAGCCGTGAACATTGATACGCAAATACTGATTATGAGAGTGAACGCAAAGCTCTTGATAGTACCTACGCCGAATATTGCGAGAACTATAGCACAAATCAGTGTCGTGATATTTGAATCAAGGATAGTGATGAAAGCTT
This sequence comes from uncultured Christensenellaceae bacterium, assembly GCA_964428055.1. Classification (GTDB taxonomy): domain Bacteria; phylum Bacillota; class Clostridia; order Christensenellales; family Christensenellaceae; genus CAYRWM01. The sequence continues at coordinate 36,550 of CAYRWM010000014.1, read as the reverse complement.
TTTTGAAACTGTATCTGTGAGCGACTCTGAGCGTCCTGCCCGCGTGCACTTCCTCCTTAAACCTCTCGAACATGATGACATTGGCATCGACCGCCATACCGATACCGAGGACGATACCGGCGATACCTGGCAATGTCAGCTGTACTCCGGGCACACTGCCCAGCAGCATTATGACGAGTTCTATATAGAGCACCAGCGCTATTACTGCAGTAACTCCGGGAACTCTGTACATAAATACCATAAATATCATCAGTATGATGAGTCCGATGATACCGGCCTTGATGCTGTTTGAAAGAGCATCTTCACCGAGCGTAGCACTCATGGATCTGACCTCAACCTCATTCAGGTTTATCGGCAGAGCACCGCTCTCGATCTGGTCAGCGAGGTTTATGACCTCTTCCTGAGTGAACTGTCCTTCGATGACACCGCGGCCGCCCGCTATTACGGACTGGACTGTCGGTGCTGATATGACAGTGTCATCGAGTTTGATGGATATTACCTGCTTTAAGTATTTCTCTGTAGCTTCAGCGAACTTCTGTGCGCCCTCGTCACTCAGGACGAATGAGACCTGATACTCACTGTTATCGGTCATGATCGGATCAGCTGAGACGATATCATCACCCGAGAGTATTACCTCATCCTCAGGTGAAACGAATGTCAGCTTAGCGGGTTTACCGATATACTGGGAGATCTCGTTCGCATCCTGCATCTCGCTCGTCTCGTTTATCGGGATCTCGATACGGATGCTGTCGCTGCCTTGTTTCGTTATAGTCGCTTCGGTAAGACCTTTGGCGTCAAGACGCGTTCTGAACACAGTCATCGCACCGTCTATGCCGTCCTCAAGATCTTCAGCCGGGGTCTCGTCATCGGCCTGGTACACTACATATACACCACCGGTGATATCAAGTCCCTGCTGTATACCTGTCAGAGGCTTAAAATCGTAGATGCCCACACTCAGCCCGTTAATGATAATAAATCCGAATATCGCTATCAGGACTATTATCACGATGAGGCCGATCAGGCTTTTGGCTTTCATCCTGCAAATATCCTCCTTGGTTTATAAAACATACTAAAATATTATAATGCCATTATCGAATGCAAGTCAATCATTAAGGCCAAAATATCATCTTCCGGAGCGCTCGAAACGGTCGCAAAGGACCTTTAACTCAGAGATGATATCATCTTCACCTATAAACCTGGGTTCATCTCCCTTAACGAACAGCATTGCTTTACCTTTTCCGCCGGCTATACCGAAATCCGCGCCCTTTGCCTCGCCGGGCCCGTTTACCACGCAGCCCATAACAGCGACCTTAAAGCAGCCATTGAAGTCAGCAGTATACTCCTTCAGTTGCTTTACTATGCTCTCAATATCAAGAGAGCACCTCGAACACGTAGGACAGGACACGATCTCAACCCCGCTTTTGCCGAGACCTGTAAATGCGAGTATCTTTTTGGCTATTGATATCTCGCTCACCGGATCTCCGGATACGGATACCCTTATGGTGTCGCCAATACCGTCAAGAAGGAGCGCTCCAAGTCCTATAGCGGATTTAACGGCTGCATCTTCATATATCCCCGCCTCGGTTATACCGAGGTGCAGCGGATAATCATATTTTTCAGCCATTTTTCTGTAGGCTTCCACCGTTGTCCTGACATCCGAAGACTTCAGAGAAACAACTATATCACTGAATCCGGCTTCCTCAAGCACAGCTATATTTCTTTCAGCACTGACTACCAGAGCGTCAGAAGCCCTCATATCAGAAGCGGCAATATCCTCCGGGAGCGAACCGGTATTTCCGCCCACTCTAATTGGAATGCCGTGATCCTTAGCAGCTTTAACGACTTCCAGTATCTTTTCCCTGCCGCCTATGTTGCCGGGATTGATCCTTACCTTATCCGCTCCGTTCTTAATAGCCGCTACAGCCACACGGTAGTCGAAATGGATATCGGCAACAAGCGGTATGCCAATCTCTTTTTTGATCAGCGGAATAACATCTGCACACTCGGTATCATATACCGCACACCTGACTATCTCGCATCCGGCTTTTTCGAGTCTCTTTATCTGACTCACTGTAGAAGCGACATCCTTGGTCTCTGTATTAGTCATAGACTGAATGGCTATTTCCCTTCCTCCGCCTATTATGATATCGCCTATGCGGACTTCTCTTGAAACTTTCATATCAACCTCCGGCCAGTCTTGCAACATCCTGAACAGTCAGTATTATCGCAAAACCGATTATGGCCAGAAAACCGATAACGGTTATACCCGCTTCGACTTTCTGTGACACTGGCTTTTTCCTGATCGCTTCTATCGCATACATCAGCAGTTTGCCGCCATCCAGTGCAGGAATGGGCATAAGATTTATGACTGCAAGGTTTATGCTTATGAGAGATGCCAGCCTCAGCATGCTCTCAGCCCCCATCCGTGCGGCCTCTCCGATTATACTGATCGTTCCTACGGGACCTGCAAGATTGGTTATTCCGGTGGGAGTTGTGAATACCGCACCAAGCGCACTGAACAGTTCCTTAACGAGCATACCGAGCCACTTGAATGAGAGCCCGACCGATTCTACAAAAGAATATGAACACTTAACGGCATTGAATCCGTTAAGTCCCACTTTGTAGGAACCATCCTCCTGCAGTTCATACGGTATCTCAAAGTGTTCCTCGCTGTCGCCCCTGATGACTGTGAGCGTCATCTCCGACCCGTTTCCGGCATCTATGGCGTACGTAAGATCTTCGAACATATCGATGCGCACACCGTTCATCTCCGTTATGACATCGCCGGACTGAACGCCGCACTTTTCAGCACTCGATCCCGGCATAACCTTGTCAATCGCAGGCAGACTCCCGCCGAACACTGACAGAAAAATGACTGCAAGGACAAATGCCGTAACGAAGTTCATAGCTGCGCCGGCTACGACAATAAGGCAGCGGTCCTTGAGGCTTGCGCGGTTCAGCGCATTGTTCTCTGGGTCATCATCCTCGCCGGCGAACTTTACATAGCCTCCGAAGAGGATGGCGCGCAGAGAATACTGCATTCCGTCCTTGCCCTTACGGCTGATAAGCTTTGGACCGAAACCGATCGAGAACTCCTGCATCTCGATCCCGCATTTCTTTGCAACAAAAAAATGACCCCATTCATGAATTACGACGAAAGCTGTCAGCAGAAGCAGACCGATTATAACCGTTAGTACTGTTTCCATGCTCCTAAACTCCGCTCTCCTTTCAGAAAGAGGCCATTATCTCTTTTTTAATTTCGGCATCAAGACTGAGTATTTCATCGACACTGCAGCATACGGCATCTGCGTGTCGTTCCATAGCATTTCCGATTATATCCGGAATCTCCGAAAAAGCGACGGATCCGGACAGGAACAATTCCACGGCCGCGTCATCGGCAATAGAATATACCGCGGGAAGCGAACCTCCTGCCTTAAGCGCGTCATATGCGAGACTTAAGCATCTGAAACTACCCATATCGGGTCTGTCAAACGTTAGCGTGCCGACCTCGGCAAGATCCAGGGCACTTACAAGTTCTCCATCCTTACGGGTATTCTCCTCAAGCGCCAGCTGTATAGGCAGCCTCATATCAGTAGGCCCCATCTGGGCAAGTATGCAACCGTCTTCGAACTCGACAGCAGAATGGACTATACTCTGCGGATGGATGAGCACATTTATCTTTTCCGAAGGTACTCCGAACAGATAACCCACTTCAATGACTTCCTGACCCTTGTTCGCAAGTGTGGCTGAATCTATGGTTATCTTTCTGCCCATATTCCAGCTTGGATGTCTGAGCGCCATTTCGGGAGTCACATCCTTAAGCTCATCTGAAGTCTTACCGTAAAAGGGACCGCCTGAAGCGGTGAGAATTATCGATCTGACATCACTGCCTGCTTCAAAACTGCATCCGAGGCACTGGTATATTGCAGAGTGCTCACTGTCAATGGGATATACGGGAGTTCCCGTAGCCTTCATCAATCCACGGACATAATCTCCACCGCAAACTACAGTCTCCTTGTTCGCAAGGCCTACAGGTATACCATTTTTCATGCAGTGCTCAAAAACAGAGATGCCCTGTATCCCCGAAGTGGCCAGAACAGCGTACTCGGTACCGCTCTCCGCAACCGCTTCAGGAGCGCAGGCAAAGGAATCGTAAACGACTGCTTCATAACTGAGGGCGTCCCTGACCTTTTCCGCAGCATCAGGATCACCCATAACAATATGACCGGGTTTCAGGCATTCCGCTGTACGGACTGCTTTTTCCCAGTTGCTGTTTGCTGAAATGCAAACGACATTAAAATCATCACTTAGTTTTGCAGCAACATCGGCTGTCTGGGAACCTACTGAACCGGTGGCACCCAGTATGGCGATCTTCTTCAAACCGGATCCCTCCTGATCAGCCAGCCATCTCTATAAAGTGCATTATGATATAAAGAGCGGTTATGGCGTAGAGCATGCTGTCAATCCTGTCAAGTATACCGCCGTGACCGGGAATGAGTTTGCCGAAGTCCTTGATCCCGTAGTGTCTCTTTATGAACGATGCTGAAAGATCACCGAACTGAGATATGAATGCTACAGCCGCACCAAGCACAAGCGAGAGCCACAGAGGCATATCATATGAAAGGCCGGTTATGCCGCTTCCGAACAGCAGCCAGATAAGAAAACCGGCTACTACACCGCCGAGTGCTCCGCCGATAGCTCCCTCAACCGTCTTCTTGGGGCTGATTTCGGGGCACAGTTTGTGTTTGCCTATAGCACGTCCTACAAAGTATGCGGCACTGTCACAGAACACCGTAGTGATTATGCCGAGGAGCAGTATATACGGATTTGCACCTATCCACTCCATGCTCGTATACTTGAACACGGTCAGATAAATGAAAACAAAGAAAATCTCGGGATAAATGAGTGCAACCAGACTGTTCCTGAAACTGCGGTAGTCATATTTCTTCGAGAACATGGTTATAAGGAACAGTGCGATCACGGCAAGCACTATCGCTATCATAAGGAGTTCGAACCCGAGATTGAAATACAATATGGCAGGCACAGCGGCACACAGCACATAAGGCACGACACTGACAGCCTTGTCTCCCTTGGCGGAAACTGCGCAGAGCATCTCATGCTGAGCTATGAAAGACAGTACCACTATGAGTCCGAATAGCAGCCAGCTCTGGAATATCAGAGCAGCTATTAGTATTATCGCGATAGGTATCGCTGCAAGTATCCTGGTTTTCATAACAACATCTCCATTTTATTATCAGATTTTGCCGTATCGTCTGGAACGTTTTGCGTATTCCAGCATGGCGAGAGAAAAATCATATTCCTTAAAGTCAGGCCAGAGCACATCGGTAAAATACAGTTCCGAATATGCAGCCTGATACATCAGAAAATTACTGAGTCTGAGCTCACCGCTGGTTCTGATTATAAGATCAGGATCGGGCACACCTGCGGTATAAAGGCGGCCTGATATCATCTCCTCATTTATGTCCTCGGGATCAATGATACCTGAAGCCGCATCCCTTGCGATGCTTTTCACCATATCCGTCATCTCATCACGTGAGCCGTAGTTTATTGCCAGGTTCAGGACCATACCGCTGTTGTTCTTTGTTTTTTCTATGGATTTAGTGAGTATGGCCTTAACATCGTCACGCAGTATGCTCATATCACCTATTACGCGGACGATGACTCCGTTCCTGTGCATCTCATCAAGCTCTTTTGTCAGATACTCTATGAGCAGTCCCATAAGCGCTGAGACCTCATCGCGCGGCCTGTTCCAGTTTTCAGTCGAAAAAGCATACAGCGTAAGAGCTTTTATACCGATATCGGAAGCGTATTTAACGATCCTCTTTACGCTGCTCATACCTGCCCTGTGACCTGCAGCCCGGGGCATAAGCCTCTTTTTCGCCCATCTCCCGTTGCCGTCCATTATGATGCCCACATGAACAGGAAGCATCTCCTTTTCCGGGAGTTCATAATCCTTTGCTCTGTTGCGCATATTACCTCTAAAAGAAGGCTGTAATATCATATTACAGCCAGCTTTCTCAAATCTTTGTCTTAAAGAGTCCCACTACCAGCTCAACGGTACCGTCCTCAACCTTCTGTCTCAGGACCCGGACACTGTCCGTATCCTCCATAGGCTTCGGCGGATGAGTATACTTCACAGTATATTCTATATCATTGTCCTTAAGCCGGGACTCTGCTTCACGGAGCTCCAACCCTGTAAGATCGGTCAAATCTCCATTATCTCCTTTTCCTTATCGGCAAGTATGACGTCGACCTTTTTGATCATGTCATCCGTCATCTTCTGAATCTCTTTCTCAAGATCGTTGTAATCATCTTCCGTTATCGTGCTGTCCTTCTTTTCCTTTTTGAGCACGTCATTGGCATCTCTTCTTATATTCCTTATGGCGACCTTGGATGTCTCGGCATTCTTCTTTGCCATCTTTACGAGCTCTTTACGTCTCTCCTCAGTAACATCGGGAAATGCCAGTCTGATCACTTTGCCGTCATTCGCGGGATTGATGCCCAGATCTGATTTCATTATAGCTTTCTCAACCTCGCCTAGGATTGAAGTATCCCAGAGTGAGATCACAAGCATCTTGGGATCAGGTGAAGATACATTACCTACCTGTGATATAGGAGTCTGAGTTCCGTAGTAATCGACCATTATACGGTCGAGAAGATGCGGATTGGCTCTTCCGGCTCTTATTGAAGAAAGATCATTTTTAAGCGCCTCAAGCGTTTTCTCCATCCTGTCTTTTGCTTTCACATATGCTTCATGGGTAATCTCCATCGTATAATTCCCCCCTTTGCAGTTAGCTAATAATATAAATTAATTCTATAGTATTATGTTTCAAAAAACAAATACTATTTAATCAGTGTTCCTATTTTCTCGCCGCAAACGGCTCTCTTGATACCGTCCTTCTCGCCGAGACCGAATACCATGATCGGGATGCCGTTATCCATGCAAAGCGTCAGTGCAGAGTAGTCCATGAGAGTGTAGCCTTTTTCTATGATCTCAATGTACGATATGTTATCAATCCTCTTGGCATTGGGATCGATCTTCGGATCGGCAGTATATACGGCGTCAACGTTTTTAGCCAGGAGCAGAAGATTAACGTTCATTTCAGCAGCCCTCAGAGCAGCACCGGTATCAGTTGAGAAGAACGGATTTCCGGTACCGCCGGCAAATATGACTATACGGTTCTTTTCAAGATGCTTGACCGCACGACCGCGAACATATCTCTCAGCGACCTGAGGCATGTCAATCGCTGTCAGAACCCTGGCGGGCTGTCCCTTACGCTGCAGGGCATCCTGAAGTGCGAGAGCATTTATTACCGTCGCGAGCATACCCATATGATCGGCCTGCACACGGTCCATATCGCCGCCGCTCCTGCCGCGCCATATGTTTCCGCCGCCTATTATGATGCCTATCTGAGCACCCATATTGGCTATTTCTATCAACTGATCGGCAACTTTGCCAACTATATCGAAATCGAGCGGCTGCTCCTTTTCGCTCATCAGAGCTTCTCCGCTTATCTTTATTATCACTCTCTTATACTTTAACTGCATCTCGACCTCCGTTATCATACACTGTTTTGATGTATTAATTATACCATATGTGCGCCTGACATAACGCACGGCATATAAAAAAAGCATCGTTTATAACGATGCTCTTCTTATTGCTTATTACATACCCGCCTGCTGAGCGACTTCAGCAGCGAAATCATCCTGACGCTTCTGGAGGCCTTCGCCCATCTCAAATCTCACGAATCTGACGATGTTGAATCTTCCGTCGATCATCTTCTTAACGGAGATGTCTCCGTCCTTTACGAAAGGCTGCTCCATAAGGCAGACTTCCTTATAGTATTTCTTAATACGTCCTTCGACCATCTTGTCGACGATCTTCTCAGGCTTGCCTTCGTTTAAGGCCTGCACTCTGAGTATCTCTTTTTCTTTCTCAAGATCAGAAGCATCAACGTCTTCCACATTGATGAAAGAAGGCTTTGCAGCAGCGATCTGCATTGCTACGTCATGAATAGCCTCTTTATCGGGTTCAGGATCAGCCTGAACGAGAACGCCGATCTTGCCGCCCATATGGATATAAGTGTCAACAAATCCCTCGATACGCTCGAATCTGCGGATGGAGATCTTCTCTCCGATCTTAGCGACAGCTTCATTCAGCACTGCATCAACCGTTGCGCCGTCTATCTCAGATGCCATAAGAGCATCAACGTCAGCGGGGTTAACATCAGCTATCTGCTTTGCGATCTTCTTTGTGAGTTCATGGAAAGCATCCGTCTTTGCGACAAAGTCCGTCTCACAGTTTACTTCTACGATAACACCAAGTTTACCGTCTTCCGAAACATAACTGTCGACTATGCCTTCTGCGGCGATTCTGCCGGCCTTCTTTGCAGCAGCAGAAAGCCCTTTTTCCCTGAGTATCTCAACAGCCTTATCCATATCGCCGTCGGCTTCGATAAGAGCTTTTTTGCAATCCATCATGCCCGTTCCGGTAATCTCACGGAGAGCCATAACATCTTTTGCGGAAATAGCCATTTAATATTCCTCCATTAAATCTGATTCTTTGATCTTGTATCACTCAGCTTCGGGAGCGGCTTCTTCAGCAGCTTCCTCTGCAGCTTCTTCCTTGACTTCTTCAGCTTCCTCTGCCGGAGCTTCCTCTGTCGCCATGATCTCTTCGGCGATCTCTTCGGCTATCTCCTCTGATGCAGCTGCTTCAATCTCTTCGTCCGTAGCTTCCGGCTCTTCTGCCGGGGCTTCCTCATCTTCAAGCTGCTCGCCCTGCTTACCCTCAAGGATAGCGTCAGCCATCTTGCCCGCTATAAGTTTAACGGCACGGATAGCATCGTCATTGCCGGGGATGGGGTAATCGATCTCATCAGGATCGCAGTTTGTATCGACTATAGCGACAACTGGGATATTGAGAGCCTTAGCTTCAGCTATGGCTATACGCTCTTTTCTGGGGTCCACTATGAACATAGCGGCAGGAACATCACGCATCTCTCTGATACCGCCCAGGTTCTTCAGGAGCTTTTCCCTTTCATGCTGCAGTTTGATAACTTCCTTCTTGGGAAGAAGATCGAACTCGCCGTTGGCTTCCATAGCATCGATTCTGTCCAGTCTTGCCACTCTGCTTCTTATAGTCTTGAAGTTTGTGAGCATGCCGCCCAGCCATCTGTTGCTGACATAGTACATACCGCAGCGCTTTGCCTCGGACTCAATTGAATCCTGAGCCTGCTTCTTTGTTCCGACAAAAAGAACAGTCTTATTATCCATCGCGATATCACGGATGAAATAATACGCTTCTTCTACTTTTTTGACTGTCTTCTGAAGATCGATGATGTAAATCCCGTTTCTCTCTGTGAAGATGAATTTCTTCATTTTGGGATTCCATCTGCGGGTCTGATGTCCGAAATGAACACCGGCTTCCAAGAGTTGCTTCATTGAAATTACTGACATATTAAATAAACCTCCTCGTTTATGCCACCTCACATAACTCTCATTTCCGCTGTTACACTATATAAGCACGAGAAGCGGATCGTTACGCAAGTGCGAATTTCTTAAATATTCTATCATATAAAAAAAGACATGGCAATAATTAATTTGCCATGTCCTGAAATATCATCAGGCCTTTATTCTTCGGCATCTTCGTCCTCGTAATAGAGATCCTGGAATATGTTCCAAAGTGCGTCGAGCTCCTCCTGGGACTCTATCGGAAGGTAAGATTCGCCTTCCTCATCCTCAACAACTTTCATTATGAATACTTCGTCCATCGCGAACTCATCTGTAGCTTCCATTGGTGTCATGGCGATATAGAAATCATCATCCACTTCAAAAGTCAGAAGGTTTTCAAAAACATATTTTTTACCGTCCTCATCCATGAGTTCAACGGTATCGACTTCATTGTTCTTATCGAGTTCCTTGCTCATTAATAATACTCCTGTTCATCTGGCTGCAGAATCGAGATATGTCTGCAGAATTATCGTGGCGGCAATCTTGTCGACCACTTTTTTTCTCTTCTTCCGGCTCGTATCCGCCTCAAGCAGGACACGGTTTGCGCTGACCGTCGTTAGCCGCTCGTCCACGAACACTATATCAGCTTTTGTGCGGGAAGCTATAAGATCAGCAAAAGCCCTGGTCTTCTCCGCCTGCACGCCTATCGTTCCGTTCATGTTTTTGGGCAATCCGCAGACTATCCGCGAAACATCGTTCCTGTCCGCGAACGCAACGATATAATCAGCGTCAGCCTCATCATCACCTGTCCTGGTGTATGTCTCCTGACCCTGTGCCGTAATGCCGAGCAGATCTGAAAGAGCTATGCCTATCCTGACATCGCCTATATCCAAACCCATTATGCGGCTGTTATTCATTTTTATCATTCAGCCCGCTGATATAATAATTCACCAGCTCTTCCAGTATCTCATCCTTATCGACAGCGGCGATGAGCGATCTTGCGTTCTTGTATGCCGTGATGTACGTCGGATCACCGGACACAATGTATCCGATAAGCTGATTGACGGGATCATATCCCTTTTCTTCCATAGCATCACAGACCACCCTGATTATTCCTCTTACGGGATTCTCAAGATCCTTGCCGAAGTCAAAGTGCATGGTACTGTCAAATTCAGACATATCGATTCCTCCAACTTTGATATTTAGATTATATATCAGGCCAGCGCCGATGACAATATTCGCGCGCCCTTTCTATCAAAGCTTTTCCAGAGCGTTCTTAAGAGCTTTTTTGAGAGCATCTTCCGCGAGCAGTGAACAGTGCACCTTTTCCGGAGGCATACCGCCCAGTTCCTCTATGATATCGCTCTTTGAAATCTTTAAGGCTTCGTCAACAGTCTTGCCTTTCACAAGATCGGTAAGAACGCTTGAGCTGGCAATTGCTGCCGCGCATCCGTATGTCTGGAAAGTAATATCCGTTATGACATCGCCGTCGAGCTTTAAGTATACGGTAGTGGTATCGCCGCATACCGGGCTACCGGCCTCGCCTATCACATCCGCGTCTTCCATAACGCCTACATTGTGAGGCTGCTGAAAATGTTTTATGAGTTTCTCGCTGTACATCAGAAATCCTCCTAACCCTTATATAAAGGCGAGATCTTGTTGAGCCTGTCAACGATCTTCACCAGTTCATCAACAACAGTATCTATCTGTTCCTTGGTCGTCGTACGACCCATCGTAAATCTTAATGCGCCTCTCGCGACCTCAGGTCTGAGACCCATCGCCGTCAGCACATATGAAGGCTCGAATGAGCCCGAAGCACAAGCAGAACCGCTTGAGCACTCAATACCTGCAAGATCAAGACTCAGTAGCGAAGCCTCCGACTCTATGTACTCAAGTGAAACGTTCACATGACCGGGCAGGCGCTTTGTCCTGTGGCCGTTGAGTTTAGCGAACGGTATGGCCTTTTCAATCCGTTCTATCATATAGTCTCTGAGCTCTGTCAGAGTCTTTGTCTCTTCATCTATTCTCTTGCATGCCATATCCAGAGCCTTTGACATACCGACGATATACGGGACATTCTCTGTGCCGGAACGCCTGTTTCTCTCCTGAGCGCCGCCGTGTATGAGCTTCTCAAGCTTAATGCCGTTTCTCACATAAAGAGCGCCTATTCCTTTCGGAGCATAGAACTTATGTCCGGACATGGAAAGCATATCTATGTTCATCTCTTCGACATTTATATGAATATGACCTGCAGCCTGGACCGCATCAGTATGAAAGACGATGCCTTTCTCCTTTGCAAGGGCACCTATCTCCGCAATCGGATTAATTGTTCCGACTTCATTATTTGCAAAGATTATGCTTATGAGTATCGTATCATCGCGTATGGCTTTTTTTATATCCTCAACGCTCACCATTCCGTATTCATCTACCGAAACATACGTTACATCAAAACCGTTTTTCTCAAGGAATCCGCACGTATCCTTTATCGCATGATGCTCGGAATTCGTGGTTATGATATGCTTGCCCTTATCTCTGTTCGCCCATGCATAGCCCTTGAGAGCCCAGTTATCGCTCTCTGTTCCGCATGACGTGAAATACACTTCATTCTTGTTCTTAGCACCCAGACAGTCAGCGACCAGCTGCCGGCAGTTCTCAACGACAGCCTTTGCTTCCCTTCCGGATGAATAAACACCAGACGGATTTCCCGGATAGCGGTTGAAGTAAGGCATCATAGCCTTCACCACTTCCTCGTCGACATATGTAGTTGCCGAATAATCCAAATATATCTTTTCCATGTGCTTATATAATCCTTTCCTTAAGATCACACAATCCTATTATAAACGATATAAAAAAACGTTAAACCGAATCAGAGTTTCTGTATCATACCGGCCATAGCACCGGTCATGCCCCTGTCCCTTCTGTGCGAGTAGAACAGATCCGCATTGCAGTGAGTGCACAGATCGGATACCGTGATGTTTTCAGCAGGAATACCTGCTTCCCTAAACTGACATATTATCGCGTATTCAAGATTGACATACAGCCGGCCGTCAGATTCACGGCATGATCCCTCTCCGTATTTATCGAGAAAAACATCCCTGACCTCACTTCCCACCTCAAAACAGCATGACTTTATATGAGGACCTATGCCGACTATTATTCCGTCGGCATCGCAGCCTTCCATCGATGCTATGTGAGATGCGATCTTTCCGGGCAGGCCCTTTATGACTCCGCGCCATCCGGCGTGCGCTACAGCGCATGTTCCTGTCTTCAAAGAAAGATAGAACAACGGAACGCAATCCGCATGCATTGTCATTGCAGCAGTTCCTTTAAGGCTGCATACAAGCGCATCGCACTTGGGTATATCGTTTTCCCGAGTAAGCCCTTTACCGGCATCATCAGGGCCTATCTCATATATATTATCACCATGCTCATAATTGACCACAGTGATCCTGTCGTAGTCAACACCGCATGCATCCGCAAGCCTTCTCGTGTTCTCCCTGAAGTTTTCAGGATTCTTTTCTCTGCTCAGTGAAAAGCAAAGGCTCTCGAAACAGCCCTTGCTCACACCGCCGATGCGGGTTGAGAAGCAGTGCCTTACAAGACCCGTACGTGAAAAAGAGGGAATAGTATAGAAAACCACTCCCTTTACAGAATTTTTTTCAAATCCGTGACAGATGTCATCAAAATAACTCATCTGATCATCTCTCCGTCAGCAGTTTGTTAAGCTCCTGCATAAACGTGTTGATGTCCTTGAACTGTCTGTATACCGAAGCAAACCTTACGTAAGCGACCTCATCCAGATCCTTGAGCTTCGATATTACGATCTCTCCGATATCGGCTGTCGATATCTCCTGACTCGCATTCTCCATAACCTGAGACTCTACTGCTGATGCCAGACGCTCGATAGATTCAAGGGAAACAGGCCTCTTCTCGCAGGAACGGATCACGCCTCTCTTAATCTTCTCAATGTCAAACAGTTCACGGCTGCCGTCTTTCTTCACAACGAGCACAGGAATCGTCTCAACTTTCTCGTAAGTCGTAAACCTCTTTCCGCAATTCAGACACTCGCGTCTCCTCCTGATGGAGTGGCCGTCGTTGACCGGTCTGGAATCAACGACTTTACTGTCATCACATTCACAATAAATACATTTCATGACTATTCACCCTTTATTGTTATTCTCCAGCAGGACTGCTGAGACTGTTTATGCTCCCGAGGAGCTTTTCCATAAAACTCATGAGAGGTTTTACGCTCTCCGTCGAACAGGATTCCTGAGCGCTGTGCACTCCGGATATATCATTGCCGACTATTATTATCTCAAGCCCCTGTTTCTTCTCTGCGAAGAATCCGGGCTCCATGGCAGTATTGAGCATCGATACAGCGGCATCCTCTCCCATTACCCCGCTCATTGTATTTACCGCGAGCAGCAGAAACGCGCTTTCGGAGCTGTCTGAGAATCCAGGGTATTCATACTGCGTATCGACCTTGAAGCCTGACATATTTGCCAGCGTCACATCTGCGTTGTCCATCTGGTCAAAGCGGCCTTTTGAGTATCCGCGCTCAAGTTTTTCAACATATAGACTGTCACTCCCGAGTGAAACTGAACATACAGAGCAACTGCTCTCAACAACGCCCTCAAGTGTAGCGCTCATCGTATTCACGCCTTCTATTGAGAGTATTATCAGATTCAGCAGCCCCGACGAATCATCCTGAGTTATCACCTGAGTAGGAACATCAGTATTCTCCGTACACTCAAAAACGAGCGACGGTTCATTCTCTCTGACAGCTGAATCAAGAATCCCTGAATACTCTGCTATCGCGGTCTCAAAATCCTGCTTTTTCTCCGAGTCCACAGTAACAACTGCAGAAGCGCTTTCCGGGATAGTCTGGTCATTGCCGCCTCCGCTGATAGCAGATACCGACAGGGTAACGCCGGCATTTGATACATTATCCATACACTCCGCAAGGAGTCTTATAGCGTTAGCGTTATTCGTATCAGAATAGAGTCCCGAGTCACCGCCGGACAGTCCCTTAATTGATATCGTATAACTGAGATCATAGGGATTCTCCTCCCATGTCACAGTCTTAGTGAAAAGCTTCTTTTTACTTCCGGTATGCCCGTATGCAACAGTGCCGCTCTGAACGCCGTCGAAACTAACCATATAATCGCTGTCGAGAACGGCGGGATCAAGGTTGCTAGCACCATTGAAATTAGAATCTCCGTAAGCAGTAAACACAGCCCTTAAAGGACCGCATCTGAATGCATCAGATGTCATGATATACATTATTTCGGCAACACCGAAACCATCGCTGGCACCGAATGATGAGCCTTCGCTCGTAAAAATGCCGCCAGCATCGGATGTGAGCTGTGAAGCCGCCGGGGCATCTTCTCTGACGAAGCCCATGTAATCAAGATGCGCCTGAAGCAGGACTTTGGGATAATCTTCAAATCCCTCTGATGCAGGTCTGTCAACAACAACGTTCCCGTACGCATCCTGAAAAGCCTCAAGTCCGTTATCCTTCGCCCATTTGAGCACATAGCCTGATACCGCCGAAGTATCCTCTTCCGAGAGTCTGGACACTTTATTGAGTCCCTCAAAATTCTCAAGGACCGCAGTATAGGCAGCTTCAACATCCAGAGCCGGTGTCTCATCGGGCAACGGTTCTTCAGGAATATCTTCAGCAGCTGCACTCTGTGGCTTATCCACAGGAACAGGAGCGGGTGCCGGGACACATCCGGCAAATGAACACAATATTAAAAAAACGATCAAAGATACCGCTATAAGTCTTCTTATCATCTGATCCTCCGAAGGAGATTGTGAATTAATCAATAAACAAGTTATAGTATATTATCTATTGGTATAATTGTCAAAACACTACCTGTAGTATGCTGAGAAGACAAAAAAAAACGGAGCAGCCTACTGCTCCGTTTAATACTAAGGTTATCTTCTTCTCGGTTTTTTCCTTATGAATACCGGGATATCCAGATCATCTTCTTCGGTACTGTCTCCAAGTTTGAGCCCGGGCTGGGGTGTCAGGAGTTCATCCTCGCCCTTAACCGGTATATTATCATCAAATGAAGGCTTATCGAGCTTTGGCTCGTCAGCTGCGGGCTTCTTAGTCATAAAAGGCTCCGGTTCAGCAGGCTTGAGCGTTACATCGCCTTCGCTTATCTTCTTCTTGGGGGCATTGTCATCAAAACCTGTCGCTATAACAGTGATCCTTACCTCATCATCAAGACTCGGATCAATACATGCACCGAAGAGTATGTTCGCATCGGGATCTGCAGCCGACTGGATCATCTTGGCAGCTTCCTGTACCTCATGCAGTCCGAGAGTAGCATCGCCGGTTATATTCAGGAGAATGCCTTTGGCTCCGTTGATGCTCGTATCGAGCAGAGGACTCTGTATAGCAAGCTTTGCAGCATCCAGCGTTTTGTTGTCGCCGTATCCGATTCCTATACCCATGTGAGCAGAACCGCGCTGCGCCATGATCGTGCGGACATCCGCAAAGTCCAGTTTGATGAGTGCAGGTGTGACGATAAGATCGACAATACCCTGAACGCCCTGTCTCAGAACGTCGTCAGCTACCTTGAAGGCATCCATAAGGGATGTGCCTTTGCCGACAGCGCCGAGGAGTTTGTTGTTCGGGATAGTGATGATCGTATCTACGACAGCTTTCAGTTCTTCAAGACCCTTCTCTGCAGCTCTCGCTCTGGGAAGACCCTCGAAATCGAAAGGCTTTGTGACAACTGCGATAATGAGACAATCATCCTTTTTCTTATATTCCTGAGCGAGTTTGGCAATGACCGGTGCCGCACCTGTTCCGGTACCGCCGCCCATGCCGCAGGCTATGAATATAAGGTTGGCGCCTTCAATAGCTGATTCCAGTTCGTCTATAGACTCTTCAGCAGCTTTACGACCGATCTCGGGATTGGCACCTGCACCGAGTCCTTTGGTGAGTTTCTCACCTATCTGAATCTTTGTCTCAGCTTTTGAAAGGAGCAGTGTCTGCTTATCAGTATTGACAGCTACGAACTCCGCGCCCTTAACATTTGCATCGATCATCCTGTTGACAGCATTGTTACCAGCGCCGCCGACACCGAAAATCCTTATCTTTGCAAAATTAATTTCACTTTTATCGTACTCTAAAGGCATTTTCTTCTCTCCTGACAATTATTATTATTTAAAAAACTTTTTAGAGATTTTAGAGAAAAATCCCTTCTCTTCTACTTCATCCTCAAAGAACGCTCCGTCATCATTGCTGTTCATTGCATACTCCAGGAGTGCGTACATGCTCTGTGACGCAGGTTCAGCGAGCTTAGTGTTTGCAGCCCTGCACTGAATAGGCGAACGGCCGCAGTAAGCCTGGAAGAAACTGTTTATACCGGGCATGTAATTGAATCCGCCGCCCGTCATATAAATGGTCAGCTGCTTCCCTACGCTCTTCTCAAGCTCTTTCACGGTGAGCATTATCTGTTTTACCATATGCTCCATACGTGAGTCAATAATCTTTTTGAGCATATCATAGGGATATCTGCTCAGATTTCCGTCTGCTGTCTTAGCAAACAGATAGTTTATATCATTATTCTCTTCAAGACCGAAAGAATACTGGCGCTTCAGTCTCTCAGCGGTCTGTTTATCCATCTTCATATAGTAGGCGATATCATCAGTAACATACCCGCCGCCGACATCGATAGTGACGGTGTTGAGAACGGCATCGCCGTATACCAGAGAAATGCTCGTTGAATAGTACCCGGCATCTATAAGGATAGCAATAAGATCTCTCTTCTCTTCCGGAATGAGAGCAAGTGCCTCGGCAAGCTGTTCGCATATTATGCTCTGCACATAAACACCGGCATTCCTTGTAAGTATCTTAAGATCCTGTATAAGGTACTTGTTGGTGAGCACAGAGATTATGCCCGCAGTAATATTTGAAGTCCTTTTGCCGTAAGCATCAATGAATATCTCGCCGTCTTCCAGCATATACCATGCTGAGAACTGGTTTACCACTTTCAGGCTGTCGCCCCTCGGAAACTGGGAAGCCATACTGAACAGGCTGTCAAGTTCAGACGCATTGACATTGCCGTGGATACCCATTGAGACAGTTTCCATGTGAAGATCAGAAAAAGTAGCAGGGAGAGCCATCTCAACAGTCTTAATTTTTGCACCGGTCTGCTTTTCAAGCTCGGTTATCGTATCATTAAGGCAGTTACCGACGGAAGAAGGTTCGACCCAATTGCCATTTTTTATACCGGCATACTCATTTTTTACATAGCCTATTACCTCAAAACCGCTCCTGTTTTTTGGGACCGCAGTAGCGCAGGCTATTTTTGAAGTACCGAATTCAATGACAGTTTTTGCATCTTTCATGAAACTTTCCCCTATAATAACTTTAACAAGATTACAGTTATATTCATTTTATCACATAAAAAATTATTTATGAACAGTTTTTATCGTATTTTTTATTATACTGACCTAAATTGCCCTACACAAAGCGTTCAAACGTATTTGTTAAAAAATTGTTAAGGCCTGAATGTAGCGAATTTTCCGGAAGACACATCTATAGTTCCCGTCTTAACGGTCTCTTTAGCAAGAGAGTCAAGCATCTTGGATATCCACCCTGTCTTTTCGGCGTAGTTGTCGCCCTGACCGAAATTAATCTGAAAACCGGCCTTTGAATCTATCATGACCTTGTTGGTATCCGAAAGATCTATGCTTTCATATTTATCTAGTACACCTTCATGAAGGGCGGCAGTAACTATCTCCGATGCCATGGATACCTTGTATGGATCATCGGCTTCGAGTTTAGAACCGAGCTGCGCATCTTCAACAGTCAGGCCCGTAAGCTTCGGTACATCTTCAGTATCACCGGAACCGGTCTCAATTACTATCATGTCATTGGAAAGTATCAGTACCCCTTCGCCTGAGTCAGCGACAGCAGCTGGTATACGCTCTTTTACATTAATTGTTATAGCATTGGGGAAATCATAGTCAATACTCTCGACTATTACTCTCGGATCAGCCTCTATATTGCTCTTTACCTGGTCTTTGTCAAGCGTGAAAACATGTGTGTTCATAGGTATCGCAGCGAGATCGGCTATCTCCTCGGATGAGTAATAGCTGTTTCCCTTTATCGTGACTTTCTCAACCATAAAGAACTTATATCCTATGAAACCGAAAGCCACCAGGGCACCTATAACAATTATGAGCAAGACAATCGTCTTGGATCTGTTCTCTCTCTGCTCCATGATTTCGCCAAAATAAATAAAATTAGCAAGCACAAATCTTGCTAATTATATCTTCATACATTTTTACCGATTCGTCAATACCGTCAGGCAGTGCGCTCTTTCTCATTTGAGATCTGAGTGAACTTGGAAATATTGAGCACTATACCAATCATGAGCATAAAGATTACCAGTGCTGAACTGCCGTAGCTGATGAACGGCATGGAAACACCAGTAGGCGGAATCGAACTGGTTACGACTGCAATATTAATTATGACCTGAATGCAGATTATTGTAGCTACACCGGTCGCCACAAGACATCCGAACATATCTTTAGCATTGATAGCGACACGTATTATTCTGTATATAAGGAAAGCAAAGAGTAGTATGAGTGCCAAAGCACCTATAAATCCA
Source organism: uncultured Christensenellaceae bacterium (assembly GCA_964428055.1). Classification (GTDB taxonomy): domain Bacteria; phylum Bacillota; class Clostridia; order Christensenellales; family Christensenellaceae; genus CAYRWM01. The sequence goes on along the minus strand of CAYRWM010000014.1, from coordinate 17,438 downwards.
AGTTCTTCGCAAACAATAGGGAAAATAAAGTCAGATTCACCGTACGGAAGATACAGGAGTTTCTGCCTGGAATTGCCGAGACCTCTACCGAAGAAGCCACCTGAACCAATCGCGTACAGCGACTGCATGACCTGATATCCGCTCGTATCGGAATAATCCCACGGATTCATGAATGAATTGACGCGGTTCGCTCTATAGGAACTGGACATCATTACACCGAAGCCGATAGCTACACCTCCCCCGCATAGCAGTGCGAGCATCTTTCCATTGGCTCCGCCGACAAGTATCATAACAACAGTGAGTATGCCTATACATACGATCGCGGAGAAATTAGGCTGAAGCAGCAGAAGCCCGCAGAATATCAGCGGTACGAGAGCGGGTCCGAGGATGCCGTTAAGGAAATATCCTACCCTCTTCTGGTTGGCCGCCAGTGTTGATGATATGAATATGATAAGAGCAAGTTTAGCGACTTCAGAAGGCTGCAGCGAAAACATACCGAGATTAAGCCATCTGGAGGAACCATTAAGATTTATACGGTGAGCTCCGGGAACGAGAACAGCTAACAAAAGTATAAAAGCGATTATTATGAGCGGTATTCTGAGTTTCTGAAGTTTCTGGTACGGGAAAAATGACGCGGCTATCATAAGGCCGAGTCCGAGCATCGCTCCGATAAGCTGACGCTTCAGATAATAAAACCCGTCATCCTGCTTGATAGAAGCACTGTAATATGTAGCTGAAAACACCATAATAAGACCGAATGCAACGAGTACAAGGGTCGTGATGAGTATGAAATAATCCATACTGTGCTTACGCATAATCAGCTGAGCTCCTTTACTATATCCTTGAACACTTCTCCTCTGTGTTCAAAATCTTCAAACATATCAAAACTTGCACATGCGGGCGAGAGAAGCACCGCATCGCCTTTATCAGCGAGTGAGTATGCCATATCCACCGCTTCCCTGAAACTGCCGCTACACGATACATAACGCGTAAAGCCTACCCTGTCGGCAGACTCTTTCAGTGCCGGGCCGGTTTCACCGAGTAGAACACAGACTTTGACAGAATCATCAATCTCACGGAACATAGGATCGAAATCATTATCCTTGCTGGAACCTCCCAGCATCAGAACTTTAGGTTTCTTTACGGCCTCTACAGCCTTAAGTGTTGCATCGGGGTTAGTAGCCTTGGAATCATTAATAAACTCAATACCGTTTATAGTGCGCACGGATTCAATCCTGTGCTCAACACCGGGATACTCTATAAGCGTGTCCCTTATAACCTTCGCATCTATTCCGTACAGCATAGCCATACCTGCGGCTGCAAGAGCATTCTCGAGATTGTGGCTGCCGGGTATTCTGATCCTGTCAACATCTATTATCTCAGTTTCGACTCCGTCAAGACTGAATATCATTTTGCCGTCTCTTACAAAAACGCCCTCTTGTATTCTATCACTTTTACTGAAATACAGCACTCTTGATGGAACGGCGTCCTTCATGTTTCTTGCTATATCATTATCATAGTTGAGCAGACAGAAATCAGTAGGAAGCTGATTCTCGAATATACGCATCTTAGCCTTTGTGTAGTTATCCATCGTCTTATATCTGTTCAGATGATCTTCAGTCACATTCAGAACTGCACAAATATGCGGACGATACGTATCGATAGTATCCATCTGAAGCGCCGCTGTCTCGGCAACTATCACGTCACCCGGCTTTGTATTTATGGATTCCTGCGTAATGGGAACTCCGATATTACCTAAAACAAATGTATTTATCCCGGCATTTTTAAATATGACCCCGGTTAAATCAGTTGTGGTCGTTTTACCGTTCGTTCCTGTTATAGCAACAAACTCTGCCTTTGCCGTGAGAAAACCTATCTCTATCTCAGCCAGGACTTTCTTCCCCTTGGCCTGAGCCTTTTTTATAAATGGAAGATCAGTCGGAACACCAGGACTCATAACGAGTATATCTATCCTGTCGAGTTCAGAACCTATATCGGCACCGAACATATCCTCATAACCTATATCTGAGATGCTTTCGAGCAGGCTCTCAGGAAAGGCTTCCTTCGGCTTTGCATCGTACATTATGATATTTGCTCCGAGACCTTCTAAAAGCCTCGCAGCTGCTATTCCGCTCTTTGCAACGCCAATTATAGCGACTGTCTTACCATTAAAATCCATAGATCACATTCCCTTCGAAAGAAAAGATCCAATTAGTACTGCTGCACAGACGGCAGCTGTTATTACCACATACATAAGCACTACTTTTGTTTCATGCATGCCACCCAGCTCAAAATGATGATGAAGCGGTGCCATTCTGAATACTCTTTTGTGTGTTTTCTTGTAGTACCCAACCTGTATTATAACCGATACAGATGACAGAACGAAGAAAATACCAATTATCGGAATCAGAAGTTGCATGCGCGACAGTATGCCCATCATGGCAAAAGCACCGCCCAAAGCAAAAGAACCGGTATCCCCCATGAACACTTTTGCCGGATAATGATTGAACACAACAAAAGCAATACAGGAAGCAAATACTGCAGCAGAGAACACAGCCGTATCCATACTACTCGGAGTAGTGAGCTGTGTCGCAGCAGGAGCCATTCCAACTGCTGCAAATATAAGCATAAATGTAAACGAATCAACAGCTGTCACACCTGCAGCAAGACCGTCCAGACCGTCCGTCAGATTAACACTGTTCACAACAGCTATAATGACAACAGCCGTGAAAGGTATGTACATTATACCGAGATCCCACTCAAATCCGCCGAAAGGCATTACAAGAACTGAGCCAACCTTGAAGTAGCAAAGTATTGCTATAACAACCGAAAGTATCACCTGAAGAATCATCTTCTGATACGGTCTTAAACCTAGTGACCTTTTTTTGAACAGTTTTATGACATCATCCCATAGTCCGACAAGCGCAAAAGCAATCATGGGAAGCACCGCAAGAAGTGTCACGCCCATATCCTGCTTAGCAAAAATGAAAGTAGCAACAACGATACCTATTATCATTATTATTCCGCCCATAGTAGGCGTGCCGGCCTTTTTAAGATGTGACTGCGGACCGTCATCACGGACCTGCTGCCCCGCTTTTGCCTTCCTGAGTATCGGTATTATTATAAATCCCGCTACCAGAGATACGACAAAGGATACTATAATGGCAAATATCAAATCATTCATCACTCTTCTCCAAACAAGTTGCCTTAACTATTTCATAAGATCGCTTACGATCTCCGCAACGATCTTCTTTTCATCAAAATCATGTTTAACGCCTTTTATCTCCTGATATGTCTCATGTCCCTTACCGGCGAGTATTATAACGTCATCCGGCTCGGAATTCTCAAGAGCGTACCTTATAGCATCCACACGATTCTCTATACATATATATTTGTCTTTAGGAACATCTTTAAGACCTTCCACTATATCGGCGATTATATCAGACGGCTTTTCAAAACGCGGGTTATCAGTAGTCACTACAGTAAAATCAGCTAAGCTGGCAGATATCGCTCCCATTTTGGGCCTCTTTGTGGCATCCCTGTTGCCTCCGCATCCGAATACGCTGATAAGTCTTCCTTTAACAAAGCCTCTTGCTGTCTCGAGAACATTCTTAAGACTATCTGGTGTATGAGCGTAATCAAGTATCATCGTACAGCCGTTGTGGGTATTTAGTGCCTGGAAACGGCCGTCTACGCCTTTAAGTTCGGACAGAGCCTTAACTATATCCGAATCATTTATGCCGAGCAGTGAACATGCTGAAGCAGAAGCGAGCGTGTTATAGACTGTGAACCTTCCCGGTATGGCAACGCTCAGATCAGCCGTAATATAACTGCTGTTAAGTCTGAAAGAAGTTGAAGTGCTCGTCATTTGTATTTTTTCGGCATTAAAGTCTGCCTTGCAGTCTATCGCATAGGTTGCCACTTTACCCTTAGCAGCATCGATCATAACCGAGCTTGCCGGATCATCTATGTTGATAAGCGATATCTCGCTCTGCGCAAAAAGGAGTGCTTTTGCATCAGCGTATTCCTTGAAAGTCTTGTGAAAATCAAGGTGATCCTGAGTTAAATTCGAGAATATCGCTATATCAAAATCAATACCATATGTACGATCAAGAACGAGTGAATGCGACGATACTTCCATCACTACAAGTTCGCATCCGCTCTTATGCATATCAAATAGCAGATGCTGAAGATCTATTGATTCAGGAGTAGTCCTCTCAGTATGAATGATCTCGTCACCTATCATATTCTGTATGGTTCCGATCAGTCCGACTTTCATGCCGGCTTTTTCGGCTATGCTCTTTATCATATATGTCGTTGTGGTCTTGCCGTTTGTACCCGTTATGCCGACCATCTTCATCTTTGAGGACGGATGGCCGTAATAATTGACTGCAGCCGCAGCCATCGTTTTTCTGATATCTACAACTACTATCTGAGGAACATCTATGTCATCAAGTATATGGTTAACAACTACAGCAACGGCACCATTATCAACTGCGCCCTTGGCAAACTTATGACCGTCTGTCTCAAATCCTGGAACACAGAAGAACAGACTACCCTGTTTTACGCTCCGCGAATCATAATCAAGTTCATCTATCTCTATATCGCATTCTCTGTTAATCCTATAATCTATTCCTTTAAGCACGCTGGACAGTTTCATTTTGTTACCCTCCTTAATGTGAGTCACAGCCCAAGGCTGAAGTATACGGAAACTTTGCTCCCGGCTTCGGCATAGCTGTTGGCAGACGGGACCTGACGCGCTGCAGTTCCGCTGCTGTATGCGACAAACTCAAATCCTGCCGCCTCTATCTTTTCTTTAGCCTCAAGGATGTTAAGTCCCGTAACGTCAGGAACGATAACCAGATTCTCATTTGCTTCAAGAGGATCAAGTGTCGCTTCAGGATTGTCGTAGTCTGCTCCGTAAAGCTGTATCGTCGTACCGAGTTTTACGTCAGTTCCGCCTTCAGGGAACTGTGATGAGACCTCATCCTTACCGTAAACATCTGTCTGCAGACCTAGTTCATGAAGGATATCTCTTGCTTCCTCCATGTCCTTACCCCTTACATCCGGAACTTGTACTGCTTCATCTGTGACATCTTCAACTTCGTCATCAGTGATGAAATAATCAGCCGGTATATTCTTATATGTCAGTATCTGGCTTAGTACCTTATTGGCGTATGTTGTCGGAGACTCGATAGAATCGCTCTCATCTATTGAGATCTCTTTTTCCAGAAGTATCGCTATTATATAATCGGGATCGTCCACGGGCGCGAAACCTATATATGAACTGACAGCAAGTGCATTGCCCATCTCATCTGCTGGCTGAACCGACACATCTGAGAGTCCGCCTGTATTGTATCCACGGACTGTCTCATTTGCAGCAGCCTGTTTGTCGGCTATACTCTGCAGTATACTTATCACCTTTTCAGATGTTTCCGGGGTAACCGGAGTTCCCATCTCTTCCACTGTCTTTGTATATACGGCGTTGCCGTCTTTGTCCGTAACTTTTGATACCACATGAGGCCTGAAGCGATGTCCGCCGTTCACAAGAGCTGACATTGCATTGACCATCTGGAGAGGCGTTGCTTTAATATATTCACCGTATGAAAGTTTTGCTATTTCAACATCACTCACATACTTTTCTTCAGGAAGGTATCCTTCACTCTCATTGGGAGAATCAATGCCTGAACGGCTTCCGAAACCGAACCCTTTAAGGTATTTGTACACAGTGTCACGACCCATGCCGACACCCATCTTCAAAAATACGGAATTACAGTCAGATGTTATTGAATCAAATACGGGTACATCCCCGTGTTTCGTACCGTCTTTACATATAATTGTCTCATTCGCTACAGTGTCATAACCATTGCAGTTAAAGGCACCGTCAATAGTGGCGACACCTGAATCCAGCGCAGAGGCTAGTGTTATAATCCTGAATAAAGAATGAGGTTCGAAAGGTTCTGATATAACCCTGTTTCGCATCTTATCATTCATCTCATCAGAATCCGCAGGCGGATCGTTCAGATCGAAGCCTTTGATATTTGCAATCGCAAGTACATCCGCGGTTTTGGGATCGAAAACTATTCCCTGTACAGATACAGCCCCTGAACTGTTGTACGCTTCGGTACATGACTGTTCAAGATAACTCTGGATAACGGAATCAACTGTGAGAGAAACATCATATCCGTCGGTCGATTCTATATTGAGCTCGTTTCCGTTTATGAACTCAACGCCGTTTTTATCAGTTTCAGCAATAGTTCGGCCGTTCTTGCCAGCAAGATATTTGTTGTATTGACGTTCTGCACCGCTTATGCCAACACCGTCTAGCGAAGTCATTCCTATGACCTGAGCCGCAAGCTCATTGTTTGGATAGTATCTCTTTATATCGTCTATAAATGCTACGCCGGGGAGTTCTGCCTTCTCAATAGCGTTTGTCTGGTCTCTCGTTATCTGACGTTTTATCCACTTTTCATATTTTGTGGTATCAGTAGCCTTTTCGTATATCTGATCCCGGTCCATCCTCAGTATCCTGCTGAGGGTATCCGCCACCTGATCTGCATCTTCTACTTCACCGGGTCTGACCACAACAGTATTTGCAGCCGAGCTCGTAGCAAGGAGATTGCCGTTGACATCCAGTATGGAACCTCTTGCTGCATCAACGACTATATCTTTTGTCCACTGTATCTCGCCTTGATCCTCAAGCCTGCTGCCTTCAACAAGGCTCCAATAACCTGTACGTACAATAAGGACTGCTAATAGTGATACTAACACTAAGAGCAGTCCCAGAAGTCTTCTTTTATTTTTTGTTTTAGGCATTGACATTTACAATCATCTCCATGCTTGCATCAGTCAATCTCATCATTGATCACAAACGACGCCTCGTCGCTCTGTGTTGACTCCGTCTCCAGCTGAGACAGTCCCATATCGCTTCCGTTCAGATATACGATCTGGTTTGCTCTTGGAGTACCGAGCCCCAGCACTGCGGCTCTCGTCTGTATGTTCTCAAGATTCTCAGCAAAGGATATATCGAGCTGTACGTCTTTGATCTCTTCCTTTATTGCTGCTATATCCGATGATATCTTGGCGTTCTGGAAATTCACACTGCTTACCATGGAGTTTCCTGCGAGTACGAGGACAAGCATGGCCAGCACGAACGCTACAAGTAGTATAGTCGATATAACACCCTTTCTTACCTTTATCTTGACCTTTTCTTTCTTCTCAGGCCTTTCCAGGGTTCTATCCACTGCTGTTACAACCGGTTCCGCATATGTGGGATTGGACAGACCAGCAGCCGCCACAACAGCAACAAAAGCACTTCTGCCGTTTCTTGCCTTTGCAGGTTTTTTTACTTTTGTCTTTACGCTTTTCACAGGCTTGGATTTAACTGCAGATTTTTTTACATTCGCCTTTTTGACGGCGTGATACTGATCTATCTGAGCATATATAGCCTGTCTGTTGTTGGCATATCTGTTTGATACCGCCTTTTTCTGTTTGTAAACAATCGGTATGTATTGATATTCAGCTGCCATTGTTGTTCTCCCGGTTTCTTATATTTTTTCTATGACTCTCAGCTTTGCGCTGCGTGCTCTCGGGTTTTCTTCCAGTTCCTCTTCCGAGGGAACTATCGGTTTTCTTGTTATGATCTCTACAGTCTTTTTCTTTCCGCATATACAGACCGGGGATCCTGGCGGGCATTCACACGGGTCATTAAGCTTTTTGAATGCCTGCTTTACTATCCTGTCTTCCAGCGAGTGGAACGTAATAACACATAGTCTGCCGCCGGATTTCAGAACATCCGCAAAATCAAACATCGCATTATCCAGACCTGAAAGTTCTCCGTTTACTTCGATCCTTATGGCCTGAAACACTCTCTTCGCCGGATGCGGCCCTTCTTTCCTGGCCGATGCCGGTATTGCATTCTTTATAATGTCTACCAGTTGCAGCGTTGTCTCTATCGGGCCGTTCTTTCTCTCTTCGACGATAAAATCCGCTATGCGTGATGCCCATCTCTCTTCGCCGTAATCTCTGAATATCCTCGTGAGCGCCGCTGTTGTATAACCGTTAACAACCTCATATGCACTGAGTGGAGATTCTGTATCCATCCTCATGTCGAGTTTGGCATCAACATTGTATGAGAATCCGCGATCCGCTGACTCAAGCTGGTAGGATGAAACTCCCAGATCAGCTATTATCGCATCCACTTTATCTATGTTGCATGATGCGAGTATCCTTTTTATATTCTTGAAGTCATCCTTGATCAGCATCGTCCTGACATCGGATTCCGCAAAACGCCGTTCCGATCTTTCCAGGGCTTCGCTGTCCTTATCTATCCCTATCAACACTCCATCCGGAGCAATGATATCCAGTATCTCAGAAGCATGTCCCCCGCCGTTCAGCGTGGCGTCCACCACGACTGAACCTTTTGAGAGCTTCATGTTTTCGATGCTCTCACGCATCATGACCGATTTATGCCCGTTATGCTTTTTCATCTTCTATATTCCAAGCTCAGCGAGTTTTGCCAGTGTCTCCTCATAATCGGCATAGGTCACTTCGTTATATCTGTTCCAACCTTCTTCGGACCAGATCTCAGCCCTTCTGCCCACGCCAATGATCACGAGTTCCTTTTCAGCCTTGATGTGGTTGCGCAGTCTTAAGGGGAGCAGAATTCTTCCCTGTTTGTCCGGCTCGCATTCGCAGGCATTCGCAAAAAGCATCCTCAGGAAACTCTGCGCTGCAACGTCAGTTATCGGAGCAATCTTGAGCTTATCGGCAAAGGCTTCCCATTCCTCATTAGAGTAAACAAAGAGACACTCCCCGATACCCTTGGTCACAAGGAATGATTCGCCGAGTTTCTCTCTGAACTTTGCGGGCATGAACACTCTGCCTTTTGCGTCTAGATTGTGCTGATATGTTCCTGTTAACAATCTTTTTGCCTCTTAACAAACTTCTTTCATCAGCGGATAAATAGGATATCCACCACTTTTCACCACTTATAACCACATTATAATAAAAAACAATGCATTTGTAAAGCGTTTTACCCCAAAAAAAACATAAAAAAACACCCTGTTTTTTATATCAGGGTGTTGTTGGTCTTAAGACAGTCTGAAGCCGCCCTAAAGGGGAGGTTTTATGTTGTTATTTTCCTGCTCCGCAGCACTTTTTATACTTCTTGCCGCTGCCGCAGGGACACGGATCGTTCCTGCCTACTGTTTTCTCGGAAACGGCCTGCTTTGAAGCGCGCCATTCCTTTCTTATGCTGTTCCTCTTCTCCTCTGTAAGGATGTTATCCCACTGCGGCAGAGTATACAGCCACTTGGCTTTTGCATCCAGCATATTGAAATACAGTTTCTCAAGATCTATATCCAGTTTGATCTTCGAAGACTCCTTTAGGCTCTCGATCTTCAGCTCCTTTTTAAGACTTGTGTTTATACCGTCCAGGAACCCTGTAAAGACAACACTGTTCATATCAAACTGATCAGCGAGCTCGGAGAGCGTGCCTTCATAAACGACCGAGGTGTCATCCAGAATCTTCTTGTAATTCTCGGTCTCCATATCAAAGTATTCTTTCCAGAAAGCTGTCTGCTGCTGCGGCGTCTGAGCCATCTCGCACATCTGCTTCCAATCGTCATATAATGCCATTTTATGCCTCCTTGTAAGTATCAGCGAGTTTCGCTGCTATCTCATCTATAAATTCACCTGTATTGATCGTACGCTTATTCTCAAGCGTTGACAGGAGAGCTAAATCCTTTGTCATAACGCCGCTCTCAATGACTGAGAGAGTCGCCTTTTCCAGATTGTCCGCAAATCGGATAAGGTCTTTATTCGAATCCAGTTCGCCTCTCTTTTTGAGAGCGCCGGTCCATGCGAATATTGTAGCAACTGAATTAGTGGAAGTCTCCTCACCGTTCATATGTTTACGGTAGTGACGGGTAACTGTTCCGTGAGCGGCCTCGTATTCATAATAACCGTCAGGAGAAACGAGTACCGACGTCATCATGGCAAGGCTGCCGAACGCAGTCGCTATCATATCGCTCATGACGTCACCGTCATAGTTCTTACATGCCCATATATATCCGCCCTCGGATCTTATAACCCTCGCCACTGCGTCATCTATGAGTGTATAGAAATATGTTATGCCGGCTTTTTCAAACCTATCACTGTATTCAGCATCGAATATATCCTGGAATATATCCTTGAACCTGTGATCGTATTTCTTGGAGATCGTATCCTTTGCAGAAAACCACAGATCCTCCTTGACCGACAGCGCATAATTAAAACAGCTCCTTGCGAAACTTGATATAGATGAATCCAGATTATACATGGAAAGAGCTATACCGGGGCTTGAATCAAATTCGAATACCGTTTGCCTTGATTCACTTCCGTCCGCTGAAGTGGTCACCAACTCAACCTTGGAACCTTTCTCTACCAGCGTTTCTGTATCCCTGTAGATATCACCGTAGGCATGTCTGGCAATCGTTATGGGCTTTTTCCATGTTGAGACATACGGCGATATTCCTTTTACGAGTATAGGAGTACGGAACACGGTTCCGTCCAGGACAGCCCTAATAGTGCCGTTAGGGCTCTTGTACATCTCTTTAAGTGAATACTCCTCTACCCTCTGGGCATTGGGCGTTATCGTCGCGCATTTAACACCAACGCCGTATTTTTTTATGGCGTTGGCTGCTTCCGTCGTAACAGCATCCGATGTTTCGTCCCTGTGAACGAGCCCAAGGTCGTAATACTCAGTCTTGAGATCCACGAACGGCTCTATGAGCCTTTCCTTGATCATCGACCATATTATTCTGGTCATCTCATCCCCGTCCATCTCGACGAGGGGAACATTCATCTGAATCTTCATCAAAAACTCCTGCATGTTGTACTGCCCGGCACAAGTCCGAAGCATTATATATTTTACATTAATTCCGGTTTCTTATCAAACCCGGCTCAGCATTACTTTGCGATACCGTCCAGCCACAGTATGTATGCATCCTCTCCGTTATCCGAATAATACGAATTCCTTTTTCCACACACATGAAAACCAAAACTCTCATACAGATGCATCGCAGCAACATTTGATACCCGGACTTCTAGCGTAATCCTGTCGGCGCCCTTTTGTCCGGCCGTGCGGATGAGCCATTCGAGGACAGCTGACGCTATTCCTCTTCTCCTGTAGTCAGGATGAGCGCAGACATTTGTTATATGCGCCTCATCGAGTATCATCCACATGCCGCCGTAACCGACCGCTTTCCCGTCCATAAAACACAGAACATATTCAGTTATCTTGTTTTCACATATGTCTGTATAGAGCATGTTATATGTCCATGGACTTGTAAAACATGCCTGTTCGAGATCAAATATATCACCGACCTCTTTTTTGCCGGCCTTTACAAAAGTGAGATTACTGCTATCTGCCAAATTTCTTATACCTTTCAGCCTGAGACAGTTTCATATACATGGGCTTTATTTCAAAGCATGACGACACTTCGCCGCGGAGAAACATATAGTATCCTGAGATGCAGACGGAACCGCCCTTCTGAAGAATGCAGTCATCTTCAGCTATGCTGTATGCATCGCTGAAAGCGGTTATCCTGTCATGGTAGACTCTGGCGCCGTCGCCGACGAACACCGTTTCTCTTTCGCCGATTTCCCCAAGAAGATCATTAACGCCTACAGGTCCTGAACCAACAATCACCTCATCGCCCTTTACAACTCTTGCGAACACTTCATCATGCCTCGCATCGATCATGGCGCATATAGCAGCATCAGAATGTACGTTTTTGCAAAAAGCTTCCAAAGTATCGACCTGCACAACGTCCTTACCGTATTTTTGAGCCATCGCCTCGACCGCTGCAGCGCCTATCCTGATGCCTGTAAACGATCCCGGACCTGCGCTCAGAGCATACAGGTCAATATCTTCGGCCGTATTTCCCGTCGTCTTCAGCAGTTCGTCCAGGCACGGCATAAGCGTTTCAAGATGCTTCTTTGAATCATCTCCGTATACTTCCGCGATTATCTTTTCATCCTCGCTCAGGGCCACGCTCAAGCGGCTGCCAGTTGTATCAACTCCGAGGATTTTCATTAGTCTTCCTCCTCAGGCCATTCGACCGTAATATGTCTGCTGTTTCCGCCAAGGTGCTCAATGGTCACGCGTATGTGTTTTTCAGGCAGTATATCCTTTATGATCTCCGCCCATTCGATTACTGCAACGCCGTCCCTCTGACAGTCATAGTAACCTGTCTCATCCATCTCCTCATCCGAAGATATCCTGTATACATCAAAATGATAAAGCTTCAGGTCACCCTGGTATTCCCTGACAATATTAAACGTGGGGCTTGTTATCAGTTCCCCGATATTAAGCCCCTTAGCTATTCCTTTTACGAAGACGGTCTTTCCCGCACCGAGATCACCGCTCAGAGCTATAACGTCACCGCATTTAAGGCAACCGGAAAAAGTCTTCCCTATATCAAACGTCTCATCTGCACTGTCTGAGATATATTCTTTAAGCATATTCTTCTTTCAACTTTGCTTTTTCAGGAATTTGCTCAGCCTCTTGTACAGGAAGAATGTTATGACCGCATTGATCCCCGCTTTAATAAGGTTGAACGGTATTATGACGGGCCACAGCATGCCCAGCACGACTTCAGTCTCCACGCCCATATAGATAGGTGTGACGATTATGTTCCAGAGAGCCATAGCAGCTGTCATCGCTACAACGCCTGCCACTAGTGATATTATAGCACCTTTGAGAGTTTTGTTCTTCCTGTAAATGTTGCCGGCTACCAGCACGAACACCCCGGTCGCTATGATATGCATAGCTATGCCTATTATGCCCGATGCAGCGCTCACAGTTACACCCTGTATAACAGACGCTATAACGGTAAGTATTATGCCTGCGACAGGACCGAAAGCGAACGTTCCTATGAAGATCGGAATATCCGCCGGGTCATACTCCAGGAAGGCCGCAGCAGGAAAGATAGGAAAATGGATCAGCGCCACCAGAACTACTGATATGGCCGCCAGAACTGCAATTGTGATGATTCTTCTTGTTTTCATTTTTTCTCCTCTTCCTAAGGCCTTCAACACTCAAAAAAAAGCTCCGTGACAAACGGAGCTCATGAATCGAAAGATATATATCTTCTCCCGTCCGGACTTTGACCGTCGGCTACGGAATCTCACCGTATCATTCCCGTATGGGCTCGCAGGCTATACTGCCGGTAGGGAATCTCACCCTGCCCCGAAGACCTTATTATATTTTCAGTTAAGATTATATTACCGTGTATATTCGGTGTCAATACGCATCAGTACTCCTTATACTCAAGATGCGGACCGTCATCCTCCTTCTTTTTCGGTTTTTCACCGAACAGGCCAAGCTCAGGTTCTTCCTCTTCATATTCGCATTCTTCTTCATCCTCTAGACCGTCGTCCAGCCCGCCGTACCTGTAACCGTCGTCATCATCTTCGTCGTCATCGTAATCATCCGGTTCGTCATATTCCGGCTCTTCAGGCGTGACATCATCCAAGGGCTCATCCTGAGAAGGTTCCCCGTACGCTTCAAATGCTTCTTCCTCTTCTTCTTCGTCCCCGAAGTGGCAGCCGCACATGTCATCACCGTCAATAGTCACCGCTGACATGGAAGGACCTATCTCAAATATTATATCCCTTGCAGTAACGGAATACTCTCCCATCGCTTCCTGGGCTCTGAGACCTGCTGCTTTGTGCAGGCATGCACCCAGAACCGCTGACATACTGACATCATCATTCTGTGCCGCCAGCGCAGCGATTATTCCTGTCAGCACATCACCGCTGCCTCCTTTCGCAAGCCCCGGAACGTCTCCGCATGCAAATGAAACAGCACCGCTTTCATCACAGACAACAGTGCATGCGCCTTTGAGCAGCACAGATACTCCGTAGTTCGCCGCAAAGTTCTTTACGACTTCAACGGGATCCGAAAGTATGTCTTTAACGCTAAGCCCGCTGAGTCTTGAAAACTCTTTAGGATGCGGTGTAAGTAGTATACGCCCCTCCTTTTCATAAAGGATATCCATGTTCTCGGAAAGAACATTGAGCGCATCAGCGTCAAAAACCTTAATAATATCACGGTTGGTGACTATATGCTCTACGAGTATTCTTGCCCCTTCACCTGTTCCGATGCCGGGCCCCACAGCCACAGCATCCTTATCAGCGAGAAAACTGTCCAGTGCTCTGACCGAATCACCGTGCACGGCACCATTGTCATCCCTTAATACTTTGACAATGACCTCGGGCAGTGCAGTCTGCAGACGGTCAGCGACATAACCGACAGTAGCAACGGTTGTAAGCCCCGCACCGGTCCTGACCGCAGCCTCTGCGCACAGACGCGCTGCTCCCGCCATGCCTTCGCTGCCCGCTATTATGAGGAGCTTTCCGAAATCCCCTTTATTCGCATCGCTTTTCCGGGCTGCAACAGACAGATCTTCATCATCCGGGAAGAACACCTCCACTTCGCTGCCGTCATACACATCGCAGCCTTCGTCATCACCTATCACCGCAACCGTGAGTTCACCGACACACGCAGCTCCGGGATAAAGGAAGTGTCCCCTCTTGGCAGTCTGGAAAGTGACTGTCCAGTCAGCGCACACACAGCAGCCCATTATCTGCCCGCTGTCAGCATTTACTCCCGAAGGGATGTCTATGCTGAGCACAGGCCGTCCGCAGTGATTGACAGCCTCAATGACACCAGCATACACACCCTCTACCGGGCGGTCGAGCCCGGTACCGAACATAGCATCGATCACTATATCGGAAGCAGGCAGCATCTCTGATATAAGATCCATGTCGGAATAATCATCCGCAAAAAAGATATCATGCGAACCGGCAATTATATCATAGTTGACCTTCGCATCCCCTCTGATACGGTCGACACTGCCCACCGCTATGACTGTCACATCATAACCGCGTATCATGAGCCCTCTCGCAACCGCAAAACCGTCGCCTCCGTTGTTTCCGGTACCGCATACAACAGCAGCACTCGAAACATCGTCCATCCCGCATATTTTGTCGATCACGCTCAGTGCAGCATTCTCCATAAGGACGATGCCGGGTATCTTCTTTTCGTTGATCATATAGGAATCAAGTGCCTTGCTCTGATCTGAAGTTAAAGCTATATACATTTGTAAACCTCTTATCTTTCTGTTTCGCTCCCTGCGGCTAGCACCGCATTCACCACACTGCGTCTGAACGTTTCCTGCGCCGCCGCAGTCAGATACGCCAGCGGTAGTTCCCTGTCCCCGCAGCTCAGGCCGAAGACCGTGTCTCCGTCAAATACTGTATGCGATGGTCTCACAGCCGAACATATACCGTTATTGCCCATCTGGGCCAGTTTAGTCGCTTCATCCTTTGTGAGTTTAGCATTAGTCGCTATTACTCCTATAGTCGTGTTCATACCGAAGAAATCAGGCTTTAAGTCAATGAAGCTCTTTTCTGTATCAATATAGCCGCTGTCATCTGACGCGCCTGCAATAATAATGTTTCCGTCGTAAATATCACCGAAAGCGTTGACAACCGCTATGGATGCCACCATTATGCCGTCCCCAAGCTCTATTGAGCTCGTGCCGACTCCGCTCTTCTGCGCGTGATCAGGCCCCATTATCTTACCGACCGTCGCACCTGTACCGGCACCGAACGATCCCTGCGTGAAACTTTCCGCAGCAGCTTTACACGCAGCATAACCCATATCACCGTCCGGACGCACGTCCGGCGAAACATAGTCAAGATCATATATAGCGCAGGCAGGAACAATCGGAACAGTCGCAAAAGGAGTTTTGAAACCGCACCC
Source organism: uncultured Christensenellaceae bacterium (assembly GCA_964428055.1). Classification (GTDB taxonomy): domain Bacteria; phylum Bacillota; class Clostridia; order Christensenellales; family Christensenellaceae; genus CAYRWM01. The sequence continues at coordinate 1,624 of CAYRWM010000014.1, read as the reverse complement.
TTTTTCTTCAAGGAACTTCATCGCTCCTCCAGCGGCGTCAAGGCCGAAAGCGCTGCCACCGCACAACATTATGCAGTGAACGGTATCCACTGTCTTCGCCTGTCCAAGGAGCGCTGTCTCTCTGGTGCCCGGAGCCGACCCTCTGACATCGACACCGCATACCGCGCCTTTTTCCGCAAGGACAGCCGTTACCCCCGTCGTCCTGCCGGGGTCGGACGCATTTCCTACAAGTATGCCTTTGATATCAGTTATAGATCCGGAATACTTAATCATAAACTAATCCTCCCGCCCGCTTTTGAGTGCTCTTTCCACGGGCCCTTTTATATCATCGTATCTGTAGCCTTTGGCTATAAGATTTCTGATCATCTTCTGACGCGCCTTCTGAACGTCATCATCTCTGTATCTGAACGCAAGCTTTTCAATCCATTCAATCATCGAGCCGTCCGTATCGACTGATTCAACAGCCTTCTCAGCGGCCTCACCGCTTATACCACGCTCCCTAAGTTTCTGTCTGATCATACCGGCACCGTATCTGCCGGACAGTTCAGCGGCATAAGTCATGGCATACTGCCCGTCATCTATGTAACCGAGTCCTTTGAGCCTTTCTACAGCACTGTCTATACTCCCTGGGGATATCTCTGCTCTTTTAAGCCTGTCGCGGATCTCCTTTTCCGAACGCATACGTGTCTCCAGAAATCCAAGAGCTATCTCAAGCGCATACTTGCGCTCATCGGTCTCGCGGATCTCCGCTATCCTGGCTTCGGAAAGTTCCATGCCTTCCTTAAGACCCTCCATTACAGCAGTCTCCGCATATACCGAGAACGCGAAACCGTCATCGCTGTATATATTAAACCTGTCCTTATTCTTTTTGCCTGGTTGGATGCTTTTTATGAACATATAATAATTATATAACATAATAACAGTCACATAAAGCCAATTTGATTAATAGCGGTCAATATTGTACAATTATTAAAACTCTTGAAAAGAGGCTTGAAATGAAGAAACTATTGCTGGCTCTCGCCGTTGCCATAGCTCTCATGCCCGCAAATGCGCTGGCCATGTTTGACACGACATACAAAAACGGCGACAGCGGCGGAGACATAGCTCAGATACAGAACAGGCTCCGGGATCTCGGTTATTTCAACTACAGGACCACAAACCGCCTGAGTGATTTCACGGAAGAAGCCATAAGGAAATTCCAGTCAAGCAACGGACTTGACGCAACAGGCAAGGCTGATGTGGAAACGCAGACGCTGCTCTTCTCAAACAACGCAAAGAGCGCGTCCAGGAATAAGGCTTTCGTATCTGTCTGGGGTAAAAGAGAATACTATCCGAAGGAATACGGTGCGATAAAGAAATGGGAGGAAATGGACAAACTGTTCAAGGTCGGAGACAGAGCCCTCATAAAGGATCTGTACAGCGACGCGACCTTCACCATGACCAGGACCGGGGGTGTTAATAACGCTGAAGTCACGCCCGTATCCCAGACCGATGCCGATTCATTCGTCAGAATGTGCGGCGGAGCTCCCACATGGGAAAAGAGACCCGTACTGGTAAAACTGAACGGCGAAACATACGCGGGTGCCATATTCTGTACGCTAGGACATGCAGGTACAAGCGAATT
>CAYRWM010000013.1:0-46368 GCA_964428055.1 uncultured Christensenellaceae bacterium | reverse complement strand
TATAGGGAACAAAGCAGGAGAAACGGAGGTGCAATAGATGGGGCTTTTCGGATCAGGAAACAAAAAGGAAAAGAAGGGCAGCGGCTCTCCCTCGCCATATAAGGGCAAACCCGTAAACGAAAAGAAAGTGCTTAAGATGACCGACCAGAATATGCTGCTCGGCGTCGCGCTGGACGAAAGGAACGACAGCGACGTGTGCATGACAGCCGCAAAGAAGCTGGACGACGAGCATCTGGCCGAATTTCTTATCCGCAAGAGCGGAGCTTCAGCCACCGGATATCTGTCGTCCGAGATCAGCGATCTGGGAGATGAACTGGTGACAAGGATCGACGGAGATCAGCAGGCGCTCTACCGCCTTGCGATGTGCAATGACTACCTGTTCAACAGAGCAGCGGTGGAAAAGCTTACCGACCAGGAACTCCTGGCGAGAATAGCGAGGACCCACCCGAAGAGCCAGGGACGTAATGCAGCGGTGAAAAGGCTCGACGACCAGAGGATCCTGGGCGAGATAGCGTTAAATGACGAGGACCAGTGGGTGCGCAAGGAGGCTCTGTCCCGCACCGACAGCCAGGAGATCATAGCCAAGGTGGCCCTTACGGACACGCAGCTGGATGTGCGCGGAGACGCGATAGAAAGACTGACTGACCCTATCGTGCTCAAGAAGGTTGCTCTTACGGACAAGTATGAATACAACGCGGCCAAAGCGGCAGAAAGAATTGACGATCAGTCCATCCTTAAAGAAATAGTCCGCACCTCTCAGATACCTCTGGCAAGATCCAATGCCGCGGAAAAGATCGAGGACCAGGATCTTCTTAAGGAGATAGCTGAAAATGACAAATCACGCGAAGTCCGAAACGCCGCCGTAAGGCACATAAAGGACCAGGCATTTCTCCGCAGCGTGATCGAGAACGATGACTCCGACAGCGTCAGGCAGATGGCCGCAAGGTTTATGCTTGATGTGAGTTATCTCAGGGAACTGGCAGGAAACGATGATGCTTCCTGCGACCTCAGGGAGGAAGCGGCCAAGAGAATGCTTAACATCGGAACTGAAGCGGATAAGGCCGATGCCGAACAGCTGCTGGAGCAGATACAGCAGAAGAGAGACGCCGATGATCAGAAAGACCGGGAATACTACAACAGCTACGTAAAGGGCGAGAATCTGGCATAACCGCCTGGCAATACCAAGAATAAGGAAACAGAGATGAAAAGAAATAAAACAGTCAGCGTAAAGTGGGCGCTCTGCGTGATCATATCAGCGCTTCTGATCTTGATGCTTCTTTCCGGATGCACGGCGGAAGAGCCTGAAGGTCAGCCGACGGAAGATACCGAAGTCACGGAAGAGCCCCTGCCCGAAGAAGAGCCTTCCCCGACCGAAGAACCTCAGGAAGCCGAAGAGCCGGAAGAGGACGATACGGACGGTTTTGCCGGATACATATACGCTCATGTAAACGGCGAAACGCTTGCGATCATGCCCGAGGACAACAGCTCAGCAGACGCGTTTACGGATCTGCTTGAAAAAGGCGACGTTACTGTTGATTTGCACGATTACGGCAGCTTCGAAAAGGTAGGCCCCTTAGGGAGCGAGCTCCCCGCGAACGACGAAAAGATAACGACGGAGAGCGGCGATCTTTTACTCTATCAGGGAGACCAGATAACGTTATTCTATGACACGAACACATGGGAGTACACAAGGCTCGGCAAGGTCATGGAACGCTCACAGAACGAACTTAAGGAGCTTCTGGGCGACAGCGACGTTTCAGTCACGTTCTCGCTCTCACCCGAGCCTAAGAGCGAAGAAAAGAGCGACGTTCTTGTCGCATACTTCTCATACACGGGACACACGGAAGAGATCGCCGGTTATATCGCCGAAGTCCTGGGCGCCGACACATATGAGATAAAAGCGGAGGATCCGTACACCGAAGAGGATACGGATTACAACACGGACTGCCGTGCAAAACATGAACAGAATGACCCGTCGGCCCGGCCCGGCATCGAAGGCGATATCCCCGATCTTTCGGATTACAGCATAATCTATCTCGGATATCCCATATGGTACGGCCAGGCTCCCAAAATCATTTATACCTTCCTCGAAAGCGCAGACATAGGCGCCAAAACGGTCATCCCCTTCTGCACGTCAGCGTCCAGTCCCCTGGGCTCCAGCACAGACAACCTTCATGAATCGGTGCCTGACGCGGACTGGGAAGACGGCACAAGGTTTGAGATAGGGACTCCGAAGGAAGACATAATAGAGTGGCTCAGCTGAATATATAATACAAAAAAGGACTTCACACGGAAGTCCTTTTTTTGTTTATCGTATGCGTACCGTTTTTACGCGCGGCGGCGTCTCAGTTAAATCAAAAACCCCCGGATCCATATGCCGGGGGCTTCATAAAATACAGGTGTTTCACTTAAAACTGAGCTCATACAGACTGAATACAGGTATCTCATCATATCCCCGCCCGAGATCCGCGTCGCCGGCATAGACAAAACCGTTCTTCTCAAACAGTCTTCTCGCGGGGATATTGTCCGGGACCACGTCCAGCCTTAAGGCCTTATATCCATCTTCACGGGCTTTTTCTTCGCAGAACCTTAACATGTCTGAAGCCATGCCCTGTCCGTGAAGACAGGGATCCACGGCCATGGCGTGGACGACCATATACTCGCCCTCGCGGAGGACTTCGCTCCAGCTTGCTCTTCCGTAATCACCCATCGGGTCAGCATTCAGAACGAACGCTCCGGTTATCTTTTCCCCGTCAGTGCACAGGTACTGTGAACCCGCATTGGTCATCTTCCCCGCGTAGCTTTCGGACGGGTATACGCGGTATACCCATTTCGGATAGTTTATATGTTCATCGAGCCACTTAACGACTCTGTCGTAAAACTCGCCGGCAGCCTTTATATCGGCGGTGCCGCACTTTCTTATCTGCGTCTTTTCCATACTTTTATATTACCGTATTACGGCTTTTCCCGCAAAACAAGAACCGGCCATGAGGCCGGTTCCTTCATTTTGTGCCCGCACGGGATACTATGAAATATCCCGCAGCTGATCCACACGTACCAGACGGATCTTGCCGTCTTCAAAGCACACGAGCTGGAAACCCATACGGAGCAGCGCGTCGCTGAGGTCGATATCTTCTGCCTCTTCTTCCGCTTCATCTTCTTCTTCGAAATCAGAGAAGTCAGGATCGACCACAAAATCTTCAGTTTTCTTTTTCTTTTCCATTTTTACACCCTTTTCCTTTCTTTTCGTTTGGATTCTCGGAAGTCATCTTTTCGATGAAATCATCCATGCTGAAATCCGGCGCCTTGATGTCTTTCTCATATCCAGAAAGATCTACAGGCCCGAACTCCTTTTCATAATCCTCTCCGAAAATCGCTTCAACGAATCTTTTGAAATCATCAGTCATTCTCTGATATCTTTCATCGGGTGTTAATTATTTCATTCTTTCTCCTTTAAGAATATCCGCAGGCGCAGCGGCTGTCAGCCAGCCGCGTGCCCCTCAGTGTGTCTCCCCGGCTGAGAGAGGACGATCCTCACCTCTTTCAGGGCGTTGTACGTGATGCTCACCTTGTACTTTAAGGCAAGCACTTCCGCCGTGGTCTCAAGGCCCTCCCTGTTGACGTAGCCTTTTGATATGACCGTTCCGTCTCTGACGACCGTCAGCACGACCACGTTTTTCCTGAGCATGCGGAGTATCCGTCTTGCTCTGCCTTTGCTGACAAACGGCCGGGTTATTTTGTTTTCGCCCGTTCTTTCGAACGTCAGGTCCTGTCTTAAGACCCTTTCAGTGAGCTTGTCTTTTGTTTTGCTGTTTTTTTCTTTCATGATCACACCTCCGTGACAAAAAATGGGTACAAAAAGATACCTCTTATCATTCCCGTATTCTTGCCGCTTCAGTGACCCGTGTTAAAACCGCTCACTCTAAGTATCAACTTCCTTATACTGTCTGCTCCAGCCCGTAATATGCCGGCTCTGTTATGAGCAGCTGCCGGAGTTTGCCGTCATCGTCATAAGTCGGGACAGCAAGTGTCTTTATTTCCTCTCCCCTGATCATCTGAGAAAAGAGCACCGCCGTTTTACCTTCGTCCTTCCTGTTAAGAAACACAGGGTCTTCTTTGACCTTGACACCGTTCCTGTATACGCCCTTCGGCCTGACCTCGGAAGGCGCAGAGATGATCTTTACATATTCTCCATGTACCGAAGCTCCGCCTGTGCGTATCGCATTTCCCTTGCCGGTATAATAATCCCGGGCATCCTCTATGCCCCTTATCACTTCGATCACCCAGAAGGAAGCGTGCTCGTAGTCATCCGCCATAAAGGCGAACATATCATCGAATATACCGGTGGTGTAGCCTTTCATTACCGCCCCTAGTATCTCTGTTTCCTTTTCTCTGTCTGTCATTCAGTCTTTCCCTTCTTCGCTGTATTCCCCTATCTTGAATTTCTTGCGTACCTCTTCCGGGAAATAATCCACAGGTTCCACATACGTTATCTCATGCTTCTGCCCGTTCTCCCATGTGCGGTATCTGTCTCTGAACGCATCTATTACAGGGATGAGTCCGGGTTCGGAATCCGGATAAGCCTCGTAGTGGCTCCTGCATCCCCTGTCGAACTGTGCGATAGTGTCAAACTTGATGAGTTCGGGTACGCCGTAGAACGCCTCTGCTATGCTTCCCGTTATCGCCGCTATCGTATCGCTGTCGCCTCCTATGGAGACCGCGCTTTTTATCGCGTCCTCAAAGGAATCCGATTCGAGAAAGGCTTCTATCGCCTGCGGGACCGAACCCTGGCAGGTCACATCAAACGTGTAATCCGGCCTTATCTCATCCAGCGTGAAATCAAGCTTATAGTATCCGTCCTCGATAAACTCCCTTATGCCGTCCTTACTGCTGCCCGTCCTTGCGAGATATATGGCGCAGGCAGTCGCCTCGGCGCCCTTAATGCCTTCAGGGTGGTCGTGCGTGACGCACGTCACGGCATATGAAAGCTCCCTCGTTTCCTCAAGGCTCTTTCCTGCCCAGCCGCAGGGGCTCACTCTCATGGCCGCGCCGTTTCCGAAACTGCCGTAAGGCTTGGGATCGTCCGAGAACATCCATTTGTCGAACCTTCCGCCGTACCCGCAGTTGGGATACTGCCTGCCGATCTTCTGCATCCACTTTACAGCAAGATCCTGAAGATCCTCATATTTCCCGTCAGCCTCCAGGATCGCCTTTGCAACAGCTATTGTCATTATGCTGTCGTCCGTCGGGAAGCAGGACTTTTTAAAAAGCGGAAAGTCCTTTGTCTTTATATTGTTCCACTCATATATGGAACCGGCCATATCGCCGATTATAGCTCCGAACATATACGGTTACCTTTCCCTGCCCTTAAAACGGCAGCTCGCCTTCATCGATGGGAGTGAAACCATCCAGCTCTTCCTTGAAAAGCTCATCTTCGTCCTGCTTCGGCTGCGGAGCCGTTTCTCTTGCGGCATCTCCTTTCGGGGCTGCGAATTCGGCATCGTCGACTATGACCTCGGTCACATACCTTCTGTTGCCGTCCTTATCGTCGTAGCTCCTGGTCTGAATGGAACCCGTCACGCAGATCCTCATGCCCTTCTGAAAATACTGGGCGACAAAGTCCGCTGTGCGTCTCCACGCGACGCAGTTTATGAAATCGGCATCATAGCCGCCTTCCGCATTTTTATAGTTCCTGCTGACTGCGACCGTGAAGGACGTAACGCTCGTACCGTTCCCCGTTGTCCTTCTTTCAGGGTCCCTCGTCAGGTTTCCCATAAGTATCACTTTATTCATCCGCGCTTCCCTCCTGTATCCTTTATTAAATAATACAAAACCTGATGTCCGATAAAACGCACACCTGCCGACACCTATAATCCGTAACATCACAGAGTAAAATGCAGGCCCTAGATCACCTGTTTTTGAACCTCTTCAGTCCTTCCGAAAGTATACCGTCAAGCGAAGGCTCAAACTGCCTTACAGTATCCGCGATCTTGAAGAAGCTGTTCATCCTTCCTTCGGAATACTCCTTGTCGGAGTGTTTGATATAGTCCGTCAGTCCCTTGCCCGTGAGCTGCATTATGGAACCGTATTCGCCCGTCTTAAGCTTGGGCAGTATAGTATCGGTTATTGTCTTCAGCTCATCCAGAGTAAAGAAATCGGTTATCTTGTATTTTTTTCCGCCGAAAAGTCCCATTTTTTCCACTCCTCTTCCTCAGGTTCGTATTCGATAAACTGTCCGTTCTCGATCCTGTAGCACCTTATGAGCTCTGTACGGTCAAAATACCCGAACCTGCAGAGCCCGTCCGATTTTCTCACCGCAATGCCGGAGTCGGAAAACTGCCATCTGTCCTCCTCGGCTATGAAGTGATACACATCCTCATATTCCGTGCAGTAATCGGCCTTGCCGTAATTATCGAGCGCTATCTTATATGCCTGTTGTAAGTCTGTCATCAAAACCCATCCCTTTAACTGTATTATACTACGTATTCGCCTCCGTATAAACCGTCCGGCAGACCGCATGCGGCGGTTGACTTTAAGTGCCCGCCGCACACTCTGTCAGGCCGTTTTGGAGGTAACTATGACAACCCGGTCTCAGCTTTTCTGACCGTCATCGCCGTCCTTTTCGTATTTTTCAATATCCATCTTCCATGCACCGTCGACGGATTCGCTCCTGCGCATCCTGCGAACGGTATCTCCGAGCACCTCGTAGTTTAGTTCTATGCCGCGCCCGTCATTGCGGAATTTTGCGGATCTGTCGGCGCCTATGCCGAACCTTCCGGCCACTTCGATGGCGTCTATGTTGGCTCCCAGGAAGATGAACTCCCAGCCTTCGCTCTCCTTCTGCTGCTCGACCATGCTCTTCACTCTGCTGTAGCTGTAATGACGGCTGGCATTCTCCATGCCGTCGGTCGTTATGACGAATATGGTCTTGGCGGGTCTGTCCTCTTCCCTCGCGTACCTGTGCACGGTCTTTATATGCCTTATGGCACCGCCCACGGCGTCCAGCAGCGCCGTGCATCCCCTGACGTAGTATTCCCTGTCAGTCAGGGGCTCTATCCTGTCTATCGACACTCTGTCGTGTATGACTTCGGAATAGTTGTCAAACAGCACAGTGGATACAAAGACGTCCCCTTCTTCATCTCTCTGTTTTTCGATCATGCTGTTGAAGCCTCCGATGGTATCGGGCACAAGCCCTCTCATCGATCCGCTCCTGTCCAGTATCATCACAAGTTCAGTCAGTCTTTCGTTCATATTCTTTTTCCTCCTTTTGTTCTTACAGAGTCAGTATATGATCAAAACGTAACCTCCTGGTCGCCCCCGAGGGGACATTTTTATATCTGTCCTCCGAGGAGCGGCTGATCGTAATGGTACAGAAGAGTGTTCACCTCCATTATGTCGAATATATCCTTTTCTATGCAGAACCTTATTATTATATCCGCCGTATTGCTCATGGAAAGAGCGTAGCCGGCGCGTCTTATAAGGTCCGTAGTCTCATCCAGATTGAGCTTAAGCGCTATTGCGAGTGCGAGCGCGGTCTTCTTCGTCGGGTGGTAGTGAGTGTTGTTCCTTATCTTGGAAAACAGTCTCCTGTCGATATCGGCGCTCCTGTACACCTCTGCATCCGTAAGGCCCTTTTTGTCTATTATCTCGAAAAGGCTCTCCTGAAACGTCTTCTTTTTGCGTCTGACTTTATCCTCGAGTTCAGTGTCGATCCTGAGTGACGCCTGACCGAGCCTGGGCTCTGAGGAGTAAGAGGCTCTCTTATGGCTTACCGAGTACTGCCCCTTGCGCTTTGCAGCGTCAAGATCCGGGCAGACATTCCCGAAGTACTGCGAATCCATATCGCAGTACACCGTGTCTTCCCGCGGTATCCTTTTTTCCTTTATATATCTGTTAAGCTCTTCGATCACACCCTCTTTTATCTCTGTTTTCCTGCGTCCGAATATTGAATTCATACCTTTTTTCTCCGATCTTCAGCTTATTTGCGGCGGTCAGCTCTTGAGACCGCCGCCGTTCATGTAATCGATAAAATCATCGACGGAATCGAATCCGTACTCCTCCGCCTTTTCCATAGCCTCATACTTCGCCCCGTTTTCCTCTTCGTCAGCGTTATACGCGTCCATGAACTCACGGAATCCGTCGGCAAATGACCGGCCGAAATGATTCCTCATAAAGAACGAACCCATTACGCTGCCGACCCATTCCTCGCTCTTGCCGTTCTGATAGAAGAACATGGCGACCGAGTGCAGGAGCATATACATATCCCCGCGGTTCACCAGCACCTTCTCCTTATCATTCAATAATTCGTCAATTGTCTTTTTCATAATAGATTCCCCCTTTCAAGTCCCTGAAAACTGCCGTCCGGAACCCCTCCGGACTTTCCTACATTCTACACCGCATAAAAGCCCCGGTGGTCGCATCGAAAGCGACACGCCAAACCCCTGTTTTCCGTCCGTTTCTGCCGTTTTTTCCGCAAAAAAAGAGAACAAAAAAAACCGGTGCACATCGACATCCTCCCTCAAGACTGTCATACCTTACCAGTTTTGTCCGTCATCCGAAGAAGCTGTCAAACGATTATGAAGATACTCACCTCCCGTAAAATATAAAATGCATATGATGTTCCGTTATACGGTTTAGTCAAAAATTGCGGCCTTCTGAGCCGTCTACTATATTATTCGACAGAACCCTTCAAAATTCCTTTTTTTATTTTTCCGCCCCGGCCCTGTGATATAATCAGCGTATGGACGGAAAAGAAAAGACACCTGAAAAAAGCAGAAAAGGCTGGACCAAGAGGCTCCCGATCATATCAGCGGTAGCGGCGCTGGTGCTGTACATCGTATTCGAATCTGCCGCCTCACTGATCGAACTCGGAGCGAGACTTGCGGCCGGCATCACGCTCGAGAGCCCGACGGGCACGCCCTATGACTTCATATCGGAGAGCATAGGCATAGTTTGGCCTTTCCTTATAGTGCTGATATTCGGCAATCTCTACGTATACAGAAGAAAAGGATTTGCAAAGAGCCTTAAAGTCGGCATGTACCTTCTCATTAGCGGGATCGCTCTCGGCTGCCTGTCCATAATGGCATGCGCAGCGGACCCCGAGACCGTCTGGCAGTCGCCGGTCATGATGCTCGCGGCCTGTCTCATGCTGTTCGGCGTGGGCTTCCGGGAAGAATCCGTTTTCAGGGGCATCATAGCGGAGAATATAGGGTTAAAATATGCTAAAGACATAAGAGGCATTTGGCTTTCGGTCATAGTATCCGCTACCTTTTTCATGGCTCTTCACATACCCAATCTCTTCGCGGGCATGGAGCCCCTTCCGTTCGCGTTGCAGCTCGTCGGTACTTTTGCGGGAGGCATGCTGCTGACCGCCATATACTACAGGAGCGGCAGCCTGTGGGGCGTCATATTCCTGCACGCCCTAAACGACCTGGCGGGTCTTTTCCTCCCCTACTTCACCTTAAACGGCGGGACCGAGATCGAAGCCATGAACGATATCTCCTGGCCCGCGCTCATAATGAGCGCAGTGGAGGCGCTCGTTACCGTGTATCTCCTGCGGAAGAAAAAAGCCCCGGAGATAATAGAGAACTTCCGCGGGCAGGACCCTCAGTAAAACTGCAGTAAAAAGAAGATCCCTTTCACTTTGGAAAGGGATCTTCTTCTAATAATAATTGTTCAGTTCGAACCTATCAGCCCTGTTTCTTAAAGCCGATTGCAGCTATCAGATAGAGTACCGGTATGATAAGTCCCGTGAAGTTTGTCCAGCTGATTCCGGCAGCGCCTGCTTCCGCAAGACCGAGGATCAGAGAGACAACAGCCAGTACGATAAGGATTATACCGAAGATGACGGCTTTGCCTGCCTTAGCCGGGTCATTGGAAGCTTTGATTCCGAATACACCGGCTACTATCATGAGGATAGCCTGGATGATTCCGAGAACAAGGCTTGCTACGGGAACTGCCACACCCGCCATAGCGATTATGCCGGCCATAGCGAATACTGAGATCATTCCGATAACACCGATGATACCGAATATGATGCAGAGAACGCCCATAACTTTTAAGAATTTACCCATTTTAGTTCCTCCTATTACAAAATAATCATTTTTCACGGCATACAACAGATGGTATACCTCAAATCTGTATTATACTATAAAGAGTATCATAATGCAAATATGCCTGTCTTTTGCCCCGGGACCGCACTTGTCCGGCAGCCGGTAAGCAGGCAAAAGACAGGACCTTAAGAGACACAAAATGCGGTTTGCCGTATCAAGGTGTCATTTTTTTGTAATTTGTGCAGTCCATTGTATTAAAATAGTGCTATAATACTATGTATATATTAAAACCCGGATCCTGTTTACAGTGACCGGGAATAAAAACAGACACCAAACAGTGTTTAATGCTCATCAGATCTGCGGCTTAAAGGTGACTCTTTGTGCGGGTTTTTTTATTTGATGGGCATAGGACCGTACCTGCAGTGTTTGCAATGGGACTGATATGGATAAAAAGAAAAGATTAAAGTTCATAATCGTAATTGCCATAATAATAGTCGTTCTGGCTGTAGCTGCCTCCCTTGTACCTTCTGCCGGCAGACATGAAAACCTAAGCGAATCGATGCGGGATGCCGTTCTTCACGAAACCAACAGAGTAAGCCTCTTCGGACTTATGGACGTGAACCCGGGTCTCATCTCCGCGTTTACCGTGACAGGGGTATTTCTTGTGTTCGCCGTTATAGTACGGGTCTTTCTGATACCGCGCTTCAAGATGGTACCGGGCAAATTCCAGCTGTTCCTTGAGACCATAGTAGGTCTGTTCGACAATCTCGCAAAAACAAGCAGCCCCCACCGCAACGGATTTCTGGGGGCGTACGTATTTACGGCCGGCTGCTATATATTCGTCGGCACGATCTTTGAGCTGTTCGGTATTCAGGCCGTAACGACGCAGGGCCATTCCATCGCACTGCCCGCACCGCTCTCTGATATCAACGGAGCGATCATGCTGGGCGTCCTTTCATACTGCATAATACTGTCAGGCGGCATCGCCGGGAACGGTATCCGCGGCGTAGGCAAGACCTTAAAGGACTTCTCGCTGCCGATATCCATGAGCTTCCGACTTTTCGGAGCTCTCCTGAGCGGCGCTCTCGTTACCGAGCTCGTGTATTCGTTCCCGTCGCTCAGCTACGGCGTCCCCGTTCTGGTGGGCGTTCTGTTCACGCTGCTGCACGCGCTCATACAGACATACGTTTTAACAATGCTCACATCCCTGTTCTACGGCGAGGTCACCGAGCCGGTGATCAAGGTGCCTAAGATAAAAAAGGATAAAAAGATCAAAAGGATCAAAAGGAAGAAATAAACCACGGAGGTTTTAATAAAATGAGAAAGAGCTTAAAAAGGATTTTCATAGTACTGCTCATCGTCATCGCTATGCTCGCTATAGCAGTACCTGCTCTTGCGGCAGACAGCGCTGACACTACGGCTGCCGCCGCAACTCAGACGGTCACGGCCGCAGCGGATAACACGGTCGGCGATAAGTCCATGGCTGCAGCGATCGTTGTCGGACTCGCAGCCGCTGCGGGTGCTATCGGCATGGGCTTTGCTATCGCCAAGTCCGCGGAAGGCATCTCCCGTCAGCCCGAGGCTGAAGGCAAGATCCGTACGACTCTCATGCTGGGACTGGTCTTCATCGAGACAGCTATAATCTATGCGCTGATCGTAGCGATACTCATCATCTTCGTAATGTGAGAAAGGCGGGTGAGAATTGATGCCGCTTAATATAGACTGGCAGCAAATCCTTCTGCACCTATTAAACTTTGTCATACTGTTCGCGATACTGTATCTCCTGCTCTACAGACCCGTAAAAAGGTTCATGGGCAGGCGCGCCGAGCACTATAAGAAGATGGACGAGGAAGCAAATGCTAAACTCGCCGAATCTGAAAGGGCAAAAGCGGAATACGCCGAGAAGCTTTCCGGCGCCGAAAAGGAGATCGCGAGGAACAGGGAGGCGGCCCACAGAAGGCTGGATATCTCTCTGGACGCCCGTAAGAAGCAGGCTGAGGATGAGGCGGAAAAGATCATAGCGGATGCAAGAACAACTGCAGAACATGAACGCGAAAGGATGCTGAGGGAAGCACGGGGCGAGATCGCCGATATGGCAGCGGATGCCGCCCAGAAGATAGTTTCCGATCAGGTGACTTCGGATGCCTTCGATCAGTTCCTCGAAGTTGCGAAAAGGAGCGAATCCGATGACTAAGACCGCAGTTAATACCGCCGTTATATATTCCGATATACCGCCGAATGAAAAGCAGGAAGCGGGCTTTAAGGAGTTTCTCTCCAAAAGGTACGGAGAGGACATCTCATTAGTATGGAAAAAAGTACAGTATCCCGGAGGCGGGTTCCGTCTTAAGGTTGGCGGCGAGGTCTACGACTGGAGCGTCAACGGTCGTTTCATGCAGTTCCAGGAAGCGATCTCGGAACTCAAGAACAAAAACGACAACATCATACCGCTGCTCCGTGAGACCATCCACGACTGGGTCCCGAAAGCGCTCGCCCGCGAAGAGGGCACCGTTACGGCCATAGGCGACGGGATCGCCACGGTCGAGGGACTCGACAAAGCCACCTACGGAGAGATACTATTATTCGACTCGGGCATAAGAGGAATGGTTCAGGACCTCCGGCCCGATGAAGTCGGCTGTATCCTTTTCGGCAGCGAAGAGGAGATCAGCGCGGGCAGCACCGTGCGCCGTACAGGCAAAACGGCAGGCATACCCGTCGGCGACGCCTTTATAGGCAGAGTCGTGGACGCCCTGGGCGTACCAGTAGACGGCCTGGGCGATATAGTATCCGACGAATACCGTCCCGTGGAACATACCGCTCCCGGCATAATCGACCGTCAGCCGGTCGATACGCCTCTTGAGACCGGTATACTCGCAATAGACTCCATGTTCCCCATCGGCAGAGGCCAGAGGGAACTCATCATAGGCGACCGTCAGACAGGAAAGACGGCGATCGCCATCGACACCATCGTCAACCAGAAAGGCAAGGGTGTCGTATGCATATATGTCGCCATCGGGCAGAAAGCAAGCTCGGTAGCGCTCATCGTTGAAAACCTCCGTCTGTGGGGCGCCATGGACTACACCGTGGTCGTAAACGCACCGGCCAGCGATTCTGCGCCGATGCAGTATATAGCCCCCTATTCAGGATGCGCGCTGGGCGAATACTTCATGGAACAGGGAAAGGACGTGCTCATCGTATACGACGACCTGTCCAAGCACGCTGTAGCGTACCGCTCCTTAAGTCTTCTCCTTGAGCGTTCCCCCGGACGTGAAGCGTACCCGGGCGACGTCTTCTATCTTCATTCGAGACTGCTCGAGCGCTCGGCCCACTTAAGCGACGCCAAAGGCGGCGGCAGCATGACCGCCCTCCCCATTGTCGAAACGCAGGCGGGCGACATCTCGGCATACATACCCACGAACATAATCTCCATAACAGACGGACAGATATTCCTGGAGAGCGAACTGTTCTTCGCCGGTCAGCGGCCTGCCGTCAACGTCGGACTCTCGGTCTCGCGTGTCGGCGGCGACGCTCAGACAAAGGCGATGAAGAAAGCCACGGGAGCCATACGTCTGGATCTGGCCCAGTACAGAGAGATGGAGATATTCACACAGTTTGCGAGCGACCTGGACGAATCGACCAGGAAGCAGCTCATATACGGCCAGGGACTGATGCAGATCCTGCGTCAGGAACAGTACAAGCCCTACACACAGTCCGAGCAGGTCATAACGCTCATAGTAGTGCTCAATCATCTGCTGCAGGATATCCCGCTTAAGGATATCAGGGACGTCATGAATGAGGTCCTGGTGCATTTCGGCGAGCATCACTACGAGATAGCGAAAGAGATCGAAACGACCGGCCAGCTTTCGGACGAGTGCAGGGAGGAAATAGTCAGCATAGCCAGAAAGTATCTGCAGGAGCGGTAGTATATGGCGGCGATAAAGGAGATCAAAAACCACATACAGAGCGTGGAAGATACTCAGAAGATCACCAATGCCATGTACCTCATCGCTTCGACCAAGCTGCGCAAGGCAAAAAAGGAGCTTGACGGCACAAGGCCGTATTTCAAGGCCTTAAAGGAAGAGATAGAGCGTCTGTTCAGCGTTTCCGAGGATATTCAGAGCAGGTATCTCTTTCCGCACTCGGGAGACGAGGATCTTCCCGGTTCATACGGGTATCTCGTCATAACGGCGGACAAGGGACTTGCCGGCGCCTACAACCAGAACGTCATTAAAAAGACTCTGGAGCTCATGAAAGAGCATGAAAGCCCCAAGCTCTACGTGGTCGGAGAATACGGACGCCAGTATTTCAGGCATCACAATATACCGATAGAGCAGGACTTTCAGTATACGGCGCAGAACTCCTCGATCAGCAGGGCGAGAGAGATAGCAGGTGTACTTGTGGATCTGTTCCTAAAGAAAGAGATCTCAAAGGTATACGTTATCTATACCGACATGCACGGCGCCGGGGATTCAGAAGCGTGCTGGTCGACGATACTCCCCTTCCACCGCGCGGACTTTTCCGGCCTTGATAACCATGAGAAATATGCGGAGACAAGGTTCGAATATCTGCCCTCCGTGGAAAAGGTTCTGGACAACGTGGTCCCGAGCTATGTCGCCGGCTATATCTACAGCGCTCTCGTCGACAGCTTCTGCTCGGAACAGTACGCGCGTATGACCGCCATGGATTCGGCGAACATGAATGCGGAAAACCTGTTGGAAGAACTCTATCTGAAATATAACCATATCCGGCAGGGCGCCATCACTCAGGAGATAACCGAGGTCGCCGCCGGTGCCAAGAGTATGAAAAGAAAAGCAAAACGTAAAAAAACAGAAGGAGGCACAGCGAAATCGTGAACGGAAGGATCGTACAGATATCAGGTTCAGTTATCGATGTGGCTTTCCCCGAAGGAAACCTGCCTAAGATAAGAGAGGCCCTGACCGTATCAGCGGACAGCGACAAGAGAGTCATGGAGGTCGCACAGCATGTCGACAGACATACCGTCCGCTGCATAATGCTCTCCGAGAGCGAGGGCCTGTACCGCGGCATGGAAGTGACCGCTACAGGGGACAACATCCGCGTACCTGTCGGAGAAGCGACGCTCGGCAGGATGTTCAATGTCTTCGGCGACCCCATTGACGGAGGAGCGCCTCTGGATGACCGCACCGAGAAGTGGAGCATCCACAGAAAAGCTCCCGGTTTTGAAGACCAGAACCCCGCGGTGGAGATACTTGAAACGGGAATCAAGGTCATAGACCTTTTGGAGCCCTACCCCAAGGGCGGCAAGATCGGCCTTTTCGGCGGCGCAGGCGTCGGAAAGACCGTGCTCATTCAGGAGCTTATACGCAATGTTGCGACGGAGCACGGCGGATACTCCATATTCGCAGGTGTCGGCGAACGTTCGAGAGAGGGCAACGACCTCTGGACGGAGATGAACGAGAGCGGAGTCATGGAAAAGACGGCTCTTGTGTTCGGACAGATGAACGAGGCTCCCGGCGTGCGTATGAGAGTGGCGCTTTCAGGTCTTACAATGGCGGAATATTTCCGTGACAAAGAGAACAAGGACGTTCTTTTGTTCATAGACAACATATACAGATTCGTGCAGGCTGGCAGCGAAGTCTCAACGCTTCTCGGCCGTATGCCTTCAGCCGTCGGATACCAGCCGACTCTGGCTGAAGAGATGGGCACTCTGCAGGAGAGGATAACCTCCACAAAGAGCGGCTCTGTCACATCCGTTCAGGCGGTATACGTACCTGCTGACGACCTGACAGACCCCGCCCCCTCGACTACGTTCTCACATCTCGACGCGACAACGGTATTAAGCCGTAAGATCGCCGAGCAGGGCATCTACCCTGCCGTGGATCCTCTTGAATCCACATCGAGGATACTGGAAGCCAATATAGTCGGCAAAGAGCACTACCGCATAGCGAGGCGCGTTGAGGAGATACTCCAGAAGTACAGCGAGCTGCAGGATATAATCGCCATCCTCGGTATGGAGGAACTGAGCGATGAGGACAAGCTGACCGTCGGAAGAGCGAGACGCATACAGCGTTTCCTCGCCCAGCCCACGTTCGTTGCCGAGAAGTTCACGGGCATACCCGGCGTATATGTGCCTCTTGAAGAGACGCTCAAAGGCTTCGGCGCCATCGTGGACGGAAAGATGGATAAATACCCCGAGGCAGCGTTCTACAACGTCGGCACGATGGAAGACGTCATAGCCAAAGCCGAAAAGATCGAAAAGGGTGAGATCTGATGAATACATTCCCTCTTAAGATCCTTGATGTTGAAAGTCCTTTCTACGAAGGAGAATGCGTATCCCTCGTCATACCGACCAGCGACGGACAGTACGGTATCCAGGCCGGCCACAGCAATATGGTCGTCGCCGTCGTACCGGGAGAGATAAGATACACAAAGCCCGACGGAGAGACACTGATAGGCGCGGTATCTTCGGGAATAGCGAAGGTTGAGGACGGCAGCGTGTTCGTTCTGGTCGAGACTTCCGAATACCCGGGAGAGATCGATGAAAAGCGCGCTGAGCGAGCTGCCCAAGAAGCGCAGGAAGCCATGATACAGAAAAAAAGCATTCAGGAGTACTATACGGCCCGCACAAGGATGGCAAGAGAGATGTCGAGGCTCAGGGTAAAAAGACACGACAAGGGAATGTAAGGCTTATTTCTTGTACATAATAACAGAAGGTGCCCTTAAAGATAAAAACCCTCCTCCCCGGTTTTCGGGAAAGAGGGTTTGACAATAAGAGCACTTTTTTATTTCATGCTTTTACTTATGGCAGCGGTGTTTACTCAGCACCGCTTTTTCTTTTTTTAAGGGTATATGCGCTGACCGCTATAGCAGCACCCGCGATCACGATTATCAGTACGGACAGAGCAAAATAGGTTTAGACGATATAAAGAAGGAAGGGGATACATATCCCCTTCCTTTTAGAAGATGATATCATTAGTCGTTTTGTTCGACCCAATCCTTTATTGCGCTTATACATTCCCTTAATTCATCCCTTATTTGATAAACCCAGAATCTCTTCACATCCCATCCAAGTTCAAATAACCTCTGATTTCTTATTTGATCCCTATAACACAATTCACCGTTCCAACTGCGATGATACATTTCACCATCTATCTCAATATCAAGTTTTCGCCCATCGTCAAGAACAATTGCCAAGTCAAGTTTATATTTATCGGCGGGATACTGTGGAATTGTTTCTATACCAGCATCAAACAAGGCCACATACATGATTTTCTCCCAATCTGATACTTGTTCAGGATTTGCAACCTGCGGATACTTTCGAGTATGCGGATATTCTATAGTTTCTTCTTTGCTCCCCTCACCTTGGTTAGCTAAAATCTCGTCGTAATACTCTGCAAAACCACTCAGATATTCAACATCACATTTTCTACAAAAACTATAATCTCCAACAACTACAAGAATGGCTCTTGCCCGCGTTATAGCAACATTAAAGATATTACCTGTGGTCTTCAAAAAACCCAGCGTGCTCCTTTGTGTGCCACTTGATACAACTGAAGAAAAAATCATAACGTCTCTTTCGTCACCTTGAAACTTATGAACAGTATCTGCAATAAAATCATGATCTCTTACAAGTTGATTATAAAGTGACTTTTTCTTTGTCTGAAGCGTGTCCACTATTCTTTCTGCCTGAGCTCTAAATGGAGTGGCCACACCTATGGTACCAACATATCCGCTATTGACCAATCTAGCTAGTTCATTTACTACAGTTTCGATTTCCTTAGCATTATAAGCGCTATGTCCATTTAGTTTTTTTGTTTCACCTTTTACATCAATCCATCTAATGCCCGGAGTCTCATCCTTTGGGACTTTCAGTAAATTGTAATTTGTTGCTATTCTAAGAGATTTGTCATAGAACTGTCTATTAGAGTACTCAATAATATCGGCACAGCTTCTGAAATGATCTTTAAGTTGAATAATATCTCCTCTATTGACTTTTGCCGATGCTAAATCATAGAGTGAAGTAACAGAATACGACCATAACGGCTCGACATTGTATTTCTGAAGCAACATAGCATCTTTATTCTTCTGTAATTCTGAAATATGCCTAAGTTGCATAGGATCACCTATTATAACTGCCTTTTTTGCCCTATAAAGCAAAGGCAGGACAGAAGCTATATCGCACTGACTTGCTTCATCAATAATCACATAATCAAACATCCCAGCACTAAAAGGCACTCTACTTTTAGCTGACAATGAAGTCACAGCCCAACATTTTAAGTACCCTGTCATTTTGTCAGCTACACGTGAGTATTTTTTCTTTAGTTCCCTATCATTTGTTATATCAATATCATTTGATAGCTTCATAGCAGCAACGTAATTGGCTAATTCCATTCTATCTCTAGGTGAAAAATCTATGGCTTGATTATTTAACCAAGTATCCCACAACATACCCGCTATTTTGGCTAACTGCTCCTTGCTGTGGTAAAGCTTCTCGTCAATCTTTTCCAAAGATTCCATAGAAGACAGTTTGTTTAGTGCATTCTTATAACTAGTCGCTATTGGCAAAAGACTATCAAATTTCTTCGCCTCTTCAACGGTTTTATTAACATCTTCTACATTATTTATGTCAACAACATCCCTTAAGTCATACTTCTTTGCATATAAACTGTATTTTGATCCGGCATCATCTCGTTGTTCAATTCTTTTTTTCTCTGTCAATGACCAAAACATTTTAGTAAGTGCACCCTGTTCTTCTTTTACAGAACGAATAAAAGCAGTTTTGTAATTTTCGGCCGCACTAGATATCTCACCTATGTCGTTTGCGTCGACTATTAATAACCTTGCTCCAATTTCTTCTCTAATGGGGCAATACTTTTGTTCGAGCTCATCCAGTTCGTTGCGAACTTTTATATACTCATCTTTTTCTTTGTGGGATTTTTGAAGTTGCTCTGATATTCGTTTGTACTCTTTAGAATAGTATTCAAGATCATCCTTAGCACTATGATTCTGTTGAACATTCAATAAGCCTTCTATAATTTCTGCCAGTCTCTTTGCATTCTGAAAGCTGCCTATTCTTAGTAATACCGGCCTATTACTTAGGCTGTTTACCCTTGAATCAACGACATCAACAGCCTTGTTGTTTTTGCTGGAGAATAAAGCACTCTGACCTTTCCATACTATGTTAATAAGAAGATCGGTTACCACCTGTGATTTACCTGTTCCGGGAGGTCCAGTAATAATAGTCAGGTTTGAATTCAAAGCTTTTTCCACAGAGGTGGACTGTTCTAGGTTCAAAGGCAAAACCTCGAGAAGCGTATGATTTTCGCTATAATCCACTTCATTTTGCGTGAGTTTTATCCAATCATGTAAAGCAGTATCTTTATAATCGTCTTCGCTCATTTTGGATAATTCAGCCAATTCAGTTTCTAGACCTTCAGTATAAGGCGTTTTATCTGCTTCTATTAGTATTGGCCTGTTATAAATACCATCTTCGAGATTAGATATATCTTCAGGAGTAGGAATGTTATATGGATCTATTGTTTCTTTCCATTCCCAGTCTCTTATTTCTTTTAACCGTAATACAAGCTCATCAACCTCAATATCCGCATCAGGTTCATTTAATCCCAAATCAGTCTCAAGTGTGAGCAATTCACTAGCTAGAGAGTCAGAACCACCATCAGTATAATTTTTAAGCACTTCTGGATTGATTGATGGATCCCAAGATACATTGATTGCCCCGCCATCGTATTCAACCGGGAACATGAAAATGGGAGCTACTTTCCTAAACGGTCTTCCATCCCGGGACATAATGGTATAAATATAAATGGGATAACCAAGACATGCTTTTGAGTCTCTTTTATTATTGATTCTTCCTAACAAAGAAATAGCATTGTTATCCACCCCTGAATCAATGTTTAAACTCCTTAAAACCGCATAGCGGAGTTCATAGTTACTAGTCAAAAACTGTGAAACCGAGTTAACAGACTCAATACCGATGCATTCCAAATAGTAATTACACAAATTACTCAAATCCGGGTCAACTTCTTTTTTAGGCTTATCAACTTTATTATGAGAAATACCTATAACACTCCATTTATAGCTATTATCCTGCGCAACCTGTTTTTTTAACCAAGCGCTTTTACTCAAGACAGTATTTATTTCTTTGGTATCCTTGTCGAGCTTGTATGCAATCTCTTTCCCTTTAATACCCGGATTATCTGATATTATTTGAAAAATGTCCTTTTCTAATTTGTTCATGCTAAGCCCTCATTCCCACATGTTTCTTTTTTATTAAATGTTGTTTTATTCTATTCCTTTTATCAGCTTCTGAATTATACTTTTTGCTTCTCCCCTGATAATCTTCTCGTGATAATGCTGATTGTAATAATTCCTTAAACAATTATAACATGAGCTTTTTTCATCACAGCAATTATGAGAAACGACATCCAGTGCTGCTCTTAAAGCAGCTATAAATGTCCTTTTGTCTAATAGTCTTTTTACATGACCTGCACCACCTGGGACATTGTCAAATAATAAAACATCATAACTGTTGTAGTAGATATTCTTCTCAACTATACCGTCTATATCATTTCTTTCTATTTCAAAAACTCGACTTATACCTTCAAGTATCGCATACATAAAAGATATTGCTCTGCAATAAGAAATCCCATCTCCATAATCCAGTCGCGGGATTGACAAACGCGCAACATCTGTTCTAAAAGAATGCCCTAGCCTGATTCTATTAAGCTCTTCGTTATGACACTTTTGCAGATCATATCTAACGTGCTTCACCATCTTCTTTTCAGGATTATTGTTGCCTTTTGCTATTTCACTGTAGCCACAATCCGGACAAAGATAGAAATAAGAACGGTTCATGACTAATAGTTCATCATCAGCACTAGTCTCTATTGATATAATGCTATTTAGAGAAACAGTATCTTCATTCTTTCTGCCACCACCCAGATACAAAACTTCCCCGGAGTAGGATCTCTTTGGTTTCATTCTGGTAGAGTCTTTCGTTTTTCCTGTCTTGAATCCATAGATCGGAACTACATAGTAATCCGTATCCCTTGCAACAATGTTGTTTTCACAGTAATTGCATTTGCAATCATCTTTTTTGCTCAGGAACACATTTACTCGACCGCAGTTACTGCAGATACTGAAATAATGCTTAGGTAAAGCATTGATCTTTGGTAGATTAATATATTTAGACGTGTACTTATTCTTATCTACTATTATTTCAGAATCCGGAGCATATTCACTTATTGCTATTCTTAAGTCTCTCGTTAGATCATACTTTTTATTTTCGAAACCATTTTTATCGTAGATAAGAAGCTCAACAAGATCAACCGGGAACCCGTATTTGGGAATAACACAATATCTTGATAAAGAGTCAAGCACTCTTTCTTTTAGTATTCTTTCTTTCTGTTTGCTATAGTATTTTGCGCTATCATAATCGTTATCTTTAATAGCCTGTTTGTGTGCCACTTCGTATTCGGCCAAATTGTTCTTAGTTGTTTCTACAAACAAACTAAAACGCTCATCTTTGTCCTCCATCTCATGAAACCATTTGAAATCATGATATTGCTTATATTGGCTTTCAGGGATAACCCTTTTATTAATATAATGGTTCAGTTTCACTGGATGGTTGGATATATAGTTATTAAAAAACTTTTCACCACCATCTAATACCAATGCTCCTACACTTGAATAGAACTCAGGGTATTTCCTGAAAAAAAACCCAAGGCAGCATGCCATAAGATGTCTGACAATTATTTTTTTATTAAGCACGCTGAAATACGGAGGATTTATAACGCCTGAGATCATTCTTTCAGGATGCTGGAAATAATTGTAATCGTGCGAATTTGTGCCACAAAAAGTGATAATATAAGCGGAACTGTTCTTTCTTCTTCCTGCACGTCCGGCACGCTGGACATAATTGGCCGGAGAAGGCGGAACATTTCTCATAAACACGGTTTCCAGTGCTCCAATATCAACACCCATCTCAAATGTAGTTGAGCAGCTTAAAATATTGATATCCTTATTCTTAAACTTTATCTGATACTCTTTAGCCTGTTTTCTATTCAGCTGAGCAGAATGCTCCTCTATTACTATCCGTTCAATTTTCTTGATCATGTATTGCTTTCTATAGTAATTATCTTTAAGAGCAACATCAGGATCAACTTCTTCAAGCAAGCCATCACATCCATCTCTAACACACTTGTTGTTAACATTATAGTGTGTTAGATTGCCGCATTTTGAGCACCTATAAAAAACACTATTCTTGTAGTTTTTAAGAGTATAACGGCTTGCATCAATTTGATATGATCTGGAACCGTCTCCCTTTTCCTTGAGAATACCGACCTCATCAGCACAGGCAATCTCATTAAAGATAATGTTAAGAATATCTATGGCTTCTTCCCTACTACATGAACATGCTTTCATAACATAGCGCACAGTTTTGTTTAAGCCGTTACCAATTGGAAGAAAACTGACAAATCTTTTATCCAATTCAGGAAGCTTATACTTAATTCCATAGTCAAATCTTCTATATTCAAGATTATTTAACTTCTCTTCCGGGGTTAAAGTAGACAGAGTATAATCAATCGCCGGAGCAGTTCTAAATACTTCCAGAGTAACTTTTATTAGGGTTTCAAAACTCTTTTTATCCAGAGAATACTTACCAAAAAGATTAATTATTTCATCCTCAGGTATACGCTTCATTAATTCTGATAAATCCAAGTCAAAATAATATAATCCTACACCTTCACCATCGTATGATCCGTCCACCCTCATCAAGTCCACAAGCAAAGCAATCCATGCGTTTTTATGGGCACTCATATCATTAGGGAAAAGATTACTGTTTGCTATTTTCTTGGTCAAAAGGGCCGCGGCTTCATCAAATGACAAATCCAAATAATCCTTTTCCTTAATGATCTCCCATATCAGTCTTTTCCTAAGCATTCTGACATGATTTGAATCCAGGAATACTGCCGTAAAACTCGCCTGCTGTCTACTGTCAGAAAAACAAATATACTGCTTTGCAGATATTTCACTTTTTACTATACTTTCTTCTTCTTTCTCATGGTTACTTTTAATTAGCTTAATTGATTTTTTAGGCTTCTCTATTTCTTGTCCATCATCCAGAGCTTCATACAGAGTCTGCCCAATAAGCGCCGTGCCTTCATCTTTACCTATGCGCGGACTTTTCACGATCCCACGCTGACTGCTTTCACCGCAGCAAGGGCATCTTGAAATATTGTTATTGGCTACCGCCTGTTCACTACTTTTATATATGACCCTGTAAACAGTTTTTTTGTATTCCTCATCGCAGTTACACTTTCTGGCATTTAAATTCTCTGCAGAATAAATACATCCGCATTTTGCACAGAGAACATATTTTTCTATCAAATCAGATTGTTCTGCTTCTTCTTTGATCTCGTTTTCCAGTAAAAAATAATCAAGCGAAACATTCTCGTTATCACCGTAGTTTTCATATATATCTATTTCTCTGTTCTGATAAAGATAATCCAAACCGCTGTTATTGTTATGACTAATCTTCCCAAATAAATACATAGCATTACAATATTTGCAGTTGCCGATCTCAAATGCCTTCAGACCATCCATGTAGTAGGATTTGACAAAAGAGAGCGATGGGGTATCACCCAAAGTCAAATATGCCCCATCAAGAGGACGGACAAAAGAATGGTATTTAAGATCAAACAATCCTATGCCATCCTTTTCTGCTAAATTGATCAAGTCAATTAAAGCAGATAGCTCCTGTTCGTTCAGATTGCTGAGCGTTCTTTTTATATCACCTATGCTTTTTGCCTCGTCTTTCAGCAATTGGTATAGAATCTTAACATTGTTATCCTTTTTCAGTAGTTCATAGAGCAATGCCTCATACGAACCGCTTATGGAGACTCCGTATTTGTTGCATACATCCATAAGAGCCGATAGATCCTGCTTATTATTATTAATGAAGCAGTAATCATCACTGTTAATACTGTATTCAGAATGCTCAATTGGTAATACTCTTTCGGAAAAGATAATGTCATCCAAACTGTAATCTGCTGATGTAAGATTATTTGCAAATGAAATAATATCGTCTTCAGATTTACCGCGCTCACCTAGCGTTGCACTTGTAATGATAAACCTCGGCTTTTTATCGCTAAGACCTGTGAGTCTCCTCATGAGCATGGACAATTCAATCCCCTTAGCACCGCCATAGGTATGGGCTTCATCCAGCACAACATATCTCCAGTTTTTAAGCATTTGTGAATTAAAGATCACATGATCATGCGGTCTTATAAGCATGTATTCCAGCATGGAATAATTAGTAAAAAGCAAGTGAGGAACATTGTTCCTGATTTCTTCTCTAGTTATAAGTTCATTAGGAGGGATTTCAGCGTTGTTCTGCTCTCCATACTCAATCCGGTAGTTCGCGCCGCCCCTTTCTTCAGTGTCGCCTGTAAAGGAACCGAATCTTATTTCAGGATAGCAAGACAATATTGCGCGGATCCTATCCATCTGGTCGTTAACTAAAGCATTCATCGGATAGAGAAACAGTGCCCTTATACCGGGCTCATCATTGCCTTTGCGTATC
Source organism: uncultured Christensenellaceae bacterium (assembly GCA_964428055.1). GTDB lineage: Bacteria > Bacillota > Clostridia > Christensenellales > Christensenellaceae > CAYRWM01. Next base: position 21,735 of record CAYRWM010000013.1, on the reverse strand, counting down.
TCTTTTAATATCTCATTCAAAATTGGATACAGAAAACACTCCGTTTTACCAGAACCGGTTCCCGTTGTTACAACAAGGTTTCGCCCTTTGTTTGCCAACCGAATTGATTTTTCCTGATGAGAATAAAGAGGCCTATTAAAATCTATATCTCCAAGTTCTAAAAAAGAATCGCAAATAACACCTTCTGCTACCAGTTCTTTTATATTTTTGCCTCTTTTAAAAGGCAAAACCAAATCAACATACGGGCCCTTAAACAGTATTTCCTCATTTAGTTTTTTGTCGAATAATTCTTGAATCACATAAGAGTCAAACTTAAAAGAAGAGCGTATATACTCTTTATACCGGTCATTAATGTACCGAGATTTTTCTATGGAATTCATTCTGCTCATATTCTGTCTGCTCCGTTAACATCAATTGTATAAGAAATGATATCAGGCGCTGTTTTGTGTACTAATGCATCCATAATCCTGTGCGTTTCTGTATCAAACAACAACCCGTCGCCTTCGTTTGTTATGGCCAGAACTAATTCTTCATTCATAAGGTCGCTGCAAACTGCAATTTCAACCGGATTCACGCATTTTAGTTTGAACACTCTGTTATATCTGTCTTTAATAAGTATCAGCCCGGTAAAAGTGCTTTCAGCTTGTTTATTCTTGATATACAGATAAACATTATCCCTGAAATCATTACTATAGTGCTTAAAGTGATCCTGGAGATATCTATAGTAAGTTATGCTTTTTATCTTAAAATATTTCTTATTGAAATCATCCAGACAATACAGCTTCCTGTTTACCCTCAGCAATTCCCGTTTTTGCTTGATCAGCAAGCCGCCTGAAATCTCACTGATAGTTATTACATAAGGCTTAAACGATTCATACCCTGATGTAACTACTGATTCGCCGCTTGTCACACGTTCCCTACTATACAAAACAGCCCCGTTTCTTTCCTGAATTTCAACCGCGACATTTCCTTTTCCGAAGAAACACGGCCTTACTACCAGGTTTCTGTCAACAGGATTAAACTCAATAAACGTATTATCTTTATCTATTACACAGTGATTATAGCAATACAATGCGTTAACGCATTTCCCGTCTTTCATAAACCAAAGCACTGTGTAGTCTGTGGCGTTTTTAAAAGATAAGAGAAAACCCGCCCTTATGAATTTTATCGATTGTTTCTCAAAGATCTTTATGCTCTCATGCAGCAACTCTCCGGAACGAGAGCACACACTAATCTGATCAAAATAAATACCGCAAAAAGAAATAATCGAGTCGGCATTCAGGTCATTTATCCAGATTTCTTTGCCCATAGGATTCCAGTCGCCTTTATTAATCTTGTACAAAGAAAAACGTATCGGCAGAATGTAATAGTACTTAACGCCTTTATAAATGAATGAAAACCATTTGTCATTATAACTGTTGATATTAACGGTTTGCTCTTCTATATGATCAATAAACCCCGAGTCTACAAGAAGATGATATGATTCCTCGTTTATCTCAATCTCCTCATATTCAAATTCAGTATCAAGACCGAAACATATTTCTTTAACAAGCGATCTGGATCCATTATCTACCGCATACAGCACCAGATCATATACTCCTGATTTTATAATGTCTAAATAGACTTTATACTTTACAGACCCGCCCGATATAATGCGCTCATATTTCAATTCATTAAGACTGTATGGATGGCCATTAATGGAAATCTCATATTTGATAGAATCATCCTTGCTTTCGAATATGAAATACTCCACATTTGAATACACATCTATTACTATGTCAGGTCTTTCAGTTACAAGGAACTGGTTTTCATATTTTTCACCCATGATCCCCGGTTTAATTAAAGCAGAAAAACAAAAAACATCATCGCCTATAAGAATAAAGTCTTCTTCTTTTATTATTTTTGAGTAAAGGCAGTAGTAATCTCCTTCATAATAGAGCCCATCGCTAAACGCCCCCTTGTTTGCGCAAATAATAATATTGCCGCTACATTCTGTGTGATTCTTAATTTCAGATCCATCCTGATTAAAAACTATATATTCCCTGCACAGTTTTGTTTCGCTATCATATAAAACAGTTTCTCCGGCATAGAATCTATAAACTATGTTACCCAGGGGCAAATTAAGTTTGATCCTGTCTATATTAACCTGGTAACCGCCAATTATTTCTTTTATATACGGAGAGTTATTCTCATACAGCGTATGCCCGTTGTTTTGTACAACCACTCGAACTGAAGAATAGTCAAAATCCCCCTTGAAGCGATGAATCGGCGGACACAGATATATGCTGTCCCCATCAAGTTCTATCCTGGGCTCCCATCTGGAACCGATAGGCTTCTCCCTTTTGCTTCTTGTGTGATCAGCCTGCTCGGCATATAGCTTTGACCAGGATTTATACCCATTAGCAAGATAAGGATTTGCAATATCCTTCTCAAGTTCACCTTTCCATACTTTTTCATCTATCAAACGTACAATATAAATGCTCAGTTTGATTATTGCATCCAAATCTATTCCGTTATTAATAAGTATTTTGGTAGTTTTAATAAGCTTATATGTTTTTTTGGTAACATTTAGTCTGAAATCATCGTCTTTTTCATCCAAGCTTCTTCTCAAGCCCTCATATACAAACAGGAACTCTTCGTATAGATTATCAGGCAGTTCACATTCAAAGTTTCTCTCATAAATATCGTAAATAAAATCAAAGAAGGAACACAAATAAGGTAACGGAACTATGGCATTAGTGAGCACTCTATTGATTTTACGGCGGCCATAATCTACTCCTTCATGCTCAGGCATATGCCTTACAATGACTGAACGGATCAAGCCTTCAATTTTGCCTTCAGAGAACTCATCATAGAGACTGGAATATGTTCTTCTTACCTGATCGTAGTAATTTCCGTTATACTCAAGCAAACCAATGAGACACAAAGAGATTATTACTATTTCTCCACCTGCTGAAATATTGCCTGCATAGGAAGAATTCAGTGTTTTTCTTAGTTTTAGAATAGCAGAATTGTGTACGAGCTTTATGGATTCTTTGTCATTTAAGAGCTCAATAAGTTCAATTCCTATATTCTTTTTCTTGTTTACTAAATTGATTATTCTGTTTTTATTTGCTTTAAATCTTAAAAACCTGATATTGTCTTCCAATAGTTCAAGTAAAGATGCTTTTTCTTCTTGAGTAATGATTCCGTCAGAAAGGATTTCGTTTATTTTAATCAAAATCTCTTGGCTGTTGCCATCTTCCTTCACATAATCAGAATGAAGATCCAGCCATTCTTTCAGGTGTAGTATTTCTTCTTCATTCAAAACACTATCACAAATAATACCTTCAACAATACCGTTTAATTCATATAGTTCGCTTAAATAATCTGTACTGTCCTCAAGAATCCTGGAACAACTATCTAAAACCGAACGTCTTTCTTTCTCAGTCAGAATGTTATCTGCAAGTGCTTTATCAAGTAATTCGATTAACTGTTCCTGCTCACTGCTAAAAACAAAATTACGGTTTTCATCGACCCATCTTTTTACATATTCAATTTCTTTATTATTGATTATCTGATCGTAATTAATACCTTTGATTATTCCTGATAACTCTTTAACATTCCTCATATTATTTTCCCTTACAATAATTCAATACAAACACAACTCAACTAACAAAAGTAAGTAAAATCTCAAAGGTGTTTTTATATAGTTACTAGCAAAATTTGAAGTGAATCTATGCATTAATTATACCATACCAACAAGAACAAAAAAGGGAACAAGTGTTCCCTTTTACTCTTATAGGTTGTTATTAATAATAAATCATAAAGCTTTATAAACTCTATAGTATGCTCTCCAGAGCTTCGATGACCGCCTTCCAGTAGGCGTTGCTGTTGGAGACTATGTCAACGGGATTCTTGCCGTCCACTCTCATGCCGACGCCCATGACTCTGACCGTTGCATGACTCTCGGTGTCTGTCACTCTCTTTAGAACTGCTACGCCCTTCTTGGACGAGAGCGTCACCTTTGCCCGGTCACACCCCTTGAAGGATATATACTTTCCGCCGAGACCTTTTTTTAGTTCAATCGGTCCGAACACCGCTTCGGGCATGGCGGGCTTTATCTTTTCATACAGTTCCTCTATCGGTATATCGGCACCGAGCTGAAACTTCCTGTTCACATCCATCGTATCTTTTATAGAATCCATTAAACCCATAGCAAAATCCTCCGTTTTTTATAACTTAATTATATCACAGCGACAGCGTCGCCGTATTCGTCTTTTCCATAGATTCGAGGTTGTCCTTTATCTCCTGTATCTTGCTGCCCCGGAGCAGGAATGCCGTAAGCGCCACCTGCACTGCGACTATTATGAGGCTGAAAACGTTCATGCTGTTTAAGGCATCTATGCCAGTCATCTCTGTCTTAGTAAAGAGCACCGCAAAAAGGCCCGGGAGATTGGTAAGAGCGTGCAGGAACATGAGTCCCCATATGTTGGCGCCGCGGTAGTATACGGCCGTTAAAAACATGCCTATCCCGACAGCCCCCGTCACCTGCACTATAACGCTCGAAGGATCCATGCCGGCCAGAAGGTTTATAACGTGCAGAAGACCGAATATGAGGCCGGACATAAAGACCGAAAACCATATCCCGCCCCGTGTCTTTCCGTACTTCATGCCAATCCCGGTGGCTACGATGCCGCGGAACAGGGACTCTTCCCTGAATCCCACGCCGAACAGTATGACAACTCCTAAGATCACCATTGGCATAGTCTGCCATCCGCCGGAAGGAATCAAGTACTGCATGGCAAGAACGGACAGGAACTGCACTATGAAGAATATGATCATGGGTGTCGCCAGAGCAAACACCTTCCAGAATCCCTTTCTAGCGTATATCCATAGATATCCGAAAGCTATGACCAGTATAAGAGGCCACACAATGTCTATTATCTGAGCCGAGAAATCTGTCCAGCTGCCGTCCACACCGAAAAAGCCGGTACCGGCGAGCAGTTTGAGATTCGCCGAGAGCGTATTTAACCCGAAGTAGATGCCGAGTATTATAAACCCGGTAATGATCGGCGCTTTTCTCGTCCACGCCCTGAACCTTTTTTCTTTTCCTTTTGTCATGTCTCTCCCCTGGTGTTATACTTCCCAGACCTTGGGTTCCCATGCGGGATCCAGTATCTTAAGAGCGTCTATCGCCTTCTGTAAGGCTTCTGTGTCCGTCCCCTCCCCTGCGTCTATGAGCTGCTTTCTCTTATCTTCAGGCTCCCTGTGCGCTGTCAGGAGCAGATACAGGGCTATACAGTTCGGTATCGCCTGGGCGAAGTCCACACACCACACGGCGTCCTTTACGACGGCAAATTCACCCAGCTTGAATATGAGGCCGCACACCTTCATGTTGGTAAAGCCGGGCTCCGGATTCTTCAGCATGTCTATAAGGTCGCTGAATCTCCATTTTGTCGCCTCTTCAAAAAGCTTGGGGTTATTTATCATCTCGTCCCTGGCGTCGTTCACAACGCCGAAATACGCGTTGAAATTGTCGCTGCCGGGAACTGAATAGAAATCCTTATTGGGAGCGAAATACGCCGAAAACGTCTGAAGGAGCTCCTTGTCCGTCACTGCCCCGTCGGGTCTCTTTGCGGCAGCCTTTTCGCTGAAAGACTGCTCCTGTTTTTTAAGTACTTCCTTTTCCTTGTTCTTTTTGCCGAATCCGAACAGACCCATTACTTTTCTCCTTTTCCCTATGATACATACATTGCTGCAAGACTTATGGCTTCCTTGACCATATTGTGGGGCACGAACGCCGCGGGTGCGTCAGCCGCCATCCCATATACATTCTTAAGGCCATGTTTTTCAGCAATCCTTAAAGCCCTGAAGACATGATAGTTATTCGTGACTATGCCTACGGAAGACCCTTCCGGCACTATATACTCTTTCGAGTTCCTTATATTTTCAATAGTATCCAGAGCCTTGTCCTCAACGATCATCCTGCTGTCTTCTATACCCTTTGCCGCCATATAGTCATACATGACTTCGGCTTCCGAGTATTCCTCGTCGTCTCCCCTTCCGCCCGTGAGGATACATACGGTATCCGGATTACCTTTCAGATAATCATACGCCGCATCCAGCCTGTACTTTAAGGACGGGCTGGGCTCATGGCCGTCTATGCCGGCACCCAGAACGATAACGTAATCAAGGCCTTCCGGAGCCTTGTCACCGAAGTGGCTCACAACGTTTATTTCAGCCACGGCGAACAGCACGAGTCCTATGATCAGGACAGCAATTATTATTATCGAAATGACCTTGGGTAAGCGTTTTAATACATCGAATCTGCAGAAAAGATAGGCGATTATAAAGAAGATGCCGATGCCTATCCAGAGCATAAAACTGATATGCTCCGAATGCACAGCCCGGACTACAATGCCGTACGCTATGTTAAGCACGGCCATTATTATGTAGATTATGCCTCTTATCTTCTTTGGAGTGTCTTTTTTCATAACATTTCCTTCCAAAGACTATTATATATTTTTCGGAAGGAATAATAAAGATGACAATAGCTCCGCCTGAACCAATAAAAATAGATCTGATTAACCGTGGCGGCTTGGCCGCTCCAGTAGCGACGGCCCCCGATGTCTCAGATCTATCTTATTAGTTTGATTGCTGCAGACAATTCTTAATGATTATTATAAAGAATCAGATCACGTTTTCAATAGTACATTTGTTCGCTTTTTATATTTCGGAGAATATATAAAATAATGCGATTGTCGCAGTAAAACTACCATCTATATTCTGCTATCTTTTTACCACTCTCTTTTTCTACAACATACATTTTTCCATCATATTTGAACCAGTATTTGTTATAGTCCTTAAAGATTGTTATCGGATCATTTGTGAGCATTTCGAATGATGGAACCCCATCACGACATATACCTCCATAAGCTGAGCAAAGCAAGAGTCCATAAAACTCACCCGGGCCCATTTGCTTACCATTTATATATGGACAGTCATCAAAGAAATCGAATACTGTCATATAGTATTCGTCTGATATAATGTCATATTTAATATTTGGATCTGCTCCATGTTCGAGCAATATCATCATAGCTTCTACTTCCGGTCCGCCTTTCCAATACTGCAGGCATGCTATAAGAGCACAATCATAATAATAACCACCTGGATCAGCAGACTCATCATCTCGAGTGAGACCATTAGGGTCCATGCCGTGTTCCAAAAACACTTTTGTCAACTCCGGGACGCGTTCTATATCTATAAGCAGCTCCTCAGTCGGGAGCATATAGAATAACCGAGCTAAATCTTCCGGCGAAAGGGTATTATCTTCAATATATGTTTTCCATTCAGCTGCACTCATCGCATGCAGTTTCTCTTTTCTTATATCCATTTCACTACCCAACCAACTTTTGTTATTGACCACGTATTATTCCTGTGATACATTATCAGCAGAAAGACTTGATTCCACTTCTTTCGCGGTTGCTGTTGGAGCAACGTCGGCGCTTGAAGTGTCAATCAGGTCTGTTTCTTTTTCTAACTGTCTCAAGAAGATCCTCCCAATTCTCAGCAAACTCTTTAGCCTCTCTCTTGTCCTGAGCGGTCCTTCCCCACCAGCTCCATCCTTCTATACACTCTTCATAGTCAAGGATTTGCAGGACTACAGGCTTATGTATAACCTGAAAGCGCACATTTTCAATAAGCTGAGGATCAACAGATTCAATTGCATATTTCTTAAATCTGTTAAGTCCTATCACAGCAATATCTGTCCTTTCGAAATTGAACCAGTTTTTTCCGTCTATATATACTTTGGTTCCTCCGGTAAATTCCTTTGTACCGTAATATGTTTCTCCGTCAGAACCTTTATGTGATCGAACTATATTCCCAACAACACAGAATCTCCAATTCTTATTCTCCTTTTCTTCGTTATCATTGGCATCTTCTTTGCTCTGTTGTTCGAGCAAACGCTTCCTCTCTTCCTGTGCTTTTGTATAACTTTCCAATTGGTCCGCAGGCATGCCAACCAAACGGCCAGTAGCCGATGTAGTCAATACTCTTAAATCTTTCATGTCTTTTACGACTGTTATTTTCTCTTTTTCCTTTGACATATCTCTTACCTTCGTTATTGCATTGGCTAAAGCATTACCAATTGTAGATATGATTATAATCCCAGATCATCCCACATACAACAGAACGTTTGTTCGTCTTTTACAACCAGATGAATATATAAAGAAGAGCACCACCAATGATGCTCTTCAAGAAGAATACAGCTGTTCGTTTTAATTATCACCCGAGTGCGTTCTCTATATCAGCGATAAGGTCTTCCTTGTCTTCCAGACCACAGGATACCCTTATGAGTCCAGGCGATATGCCACAGGCCGTAAGCTGTTCATCAGTCATCTGCCTGTGCGTTGCGTTGGCAGGATTCAGACAGCAGGATCTTGCGTCGGCTACATGAGTTTCAATAGCAATGAGCTTAAGCTTCTTCATGAATTCTTCAGCGCCTTTTCTGCCGCCCTTTATTACAAAGGAAACAACTCCACATCCGCCGTTGGGCATGTACTTCTTTTGGAGTTCATAGTTTGGATCGCCTTCAAGTCCCGTATATGATACCGATTCAACTTTCGGATGCTTTGAGAGGAATTCAGCAACAGCTTCACCGTTCTCAACATGTCTCTGCATCCTTACATGAAGTGATTCAAGTCCCAGGTTGATATAAAATGCGCTCTGCGGAGACTGGACACATCCCATATCTCTCATAAGCTGTGCAACACATTTTGTTATGAATGCTCCGCCCAGTCCGAATTTCTCTGCATATACAACACCATGATAGGATTCATCGGGAGTCGTGAGACCCGGATACTTATCAGCGTATTTGAACCAGTCAAACTTTCCGCTGTCCACTATGACGCCGCCCACACATGAACCGTGGCCGTCTATATACTTGGTAGTTGAATGCGTAACTATGTCAGCACCCCATTCTATTGGTCTGAAGTTAACAGGAGTCGGGAAAGTATTGTCGACTATGAGCGGAACCCCCATCTTCTGAGCGACCTTTGCATATGTCTCTATATCAAGTACAGAAAGCGCAGGATTGGCAATAGACTCACCGAACAGAGCTTTGGTATTGGGCTTGAATGCTGCTTCTATCTCTTCAGCTGAAGCATGGGGAGAAATAAATGTCGATTCTATACCCATCCTTGCCATAGTGACAGATATAAGGTTAAATGTGCCACCGTATATTTCTGAAGAACATACTATATGATCTCCAGCTTCACAGATATTGAATATGGCGAAGAAGTTGGCAGCCTGTCCTGAACCGGTCAGCATACCGGCTGTGCCGCCTTCAAGTTCTGCTATCTTACCGGCGACAATATCGCATGTGGGATTCTGCAGTCTAGAATAAAAATACCCTGATTTCTCAAGATCGAACAGCAGTCCCATCTCTTCGCTGGTCTCGTACCTAAAGGTAGTAGACTGAATTATGGGAATCTGCCTTGGTTCCCCATTCTTTGCTAAATAACCTGCCTGTACACACTTAGTGCCTATCCCCTGTTTACTCATTCTTTTCTCTCCTGCTTTTTATGATATTAAGCATTTAATATATTACTTTGTTTTGGTTAAATAATCAATTAAGTGTTTGATGCCTCAATTGCTTTTATGACTTCTATGTCCGCTGGCAACCACTTAACTTGATATAGTTTATCCATTGGCAACCATTTTGCATCTTCATGTTCAAGTAATTCCAGCTTGCCACTTTTAACGGTGCACCAGAAGCAATCCATAGATAAATAGAAATCTGAATACTCATATTCGACAGTTGTTAAGTAATCTCCAACAACTATATCGGTGTCCAGTTCTTCTTTAATTTCCCTAACTAGAGCTGCTCTAGGATCCTCTTCCAGCTCAACTTTTCCACCAGGGAACTCCCACCAGTCTTTAAAATCACCGTATCCCCGCTGTGTAGCAAATACTTCATTATTTTTCTTTATTATTGCCGCTACCACTTTTACAGTTTTCTTATTGCCCATCGTATTATCTAACGTAGTTTGAAATCAAAATATATATCTTCTGGAGCCTCGTTCTCCATATCAACCCTAAACAAGTGTGCTCCATTTGCCTTCTTTGAGTTCTCAACGTACTCCATTGTCCCTTTGCCAATATATGTAAACGGGAGCTGGATTCCGTCTTCATTGGAAACCTTGCGCACAAATAGTTCCATATACTTAGCATTTTTCAGTGAGTTCAATTCATTATCTTTAATGTTTGCCACTGTTTCCCACTGGAACGTATCTTTATCAATATATCCATCTGCATATAATAGATTCTCCAAAGTGTTCCTATCTTTAATCACAGTAACACAAGCATATGCTATTTCGTTATAAACCTTCGTCCCTTTCATAATGTCTCTAGGATTCTTTAATAGCAATTGTTGTATCTGTTCTTTTCTATATGTTTTCCACAAGCAAAAACCGTTTTCTGTAATGGTATCTAAATCGATTTCATATTTACGCAATCCATATTCTAATAGATCTTTAAGATAGTAATCCATTTCAGTATCTATAATTACATCATTGAATTCTATCTCACTTTTGTTTTGCTTAATATAACCAGATTCTTTTAAGTATTTTAACGCGTGAATAAACGCATCTTCTTGATAACCAATCATATTGTTAAGAACATACTCTTTAACATTCTGGCTTTTTTCATGTCCAGTACCAAACAGTACTTTTTGGATTATTAAGTATTCATATGGCCTCACTATAGGTAGCATTTCAGAAACATACTTTACAAACGCTTCTTGGCGCTCATCAAATGACGGCAAATCTTCCTCTCCTATCGCCTTTAAGAATCCATAATAAGACGAGCACTTTCGACCACCTATCTTGGATTGAATAAACCTAATAAAGTCAGGAGCAAAATCATTATTTAAGTAATCTACATGCTGTGGATAGCTTGCGGAGTTAATATACTTCTTGAAATTATAATAATCATGTTCCAAATAAGTTTTTGTGTTGAAATTGACCTCATCAATATAGGATAATATCTCCTTTTTACTTAAATCATCTATATGTATTTCAACACCGTATTCATCCAGGCCTATGCTCTTATAGTTATCCTCAACAAGCGCTGCAACGAGTTTCTTCTCCACGACAAAGTTTTCAGCTAGGTTTCCAAGAGCAAATGCTATTTGGACGCTTCTTTTATAGTCATTACCTATAAAGTCTAAAACAGTAACAAATTTTTTGCCTTCATACGTCCTTAGACCACGCCCTAATTGCTGTATGAAAATGGTTTGTGATTCTGTTGGCCTTAAGAATAAGACCATGTTCACCCCAGGTATATCGACACCCTCATTTAAAATGTCTACTGTGAACAGTATCTCCAGATCAGCATTATCATTTTGAAGATCGTTATATGCTCTTATTCGTTCCCCAACTGAGTTTTTGCCTGTTAAATATTGGGTATTATAGTACTCACCCATGGCCTGTGACATGCGTATCGCATGTGATATATCCCTACAAAAAGCTAGAGCTTTTAGTTTTTGCCCATTTAATCGATGCTTTTCTATCATGTGGTATATAAAGTCACAATGATTTTCATCAGAAAACTGTTCAACGAATCTATGGCCCTTTGTTTCGTTTAATCCATATTCTATTAGCTCATCTCGAATACCATAGTATTTAAAAGGCACCACCAATCCGTTTATTATTGCGTCTCTTAATCTGAGCTCATATGGGACATTTTGATCAAACAAACCAAATACATCCTTGCCATCCATCCGCTCAGGGGTTGCTGTAATTCCCAAAAGGAATTGAGGTTCAAAATACTCTATTATTTTTTTATAAGTTTCTGCAGCTGCACGATGGCACTCATCTATTACACAGTAATCCCAATGATGCTTATCAAACAATTCCAACGAATTAGCCATTGTGATGTTTGTTGAAAAAACAAAATCTGCATCTAGTTCTTTGTATTCACCATTGTAGATGCCATAAGTCCTGTCATTTCCAAAAACCCTTTGGAAAGTCTCATATGCTCGCATAAGTATAGAACCTTCTTGGACAATATACAGTAGCTTTCTTGGGTTAAAGTTTAAGGCGTCAAAAGCTGCTAGCGCAGTTTTACCACTTCCGGCTGAAGCAATAGCTAGAGCCTTTGTTGCTCCCATCGCTCTAATACGGTTTAATTCTTTTAATGCTTTTCGCTGCATGTAATTTGGTTTGAATTCTGAATTAGCTATACTATAATCCATATCCCATCGTTCGATAGAATAGTAAAGCCGTGTCCTATATTCATTAATTATTTCTTCAGAAAGTGGTAGCGTTTGATCCCACAGATAATCGAACTCTCTTTTTGCTTCTGCGTATGTAGTATTCTCATCAGAATCTGCAACGGAAATATCCCATTCAACGTTTTTCAACAAAGCATACAGTGTTATATTTGATGAACCCACTAGTATTTCTTTTAGATCCCCAAAATCAAACAGGTATCCTTTTGAGTGAAAACCCATTGTATTTCCATTAATATCATGAAAGCAATCCTTATCTAAATGTACAAAGAATGAACCATCAAATCTGCACTGAAGGTTATAGAAATACGATAATGACTCAATGTCAGTGAAATTCTGATAAGTGGATGTTATTAGATAGCCTTTAGCTCCCCTATTGAGAGCTGCCTCGATATTTGAAGAGATTAATTGTAATCCGGCTTTTTTAATAAAGCTGACTGAGAAATAGAATCTCTTACAAGTATCGAGATTATGCTTAATTCTATCTAAAAACTTTGTATCACTATAATTAGTATAAAAACTTGTTCTCATAGCTCACCTATCATTTTGAATAAAGAGGTAACTTTTTTAATTCTTTAATTAGTTCTTCTCTTTTATTCTCAACTTTCCCTTCTACAACTTCATCAAGCAGGGCATCAAGAATCCTACCGATTTCAGGTCCTTTATAACCCAAATCAATAAGATCATTTCCTTTTATAGACAAATCCCTAAGTGAAAAGCAACTCTCTTCCTCAACAATCTTATCAACGAGTATCTCTATCTCATTATACTTTTTGTTTCTTTTAGCAAAAAGACTTTCGGCCTGAGCAAATGTTTCCGCCTTCATTATGCAAAGAACATTTCTAATCTTGTCTTCACCAAATCGTCTGAGTGCCCTCTTGACGCTTTTTTCAGTAGGCTCTATCTGCAGCATATGACGCTCGATCACAAAGCAAGCTTCATCTTTGGTATGGTTATCAAACTTAAGCCTGTTGAATATATCTCGGGCAATTTCTGCACTTTGTTCCTCATGACCATAGAAATGGCCGCCTCTTTCATCTTCTGAGAAACATAATGGTTTAGCAACATCATGTAGAAGTGCTGCCCATCTGAGTTCTGGCCTTGCCTCTACATGCTCGACTACTTTTGCAGTATGTTCATACACATCATATATGTGATACTTACTCTTGTGATCAAACCCTACCATCGGCTCTATCTCAGGTATAGAGACAGCAATTATATCTGGATACTTCATAAGAGCATTGTATACTCCCTTGCTCAAAAGTATCTGCTCTATCTCTCCCCTTATCCTTTCCGCTGAAAGCTCGGAGATAAGAGCACGGTTTTTATGCATGGAAGCTTCAGCCTCAGGATCAATAATGAAACCATAAACCGCACTGAAACGAACTGCTCTCAGGATCCTTAAAGGATCTTCTCTGAAACGCTCATCTGGATTACCAACACACTTAAGAGTATTGGCTGCCAGATCTTCGCAGCCGCCAAAGGGATCACAATAGCCAGTTTCAGGGTTATATGCGATAGCGTTAATTGTAAAGTCTCTTCTTGCAAGGTCTTTTTTTATATCTTTAGTAAACTCGACATTATCAGGATGTCTATAGTCGGAGTATCCTGTTTCGGTCCTGAATGTTGTTATCTCAATTTGCTCATGATTAACGAGCAGAGTAACAGTACCATGCTTTATACCGGTATCTATAACAGCATAGCCCTTAAAAACATCCTTAACTTCACCTGGAGTAGCATCCGTAGTTAAGTCATAATCATGGGGTTCAATGCCCAAAAGGCTATCTCGTACGCATCCTCCAACAAGATATGTTTTGAAACCAGCAGACATAAGTGCCTCTATGGCTAGATTAACATTTTGAGTAATACTATAATCCCGCATAACTAGTCTACATGTAATAAAAACTAAGCAACATCAATTAGATCCACCAAATAAAAAGCTGGTGTCACCATAGCAATTTTTCCGCCAGTTTCGTCGCACATTGTTCCATGCATAATGCCATGACATATGGTTCGTTCCTTTGTTGTTGCAAATACGCCATTAGTTGTAAAACCCAAATCAAATACCGGGCACCCGGAATAACCTCCCACACTAGGGTTTTCAAGGCAAAAAAAGTCGGAAGGTGTATTAGTATCAGATCGCAAAAGCGTTACAAAACCAGATGAAGCATATGACCTAAACGTAAAAGGAGAAAACAGCCCATCAACACCCAAACCATGTGGAAATCCAGCAGCAGTTAATTCATAATCTCGAGACACTACTTCTTTTTTTAAGTTAAAATGGTCAAATGGGAAAAATCTGTTATCAGTATACTGTTGGTTTTCGGGAGTAAATAGAATTCGAAATACACTGATATCTGCAATACTATGGTTTCTCCATCCAGATAAGGGACCAAACAGTAATAAAGGGAGAGTGATTGCTTTCCCATCTTGTGTTGCTATGACAATCGATGTTTTATCGTTTGTAGTGTATGCTACGTGACTTGCGGTTACTATCCATCCATAATGCCCATTCTCTCCAGCCGAAGAATAAACAAACATTCCTGTTCCTATAATAGGAATACCTTTATCATTTGGAGTGCGAAACTCACACAAAACACGAAACACTTCGTCACGTCTAATTATCATTGCATATCTCCTTATGCTGCTGATGCATTAGCATTAATCTGATCAATAACTTTACGAATCCTCATCCATAAACTAATGTCATTGAAAACCTCTACTATACTACCCTGATCAGTAAAGGGTGATTCTTGCAGTACAGATAGATCTTTCATCAAACCGTTATGTACAATATATTCTACTATCTGGTTAACAAAGAATATCTGTCTGCTATTAAGCCTTGTTTCATCCAAATAATCAGCAAATGCTTCTTTTGCTGCAGCCATATCCAAACCAACTATTTCGCGGACAAATTCACCTAGCGGCTTTTGACCATATTCTTCCTCATAGTCTTGTTTAGTCCCCAAATCGCTCCAAAGGATCGATTCAAGTTCCTTAATATCCTCTTGTGTAAGGGGCACATTTTTCTTTAGCTTTGATATAACCTCATTATCCTGATGTTGCCTTACATAGTACTCTGCTTTTGCTTTGTAGTTCTTCAAGTCATCGTTTTGAAGATCGGCATCAACCCAATCGATAGATAGTATCTCATCATCAAAGTTTGTATCATAAATTACACCCTTAGGTGGAATGTACTTAATTAGATCTCTCAGGTTTTCACGTATGTACTCAAAATCATTTATTTCAGCTCTATCTAAATAATCTGTATTCAGAATTCTGTTTATCAGATCGGCCTGCATCATTATCTCAGGTATGTTTGCAACACTTGATACATCTTTCACCTTCTTAACAAGGTCACTCCTGGCTTTCCCATACTTTTTCCCAATCATGTATGCTAACTCAATACCATACATTAGGGCGTCAAACCGCAAAGCTTTTGGATCATCATCGTCAGGGCAAATTAAAGGAGCAAGTTCATTACCTATTATCAATGTGTCTTCATATGTCAGTGTGACATAATTATTGGGATCCGAGTACTTTTCTACGTATTTAAGATGCTGTTTTACAGCAAAATTATCTTTATTCAGTTCTTTGACTTTACGAACCATGTCATCAACTAAGGCTTTTCTAAATTCTATTAGATATGGCGTTTGATACTTTATATCCTGCAGCTTATATGCAATCTGAGCCTTCCGGAGGAATATAGCACCTTGGAGAGCAATCATATTTGCAGTAGGTTTTTCCTTATTCATACGGAAGAATTCAAAGTTGCCACAGAAATCAAATATATAAAACTTCTCTTTATCCTTACCGTCAATCAATCCTTCACAGAGACGTGTTCCCCTGCCTATCATTTGCCAGAATTTTGCCTTACTATAAACCTTCTTAAAGAAAACAAGATTTAATACCTCTGGCACGTCTATCCCTGTATCAAGCATATCTACCGATATAGCTATTTGTGGAAGCTTACTCGGATCAGAAAACTCATCAATTGCACTTTGTGCGTAGTTTATGTAATTATCTATTACTCTTGCATATCCGTTAAGATTAGGGTATTCCTTATTAAACACTTCCAGTATCTTTTCAGCATGGAGATGATTGTTTGCAAAGACAATGGTTTTCCCAAGCTTATTACCGTAATCTATCTTTAACCCATCCTTCATCAAGATATGGAGGACTTCTTTTATAGTATCTTCGTTAAAGATCCATTCATTTAGCGCCGAGGATTTAATCTTTTCCGGTATAAAACCATCTTCATTTCTGAAAGTATTCTCATACTCTATCTTATCTTCATAGGATAGGTCCTCGTATACTATTCCTTCCTGGATAAACTTTAGAGATGTTTCAACAGACAAAAAGTCAACGAGAAATCCATCTTGCACAGCCTGGGCTAGTTCGTAGCCATATGTGGGAACTCCGCTCTCTAATTCAAATACATCGTATGTGTTTTTATCGATTTCATCTTTAGGCGTCGCAGTAAGCCCAACCAGTGGCGCATCAAAATAATTGAATATATCCTGATACTTATTATATATAGAACGGTGAGCTTCATCACAGATTACCAGATCAAAATGACCACATGTAAATAGCTTTCCCTCATCATCGGACACCGCATCTATTACGTTATACATAGTCTGATATGTAGAAAGAACGCAATGTGCGTTATAGTTATCTTTTTCTTCAACAAGATTAGTTACTGAAAGATTTGGCAAAAGATTAACGAAGGCCCTCTTTGCTTGAGTAACAAGAGAGTTTCTGTCTGCTAAAAATAGAATATTGCGAACCCAACCATGCTGAAGTAATACATCACAAAGCTCAATAACTGTCCTCGTTTTCCCTGAACCGGTTGCCATGACAAGCAACGCTTTTCTCCTGTTGTTATTATCAAAAGACTCGCAAACAGCCTTAATAGCATTCTCCTGGTAATATCTGCCTGCAATATTTCTGTTTATGGTAATATACGAAAGGCTTGTGCGCATAGATTGGAGATTAAACATCTTCTCCAAGTCGCGCTTGGAGTATACTGCTGCACACTTTCTTTCAGGATACTGGTTGTCAATAATCCTTGTATCAAAACCATTAGATAGAAATGTCACTGGCCTTCGATGATATTTTTTCTCTAATAAATCAGCATAAAGCTTAGCCTGCTGCCTTCCTTTTGAAACATCAACACAAGTCTTTTTTGCTTCAATGAGCGCAAGAGGTTTACCATCATCCCCATACAGGACATAATCCGCATACCCTACTCCCGATTGATTAGGCATACCTAAAAGTTCTACTTCATTGATCCAATTATTGCCTTCTGTCCAGCCTGCATCTTCCAGCATAGTGTCAATATACAACTTACGGGTTTTATATTCTGATATATCCAAAGGCTTTGGAACATATCTCGGCTGCCGCTTAATTCGACAAGCGGTATATTTACCACGAAGTGATCTGTTTGTATTTATTAGTTCATCAAGATTAACCGTAGTTGTATTAGTGCTTTGTATATCAAATGATTCTTCTTGCCCTGATTTTGACAAATCAAAGTTGCTTCCCTGATAATCATCTGAATAACAAAACGCCACAAAGTCAAGAAAATAGTATAAATTTTCCAGACACAATTTAGCCTGTTCTGCTGTAGCCTTTTTTTCATTATTCTCTACAATACTACTAACCTTGCATATATAATCGATCCGCTTTTGAAGATTCTCATCAACTAAAGCTTGGAACTCATCTGTGTTTATCAAACTTATAGTTTGATCCTGATAAGGCTTAATAAGCAAATTATCAACAGAATACATCCACTTGACAGCAAACTCCATAGCCCTGTTGCAGTTGATGATACAAGCGGAAGGATCAATATACAGAATCCTTTCAGCCAAAATCGCCACATCAGAGAATATGTCGAATTTCGATTCTTTTTTTAAGTAGTCGAAGTTTGTCATATAAGTGCCTCCCGCCCTTACTGTTGATACCATCTATAATCCTTAAAAAACGATAATCAGTTAGAATCATTTGAATAATTCTGGTTCTTCATTATACAACTCAAGTAACCATGGTTGTGGAACGTAAGTCAACACCATCTCGTTATTCCAACCCAATGTGAACACTTGATCTGGCATATGCAAAAATCGATTGTTCACCAAATATATTGTATCTCCCGAAGTTTTATCTAAAGAAATAGTCTTATCCTCACTTTGTAGCGCTTGCATAACAATATCTTTTTGCCTTGAACTCAGAGTCAAAAACTTTTTCTTCAAGTTTTCCCGAATTAGTTGATTCCTCCGTCTTTCTGCAACACTTGATATAGCAGAAAAAAGAAGAATCGTGGCTATCAGTGCGACGCTTAGCAAGAAGACTATACCTATGATGTGACTCCACATTACCGGCAGCTCATCAAGATTCATTTTTTTCAAAACATCTTTAGGCAAAAATAGAATCAACCCCGTCAGAATAGCAATTGCTACCAAAGCAGGTGTTATCTTTTTGAAATTATCGAATGTCTTCTCTGCTATACTGCCAAAGGATACGCTCATCCATCTCCCTCCTGTCTATCCGAAGAATTGCTGCATCAAACTATCAAATAATAACTGTGCTCTATCTAATGCCTTCTGTACAACAACTTTTGATTTGTCGACTTGAGAGACAAATGCACTAAACTTCCTTTGTAACTCGATAGGCGGAAGTATCGCAACAATGGCTCCTATGCCATCCTGGCTTACCGTGTACTGGCCTGCTGACGTTTTTATTTGATTCTTAAGTTGCCGCTTTCCATACGTACTATTTAGAAGTGCACTGGCAAACGCCCCATCAACAGCATTGTCATCGAAATGCACTCTAATAATATGATCATTGTGATACACTGGCTCCCCGATATCAGTGAATACTGCACATCTCCCAACATTATCCGGATTGCCGTTAACTCTTGCGAACAAAAAGTCTTTGTCTCTGAGCAGATATCTTTTCTTTTCTGCCTCAGTGAGAACAATTCGATTTGGGTTCGTGTAATCGATATACCCATCTTGCAACTCAACAAGACGCATTACGATGTTACCATGTTCATCATTCCCTCGACGTGCCATTCCGTTGTTTGCAGCAGTTATCACTTCGGCAAGAGGTTTCTTTTTCCACTCCTTCGGGTTTGCCTCAGGATCACCAAACATCTCGACAAATCGGGCTTTGATGAGGGTGTCAAGCTGTTGAAGTTCCTTCTGTCTGTATTCGATTAGGCTTTCAACTTTTCCAAGAATACCTATGATTTCCGCCTGTCTATTAAGCTCATCAAGATTGAACTCTTCATTCTTATAATCACGGAAGTATATATGCGGTATTGTTGCACCAGAAAAGTACTTTTCAAGGTGCATATAACGAACCACATAACAAAGATACTCCGGTAACACATTCTCTTTTGGAAGAAGATACTGCATAGTGCCAATAACAGAAGACTTTGCAGGTAAAAGAGTGGTCCTCCCGATACCTGCTCCATCTTTAACGACCGCTACATACGGCTTCTCTTGATGATAGAAATCCACATTGCCTATATATCCCGCCGCTCCAAAGATCGGATAAGCTCCTGTCTTTCCTTCTATATCCGATTGTCGTATATTTGATGAGCCACGCTCACATACATCGTCAAGCCTTACTCGCATCTTGTCTTACCCACAAACCTTTCTCAGCCATCGGTTCCTCGTCAAATCCGATTTTATAAACCTAAAAGGTTTCTTAGTGATTCCATCTCGGACCCTATTTCCATTTCAATCTCATCTAGTCTTGCCATAATCTCACTTGTTGGCGGATACTCTATAGGTTTGAATTCCATCTGTTTATATTTATTGATAGAAAGATCATAGCCGTTTTCTCTTATCTCGTCCTTTGGAACATAGAAGGATTTCTCTGTTCGTTTACGATCCTGTTCTCCTTCAAGATTCTTAAACCTATTAATGATATCGGGAATATCGTTCTCAGCAACAGTTAATCGCTTGTCATCGAGTGAAAACCCATCAGCTTGCATATCATAGAACCAAACTCTATCAGTACCACCATATTCAGTCTTAGTAAAAATCAGAATACCAGTAGATACTCCAGCATATGGTTTAAAGACACCAGATGGCATGGAAATTACGGCTTCCAGTCTATTGTCCTCTACAAGGAACTTCCTAATAGCCTTATGTGCAGATGAAGAACCAAACAGTACTCCATCCGGAACTATGCACGCACATCGTCCCCCGACCTTAAGCATACGCAGGAACAAAGCCAGAAACAGGAGTTCCGTCTTTTTTGTCTTACAGACCTTTAGAAGATCCGAAGAAACGGTATCATAGTCAAGGCTGCCCTTGAAAGGAGGATTAGCTAGTACTAAAGTATACTTATTCTTGTCCGGATTCTGATCAGAAAGGCTATCACGGTACTCAATATAAGGATTATCGATACCATGAGTCATCATGTTCATAGCACCGATGCGGAGCATTGTGCGATCCATATCGTAGCCATAGAACATGTGGTTCATATAGTGATTCTTCTTCTGACGGTCAAAGAAGATCTCCTGTTTACATCTTTCTTTAAGATACTCTCCAGCAGCAACAAGAAATCCCGAGGTACCACAAGCAGGATCACATATCACTTCATCTGATTTTGGGTCCATCAGTTCAACCATCATTCTAATAATATGCCTGGGTGTGCGAAACTGCCCGTTTAATCCAGACTGTGCGATTTTAGAAAGCAAGTACTCATATGTATCACCACGCACATCTGAAGATTGTGATTCATTCATCAACTCATATATTTCATCCAAAGCATCAACAACCTTAGACAATAGCAATGGCGTTGGAAGCTTAAATATTGCATCATCCATATACTTTGAGTAAGCGCTGTCTTTGTCCCCATGCAGATTCTTTATGAATGGAAATACCCACTCCTGCAGAACCGCATACATTTTTTCCGCAGGATAATCATGGAAAACGCTCCACTTTAGTTGTTCACCGTCTATCTCACGGTCCCCAATTTCCACTTTATCTGAAAACACACTTTTATATGACAAGCCTAGCATAGCAGCTTCTTTCGCTCTGAGATTATCAGAGTCATCAAGATCACGGATAAACATCAAATATGTAATCTGCTCAATAACATCTAAGGGATTAACAAGGCCGCCGGCTGCAAAAATATCCCATAAGCTGTCTATTCTTTTTTTTAATTCACCTGTTATCATCTAGTTATCTCCATTCCAAACATAATAAGTATATCTACCACCACCAATCTTAGTGATCTCTCCTTTTTCCAACATCTCACTTAAAGCTCTCTGGACAGTAATTTGGCTTATATCAGGACATTCTTCCATAATTTCAGATTTGCTGATTTTACCTATCTTCTG
This sequence comes from uncultured Christensenellaceae bacterium, assembly GCA_964428055.1. GTDB lineage: Bacteria > Bacillota > Clostridia > Christensenellales > Christensenellaceae > CAYRWM01. The sequence continues at coordinate 106 of CAYRWM010000013.1, read as the reverse complement.
TTTTATAATTACACGTACCCTGTCTACTTTGGAAACTCTTTGCCCAATAAAAAAACCAACCCTTGAGTCTAGTTCACGATAAGCAGCTATAATAATGCCTAGCATG
>CAYRWM010000012.1:0-46964 GCA_964428055.1 uncultured Christensenellaceae bacterium | reverse complement strand
GGTAAAGTCCACGTGACCGGGAGTGTCTATGATGTTGATGCTGCAGCCCTTCCATCTGGTGGTGGTGGCAGCGGAGGTGATGGTGATACCTCTCTCCTGCTCCTGCTCCATCCAGTCCATGACCGCATTTCCCTCATGGGTATCGCCGATCTTATACGTCTTGCCGGTATAATACAGTATCCTCTCGGTGACTGTAGTCTTACCTGCATCGATATGGGCCATGATACCTATGTTGCGGGTTTTTTCCAGGGGAAATCTCTCAGCCATTTCCAATCCTCTCGTAATGATAAAAAAATTTAAGTCCCAAATGCTGACAATTTACGCATAAAAACAGCCTTACGGCTGTTTTTAAAGCTTTTCCATTCATTTTCCGGGCATAAACAGTCCGGAATATGACCGCTACCAGCGGAAATGCGCAAATGCCTTGTTGGCTTCTGCCATCTTATGGGTATCTTCTCTCTTCTTAACGCTTGAACCCGTGTTGTTGGCTGCATCCATTATCTCGCCCGCGAGTCTTTCTCTCATCGTGCGCTCGCCGCGTTTGCGTGCGAATGATACCAGCCAGCGGATACCGAGTGTCTGGCGTCTTTCGGGTCTGACTTCGATCGGGACCTGATAGGTCGCGCCGCCGACTCTTCTCGCCTTAACTTCGAGTACGGGCATTATGTTTTCCATACAAGCTTCAAAAACTTCTGCCGGATCCTTTCCGGTCTTATCTTTAATGATATCAAAAGCGTCGTAACAGATTCTCTGAGCTGTGCCCCTCTTGCCGTCATACATAACCTGGTTTATGAGCTTTGTAACGACAACACTGTTATAAATAGGGTCAGCGAGTATCTCACGTTTCGGAACGCCACCACGTCTAGGCATATCTCAAATCCTCCTTAGATTATTTCTTGGGTTTCTTGGCACCATACAGCGAGCGTGACTGTTTGCGGTCTGCAACACCTGCTGTATCCAGAGCGCCTCTGATGACGTGATATCTCACGCCGGGGAGGTCCTTGACCCTGCCGCCTCTGATGAGAACGACCGAGTGCTCCTGAAGATTGTGTCCAACACCGGGAATATAAGCTGTACCTTCCATTCCGTTAACGAGCCTTACCCTGGCAATCTTTCTCAGCGCCGAATTAGGCTTTTTGGGAGTCATGGTTCTTACAGCAAGGCAAACGCCCCTCTTCTGAGGGCTCTGTTTAAGTATCGGAGAGTTTGATTTGCTTTCCGTAGTCTCTCTGCCTTTTCTGACCAACTGGTTGATTGTTGGCATTAGTTTCTACCTCCTAAAAACAGTTAAATGTCTTTCTTTGATCCCCGGCAACCCACTAAGGGGATTTAAGTTATATGCACTGCTCAGCGCAGCACCGCCGCGCAGGCACACGGCACATCTATGCCGCATTCTAATCCAAGTTCGGCTTTGGACGGCACATACAGTATGTGCACATCCTGTTCACCGACCGCAGCGAAGACTTCATCCTTCACTGCTTTATCAGCATCATCCGCCATATATACTATGGAAACGAGTTCTTCCCTTAAAGCGCGGACAGTCTGTTTCGTTCCAGCAACAACGCTCTCCGCCTGCCTTAATTCTTCATACATTTAATGCATAAACCTCTTTCCGGCACATAATGGCGCATGATAAGATTTTATCACTCACTTTTTTTACTGTCAACAGAAAAATCCTCGGGCGGAAATATGTTCTTGAAGTTCTTTTTTCTGTCGAAGAACAGCTCCAGTTTGGCAGGATCGCCCTTGCCTCCTCTTGAAGTATCATAGAAGAACCATCCGCGGTCCATCATATCCTTTATGACAGGGACTTCCCTCAGATCGACCCTCATCTCTTTGCTGAATCTCTCTCTCAAAGAGACCCTGGCCTTCTTGCCTGCGAAATATCCGACGACTCCGGCGCCTATCACTATGAGCATTCCTATAAGGAAATGAACGGCCCCGTTCGTGAACAGAGATCCGAACGCCGGTGTCAGCACGAGGACCGCAGCCACGGCAGCCAGCACGAGAAGCAGCAGTATGTCTATGGCAGACATCAGTCTGAATCTGCTTCTGCACTTCTTGCTTATGGCCATATGCATATTGACCATGGAGCCGACCGGTATCCTGACCTTCTTGCCGAAACCGAGTATTATGCCCTTCTTGGCAGGAGGATCGGGATGGGCCATATAGGTCGAGGCATAGCACTCCGCCTTTACGGGCTCGCCCTTTGTGAGGACGCACGTCTCGCTGTTTCCGAGATCATCGAATTCCTTCGGAAGATTGCTGAGCGTCACACGCCAGTTCTTGAGCATGCGCTCTCTGTCCTCAGCCATCTTTATCCTGGAAACATAGCAGGTATCGCAGTTCCCTTCAGCGAGCCAGTAGCAGAGCTCTGAGCCCTCTATCGGACACGGGTCTTCTCTACTGAGCTTTACCGGATCCTTATAGTCGTCTTCGTATACAACTCCGGGCATATCTTATCCTTTCGTCACGCTTCTTCAGCGGGGGCAGTCTCCTCTTCCGTTTCCGTCATCTGTTCGGCTATCTGCTCGTTGATGACGTTGTTGACAACCTCTATATCCTTGTATCTCCTCATGCCCGTACCGGCGGGAATGAGTTTACCGATTATTATGTTCTCCTTAAGACCGAGCAGCGGATCTATCTTTGCCTTTATGGCTGCGTCCGCGAGAACTCTCGTGGTCTCCTGGAATGAAGCTGCAGACAGGAACGAGTTGGTTGACAGAGAAGCCTTGGTTATACCGAGCAGAACTCTTGATGCCGTTGCGGGCTGTCCGCCTTCTGCCAGTACCCTGTTGTTCTCCTTCTCGAAGCGGAATATATCGAGCAGTTCGCCGGGCAGCATATCCGTGTCGCCCGCATCCTCGATACGGCACTTCTTGAGCATCTGATGGACTATGATCTCAAGATGCTTGTCGGAGATCTCAACACCCTGCAGTCTGTAGACCGCCTGGACTTCCTTGATTATATATTCCTGAACGCCTTTCACACCCTTGATCTTAAGTATATCGTTCGGGTTGATGGAACCGTCGGTCAGTTCGTCGCCGGCTTCGATGACATCTCCCTCATCGACCTTAAGGCTTGCGCCGTACGGGATAAGGTATGTCTTGGCATCGCCGCTCTCATTTGCGATAGTGACCTCACGCTTCTTTCCGTTCTTGATGCTGACTGTACCGCCGAGCTCGGAAATGACCGCAAGACCTCTCGGCTTTCTGGCTTCAAACAGTTCCTCGACTCTGGGCAGACCGCCCGTTATGTCGCCGCCGGCAACGCCGCCGGTATGGAACGTACGCATCGTCAGCTGTGTACCGGGTTCGCCGATGGACTGGGCGGCTATAACACCGACAGCCTCGCCTACATCAACGAGATCGCCCGTGGACATGTTGGCACCGTAGCACCTTGCGCATACGCCGTACTCACTCTTGCAGGTGAGGACCGAACGGATTGTGACCTTCGTGTATCCCATATCGACTATGCTGTCAGCTATATCGTTTGTGATAAGCGTATTTACGGGATAAACGACCTTACCCTTCTTGTCAGTTATATCCTGAGCCAGGACTCTTCCGCGGAGTCTGTCTCTTAAGGGCTCTATCATCTCTTTGCCGTTAGTCAGGTCTGATATCTCAATACCTGCAACGTTCTCGCCCAGATTCTCGAAACAGTCCTTCTCACGGACGATGACATTGTGGGAAACGTCAACGAGTCTTCTCGTGAGGTAACCGGAGTCAGCCGTTCTCAGAGCCGTATCAGCAAGACCCTTTCTGGCGCCGTGTGATGAGATGAAGAACTCAAGAACCGTAAGACCTTCTTTGAAGTTCGCTCTTATCGGGATCTCAATGGTTTCGCCGTTAGGATCAGCCATGAGTCCGCGCATGCCGGCCAGCTGTCTTATCTGGTTTGTCGAACCACGGGCACCGGAATTTGCCATCATGTATATCGGGTTGAAAGCATCCATGCTGTCCATGAGGGCTTTTGTGACGCTCTTTGTCGTGTCTTCCCAGACCTTGACAGCACTGTTCTTTCTGGTCTTGTCGTCGATAAGACCCATCATATACTGCTGCTCTATCTCGAGGACTGTGTTCTCAGCCTCTGCGATGAGTTCCTTCTTCTTCTCCGGAACCTGTATGTCAGATACGCTGACCGTTATGGCTCCGACTGTGGAATAATGGAATCCCAGAGCCTTTATCCTGTCAAGAACATGGGATGTCTTTGTCGGACCGAGCTTAGCAAAGCAAAGATCGACGAGTTTGCCGAGCTGCTTTTTGTCAATGAGGTTATCGACCTCGAATTTGAGCTCATTGCCCGGGATACTCCTGTCCATATAACCCAGATCCTGAGGTATGGCTGTGTTGAATATGAGACGGCCTGTCGTGGTCTCTATGATGCCAGTGACATCCTTGCCATCAACTTCTTTTGTAACACGGACTTTTATCATCGCCTGAAGAGCGATATTGCCCGTATTGTATGCATGTATAGCTTCATCGACCGATGCGAATATGCTGCCTTCACCCTTGGCACCAGGTCTGTGTATGGTGAGGTAATAAGAACCTATGACCATATCCTGCGTCGGGCAGACGACAGGTCTTCCGTCCTGGGGCTTAAGTATGTTGTTGGCAGCGAGCATCAGGAATCTCGCTTCGGACTGTGCTTCAACCGACAGCGGTACGTGCACGGCCATCTGGTCGCCGTCGAAGTCCGCGTTGTATGCGGTACATACGAGGGGATGGACCTTCAGGGCCTTACCTTCGACCAGCACGGGCTCAAACGCCTGGATACCCAGTCTGTGCAGTGTGGGAGCACGGTTCAGAAGGACCGGATGTCCGTCGATTATATCTTCGAGCACATCCCAGACTTCCGTTCTGACCTTCTCGACCATTCTCTTGGCGCTCTTGATGTTGTGAGCATAGCCGTCAGCGACCAGCTTTTTCATAACAAAGGGCTTGAACAGTTCGAGAGCCATCTCCTTGGGGAGACCGCACTGATACATCTTGAGCTCGGGACCTACGACTATAACGGAACGTCCGGAATAGTCGACACGCTTACCGAGCAGGTTCTGTCTGAAACGTCCCTGCTTGCCGCGGAGCATATCGGACAGTGATTTGAGCGGTCTGTTGCCGGGGCCCGTTACGGGACGGCCCCTTCTGCCGTTGTCTATCAGCGCGTCTACAGCTTCCTGGAGCATACGCTTCTCATTCCTAACGATGATGTCGGGAGCACGCAGCTGGAGGAGTCTGTTAAGACGGTTGTTTCTGTTTATGACCCTTCTGTACAGGTCATTAAGGTCTGATGTGGCAAACCTGCCGCCGTCGAGCTGAACCATAGGACGGAGTTCCGGAGGTATTACCGGAACAACATCGAGTATTATCCACTCGGGCTTGTTGCCTGACTTTAAGAACGCTTCCACGACTTCAAGTCTCTTGATGGCACGCACTCTCTTCTGGCCGGTCGCGGATTTGAGCTCTGTCTTGAGCTCATTGGATATGGCTTCGAGATCCAGCTGCTTTAACAGGACCTTTACAGCCTCTGCGCCCATTCCTGCCTTGAAGGAATCTTCGCCGAACTGATTCTGTGCTTCCCTATATTCCTTGTCAGTCAGTATCTGCTTGTGATCGAGCGGTGTCTCACCGGGATCGGTCACGACGAACGCAGCAAAATACAGCACCTTTTCAAGAGATCTCGGTGACATATCGAGCAGCAGACCCATCCTTGAGGGTATACCCTTGAAGTACCATATGTGAGAAACAGGTGATGCGAGCTCTATATGTCCCATCCTCTCACGGCGGACCTTGGCCTTTGTGACCTCAACGCCGCACTTCTCGCAGATGATGCCCTTGTAGCGGATCCTCTTATATCTTCCGCAGTGGCATTCCCAGTCCTTTGTGGGACCGAATATGCGTTCGCAGAAGAGGCCGTCCTTCTCGGGCTTGAGCGTTCTGTAGTTGATCGTCTCGGGTTTCTTCACCTCGCCGTGTGACCATTCTCTGATCTTCTCGGGTGATGCAAGACCGATTTGTATGGAATCAAATGTGTTGAGTTCAAACAATGAAACTCTCTCCTCTCATATATCAAAAAGTCGAAAAACCAACCTGAGTTCCTTTAAGGCTTCTTTCAGATATCTTCGCCGGAATCATCCGCGGAACCGTCGTCTCCGTCGATGTCGACTATCTCTTCCAGATCACCGGCATCGAGATCCTCGATATCGTCAAGCCCCTCAAGACTCTCTTCTTCCGTGATATCGATATCCTGGATATCTCCGAAGTCCTTTATATCGAGGCTGTCAAGATCGATATCCTCAAGGTCTTCGATTATCATGTCGGAATCATCGAGATTAATATTCTCTTCAGCAGGCAGAGGCGTATCCTCTTCACCTTCGATATTGACATCGAGATTGACCGTATCGTAATCGGTCGATTCCTTTATGGTTATCTCGTCCTTGTTCTCATTCAGGACCTTTATATCAAGCGCAAGCGACTGCATCTCTTTTATGAGGACCTTGAACGATTCGGGAACGCCCGGTTCGGGTATGTTCTCGCCCTTGACGATTGATTCGTAGGTCTTGACCCTGCCCACGATATCGTCGGACTTGACCGTCAGTATCTCCTGCAGCGTGTTTGCCGCGCCGTATGCTTCCAGAGCCCAGACTTCCATCTCACCGAAACGCTGTCCGCCGAACTGCGCCTTACCACCCAGTGGCTGCTGCGTGACCAGTGAGTACGGACCGGTTGAACGAGCATGGATCTTATCATCGACCAGATGATGCAGTTTGAGCATGTACATGTATCCGACTGTTACGCGATTCTCGAAAGGTTCGCCGCTCCTGCCGTCGTACAGTACCGTCTTGCCGTCCGTATCCAGTCCGGTATCGATCAGATACTGCTTGATGTCAGCTTCCGTAGCGCCGTCGAAAACGGGAGTGGACACATGCCATCCGTTTGCCGCTGCGACTCTGCCCAGATGTACCTCGAGCACCTGTCCGATATTCATTCGGGACGGAACACCCAGAGGATTGAGCACTATATCAAGCGGTGTGCCGTCGGGCAGGAAAGGCATATCCTCAACAGGGAGCACCCTGGAGATAACGCCCTTGTTTCCGTGACGTCCGGCCATCTTATCGCCGACGGAGATCTTTCTTCTCTGCGCGATGTACACGCGTACGAGTTTGTTGACTCCGGCTGTGAGTTCATCCTTGTTCTCCCTTGTGAATACCTTGACATCGACTATGATGCCGCCTTCACCGTGGGGGACTCTCAGGGAAGTATCCCTGACCTCTCTGGACTTTTCACCGAATATCGCCCTCAGCAGTCTCTCCTCAGCCGTGAGTTCCGTCTCGCCCTTAGGCGTTACCTTACCGACGAGGATGTCTCCGCTTCTGACTTCAGCGCCTATCCTGATTATGCCTCTCTCATCGAGATCCTTTCTGGCATCGTCGCTGACATTCGGTATGTCGTTTGTTATCTCTTCCGGACCGAGTTTGGTGTCTCTGGCCTCGGCTTCGTATTCTTCTATATGTATGGATGTGAAGACATCATCCTTTACGAGACGCTCTGAAAGCAGCACAGCGTCCTCGTAGTTGTAGCCTTCCCATGTCATGAATCCGACCAGCACGTTCTTGCCCAGTGCGAGCTCGCCTTCATCGGTAGAAGGACCATCGGCTATGACCTGGCCTTCCTCTATCCTGTCACCCGTATTGATTATCGGGAACTGGTGGATGCAGGTGCCCTGGTTGGATCTGGCGAACTTGATGAGCTTGTACTCATCTATCCTGCCATCGTCGCACTCAATGACGATATCGGTAGCCGTTACGCTCTTTGCTATACCCGCATGCTTTGCGATAACCAGCACGCCTGAGTCGTAAGCAGCTTTATACTCCATGCCCGTTCCGACGAACTGAGCTTCAGGTATAAGAAGCGGAACAGCCTGACGCTGCATGTTGGAGCCCATCAGAGCTCTGTTCGCGTCGTCGTTCTCGAGGAAGGGAATGAGGGCTGTAGCGACTGAGACGAGCTGTCTCGGCGATACATCCATCAGATCGACCTTTTCTCTTCTGACCTCAACGATCTGATCAAGAACACGGCACATGACACGCTTGTTGACGAACTTGCCGTCTTCGCCTATGGGCTCATTTGCCTGCGCGATAATGTACTTGTCCTCTTCTTCCGCTGTCATGTATCTGACCTCGTCAGTTACTGTTGCGGTCTTCTTATCTATTATCCTGTACGGAGACTCTATGAATCCGTACTGATTTATCTTTGCATATGTTGAGAGCGAACCTATAAGACCGATGTTCGGACCTTCAGGCGTTTCGATCGGGCACATCCTGCCGTAATGGGAATGATGAACGTCTCTGACCTCGAAACTCGCACGGTCTCTGTTGAGTCCGCCGGGACCGAGTGCTGAGAGCCTTCTCTTATGAGTGAGCTCTGCCAGAGGATTCGTCTGATCCATGAACTGCGAGAGCTGTGATGAACCGAAGAACTCTTTGATCGCCGCCGTAACCGGTCTTATATTAATAAGGTTGGAAGGCGTTGCGACATCCATATCCTGTATGGACATTCATTCTCTTACTACTCTTTCGAGTCTTTAAAGACCGACTCTGATCTGGTTCTGCAGTAGCTCGCCCACTGAGCGCAGACGCCTGTTTCCGAGATGATCGATATCATCGGTATGGCCTATACCGTACTTGAGGCCTAAGAGATATGACACTGAAGCGAACATATCTTCCTTGACTATATGCTTAGGTATAAGTGAATTGATATTGGCCTTAAGCTGTTCCTTTAAGTCTTCCTCGTCCTTTGAGTTGTCGATCAGCTCCTTTAAGAGCGGATGATAGACCTTCTCATTGAGGCCTACGCTCTCGGGATCGAAATCAAGATAGACTTTGGGATCGACGAACTGGTTGCCGACGATGCGGTGAACCCTGCCTTCGCCGCAGTCAATGTCGACTGTCCTTATGCCCGCATTGTCGATGCTGAGCGCAGCAGCCTCATCGATGACCTGACCGGCTTCAACGTATATTTCACCGGTATCGGCATCAACAACATTCTCGGCTGCCGTAAGGCCGACGAGTCTGGTGGACAGAGCCAGTTTCTTATTGAACTTATATCTTCCGACTCTCGCAAGATCATATCTCTTGGGGTCGAAGAACATCGCGTTTATGAGCTGACTGGAAGACTCGACTGTCGGAGGTTCGCCGGGACGGAGTCTCTTGTATATCTCGATGAGACCCTCTTCCCTGTTTGTAGTCGAATCCTTCTGTATCGTGGCTTCGATATTCTCGTCATCGCCGAACACTTCACGAAGGTCCGTGTTCGTGCCGATACCCATAGCTCTCAAAAAGACAGTAACCGGAAGCTTACGGGTACGGTCCACACGGATCCAGAAGCAGTCGTTGGAATCCGTTTCATACTCAAGCCATGCGCCTCTGTTCGGGATGACCTGAGCGGTATACAGATCTTTACCGATCTTGTCCTTTTCATTGGCCATGTAAACACCGGGTGAACGGACCAGCTGACTGACGATTACTCTCTCTGCACCGTTGATGATAAACGTGCCTTTTTCCGTCATGATCGGGAAATCGCCCATGAAAACTTCCTGTGATTTGACTTCGCCTGTTTCCTTGTTTGTGAGGCGTACCTCAACCTTAAGGGGCGCAGCATAATTGACATCCCTTTCCTTGCATTCCTCAACGTCATACTTGGGGGTGTCCTGGATGTGATGATTTACAAATTCCAGCACAAGGTTTTCAGAGTAGTCTGTGATCGGTGATACATCTTTAAGGACTTCGGTGAGACCTTCGTTTAAAAAACGCTTATAAGAATCTTTCTGAATCTCGATAAGATCAGGCATCTTAAGCACTTCAGGAATCTTGGAGAAACTCTTTCTTACGCGTTTTCCGTTTTTGACTTCATGCACCATACTGTAAACAACTCCTAATAATATGCTTTTCTGTCTCTACATTATTGATATGAAGGGCGTTTTTCTGCCCTGTCTTTTCTGCGTCCGGCAGGCCTTAAAACGGTTCATTTTCACCTTTTTGCCGACGGGCAAATGACGATAATAATCCACTATAATGCATGCTAACGCAGTATATAATTATAATGTGGGCATGTAAAGATGTCAACAAAAAAATTCACCCGGTGCCACATCAACAAAAAAATTCACCCGGCCGGAGGAGCTCCACATCAATAAATAGCTTTTACACCCACATCAATAATTTTTTTACACCCTCGAAAAGACTAGGCACATTAAGACGACAGTAAGCCCGCGAAATATTTTGTCTGATCATACGGAATATATCCTAAATAAGTAGCAAAGGACCTCCACTTTGTGGAAACAGTTTTTACATGCCAATCATTAACACTAACGGGAGAATTAGTTATCATTAATTGCTTCCACACACGAATGGAGGTCTCTTTTAACATATATGCATTCAGATTATCTCATGTTTGATGCCTTATATTATGATTTCTTTTTAGGCGGAGAATGATAGGATGCTCCGACACTATCAGAAATCGCCTCCATCAGCGCCTCAGAATACGTGGGATGTCCATGCACGATCGAGGGCACTTCATATGCAGTTATCTCCATTGTCATAAGCGCACTTGCTTCATTAATTATTTCAGTAGCATTTGGCCCTATGATATGAACACCGTATATCTCGCCAGTTTTTTTGTCAGTAATTACCTTAACAAACCCTTTGCCTTCACCTGAAGCCAACGCCCGGCCGTTATTACCAAAAGCAAATCTCCCTATACTAATGTCTGAATGCTCAAGTTCCTCCTCCTTTTTTCCTATGCAGCCAATCTCGAGTATAGTGTAGATACAACTCGGCACATAGGCGTCCTTAAACCTGACTTCCTCACCTGCACAGTTAGCCGCCGCCACTTCTGCCATTGAAAAAGCTGCATGGGCAAGCATAACACGTCCGTTTATATCTCCCGGTGCATAAAGCCAACTTATATTCGTTCGCATATGATCATCGACCAGAACACGCCCCTGGCTGTCTATATTAACGTCAACATTACCCAATCCTGAAAGATCGGGCTTGCGTCCTATCGAAAGCAGGACCTTATCACTCTCGATCTTTTTACCGGAATCTGTACATATCACTGCTTTACCGTCATGATCCTCTATCTTCTCTATTTTGATCCCGGTCATTATATCTATTCCCTGCGCAGTCAGTTCCTTCTTCAAGCACTCAGAGATTTCAGCATCAACTGCAGGAACCAGCCGGTCCATCATTTCAATGACCGTGACTTTGCTGCCAAAAGCATTAAAAGCACTGGCCATCTCAACACCGATAACACCACCGCCGATCACAACAAGTGATTCGGGAAGCGAAGTCAATTCAAGAATACCATCACTCAGCATAACAGCCTTATGGTCGATGCCGGGTATTGGGATGACTGAAGCCTGTGATCCGCCCGCAAATATGACATTGTCCGCCGAAAGGATGGTATCATCATTTACTCTCACTGTTTTGTCTGAATAGATCTTTCCCTCGCCGGAGTAGACATCAATCCCGTTGCTGCGCATCAGTCCTTTAATACCATTTACCAGCTGTGCTACGACTTTTTCCTTTTCCGCAACAACTGTTTTCATATCAATATCAAACGACGGCTCGTGGATATTTATGCCTCTTTGCCCCACATTATATATACCATGTATTAATTCCGCTGTTTTCAGATATGTCTTTGTCGGTATACACCCACGGTTAAGGCAGGTGCCGCCCAAAGAGTCTTTTTCGACAATAGCCACATGCATACCACGTCTTGCACATGCTATAGCAGATATATATCCGGCAGGTCCGCCGCCTACGACTACGACATCATATTCATTTTTCGCACTCTCACTTCTGTCATCAACGCAATTATCACATGATTCCTTTTCCTTGAGATTCTTACTGTCATGCACGTTATCATTGCCCTCGGGCAATTTTTCACCGAGCTGCCCAATATATCCGATAGTCGTCACGACAGGAACTTCATCGCCTTCATCGTATAGCTTTGACATAAGATAGCCGTCATTCATCGCTTCAACCTGCATCGAAGTCTTGTCAGTCTCGATCTCAAGCAAAGGTTCACCATATTCAACCTTGTCACCTACGTTTTTCAACCATTTTATTATTGTGCCGAATTCCATAGCCATGCCGGCTTTCGGCATTACGACTTCATACGCCATTTTTTTACTCCATTCAAATAATCAGTTCAAAGGGATGTTCTAAAAGCTGAACTATCCTCTGAAGGAACTTCGCACCGACGGCACCATCAATGCATCTGTGATCAAATGTCAACGACAAACCCATTTCTTTATGATTACTGATACAGCCATCATCTGCCATCTTAAGCTTATCCACGATAGCGCATACTCCCAGAATGCAACATTCCGGAAGGTTGACAATTGGCGTGAAACTCATGATGCCGTACATGCCAAGGTTTGAGACCGTGAAAGTACCATTTGTGTAATCGTCAGGAAGAAGTTGCCCATCCCTTGCTTTCTTTGAAAGCATTTTTGCCTCTTTAGACAATTCTTTGAGTGACATATCATTTGCATTCTTTAATACGGGAACAATAAGTCCGCCATCTATAGCGACAGCCATTCCTATATTGACATCTTTCTTCTGTATTATCCCTTTATCACTAAACGAGGCATTGATCTCAGGACACTCGCATAGAGCAATAGAACACGCACGCAGCACAAGATCATTAAAAGTTATCTTTGTATCAGTTACAGAAGAATTGATCTGCTGTCTTATTTCAAACAGCTCAGTTATATCCGCAACTGTATTGAGAGTGACCGGCGGAACATCCGTATGCGATTCCAACATCCTTTTCGCTATAGTCTTTCGCAAGCCATTTAATGGTACAAGCTGATCTTCGTCTTCGGCCACACTCATCTTAGGTGTTTTATCAATCAGCGCAACCACATCATCTTTCAGGACTTTACCATTAAAACCGGACCCCGAAACGCCATCAATATCAACACCGTTTATCTTAGCTATGGATCGGGCCAGAGGTGTGGCCTTTTTACTGCTGATACCGGCAAGATCATCAATATCCTTGGCTCTTATAATTGATTCAATGCCGAGAGAGCTTAAATCAATACCCCTCTCCTTAGCAATGCGTTTTGCGGCCGGGGTAGCCAGAACCTTTTGCCCGGATTTTTTCTCAATGGTTTTAGTTTCACCGCTTTCAACACGCGGCTCATCCTCTGACGTCACATTCTCCGCTATTACATGCTCATCAGCATTTGGGACTTCTTCGCCTTTATCTCCTATATATCCTATAGTTGTCACAACGGGCACTTCGTCCCCTTCATCATACAGTTTAGACAGCAGATAGCCATCATTCATCGCTTCAACCTGCATTGAAGTCTTGTCAGTCTCTATCTCAAGCAAAGGCTCTCCGTATTCAACCTTATCCCCTATATTTTTTAACCACTTTATTATTGTGCCGAATTCCATCGCCATACCGGCTTTCGGCATTACGACTTCATATGCCATATCAACTCACCTCTTCAGCCAACGATTTCCTTTATTGCGGCTACCACTTTATCCACAGTAGGCACGACGTTTTTCTCCAGTGTAGGATTATATGGAATAGGCACATCTAGTCCTGCAAGACGTCTGATCGGAGCATCCAGATAATAGAAGGCTTCACTGTCAGCAATACTCGCAGCAATCTCACCGCCAAGTCCACCTGTTTTAGCAGCCTCATGAACTATTATAAGTCTGGATGTCTTTTTAACAGACTCAATTATCGTCTCTTTATCCATGGGATAGAGCGTACGAAGATCTATTATCTCGACAGAAATACCCTGCTCTGCAGCAAGAGTTGCCGCATCCTGACAAACCCTGAGCATCCTGCCATATGTAACGATAGTCAGATCTGAACCGTTCTGAACGATATTAGCCTTACCAAGCGGAAGGATATATTCGCCTTCCGGAACATCTCCTTTAACTCTGTATAACAGTTTCTGCTCAAAAAACATTACAGGATTATCATTCCTTATAGAGGCAGTGAGTAGTCCCTTAGCATCAGCAGGAGTTGAAGGAGCGACTACTATCAGACCCGGTATATGGCAAAACCAAGCTTCCAAACTCTGGCTATGATGCTCTGCAGCGCCTGTACCTGACCCTTCAGGAAGTCTCATAACCATTGGAACCTTCGCTTTACCACCAAACATATACCGCATTTTTGCAGCCTGATTGATGATCTGATCCGCTGCGATCGTCATAAAGTCAGAAAACATCATCTCAGCTATCGGTCGCATACCCGTAACCGCAGCCCCTGCTGCAGCTCCAGCAATAGCAGCTTCTGATATAGGTGTATCACGTACTCTGTCAGGTCCAAATTCATCAAACATACCAATTGACACACCGAAAGCACCGCCATATAAGCCAACGTCTTCACCCATTAAAAAGACATTTTCATCTCGTCTCATTTCAAGGGTCATCGCTTCTTTTATTGCCTGGGCATATGTTAATTCTCTCATTATTCCTTCCTCCATCCTATGCATATATATCTTCAGTGATTGTCTCAAGAGCAGGATCCGCACTGGCTTCTGCATAGGCTACAGCATCCTCAATTTGCTGGCGCGTATCTTCTTCAATCAGATCGACTTCTTTCTGAGTAAATATATTCTCTTTGACAAGATACTTTTCAAGTTTCTTGATAGCATCCTTTTTCTTCCAGCTTTCAATCTCCTCTTTGGTTCTATATACATTAGCATCACTCTTGGAATGCCCAAGATATCTGTAAGTATCACAAACAAGGAGCATGGGACCATTCTTGAGCACATACTTCTTGGCTTTAATCGTTTCTTCATATACAGCTATTGCATCCATACCGTCAACATTTACGCCGGGTATTCCATAAGATGAGGCTCTTATCGCAATATCATCAATATTCATATGTTGCTTAATACTGGTAGACATACCGTACTTATTATTCTCACATACAAATAAAACAGGAAGTTTCCAGACGGAAGCAAGGTTCACAGCCTCATGAAAAGAGCCCTCATTTGTTGCGCCGTCACCAAAGAAACAAACAACTATATTATTGCGTTTTTTCATTTTAAGTGTCAGCGCAGCACCAACCGCAAGCGGTATGCCTCCGCCAACAACACCGTTAGCCCCCAGATTACCTCTGGACAGATCAGCGATATGCATCGATCCGCCTTTGCCCTTACAATATCCGGTCACTTTACCTCTGAGTTCAGCCATCATTTTATTAAGATCAATGCCTTTCGATATGCAGTGTCCATGCCCCCTGTGAGTACTCTCAATATAGTCATTCTCATCCAATGCGCAGCATACTCCGGAAGCAACAGCCTCTTCACCTACATATAGGTGAGTCGTACCGTGTACCATACCCATCGAAAAAAAGTAACTAACCTTTTCCTCAAACCGTCTTGTCAGCAGCATCTTTTCAAGGATCTCTTTATACTTTTTTTTGCTAATCATAATTTTCACTCCCAATCCGTAAAAATATAATATGAAAATATTTATTACGGTTTTTATATTAACATTTGTTATGACACATGTCAATATAAAAATAAATTTTTATTGACTTTTGTTAGTTATTATTATGTAATAGTTTAATAAAAGTTATATTTCCCTTATAAAAGGACTGGGTTACATTTATGCCGAAAAAAATCGATATTAATTTAGTATTTCAAGTTGCGAGAATGTACTATCAGAACAATAAGACACAACAGGAAATAGCAGAACAGTTCAATATCAGTCGTGCTACTGTCTCTAATTTGCTTTCAAAAGCAAAAGATATGGGAATCGTCGAGATAAGATACATATTGAAGAATCCCACACTGAATGAGGATAGACTTTCCGATTCACTAAAAGAGTTATTTGATTTGGACGAGTGCATAGTAGCACCGCTTAACGATAATATTTATGTTAACGGTCTTACAGTCTGCGCCGGTCATGCTAATGATTTAATAAATTCGCATATAAGCAGCGGAGATATCATAGGTATTTCCTGGGGTAATACCTGCTATGAGATAATGAACACATACGATCTCAAGAATAATCTTACTGATTTAGAGATCGTTCCACTTATGGGGGATGTGGATCTTATTGATTCCAGAAAGTTTAATATGAACGAGATGGTCCAGAAGTTTGCTCAGAAGCTTGATGCAAAACCGTCCTTTATATATGCGCCTGCAGTAGCAAAAACTATTGAGGAAAAGAAACTGTACATGCAAAGCTCTCAAATGCATGATATTTCTGATAAGTGGAAAAGTATTAACGTTGCAATCCTCGCGCTCGGATATTTTAATGGCAGTATCGTTGAACGAGCATCTAAGCCCTTAAACAAATCCGGATTATCATACTACATGAGTAATAACGATGAGCCGGTCGGCGCTACATGCGGACACAGGTTTAATATATATGGAGAATTAATCAAGGATAGCCTTTCCGAAAGACTAATAAGCATCCCATTTGATGCGCTAAAAAAGGCAACAACTGTGATTGCTGTTGCCACTGGTTCAGAAAAAGCATACTCATCTTTTTCTGTACTAAGTTCGGGGCTCATCAATTCATTCATATGCGATAATGCATTGGCCCAAAACATTATCAACATACATGAGATGTTTAACTCACTAAAGCAGTAATACAATTATTATTTATTTCTAAACACCTATCTTATCGGCCATCTCCATAACTGAAGTAATAGTGTTCTTATCAGTCACTAATACATCAAGATAGCCTCCATTCAGTGCTCCGAGGATTGACGCTACTTTGTGTTCTCCGCCCGCTATTCCGATAACGCATTTGTGCTTTTTTATATCATTTATATCTTCTCTGACAAAACGCCTGCTGATTGGCGCATCACATATATTGCCATAAATATCATAAAAATTAGAACATATATCTCCGCAAACATTATATTGTTTTAGCTCTTTTATAACTTCGATATTGTACCTCATCTCATCTGTTTTGCCTAATTCGTTTGGCGTCGGTCCAATACCAACCAGAGTGATATCTGAATCCATTGACTCCTCAATTATTGAAGCCACATTTCGATCAGCCATAACCACATCACGTGCTTCCTGAGTATCACACATAAAAGGAGCATTCATAACTCTGCCAATACCATTGTACTTTTTAAGAAGACTATAGGCTATATTGTTTGGCTGCATTTGCATATTAATTATACCGGTTGCACCTAAAAGCGTATAAACTTTTATATCCCTTATATATGAATTACCCTTCAGATAATCAACAAGCAATTCAAGTGTCCAGCCCCATGTTATCGAAATTTTCATACCATTGGTAATTAGCGAATCGACCATGTTAGCTGCTTCTAAAGCAATGCTGCTCGTTATATAAGCAGAATCGTATTGTGATGTTTGAACAATACGGATATCTTTTAGCGAAAACCTTTCTTTTACGGATTCTTCCAAATCAAGCATAGAGAGCACACTATTTTTATCTAGTATTTCAATCTTAACAATGCCCTCATTTACTAAATCTTTCATCAGTTTATTAAGTGTCATCCTTGAGATCCCAAGTTTTTCCGCTATTTCAATCAGCTTCATATTCTTCTTATAGTAATAGTAAGCTGCTTTTACCTTTAAGTCATAGTTTTTTGTTATTGATGTAGGCATATCGTTTTTAATAATACGCTCCTTTGTAGTTTTTAAGCCAATTAAAAAATAGCAATATATTAATAATGACAGAGTCTAATAAGTGTTATTTTCAATTCTAGATTAATTCTCTCATTATTTAAAATATAAATCAACATTCAATTCAATTATAAAGCCGTATATCACTATAAGCAGTTCATAGCACCTTCCGGAATCAAACGGTCAGACATCACATTTTTATATTAAGGATTTCAAGTGCTACCATGCTAACAGGCACTACATTGCAGTTCAAAAGATGTCCGTAAATCATGTATAGATCCTCAAAGGGAAAAACTCTCTATTATTACTATCATACAACATAGCATCCGTGCATATACCGTATGTATCAACACCTATGGTCAGCAATTCTTATAATCCCTAATAGTAATATTTGCTTTTTGATTCAGACAAGTATACTTGATTAATAGCATCTTATGCACCAAAACACAAATATGCATGTAAGCGCAAGCCGAAAGGGCTAACCCTTCCGGCTCAAAGCAAATCTACATATCATCTGTCATAAAATTCATCGACCGCACTGAAGAAAGCATTTATATTCTCCCATGGTGATTTAGGCGGGATGTCGCACCCGCTCGACGGAACATAGTTAGGATACTTGCTGCACTTTTCGAGCAGTTCGAGTGTCTCCTGCCTCACAAGATCAGGCGTTCCGTTGAGTATGTCTGCCGGGTTTACGTTGCCCATGACGATCGCATCCTTCGGCGCCTTTTCGAGCAGCACTGTTATGTCCGCGGCATTTCCAAAGTGGTATGCCCACGCTCCGAGTCCGAATATGCCTTCCGCCATGTAAGGAGTATTGTTGCCGCAGTTATGGTATACGAAAATGAACTCATCATCCTGCACAGCGTCTATTATCTCCTTTACATACGGCATGGAGAACTCTTCCGCGAGATCCGGCGACAGTATGCCGGTCAGAGGCTCCGCCATTATCACCCCTGATGCTCCGGCTTCTTTGTATTTGAGTATGACTTCCCTTAAGTAGTCTGTGACCTTTCTCATGATCTTGTGGACCATGTCGGGCTCGTCGTAGCAGTATATCATGGCCTCGGAGACGTCCATCAGACGTCCCGCGAGCGAGAATGGACCAATGACGCCGGCCAGAACAGGCTTGTCCTTAATGAGTCTGGATGCTCTTCTCGCAGCTTCGATGTTTACAGCTGTGCGTCCTGTTCCGGGTTCCGGAACCGTGAGCGCATCCGCTTCCTCTTCGCTGCTTATGATGGAGCCGGTAACCGACGGGACTTCCCAGTCGTCCTTAATGATCTCCGATCCGAAAGCCTCCGCTTCCACCGACAGATCCATCGGACTTAAGGATGCATAGGAATCGACTATCTTTGTCAGTTCATACATGCCTTTAGCCTGCGTATCGGCATCGCTTATGAAGTCGTTTACGTTAAGTCCCATCTTCTGTACTATCGGAAACGACAGTACCGGCAGTGCCTTTTTTTTCGTACACGAAATAACATCATTGACCCATCTTCTCATATCCATGATGAAAAACCTCTTTATATTAAAATTTATTAGTGACCTTTTACACGGATCTGTCTGCGAACGATTATGCCTTCTTTGCCTGTGCTACCTTAAGAGCTTCGTCTGCGCATGAAGCAGCATCGTTCGTGTAGATATCGGCACCGATCTTATCGCAGAAGTCCTGAGTTACAGGCGCGCCGCCGATAAGGATCTTGACATTGTCCCTTATGCCTTTTTCAGCTGCGAGGTCAACAACATCCTTCATAACGCTCATCGTAGTTGTGAGCAGTGCCGAACAGCAGATAACATCCGCATTATGTGCGATCGCTTCATCGATGAACTTTTCAGCAGGGACATCAACACCGAGGTCTATGACTTCAAGTCCTTTGCCCTCCAGCATGATCTTGACAAGGTTCTTGCCGATATCATGGAGGTCGCCCTTGACAGTGCCGAGGATCGCTATTCCTGAAGCTTCGGAATTCTCATCAACGAGTCTTGATTTAAGTATTTTAACGCCTGTATTCATAGCTCTCGCTGAAACTAATACCTGAGGCACAAAAACTTCATCTCTCTTAAACTTCTCGCCGATGACCGCCATGCCGGCCAGAAGACCGTCATTCAGAATCTGCTTTGCATCTGCGCCTTCCTCAAGAGCCTTGGAAATAACTTCCTGAACATCCTTGGCTTTACCCTTCTGTACGAGTTCGCTGATCTCATCGAAATTAACCATTCTATTTTCTCCTTCTTTTATTCTCTTTTATCTAAAAAATATAACAACATCTGATTAATATTAATAACTAACTTAATAAGACTTAACCATATTTACAAATTTTCCCATATCTTGGTTTTCAAACAACCAAGAACCAACAATAAGTGTTTCTGCACCTGCATCAATTGCGAGTTTAGCTGTATCATCATTTATACCGCCATCTACCTGAATCTCATAATTGTATCCGTTCTCAAGCTTTATTTTCTTTAACTCGCGCAGTTTATTATAAACTTCGCTTCTGAACACTTGATGGGGAAACCCTACATCAACCGCCAGCTGGTCGATAACATCTATTTCTTTAATAAAATGTTTAATAATACTTATAGGACTCGTTGGAGTTAAAACAACTCCAACCTTCATACCGCTTTTTCTGATTCTATCAATTAAACGATAATGGTGATAACACGTTTCCGGATGGAACATATAGGTATCTATTCCAGCATCAGCAAATGCATCAACAAGTCCCATTGGGTTCAGGACCGCCATATGTGCATCTAAGCGAAGACTAGTTCCTTTAGAGATACATTTTGTTACACAGACTCCAATTGCCAGATTATCTACATAATTACCATCCATAACATCTATATGGATGTACCTGCATCCGGCCGATTCACAGCGCTTTATCTCCTTCTTCAATTCAAGAAAATCTGCTGATAAAAATGATGCACTAACTTCTGTCATACCAAAACACTCTTTCATTAACCTGTAGGAACTTCGTCCCCGCTTTAAGATTCTTATCTATAGTCCGTACGATACTTGACATATAAACAAAACCACATCTTTAGTCCTTTGAATCATACGGCTTATCTAACTTAGCCTATCTGAAATTTTCTTCCCTCGTCCAACATTGCAAGATAGTTGTTAAACGGCACATAGTTGGGTATTGTGTTTCCTGTCCCCAGTGCATATCCGCCGCCTTCCATACATATCTTCAAAACATTCCTGGTGTGTTCTCTTACCTGATCCTCAGTTGCCTGGCAAAGGAAATCAATGTCAATACCACCGAGTACGGCTATACGATCGCCCCACCTTTTTTTGATTTCTGTCACGGGCATGATCTTATCCTCGTAGGACTGTTTTGCATCAATCCCTACATAGTCAATCAAGTCATCCATTACCTCCGTAAGATTGCCACATGCGTGCATGAGAAGCGGAATATCATAGGAATGAACGATATCAACAAACTTTTTCATCCATGGGAATGCATATTGTCTCATTAATTCCGGAGGAAGGAACGTGCCCTGAGCATATCCCATATCTTCACAGAGCGCCACAGCGCCAATATTATCCCTATTGCATTTTTCCAAGCAGAGTCTAATCATTTCGCAATGCCTTTTGCCAACATTCTCACTGACATCTGCAATAAGCTGAGGATCATCGTAAATTGCAAAGCACATAGGAACCAAGCTAAATAAATATGTTACGCTTTCAAATATTCCCTTAAGGCTTATTATGAGTTTCATGCCTTCCGGCAGTTCATCTCCGACCTTATCAACAAGTTCCGAAGAATAGGAACCTGAATCCATGCCAGTCCCTTCGGGAGTGAGTCTGAAATGCCAGTTTTCAGGATCGGGCCAAACATACTTGTTATAGTCATCCCTGTTTTCAATTATTCCGTGATTCTCATCAGCATAAATCCTTTGTCCTTTTGATACTTCAGCAGTATCATCAGCCAAGACTCTGTTTTCACCATATTCCATATCTATCCATACAGGACAATAATCATAGCCGAGTTTATAATAGAACTCTATTAATGAGTGGTAATTAATATCCTTCCCAGTGAAACTCGATATTACGACCTCGTCCGCAAAAAGATCATAAAAAGGAACAACATCAGGCATTCCTTCCCTTAGTAATACTTTTCTCAGCCTGTTGAAATCCGGTTTCCGTTCTTGATTAGTTTTCATAGCAAACCTCCTGTTTTCGTTAAATAGTTTCCTCTTATTCTTTAATATAATTAATCCTAATTATCATCATTTACTGTGATAAACCTGTTGCAGTCATAAAACAAATCGTATAAAACTTTCAGGTTTTATCGGTTTGTATTGTATTTTTATCAATAAACTTTATTGTTTCATCATAACTTGGCATTGATATCATCGAACCGCTTTTAGTAATGCTTATCGATGCAACCGCCGTAGCAAAATTAGCTGCCTCAAACAAGTCCATATCTTTCCATAGGGCATATGCAAGCCCTCCGATAAAGGAATCACCGGCACCTGTTGTATCTACTGGATCAACTTTATAACTGGGAACAAAACAACTCCTCACGCCGTCAGAAACAAAAGAACCCTTGCTGCCTAACGTAATCACAACATTCCTTACACCTTTTTCATGAAAGAAAGTTGCACTTTTTATTACACCCTCATCTGTACTCGTGTTCAGGTCGGATAATTCCGCCGATTCGATCTCGTTTAATACGATAATGTCTATATCTTTATAGAATGACTCATCAAAATGAACGACTGGTGCAGGGTTGACAATTGTTGTGATATTATTGGTTTTTGCGAGGCTGATTCCATACATTACGCTGTCAATAGGTGCACCGAACTCAGCCATGCATATCTTGGAATCCAGAATAACATCTTTATTCTTGTCAATATAATCAGGAGTAATATACTCATTAGCTCCCTTAATTATGGTGATAAAATTCTGTGCCTTCTCATCAACAGCAATAAAAGCAGTACCGCAAATAACACCTTTTTCAATCCCAATCCTACTGAGATCAACCCCTGCCCATTCAAGGGCTTCTGTCAGCAAGCTCGAATTGTTATCATCACCTATCTTAGTCAAGAACTTTGTTTTCGCTCCCAACCTACTGGCTGCGGCTATCTGATTTGCGCCCTTACCTCCGGCAGTTATTTTAACTGAATCGCCATACACTGTTTCGCCTGGTACAGGTAGCTTTTTATTATAGGTTACATAATCAATATTACTGCTTCCGATTGCTGTAATCATTCTCTATTCCCTTTCACCGTTCATTAGTAATGTCTGCCTCTATATTACTATATAAAGTTCGGACATTTCTGATCCTGCTCAATTAATCCCGAAATATTTAATCACGACGACTAGCGTATGTCATTGCAAGTGCAACAGCCAAAACAGCGCCCTTGATTATATCCATTGAATAGTATGGAACAGACATCATAATCAAACCGTTTTCAAGCATACCCACAAGAAACGCTCCTGCAAGCGTACCAATTGCATTTGCCTTACCGGCACCACCTATTGAAAAGCCTATAAACGCTGCCGCTACTGCAGGCATAAGATAGGATCCGCCCTGATTAACCTGAGCTGTTCCTACTCTTGCAGCCAAGAGTATTCCGCCGAGTGCCGCAAAACCCGCTGACATGAAATATGCGATACAACGATACTTGCTAACAGAGATACCTGATAATCTAGCAGCTTCCGGGTTACCACCGACAGCATACATATATCTGCCATGCTTTGTATATGTCAAGAAGAAAAATGCAAATGCCACTACAGCAGCCATTATTATCAAAAGCACAGGCTCCATACCCATTTGGCTAAAAGCTTCAGGGATAACACCTGTTGACTGTACTCCGTCTGGCCGCACCATGCTTTGGGTGATTGCGCTACCACCAGTATAAGTCAAGGCAACCCCCTGGAACATAAACATAAGCGACAAGGAGGCAATCATATCCGGCACCTTCAGTTTTACTATCAAAAGGCAATTGATTGCAGCAACACTCATACAAATCAATATCGTGAGGATAATTGATACTCCCAAAGACATCTCATACCAGACAAACATTGTCATTATAAAGGCATCAGCAAAATTAGCTGTTGCTCCTATAGACAAATCCATGCCGTTAACGGAAAGCGAGAACGTAAGTCCGATCGCTATTACCGTAATTATAGAGATGCTCCTTAGTACGGTTATCATATTTTCACTTGTCAAGAATAAACTTCTGCTGTTATCGGCATCCCAATTTGCAAAAGTAAAAAGCAAAAATACGATGATTATGGCCAGTATTGTGCCCCATTTTGTCACAAAACCGGAACCCATCATTTTTGAATTTCTTTTGAGTTTGGCTTCATTTGGATTCATTATTAGCGCCCCCCTGTAGAATAATACAACAGTTCTTTTTCATCAGTTTCATTGACTTTAAGTTCCTTGACCAGTTCGCCGTCATACATTACATAACAGCGGTCTGCAATCGCTAAAATCTCCTGAAACTCGCAGGATGCATAAATCACGCCTTTACCTTCTGAAGCAACGCGTTCAATGAGCGTAAAGATATCTCTTTTCGCACCAACATCCACACCTTTGGTAGGTTCATCAAAAATATACAGTTCGGAATCTGAGTTAAGCCATTTGCCGACAGCGACTTTTTGCTGGTTACCGCCAGACAAAAGTGCTACTTTTTGATTCTCACTTGGCGTTTTTATACCCAAATCACTAATCATTTTCTTTGCATCCGACTTTTCCTTGGCTTTATTAACAACATTAAAAGCCCCGGTATATTTATTTAGTGCCGCAATGCTTATGTTTGAGTATACCGGCTCGTGTACCAGAACGCCCTCTTTTCGGCGTTCTTCAGGTACAAGGGCAAAGCCCTGCTTAACAGCTGATGTAGGACTTTTCACTTTTAGTTTGCGATTATTAAGTGCAATTTTCCCGCTCTTTGTTTTTAATGCACCAAAAAGCGTTTTGCAAAGTTCTGTTTTGCCTGCACCTACAAGTCCGACAACTCCTACAATTTCTCCTTTTCGGACATACATTGAGATATTTCGAACCTTATTTTCCTTCTCCGTAAGATCCTCAACTTGCAGTAGTACATCTCCTATTTCAAGTTCCTTTTTAGGATATTCATCATCGAATTTTCTGCCGAGCATATATTCAACTATGGCATTCTGTGATAACTCACTCGTTAAAGGAAGATCTTTTACATTTTCACCATCACGCATGATAGATATCTTCTCACAGATTTCATATAATTCGTTAAGCCTATGTGATATGAATACGATGCCGACATTGTTTTGCTCTGCTAAGTCGCGCACAACACGGAAGAGTTCCTGAGTCTCAGTATTTGAAAGGGGCGCCGTCGGTTCATCCAGAATCAAAAAGCGGCATTTCTCAACAACACAACGCGTTATGAGTACCATTTGCTTTTCTGCAAGTGAGAGTTCTGATACCAATTTGTTAACGTTTATATCTATATTGAAACGCTTTAACTGTTCGGCAGCCGTTGATCTGATTTTTTTCCAATTAACCAGCTGCTTTTTGCCCATACTGTTTATAATGCTGTTAAACATGACATTCTCAGCAACAGAAAGGTATGGTATCAAAGCAGTATCAACTTCCTGAAAAACTATTTGTATACCTAATTGCTTTGCAATTTTTGGAGAACTGATTCTGACAGGTTCACCGTCTATATAAATCTCACCGGTATAATGCGTATTCACCCCTGCAAGGACTTTCATCAAAGTGGACTTTCCTGCGCCATTAGCGCCGACCAAAGCATGAATCTCACCAGATGACAAGTCCAAGTTAACCTTGTTTAATGCTTTAACACCCGGAAACTCAATTGAAATATCACGCATTTGCAATAATGTTTTATTATTATCCAATTAACCGATCCTCGCTTTGCTATAATAGTCAAAACCCTTGATCTAGAGCATTTTACCTTTAGACGCGGACTATATAGTTCGCGTCTAAAGGTTGATACTAATTTTTTTACTTATTCTGTGAACGGAGAGTATCCATCCAAGGTCTGTTAAGATCGCTTATTAGTTCATCTGCAGCCCATCCATCAACTATCTCAGCCAAATTCTCCATGTTCGTTCCTTCTTTGAGATCTGCGGTGTTTACAGGATATGCCGGGTAGACATAGTCATAAGTTTCATCCATATTAACCGGAACATCAGGATCACCTGCTAATTTCAGTGCCATTATATCTACGCAAGCAGTTGCAAACTGAGGAACATCGCAAGCAGATGTTGAAATCCAGACATCAGGATTCTCAAGCATCAGATTGATGTCATCATCACTGATATCAATTGAGAACAGTTTTATATCAGTACGCTTTGCGTCATTCAGCGCCTGCAAAGCACCCTTTGCAAGTTCATCATAGCAACCCCAGATTGCATCAACCTGACCGCTATCAGCCGGATACTTAGGCAGAAGAGCTGAAAGCTTATTTGTTATATCGCCACGAACATTTGTTAAATCAGTTACGCCCAGAACCTCGACTGTCTCTATAAGTCCCTGTTCTTCGTACTGCTTATATATAACATCACGAGCATCTATAGTCGGGAAACCAGGACCCATAAATGTTTTTAATACTTTTACCGGCTTTGTGCCTACAGTTTCGATCATGCTGTCCAAAGACTGCTGGGCAAGCGCAAAATCGTCCTGGCTGACATTTGTTACACCTTCGAGTCTCGAGTTTGTTTCATCAGCTCCTTCATAGGGCATACCAAATATAGTTATGACCTGTATCCCCTTATCAACTGCGGGCTTTACCATATCGTAACAGTAAGACAGCATGGCATGAGAAACCATAATGCCATCATAACCCTGCTGTGTAGCCTGAGCGAACAATTCCTGATTCTTAGCATCGTCACCATTGGAAACCATGACGTCGATGTCCATCCCTAACGCTTCAGCTTCTGCAGTTGCTCCTGAGAAGAACTGCTGCGTCCAGTCGCCAGCTGTTAGGTTAATGATAACTGCTATCTTCTTGCCGACAACACCATCAGGTATATCTGAACCTGTAGTATCAGCGGCTGTTTCAGATGCTCCATTTTCTGAAGAATCGGCAGCAACCTCTTCTGACGTTTCTGCCGTCTCTGTTGTTGCCTCTGCTTCAGTTGCAGTGTCATTATTTGTGCATGAGATAAGCAGCGCTGCAACGAGCAACAATGCCACAACCAATAAAACTGTTTTTTTCATCTCTTATTCTCCTTCTTTTTTATAATTAATTCAGCGATTACATGCTTTGCAACAGCTGATTAAATCTGTTCAAAACCCTTCAGATCTGCAAAAAGGTTCACAATACCTCACAATTTGTTTATTATTTTTACAATTTTTATTCACGTTGATTCTGATTATTGATTTGTACAATTCAACATTATATTATTCATTTGTAAATGTCAACATTTTTTTGAAAATAAAATTTTATACGCTAATAATAAGATTTTTTCATATTTGGACATTTGTAAAATATATATACTTTTGTCTTGACATATATTTTTATTCCAATTATCATATTTATTAGCAAGGTCTAAAATGGTTCATAAAAGTGCCAATTGCACTTTATGGCCAGCAATATAAAACAATTTAAGCAAAATGATGATAAATAGAAAGGCGGGATTAATAATGAAACAATCACTAAATATGCCAACTAATGCTCTTGAAAGGATCAGTACTCTTAAAAAGGAGTCCATAGAAGCAAAACAGGTAGTTTGTGTACAAAGAGCTAGATATTTAACAGAAGCATACAAGGAACATGTTTCGGAACCGATGATAAAGCGTCGCGCCTACGCATTGAAAAATATACTGGAGAAAATGGACATATTCATAGAGAATCATCAGCTCTTGGTAGGTTGTCAAGCCGCAAGCCTCAGAGCTGCATCCATTTTCCCTGAATATTGTGTTGCTTGGTTATTTGAAGAGATAGACAAATTAGAGGAACGACCGGGCGACAGATATTATGTCTCAAAAAGTGTACGCAATGAATTACTGGACATCGCAGAATGGTGGCAGGGAAAAACACTGGAAGACAGATGCAAGGCCACCCTTCCTCCATATGTAAAAGAAGCTTATAGGACCGGTGTGCTTTCTGCAAACGGAAATATGACTTCCGGCGATGGCCACATCATGCTGGATTTCGAAAAAATCCTCAGTGTCGGCTGTCAGGGTATTATTGATGAAGCCCAGGAGGAATTATCAAAACTGGATTTATGCGACCCCAGCAGTCACAGCAAGCGGATTTTTTATGAATCAATAATTATTGCTTATGAAGGTGTTATTTCTTATGCGGAAAGATACTCACGCCTTGCCATGTCATTATCCGAAAACGAAAAAGACGAGACAAGAAAACAAGAACTTATCGCAATCGCCAATAATTGCGCCAAGGTTCCCAGATATCCAGCTGAAACTTTTTATGAGGGCATACAAAGCGTTTGGTTTGTGCATCTCATATCGCAGATAGAGAGCAACGGCCACTCTATGTCCTTCGGAAGACTTGATCAATACCTATGGAAGTATTACAAAAATGATATAGAGAACAACATCTGCACCCCTGAACAAGCAGTTGAATTATTGGCATGTCTTTGGGTAAAGGCATTTGGCATAGTAAAGATAAGACCGTGGTCACATACTCGTTTCTCGGGCGGCAATCCGACTTATCAGAATCTCACGCTGGGAGGCATTACACCTGACGGTAAGGATGCGGTAAATGACCTTACTATGTTGTGCCTCGACAGCATAGCCTTAACCAGATTAACACAGCCCAACGTATCAGCAAGATACAACGAAAAAAATCCTGACGAATATCTGGATAAATGTGTAGAGATAATAAAGCTCGGCTTCGGCATGCCTGCCATGCACGGTGACAAAATGATGATCCCATCATTGGTAAAGCGAGGCGTGTCTCAGGAGGATGCGAATAATTATGCTATAGTCGGCTGTATCGAGCCGATCGTACCCGGAAAATTCGGATATCGCAGTGCAGGTATGAGTTTTACAAATTTTGCAAAAGTGCTCGATATCACACTAAACGGAGGAAAGGATACAAATACCGGCTTGTATTTACTGAAGCAAAAGAAAGATCTTGCAACTTTCAAGGATATTAACGAATTAATGGAGGCCTATAACAATCAAATGGCCTATGTTGTAAAAGTTAGAGTAGCAGGAGAACACTGCATAGATTATGCCATTGAAGAAGTAGTGCCGGACGCCTTTTGCTCCGGATTGGTACAAGATTGCATAAAGCGTGGGAAAAACGCTAAAGAAGGCGGAAGCATCTACGATATGGTCACGGGTCCGGAAACCGGGATAACAAATACTGCAAATAGTATTGCTGCAATAAAGAAACTGGTCTTTGAGGACAATGTCATTTCAGCAAAAGAATTAAAGGACTTTCTGTTAAGTGATTTCAGTGGTGAAGAAGGCGAAAATATCAGGAGACTATTACAGAATAAGGCACCTAAATTCGGTAACGATGATGATTACGTCGATGAAATAGCTAGAAACATCTATCTCTCATTCATGCATGAGCAAGATAAATACCCTACAACCAGAACAGGCAGAGGACCGATAGGCTGCTTAAGTTATCCTTGCACGGCAACGATTTCGGGAAACGTGCCTTCCGGGCTACCAGTTGGAGCATCGCCTGAAGGGAGAAAGAGCGGTGAGCCACTTGCAGAGGGATGCTCACCCTATCATGGAACAGACAAACTCGGCCCGACAGCCGTAATGCGTTCAGTATCCAAAATGCCAAACAATCTGATAACGGGCGGCAATTTGCTGAACCTAAGGCTGGCAAAATCCGTTCTTGCTTCAAAAGCAGGTGTAAATAAAATGATAGATCTTATCAAGACATTTTTCTCAATGGACGGATGGCATGTGCAGTTTAACATAGTTTCTTCAGAAACACTAAAAGCTGCTAAAAGCAATCCTGATGATTATAAAGACTTAGTCGTACGTGTTGCCGGATACAGCGCGTTATTCAACGACCTTGAAGAAAAGACACAGGACGACATCATAGCGCGAACTGAACATGTATTATGAGGAGAAATTTTGAAAGATAGTAGTATTGATTACAACAAAACAGGAACAATATTTGAAATCGAACGATACGCACTAAAAGATGGGCCTGGGATCAGAACAGTAGTATTTCTGAAAGGTTGTCCTCTTCATTGTTTGTGGTGTGCAAATCCGGAATCTCAAAGCGAAAAAAAACAATTGATGTATTGGAAAACACGCTGTATGGGCTGCAGAAAGTGTATTGATGCATGCCAGAATAATGCTCTTTCATGGGACGGTTTCGGCATAAAGATCAACAGAGAGATATGTATTAGCTGCGGCATATGCACATCCACATGTAACAGTGAAGCACTTGATCTGGCAGGAAAGACTATGTCTGTTTCAGAAGTATTGGAAATAGTCAACAAAGACAGCTCATTTTACGAACAATCAGGAGGCGGAATAACATTTTCAGGAGGAGAAGCATTATTACAGATCGATTTTCTGTATGAACTGGCGAAAGCATGTAAAGATCAGAATCTGAACACCTGCATAGAAACATCAGGTTATGCTTCATGGAAAAGTTTAGAAAAGGTGATGCCTCTCATTGATTTATTTCTGTTTGATATCAAAACTATTGATGACGAGTCTCATAAAAAGAATATCGGAGTATCGAACAAACTGATCCTAAGCAATTTCGAGAAACTTATTAATGCCGGAGCTAATGTTTGTGTGAGGATCCCGATAATCCCTGGATTTAATGATTCAGAAAGTAACATAACAAACACTATAGATTTCCTCAAAAAGCATGGTAACAACTGTACAGTAAGTTTATTGCCTTACCACACATTGGGAGTAACAAAATACAAAAAACTGGACATGGAATACAGTTTGGCAGACGTTCCTACTCCATCACAGGAAAGCATGCAGGAAATTGCTGAAATGTTCAATAAAAATGGTTTTTATACCACAATAGGAGAATAGTTGGATAAATGGCATAAGAGTTCCTACTAACTACTGCAGCGGCACTGCACTTTACGATTTTGCTGTCCAACAAAGCTCTTTATAACGTAAAAACACCCTATCCTCAAATCTTCCGTGAATAGGGTGTTTTTATTATTAGTTTTATATCGTCTTAGCAAATATCATCCTGCCCGCCGCCGTCTGCAGCACGCTAGTGACCGCCACATCCATCTCCTGACCTGCGCAGCCGCCCGCTCCCTCGACGACTATCATAGTGCCGTCATCGAGATAGGCGACGCCCTGGCCGGGCTCCTTGCCGTCCTTGACTATGATGACCTTGAGCTCCTCGCCGGGAAGAAGCACGGGCTTCATAGCGTTCGCCAGTTCATTGATGTTGAACACCGGAACACTGTACACCTTAGCTACCTTGTTGAGGTTGTAATCAAGAGTCACGACCGTGCCCTTCATGTCTGCCGCGAGACGTATGAGCTTCGCGTCGACCTCGTCGATATCCTTGTAGTCCTTCTCGATGACGCTTATCTGCTTCGGGAAATCCGACTGCAGTTTGTTCAGTATATCGAGTCCGCGTCTTCCCTTCTGTCTCTTCAGGCTGTCCGCGCTGTCGGATATATGCTGGAGCTCTATCACCACGAAGCCGGGAACGAGTATGCTCCCTTCCAATACGCCCGTTTTGCATATGTCGTATATGCGTCCGTCGATGACCGCGCTAGTATCCAGTATCTTGGGCGATACCACAGGCTTTTTCCTGTCGTCCCTTCTGCTCCTCGATATGACCGTGGAGAGATCGAACTTGCCCGTGTATCCGAGGCTCCAACCGAGCGCTCCGAATACTATAAAGGTGATTATAGTGAGCGGGATGGATATCCAGTAAGCGGGTATGCTCGATATGAGCGACGTTAAAAGAGTGGCTATTATGAACCCTATGATAAGACCGATTATACCTGCCGTGGTCTTGGCTGCCTGTGTTCTGGATGAGTCCCCTTCGGGGTTGCTCATGCCGCGAAGGATGCCGTCAACGATCCTGCCTGATAATAAAAGAAAAATGATTCCGGAAACAATACCGCTAATAATAAAGATAAGCATGACCGCCCACGTCTCAAGCACCGAGCTCACGGGAGTGCCCCAAAAAGAGCCCAGCATTTCGAACACCGCGTACGTCAGACCCGGTCCCACGAAGATGCCGACTATTATGACGAATAGTCTCAAAAGCTTCTGAACCATATGGCTGTCCTCCTTTCCGTTATTCTGTTTTGCGAATTAAAAGTTTAAGCTTCCGCCTCCTTTCCTTTTTTATATATTATATACCCTGTCAGAACACTTTGGAAAGAGCGTCGGACAGAGTGTCCACTCCGATTATCTCCATATCGGTCTTAAGGCCCTTTTCTATGCTGCCTTTGGGGACTATGACTCTCTTAAAGCCGTGCGACTCGCACTCGGACAGCCTTTTCGAAAGGAAGGAAACTCTCCTCACCTCTCCAGCAAGGCCTATCTCTCCTATAAGAGCGGTCCCGCCCGATACGGGCAGATTTCTTAATGACGACACTATGCTCACCGCCATGGCGAGATCGCCTGCATGCTCCCTTACGCGCAGTCCTCCGGCTACGTTTACGAATATATCCTGGTTGTACAGCTTGAGTCCTATCTTCTTTTCGAGGACCGCAGCTATCATGTACAGTCTCGCTATATCCACGCCCGAGCATATCCTTCTCGGGATATTGAGCTGAGTGACTGAAACGAGGGCCTGCATCTCGAGCAGCATGGGCCTCGTTCCCTGGGCCGCGCAAAGGACCGACACTCCGGGAAGGGATCTTTCATACTCCTCCAGCAGAGTGGGATTCAAGACTTCCTGCATGCCGCTGTCACGCATCTCAAACACGCCTATCTCATCAGTCGAACCGTAGCGGTTCTTGACAGCCCGGAGGATCCTGAGATTGGACGAAGGCTCGCCTTCGAAATACAGCACCGTGTCCACTATATGCTCCAGCACTCTCGGGCCCGCTATGGCGCCTTCCTTAGTTACGTGCCCTATTATGAACACAGCCGTGCCCTGACGCTTTGCAGCCGCCGTGAGAAGAGTGGCGCATCCCCTTACCTGGGACACGCTTCCAGGAGCCGAAGACAGCTCCGGATCGTACATGGTCTGTATGGAATCTATAACGGCGTATCTGGGGGCCTTACTCTCTATCGCGGCTATGACGCGCCTTATGTCCGTCTCTGCCATGAACATCATACGGCTCTTAACGCCCAGCCTCTCGGCTCTCATCTTTATCTGAGCGGGAGACTCCTCGCCCGAGACGTACAGCACTCCGCCGTTATTCGCGAGTATATCCGCCGCCTGCAGGAACAGTGTGGACTTTCCTATGCCGGGCTCGCCTCCTGCCAGAACGACTCCTGCGTCCACCACGCCGCCGCCGAGCACCCTGTCGAACTCATGGATGCCCGTCACGGTCCTGGAGCTCTCGGCAGACGATATATTCTCGAGATACTGAACCTCGAAGGAAGCATCCGCTTTAGCGGCGCCGGCCGCTGCCGGCTTTTCCTCTATTATCTCCTCAACCATGCTGTTCCAGCTACCGCAGGACAGGCATCTGCCCACCCACTTGGGGCTTCTGTATCCGCATTCGCTGCAGACGAATTCAGTCTTTATTTTGGCCATCAGTTCTCTTCCCTGTCTATATAGACATATCTAACGGAGTCTATCTGTCCGAAATTATCAGTCACATCGTAAAAACACAGGTGCTTTCCGTTGAATGATGAGAACATCGCTCTCATCATATCTCCCGATACCAGTTGTGACTGCTGCGCTTTATCTATCGGGGCTGCGAATATCTGCTCGCCCTTCGAATATACTATGTAATCCTCGCCTATCTCGTAATCGAGGACACCGGTCGCCACTCTGACCGTATTTGAATTTCCGTCCGACAGCATAAGATCAGCCTCAAGGCTGTTGTCCCTAGTTGTATAGAGTATGTATTCCCCGTTCGTCCTGGGCTTGAATACCCAGTCGCCCAGATTGTACTCTTTGGGCTGCGCGGTACCGCCTGTAAGATCGAGGACCCTTAAGACCGCCCTTCCGTCAGTGGCGTATTCCGACCATACGAGACTCGTATCGGATATGTCGCATTTTCCGCAGGTAACATCCTTGCTCTCATATATCTTGACGGTCGTATTGGTCCTGTTTGCTATGTCGTAAAGATACAGTCTCTGCTCATTCTCTCCCGCAACCTGGGTAAATGCGATGTAATTGCCGTTTATGCTTATATACGGTATCGCGTAGCCGAACTCCTTTACAACAAACATCTCCTGCTTGCTTAAGTCATATCCGCATATTCGTCCGCCGCCGGCCTTCATGCAATCGACCCATATGGCGTAGTTTCCGGACAATCTCGTCATTATTATATTGTCGTACTTTTTCGTGACGTTCGGGAGTATGGTCGTTTCCTGGGATGCAACATTGTATATCGCGACCGCATCCGCCATGATGCCGTTGGAGACATCGTTGTCCGTTGAGAATATTATCCTGCCGTTGTCATAGTACGGATCGTTCTTTATGGAGTAATTGCTCTTGACCTCATTTATGACCCAGTCCGCTTCCGTTACTGTATCCGATGAAGTGTTCTCACTGATAGTATCCGCAGCAAACTCAACGTTCGGCTTGTCCTCATATCTTGCAGCCGGGTCTACGCCGCTCGTCAAATCGCTCAGAAACGGCAGGGCGAAAAATATAAAGCACAATACGGCCGCGACTATGACCGCAGCTGCTATGATGATTTTTGCTATCATCCGGGGCCCCGACTTTTTCCTAAAGGTGCCCTTATACGATGAATACTTCCATCTGCCGCTCATGTGATCATCTCATCCTGACAAGGCAGACTGCGCTGGCGGCTATGCCTTCTTCTCTTCCCACAAATCCGAGTTTTTCCGTTGTTGTTCCCTTTATGTTGACCTGCTCCGGCTGGATACCGAGGACTTCGGCTATGTTTCCAGCCATTTTGTCCTTGTATCTGGCGATCTTCGGCGCCTGCATGATAAGGGTGGCATCCACGTTGATCACGCTGCAGTACCTGTCATGCATCTTATTTTTCACTCTCTCAAGCAGTATCATGCTGGATATGTTGCGGTACTGGGCTGCCCCAGGGGGGAACAGCTCGCCTATGTCCGGAAGTCCGCACGCTCCGAGGAGCGCATCCATCACGGCGTGTATCAGGACATCGGCATCCGAGTGGCCTTCCAAACCCTTTTCATAAGGTATCTTCACGCCACCCAGCACAAGAGGCCTACCCTCGCAGAAAGCATGAACATCGTAACCATTGCCAATCCGAACAGAATTAGCTCTACTCCCTGTGATATTTCTGCCTTTCTCTATATCATCTCTTGTGGTCAGTTTAATATTGTTACTATTTCCATCAACTATGTGCACTTCAGCACCCATCCGCTCCACGAGAGACGCGTCATCCGTACCGTAGTACCCCTCGCTGTACGCCGCCTCATAGGCGTCTATGAGCAGCTTCGCCGAAAAGACCTGCGGTGTTTGGACCAGTTTTAAGACATTCCTGTTTAATGTCTTTTCGACTATATCGCCATCCACAAGTTTTACAGTGTCCGTGATGTTCTCAACTGGTATAGCCGATCCATGAATCACAGCACTCTCAACGCATTGTTTTATTAGTTCCGCTGTCACAAAACATCTGGCCGCGTCGTGAACGCTTATATAATCAACATCTTCTCCAATGGTCGCAAGTGCATTACACACCGAATCCTGGCGCTCATTCCCGCCTTCAACAAGTCGATACTTAAGCCCCTTTGTATTACGGCGGGCTATATCACCAACCTCTTTTTTATCCTCGGATCTGCAAACTATTACAAGCTCACTAAACAAACCCGAATCTCTGTGCGCACAAATGCATCTGGCAAGAGCAGTGGCTTTGCCAAACTTTAAGAAAACTTTATTCTTTTTAAGCATCATACGGCTGCTGTTGCCCGCCGCAACTATAATTCCGATTATATTCACTGATCGATCACCTCGTACATCTGATCGGCCATCTCCTTCCTTACTGTCTCCTGAACTGACAGTATGCGGACACTTAGGGGTTTTGACCCGAAACTGATCGTGATGATATCGCCTTCCTTGACCCTCGCTCCGCTCTTGGCCGGTCTTCCGTTGAGTTCGACGAGGCTGCCGCTGCAGGCATTATGCGCGACTGTGCGTCTCTTTATAAGGCGTGAAACCTTAAGAAATTTATCTAATCTCATTATATATATTATATATAAAAAAAAGGAGCGAGTATACCCGCTCCTTAAAATTGGCTAAATTGATTATTTCACAGCGTCTTTGAAAGCTTTGCCAGCTTTGAAAGCGGGAACCTTGCAAGCTGCGATCTTGATCTTAGCCTTGGACTGGGGATTGATACCCTCTCTTGCTGCTCTCTTCCTTGCTTCGAATGTACCGAAACCAACTATCTGAACTTTGTTGTCCTTCTTAACTTCACCGATAACAACATCGATAAAAGATGCTACAGCCTTGTCAGCGTCCTTCTTCGCAATACCAGCCTTCTTGGCAACTGCTTCAACTAATTCTGTTTTGTTCACCTTAAATATCCTCCTTAAGATATTATAAAAAATTTAGTGTTAACATTGATATTATATATACATAAAAGCCTAAAATCAAGCATTTTTTGCCTTAAAAACGCATTATTTAAGGCTTTTTTTGCTCTTTTCCCAGAGTTCGTCCATCTCTTCGAGCGAAAGCGACCTCACATCCGCTTCCGCGTTCTTTTCAATGAACTCAAATCTCTTTATGAACTTGTCGTTCGCACGCATAAGGGCAGTCTCGCAGGACAGTCCGGAAAGCCTTATATAATTGCAGAGGGCAAACAGCATATCGCCCGCTTCATCCTCTCTGTGAGCATCATCGGCACATCTGAACTCCTCTATCTCTTCCTTAAGCTTTTCAAGTGCATCATCCGCGCATCTGAAATCAAAACCTACATTCGCTGCCTTTTTCTGTATCTTCTGAGTACGCAGCAGAGTGCTCATTCCCGCGGGCACATCCATTATCGAATCCGCTATGCTGTCCTGATCTTTCTCCTGTCTCTTTATATCGTCCCAGTTGCGGAGAACCTCCTCTGCTGTATCAGCCGTTATGTCGCCGAATATATGCGGATGCCTGCGTATGAGTTTTTTGCATATGGCGGTCGTTACATCCGTCATGTCAAACTCGCCGCAGTCCTTTGCGATCTTCGCATGGAATACAACCTGAAGCAGAAGATCCCCGAGTTCATCGTAGAGTTCATCCGTGGCTCCCCTGCCTATCGCATCGGCCACCTCGTACGCTTCCTCTATGCAGTTGGACGCTATGGACTCATGTGTCTGCTTTATATCCCAGGGACATCCGTCCTTGGCCCTGAGCCTGTCCATTATTTCGACAAGGTCGCTGAAAGTATTGAACTCTCTTCCCGTATACGGCACGGCCGGCATATATACGCATGCTTCGCTGCCTTCCGCATCCTCTCTGTCGAGTTCCTTGACTGCAAGAAACTTGCCATTTCCGCCGCTGTACAGCGCGACCTCCGTATCATCGGAAAGCTGCGACAGAAAAAGTTTTACTTTCGACATCTCATATCTGCCCGATATGCCGGTAACCAGCACGGCTTCGTGTCCTGAAAGGCTTACGACGTCCAGATCGAACACGGTCAGCCTTAATACCGGCCCGGCAGCGAATTTTGACATAGCGAAAGCGATGCACGCGTCACCGTTATCGGGTGACGGCAGTATGACGGCATTTCCCGCTCTCATAAGCTTTTCGACTATCCTGTTGGATACTATGCCGCCCATGGTCAGGAATACGGCATCATCACCTGCGGCAGATATATGCTCCGCTATATCAGCGGCAAGGATATCAAAATCCCCGGTCCCCTCAAACAGGGGATCGAGGCTCTCTAAATTACTGTTTAGTTCTCTGAATCTCTCAAAAGAAGATATGCGTTCCGACTGAACGAAGACTCTCCGTGCATCCTTTACGGCTTTTTCGGCCGCGGCGCTTATTAGCCTCGCGTCATCCGGAATATTAATGACCGTTATCATCTTCCGCGTCTCCCGAATTTTGCGGCGATCCTTCTCAGTCTTCCGCCGCCCGGCATAAGTGCCAGTTCCTCATCGGTAAGAGTACGGAGTGCAAATATTATTATGAAATATACTATGAGCGCTGCGACTATTGCGCAGATGACTCCGAGTGTGTTGGATTTGTCGCCGAGCACTCTGTAGACGAGATATGCGACGACACCCATCACCGCAGTCGCGGCTATAGGCTTTAATACATGGTTCTTCGCGCTGGCCTTGAAGTGCGACTCCTGGTGCACGAATATCAGGTTCATTATTGCCGCTATAATATAACATGCCATCGTACCGTAAACGGCACCCATTACGTTGATCTCCGGTATTCTTATCAGGACAATGCTCAGCACGACTTTTACGCCCGCGCCGACCGCAAGGCTTATGACGGGCTTTACGGGATGTCCCATGCCCTGGAGCAGTGCGTTCGTCGTCTGCACGAGCGTCAGGAACAGTATGCTCAAGGACAGCATCTGCATGAGCGATGTCGCAAGAGCTAACTCGTCCGCACCGAGACTCCTGTACAGCATCCTGATTATCGGCTGTCCGAGGAGTATGAATCCGACCGCCGCCGGAAGTCCGACTAAGATAGCCAGTTTAACTCCGAAACTGACACGCGATCTTACGAGCGGGCCGTTTTTCTTTGCAACGGCCTCGGATATGGCAGGCACAAGACTCATAGCGAGAGCGGATGAGAGCACGGCAGGCATGTTAACAAGAGTGTTGACAACGCCGGTCAGTGTGCCGTACATGGAAGCAGCCTGCTCGGCTGAATATCCTATATACTGAAGGTTTGTGGATACGACGCCGGAATCGATCGCAACGACTATGGGCATTATGCATGCGCCGAGTGTTACGGGTACGGCAATCTTTAAGAGTTTCATTACATTGAACTTAAAGTGCAGATCCTTCTTTGTGAGATGATTCGGATCCACACGCGACATGATGGCTTTCCTGTTTCCGCCGTATATGAGCATAATAACTATAAGAGCGGCAACCTCGCTTATCACAACGCCGACAAGAGCGCCGGCAGCACCGTACTCAACGCCCATTGGCAGCCAGGCATAAGCAAGAGACAGACCCATGACCAGCTTGAACACCTGCTCGATGACCTGTGTTATTGCTGTCGGCCCCATCATCTGCATGCCCTGGAAGTAGCCTCTGTACGCTGAAAGTATAGAAACAAAGAACAGTGCGGGTGAGATCGCCAGAAGCGAATAAATGCTCTTTTCCTGCATGACCGCATTCGATATGGGTCCTGATAAAAGGAGCATGACCGCAGTCATGATTATGCCCAGCAGAAGGAGCACCCGCCGTGCGACCCTGAAAACGTTATGCGCGCCTGTATAGTCACCCATGGCGATATGCTCGGATACTATCTTGGATATCGCGACAGGAAGACCCGCTGTTGATACGACCAGGAGCGTGGCGTAAATGGGGTACGCAACATTGTAGTATCCCATGCCCGTCGTGGTTATAGCGCTGGTAAGCGGTATCCTGTAGAGAGCGCCGAGTATCTTGACTATGAGACCGGCCACCATAAGGACGGCCGCGCCTTTCACAAAGCTCTTCTGTTTTTCACTCATAAAGTCTTAAAAACCCCTCTTAGTTACTAAGCCTTGTATATTATACTTTTTTACAAAGAAAAAAGCAAAGCCGCATGCAGCTTTGCTTTTAAGTGTTCTTTTTTAGTCCGCCAGTCTGTCGTAGTGATAATCGATATTTGCCGCTTCCTCCAGCTCCGTGCGCTTTTCGGTCAGGACCTGGTTTTCTTTCTGAGTCCTGAGAGCGTCCTCGATCGTATCACGCATCTCGTCCAGGGGCCTTACGGGATCAGGGAAGCTTGCAAGTCTTAAGATCTCATACCCGTAATCGGATACGAACATATCGCTCACTTCACCGACCTCAGTCATGGCAAGAGCCTTGTCCAGGAATTCCTGCGGGAAATCATTGGTCGATGAATATGAATGCACGATATAGCCTTCGAGTCTGTTATCGCCGTACACCGCCGACTGATCTGTACCATACTCATCCATGAGCTCCGCGAACTTTTCGGCAGTCATGTCCTTTTCAGCTTTGACCTTGGCATATGCCTCATCGGCCTTGTCCTTTACTTCCGCAAGGGCTTCATCTCTTAGTTTGTCAGCCTCTGCATCATCCGTGCCCCTGTAGGCCAGGATCCTGTTCCTCGTCTCATCATCAAAACCGATCAGCAGATGCTGTATGCGTCTCACGTCATCCGGGTACACATACACTTCCGAACCGAAAGTCTCGAGCAGTCCGTATGATGACTGCTGTCCGTCTTCACTGGGCTCCAGCATATTCTTCTGGTTCTCGACATTCAGATTATAGTAGTCCTTGATCTCGTCCTCTGTGACTTCAACTTTCGACTTGAGGTCGGCTTCATAGTTGCCAACAACTTCGGATTTGCAGACTTCCTCAAACGACTTGTCCCAGTCGAAATCGGTTCCGAGCTGCATGGTCACATATTCCTCGACCATCTTATCCATCTCGGCATCAGTGTATTTACCGCCCATCTCGAGAACAGATCTGTAGTTGGGTCCGAGATTGTCGACTTCATCCTTGAACTGTTTCCTGAGTTCTTCCGTCTGTTCGTCAGTAAGTGCATATCCTTCTTCGATAGCCTTCTGGTATTCGAGTTCCCTGTCCACCAGCTCTTTAAGGATACCTTCGCGGATCTTTGACTTCTGTTCATTATCGAGAGCTTCAAACTGATCTGTAGAATAACCGTAATCGCTGTACAGAGTCTGATCGAACTTCACCTTATACTGTGAGTATGTTATATCTGTTCCGTTTGCCGTGGCAACCACCTGGCTGTTCCGTTTATCTTCATTCACGGATACCATCGAACATCCGAAACAGGAAAGGATCATTATCATCGCTACGCATATGACTACTATCCTTATCATATTTTTCTTTAACATCGTAATAACCCTCCGGTCTTATAAAAAAACAAGTGTATTATACTATCTTAAAGCGCTATTTGCAATGCTTGAGCCCGCTCAAGAAGGACAGCATCCCTTTTATATTTTCAGCCTTCAGAAGAACCGCCGGAGGCGTTGTAGCCCTTAGTTGAGCCATTTTTCTGTTCTCCTGAAGGAAACGCATCAGTTTCTCAAGATCAAAATTTACACTTTTGTCATATATGAGCTCGGTCACGCCGCCCTTTTTGATGACGCTCGCGATACCGGCTGAGGACGCATATTTCTTTACTACAGCTGAGACCATGAGGTTGTTGACTTCCTCGGGCATCCTTCCGTATCTGTCGGCAAGCCCTGCCGATACTTCCTTTGCATCGTCAAGGCTGCCAACACGGGCAATGCTCTTGTATACGTCAAGCTTGAGCGCATCGTTGTCTATATATGATGACGGTATGAAAGCCGGAACACCCAGATCCACCGTAGTATCTATCTCCGGTTCCTCCTGGGGCTTTCCTTTCGCCGCGTTTACGGCATCCTTCATCATCTTGCAGTACATGGTATAACCCACGGATGCCATATGCCCGCTCTGCTCGGGCCCGAGCAGATTCCCAGCGCCCCTTATCTGCAGATCCCTCATCGCTATCTTGAAGCCGGATCCGAGAGACGTGAATTCCTTAATGGCGGCGAGCCTCTTTTTTGCGTTCTCGCCCATGTTCTCTGAAAGGAAGGTGAAATATGCGTAAGGCGTCTTGTCCATTCTCCCGACTCTGCCCCTCAGCTGATACAGCTGAGACAGACCGAACCTGTCGGCTTCATATACTATTATCGTGTTGACCGCAGGTATATCTATACCGGACTCTATTATCGTCGTGCAGAGCAGTATATCGGTCTCACCATCGATGAATGACGTCACGGCCTTTTCCATCTCTGTGCCTGACATCTGTCCGTGGGCAACGTCTATCCTGGCTTCCGGGACTATCCGCCTGAGCTCCTCAAGCATCCTGGGTATCTGCTGAACCTGACGCACCACAAAATATACTTGTCCGCCTCTTCCGATTTCCTTGCGGACCGCTTCTCTAACAAGGCTCTCAGAATACCTTATGACGTATGCCACAGGTTCCTTACGGAAAACGGGAGGTGTCTTTATCATGGAAAGATCTCTGACTCCGATGAGAGACATCTCAAGCGTCCTGGGTATCGGTGTAGCCGACAGAGTCAGCGTATCCACGTTCTTTTTGAGCAATTTTATCTTTTCCTTGTGGCTCACACCGAATCTCTGTTCCTCATCTATTATGAGAAGTCCGAGATCTGAAAAACCTACTGAATCCGACAGGAGCTTGTGCGTTCCTATGACTATATCCACTTTGCCGGATTTTAGTCCCTCCTTTATCTCATCGGCACGTTTGCCGGAGTTGCGCGAAAGCACTTCCACCGTCACGGGGAAACCCGCGAATCGTTCACGGAAAGTCATACCGTGCTGACGAGCGAGCAGTGTTGTCGGCACCAGCATACATACCTGCTTGCCGTCCATAACTGCTTTGAATGCTGCCCT
Organism: uncultured Christensenellaceae bacterium; assembly: GCA_964428055.1. Taxonomy (GTDB): domain Bacteria; phylum Bacillota; class Clostridia; order Christensenellales; family Christensenellaceae; genus CAYRWM01. The sequence goes on along the minus strand of CAYRWM010000012.1, from coordinate 4,755 downwards.
AGCCGCAAGTTCCGTTTTACCGTAGCCGACATCACCCAAAAGGAGCCTGTCCATGACTTTCCCGGATTCCATATCGGCCTTTATCTCCATAAGACTGCGCGCCTGCCCGTCCGTGAGTTCGTACTCGAATCCGTCCTCAAACTGAGCCTGCCATACCGTATCCGGACCGAAAGCATATCCCGAATTACCGTATCTGCCTGAATAGAGTTCAACAAGATCGAACGCGAGCTTCTTTACGGATTCTCTGGCCTTGCTCTTTGCGCTCTCCCATTCCTTTCCTCCGAGTCTGGAGAGCATCGGCTCTCCGTCCTCACTGCCGATGTATTTCTGTATCCTTCCTATCTGCGATGTAGGAATAAAGAGCCTGTCGCCGTCTCTGTACTCAAGTTCGAGATATTCTCCGACAGTCCCGGCGGCTTCCATGGTCTTTAATCCCAGATATCTGCCTCTACCGTGGACCTCATGTACGACGTAATCCCCTGCCTTGAGTTCGGCAAAGAGTTCCTCGTCACTGCGGTCCATTTCCTTTTTCTCTTTCTGCTTCCTTTTTCTGACGACATTGTAAACATCGCCCTCGCCCAGGAACAGAACCTTCTCGGATGAGAACTCATAACCTCCGATCAGTCTCTCGGTAAGACAGCATACAGCTGCCTTGACCGAATCCACGGGAGCTATTATATCCATATCCATTAGAGCCCTGGAGAGCGACTCGGCCTTTCCTCCGACCGCGAGCAGAACCTGCCAACCCTGGCCGGCGCGTTCCTTAAGGCTCCTCGCTAGTTCCGCGATATTCCCGCCGAATCCAACAGGACTCCTCATGCCGAAGTCTATATCCGGTTTCCTTGACAGCGCGCCTATGTCTATGACTGGTCCTGAAAGAGAGCTCTCAACATCAGCCATACTCATCAGAGCGGACCTTTGTGCGGGGAAAACTTCTCCCTCTTTTTCAAGCTCGCCGTAAGCTTTGAGTGCGGCCTCACCCGATGCTTCAACAGCCGCTGCGAGCATCTTCATCGAGTCTACGACAAATACCGCACCGTCAAAATACTCCATGACCGTGCAGCTGTCGGCAAATGAATTAAAGAAACTGTCGATATTCGAAAATGTCCCGCTCTCTTCAAGCGATATTATGTATTCTGCAGCGGCTCCGCCGGCCGCACTGTCAACGCCGGTAAAGTTCCTGAAATACCCGGCTGCTTTTTCTTTTTCGGATTCCGAAAGCATATACGGTGACGCAGGGTATATGCATGCTTCTTCAAGCGGACCTCCCGAAGCGCTCTGGGTGTCGGGATCGAAATACTTTGCCGTCTCAACCTCGATATCAAAGAACACAATCCTAAGAGGTTGCTCATGGCAGGGAGAGAAGATATCCGTGATCTCTCCCCTCTGGGCGAACTGCCCTTTTGCGTATACCGCATCCACTCTCTCATAGCCCATATCCACGAGCTCTGACAAAAGCTTGCCCGGATCCAGCTCCATTCCGGGAACTATTCTTTTTACAGCGGAGTGCAGACGGTCCGGCCTCATATACGGCCGAAGCATCGCGTTCACCGGTATGACAGTTACGTCCTGGTCTCCGAAGAGCAGTTCTATGACTCTGAAATCATTTTCGCGGCTCCTCTCTTCAGCACGCCGGAACTGAATATCCTCATCCGGGAATACAGCTGGGCAGAGGTCGTCCATATCCGCCGCAGGCTGTCCCAAATAAACGATACGCCTTCCGGACGCTTTTGAAAGAGCATGCAAAAAAGCGCCTTTTGCATTTATACCAATGCCTTCGGCGCAGATCGTTTTTTCCCCGTCGAGACGGTCCGTCAGCGTCTTCATCGCCTCGGTACCGCTCATGAAGTCTATGAATCTTTCCGGTGCGAGTCTATCCATTATATTCGCTCTGAGCCTTTTCCGGCCCCTCTTCCAGTATGCATACAGCCGCCTTGGCTGCCTTTTTGACCGCTTCTTCCATCACCGGGATATCATCCTTCGGAAACTTGCTTAACACATGATCCTTAAGCGTCAGGTATTCCTTTGCCTTTCCTATACCCACTCTTATCCTTGTGAAATCTTCCGTTTCCAGATACTCTATGATATTGCGCATGCCGTTATGCGTGCCAGCACTTCCCTTTTTTCTTATCCTGAGACTGCCCTGAGGAATATCCGCATCATCATATATGACCACTATGTCATCCGCACTGCCGCCGTAATAGTCAAGGACAGCTGAAACGGCATACCCCGAATTGTTCATGTATGTAGTCGGCTTGACGAGCACCGCGGTCTCATCTCCTATGACAGTGAGTGCTATCTTGGAGGACAGTTTGGGCGTGCTCTTAAAACGCACTCCGTATGTCTTGGCCAGACAGTCGAGCGCCATGAACCCTATATTATGTCTTGTCTTTGAATACTTCATGCCCGGATTGCCCAGGCCAAAGATGAACTTCATTTAAGGCCCCTTTTTGTTCTTTTCATCTTAATAAATAATACCACAGTAAAGGATAAATACAAAGAGCGGAAACTAAACGTTTCCGCCCATGTAACTGATATCATACCATTGATATGATCTTATTCTTCGTCTTCGAGATTGTTGTAGGCTTCGATTATCTTCGCCTGAAGCGTCTCCCTCGTCTGAGGATTGATCGGATGAGTTATATCCTTATACTCACCGCTCGGCGTCTTCCTTGAAGGCATCGCTATGAACAGTCCGTTCTCTCCTTCGATAATCTTCATGTCATGTACAACGAACATATCGTCAAACGTGACCGATACGACCGCTCTCATCTTTCCTTCGGAATCAATCTTTCTTACGCGAATATCTGTAATTTCCATATTCCCCATCCCTCTCTAGTCTGCTCAATTTATTTGCAGGTTTTTTGTGACAATACCTATTATATAGCATAAATCACATTTTGCAACCATTGACTGCCGTAAGCTTTATTTTTAAGCAATTTTGCACAAAAAACCACTTTATTTGTGACTGTACAGCATTCATTCAATACAATCGTTCGCGGTATTGAAAAATAATGCCATTTTTCGTATAATTAATAGGTTGATTGAAAAGGAGAACCCGGATGATTGACTTAAGCGAATTCAAAGGAAAACACTTTCATTTCATAGGAATCGGCGGCTGCTCAATGAGCGGACTCGCCCTCATCATGAAGCATAACGGCTTCAAAGTAACCGGCAGCGATATCAAGGAATCAGCATACACGGCAAGACTTAAAAAAGCCGGCATCGATTACACCATCGGACATTCAAAAGAGAATATATATGATGCGGACGCAGTCGTATTCTCAGCGGCTATCAAGCCTATTAACCCGGAATACGCATACGCAACAGCGAACGGTATACCGCTCATAGAAAGGTCAAAGCTCCTGGGACTCCTGTCATCCGAATACAAGGAAGTGACGTGCATATCAGGCTGCCACGGAAAGACCACGATAACATCCATGCTTGCTCTCATAATGCAGGAAGCAGGGCGCGACAGCACAGTCCATGTCGGCGGCATAGTTGATTTCCTTGACGGAGGGATCAAGATAGGCCACAGCGATGTCTTTATAACTGAAGCATGCGAGTATGTAAAGAGTTTTCTCACCATGAAACCCAAATACATACTGGTCAACAACATAGATGACGATCATCTTGACTGCTACAAGGATATAAACGAAATATTCGATACGTTTCAGGAGTTCGTCAACAAGCTTCCCTCTGACGGCATATTCGTTAAGAACGAATCCGATGAACTGGCTTCAAAGCTCGTCCCCGCTTCGGGATGCAGAGTCGTCACATACGGAACGGACAACAGCGACTGGAACATTGACGGTATTGAGTTTGATGACAGAGGATTCGGGAGCTGCAATATATATTCTAAAGACGGACAGAGACAGCATGTTAAACTAAATGTTCCCGGAACGTACAACCTGTACAATGCTCTCGCCGCCACGGTATGCGCCCATGAGATATTCGGCATAGATCTTGAGACATGCGCAATGGCTCTGGATGATTATTCACTCGCCGGCAGAAGGTTTGAATTTGTAGGGGAGCGCGACGGAGTCAAGGTGTATCATGACTACGCACATCATCCAAGCGAGATCCAGTCATGTCTTGAGGGAGCAGCAAAAGTAAAGCATAACAAGCTCTGGGTGGTATTCCAGTGCAACTCATACACAAGAGCCAGAACGCTCAAGGAGAAATACGGCGTAAGCTTCTCACTTGCTGATGAAGTCCTGGTACCGGATCTTTATCCCGGAAGAGATATAGATACAGGAGACATTCATGCGACCGACCTCGTTGATGAAATAAACAAGAACACGCACAACGCAAAATACCTTGCAACATTCAACGAGATCAAAAACTACCTTCTCAGAAACTGGAATGAAGGCGATATGGTGCTGACGCTGGGTTCCGGGGATGTCAACAAACAGCAGCTCGTCTTCTTTGAAGACTGACAGAATTTAAGCTATCGGATCGGTCTTCTGCAGGGAGGCCGATCTGTTTTATATATTGACAAAACAGGTCAAAGACTATATCATAAACAAGTGCCGATTCCATTCGGCAGCAAACCCGGAGAGGTATCGAAGTGGTCATAACGAGGCGGTCTTGAAAACCGTTTGTCCGCAAGGGCACGTGGGTTCGAATCCCACCCTCTCCGCCATTCATTTATTAAATAGTATTATATCAGCTACAGCCAAGGAGAAGTACTCAAGTACGGCTGAAGAGGCGCCCCTGCTAAGGGTGTAGGTCGGGTGACCGGCGCGAGGGTTC
>CAYRWM010000011.1:0-48077 GCA_964428055.1 uncultured Christensenellaceae bacterium | reverse complement strand
GACATAACAAAACCCCTTTCGTTAGATTTGTGTCTAACAAAAGGGGTTCACTTCACTGAGGGATCTTTTTTTATATCTTTTTTTTCAGTTTAGTTTTTTGAAATCTTCAAGCGCTGAGCGGAACGCTTCCATGCAGTCGCTGACCGGCTTTCCGGATTCAAGATCAACTCCCGCCTTTTTGAGTTCGTCCAGAGGCAGCATGCTTCCTCCGAGTCTTAAAAAGTCTCTGTATCTGCCCGCGTCTCCGCTGTTGAGTATATCCTTGACTATGGCTTCGGCACACGAGAATCCCGTTGCATATTTGTATACGTAAAACGCCGTGTAGAAGTGCGGTATCCTCATCCACTCGAGGCTTATAAGATCGTCGCAGTCCATGCTCTTGCCGTGATACTCGCTGTTGAGCCGCCCGTAGATTTCGGACAGGCTGTCCGAGGTCAGGGCTTCTCCTCTTTCCGCCATCTCGTGAGCCAGCATCTCGAACTCGGCAAACATAGTCTGTCTCACCACCGTCGTCCTGAACTGATCCAGATAGTGGTTGAGCACATACTTTTTCTGCTCTCCTTCCGTATGACCGAGCAGGTATCTCGTCATGAGTATCTCATTAACGGTGGATGCAACCTCGGCCACGAATATCCTGTATGAGGATAGCGAATAGGGCTGAGTCTCGTTTGAATAATATGTATGCAGAGCATGCCCGAGCTCATGCGCTATCGTGAACACGCTGTCCAAATCGCCCCTGTGATTCAGAAGGACGTAGGGGTGTGTTCCGTATGTCCCCCAGGAATAGGCCCCGCTGGTCTTGCCTTCGGTCTCCTCAACGTCTATCCATCTTTCCGTCATGGCTCTCTTTAAGAGCGATACGTAATCCGCGCCTAAAGGAGCACAGGCCTCAAGGACCATGTCGCAGGCTTCTTCATATGAGTAGGTCCTGTCGGTCTTTTCCGCGAGCGGAACAAAGATATCATACATCCTCATGCTGTCCTTGCCTATAATGCTTTTCTTGAGCGCCACATAGTCGTGCATGACATCAAGGTTTTTCCGTACGGTATCTATAAGATTTGTATACAGCGTTTTGGGTACGTTGTCCGAAAACAGTGCGCCCTCAAGAGCGCTGCCGTAACCCCGGACGTCTGCATAGAAACAGTCCTTCTTTACACTGGCCGCATATGTCGAGGAGATCGTGTTTATCATACCTCTGTACGCGCCGTACAGTTTCTCATATGCTTCTTTTCTTATTTTCTCATCCTTATCCTGAAGAAACAGTATATAGCTCCCGTGCGTAAGCGGTTTTCCGTCAACCTCGCCGAACTTAAGATCGCTGTTGTTCAGCATGGTAAATATGGTTGACGGCCCTTCGGCGAAATCCGCTGCTTTCGAGAGGATCATTTCACATTTTTCGTCCAGTACATGCTCCTGAGCTCTCAGTAGCTCCTTTATGCCGAAAGCATACGGGGCAAGCCGTTTCTCCTCTTCTATCCATCTTAAAAGCGTATCCGCACCCACGGCGATCAGTGCCGGGTCGAAGAAGGAGAGGGCGGCCGAGGCTTTAATGTTTACACCCATAGCTCTGTCCGTCATGGCCTGATACTTCGTGTTTGCGTTGTCCTCGTCCCTGCGCATGCGGGCATATACATACAGCCTTTCGCACTTAAGCGACAGGGAATCTATCCTTTCATATGCATCAGCGAGCGACTGCGCGCTTTCGGTAAAGGTCTCCCTGAAATCAAGACCGTCTATCTCTTTTTCGGCTTCCTTAAGCTCCTCTTCCCATGCGCTGTCATCCTCATATATGTCCTCAAGTTTCCACTTGTATGCTTCTTTTACTTCTGCTCTTTTCATAGGACTCTCCGTCATTTCATTTTATACTATGATAGCACAAATCACCGCCGTTTTATACCGAGCGTTCCGCTTGCAAAGGCAGACTTGTATAAGATAAAATATATGTATAAATTCTTTTTTCAGGAGATTCAGATGTATATTTCGGATGATATCAGATACGTTGGTGTAAACGACCATAAAGTCGACCTTTTTGAAGGTCAGTATACAGTGCCTAACGGCATGGCCTACAATTCATACGCCATAATCGATGAAAAGATCGCGATAATGGATACAGTCGCGGCTGATTTCACGCACGAGTGGCTGGACAATATTGAAGCCGCTCTCGGCGGGAGAAAGCCCGACTATCTTATAGTGCAGCATATGGAGCCCGACCATTCGGCCAACATAGCGAACTTCATTAGCAATTACCCGGAAGCGAAGATAGTCTCTTCCGCAAAAGCTTTCTGCATGATGGATCAGTTCTTCGGCGGCACTTATGCTGAAGGAAACATAACCGTCAAGGAAGGCGACACGCTCTGCCTCGGAAAGCATACTCTCGCTTTCGTGGGAGCCCCCATGGTGCACTGGCCCGAAGTCATAGTGACATACGATACAACAGACAAGGTCCTTTTCTCAGCCGACGGGTTCGGTAAGTTCGGGGCGCTTGACTGCGATGAAGAATGGGCTGACGAAGCAAGAAGATACTATATCGGCATAGTCGGGAAATACGGCGCACAGGTTCAGGCACTGCTCAAAAAAGCAGCCACACTGGACATCGCGGCGATATGTCCGACACACGGACCTGTCCTGACCGAAGACCTGGGTTATTACATCAATCTGTATGACCAGTGGTCATCATATACTGCGGAAGAAGACGGGATAGTCATCGCCTATACTTCCGTATACGGAAACACGAAAAAGGCAGTCCTTAAACTTGAAGAGCTGCTTAAGAACAAAAACTGTCCGAGTGTAACGGTTTACGACCTTGCCCGCTGCGACATGGCGCAGGCAGTGGCTGACGCCTTCAGATACAGCAAGCTCGTTCTCGCGACGACCACTTACAACGCGGATATCTTCCCGTTCATGAGAGAGTTTGTCGAGCACCTGACAGAGCGCAACTTCCAGGGAAGAACGGTCGGCATAGTGGAGAACGGCAGCTGGGCGCCTCAGGTGGCAAAGACGATAAAAGGCATGCTGGAAGGAAGCAAAAACCTTGTGTTTGCAGAGCCGGTCGTAAAGATAAAGTCCGCACTCTCTGCCGAGAGCGGCGAGCAGCTTGAAGCTCTGGCTGAAGATCTCTGCATGGACTACATGGCGAAGGACGGCCAGAAGGCAAACAAGAACGACCTGACGGCGCTGTTCAATATAGGCTACGGTCTGTATGTGGTCACATCCAACGACGGCAAAAAGGATAACGGCCTCATCGTCAACACAGTGACGCAGGTGACCAATACTCCCAACAGGATAGCAGTTACGATAAACAAGGCGAACTACTCGCATCATTCCATTCAGCAGACAGGGATAATGAACATAAACTGCCTGTCAACTGAAGCTCCGTTCTCCGTGTTCGAGCGTTTCGGATTCGCGAGCGGGAGAAATACGGACAAGTTCGCCGGATGCGATACTCTCAGGTCGGACAACGGACTCGTGTTCCTCTCCAGATACATCAATTCGTTCATGTCCCTGAAGGTTGAACAGTACGTTGATCTGGACACGCACGGCATGTTCATATGCGAAGTCACCGAAGCCAGGGTGATATCCGATACGGACACGATGACATACACCTATTATCAGAAGAACGTAAAGCCCAAGCCTGACACAGGCGGAAAGAAGGGTTGGGTCTGCAACATATGCGGGTACATCTACGAAGGGGACGAGCTCCCTGAAGATATCGTCTGCCCGCTCTGCAAGCACGGCGCAGCGGACTTTACAAAGATCGAGTAGAAAAAATGACAAAAGAGCGGCGGCTGCCGCTCTTTTTTTGTTCTACAGGTAGTATCTGAAAATGTAGTCGTCCTTGTAGAATCCGCCTCCTATATCCTGTTTGACGGATTCCTCGTTTTTAAACCCCAGCTTTTCGTATACGCCGACCGAGGGGTTGTTCTTGTTGACGTTGAGCATTATGCGGTCAAGTCCGGCCTTCTCGGTCTGAATGATTATATGCTCAAGCATAAGATGAGCTATGCCTTTGCCCCGCATATCCTTTCTTAAATAAAACTTGTCCAGATACATTTCAGACTCATAGGGAATAATGGATATAAAGCCGACGGGCTCCGCGTCCGCGCACACGAAATAATACATACTCCCTTCCGTGATCTGCTTTTCTATAGCTTCCGCAGACTGGTATTTTTTAAGCATGTAGTCATTCTGCTCGGTCCCGATTATGGGATCATAGTGCTCTCTTACTATAGCCGTCGCGAGACGGGACATCTGCCGGATCCCTTCCGTATCTTCTTTTTCGAGTCTTGAAAATGTTATATCCATCTTACATATAAAAGAAAGGCTTCTTCCGAAGCCTTTCCGTTCTTAAAAGGTCTTTTACTTATCAGCCGAACACAGACTTCAGGAATTTTACGCCGTTCTCCGCGAGATAGTCGGGAGAGGGAGCGAAGGGACGCCATACGGACGCAGCCGCTGCGATCTCAACGCAGTCCGGAGTAAAGGACTCGATTACGCAGTATCCGTCATATCCGACGTCGTCAATAGCCTGCTTTATTGCCGGCCAGTTGAAGTTGTCTTCACCGGGGGTTCCTCTGTTGTTAGCACATGTATGGAAGTCGATTATCTTGTCTCCCGCAAGACGGATGGCATCCGGTATGCTGGATTCTTCGATGTTCATATGGAACGAATCGAGCAGGTATCCGACGTTATCCTTGTCTATGCGTTCGATGAGCTTTGAGCACTGCTCGGTCGTGTTGATCAGGTTCGTCTCGAATCTGTTAAGGGGCTCTATGCCGAGTTTGATGCCCTTTGCAGCAGCATAATCAGCAAGTTCCTTTATGGACTCGACCGCCCATGCCCAGTGCTGTTCCTTTTCCTCATCCGTCCACATTCCTGTCTTGCCGACTGCGGAATAGATGGGGCCGACAACGGCTTCGCCGCCGAACTCGGAAATGATGTCAACCAGATACTTCGTGTATTTGATGCCGCCCTTGCGGTATTCGGGATCATCCGAAGAGCAGTCACGGGTAGGTCCGAACGCTCCGCAGACGGTCTTCAGCTCTATGCCCGTCTCCTTTGCAGCCTTTATTGTCGCATCGACGTCGTATCCGTAATTCTCAACTGCAACTTCAAAGATGTCAAATCCGAATTTCTTTGCCTTCTCAAAATGTCTTACTACTTCATCGTAGAACTTGGCAGGATCGTTTCCTCCGAAGGGAGACTGCCATGCCAGAGAACAAAGTCCGTATTTCATAATGGTCACCTCTTATTATTTTGATAATTAATTATATCATATTAAAGCATTGATATGCTTAATTTCTGAGAGCGTGTATAGGCGCCGCAATCCTTCCGCCCCTCTTAACAAAGAGCTCCTGGGACTTTCTGTTGTAGTCCATGACAGGCGCTTCGCCGAGCAGTCCGCCGAACGAAAGAGTATCGCCGACGCCGTGCCCTATGGCCGGAATTATCCTGACTGCCGTTGTCTTTCCGTTGATGACGCCTATCGCGGCTTCATCGGCTATTATGCCCGCTATGACCTCCTGCGGGACATCTCCCGGGAGCGCTATCATATCGAGGCCGACAGAACATACGCTCGTCATCGCTTCAAGTTTTTCTATACCGAGTGATCCTTCACTTACGGCGGATATCATGCCCTCGTCCTCGCTGACCGGGATGAAGGCTCCCGACAGTCCTCCGACGTGGGATGAAGCCATAACGCCGCCTTTCTTGACAGCGTCATTAAGGAGCGCCAGTGCGGCAGTCGTACCGTGAGCACCGCAGGCTTCTATGCCCATCTCTTCGATTATCCTGGCTACGCTGTCGCCGACGGCGGGAGTAGGCGCCAGGGACAAATCCACTATCCCGAACTGAACGCCCAGACGTCTCGAAGCTTCTCTCGCAACGAGCTCGCCGGCTCTGGTTATGGAAAACGCGGTCTTCTTTATGGTCTCGCAAACCTCATCAAAAGGCACGCCTTTTTTATTTTCAAGAGCCTTTTTCACAACACCGGGGCCGCTTATGCCGACATTTATGACAGCCTCAGCCTCGCCTGTTCCGTGAAACGCACCGGCCATGAACGGATTGTCCTCAACGGCGTTCGCGAAGACAACGAGCTTGGCGGCTCCTATGCATCCTTTATCCGCGGTCATTTCCGCGGCCCTCTTTATTATGCCGCCCATCTGGTAAACTGCATCCATATTAATGCCGACTTTTGTCGTGGCTACGTTCACCGAAGAGCAGAGTATCTCCGTTTCTGATAGTGCCTCCGGGATCGTTTCGATAAAACCTCTCTCATAGTCCGTATATCCCTTGTGCACGAACACGGAGTATCCGCCGAGAAAATCCACCCCGACGTCTTTTCCGACTTCGTCAAGGGCGCGCGCCAGCAAAACAGGATTCCCGCAGGAATGACTGAGAAGTGAAACAGGCGTCACCGATATCCTCTTGTTTACGATCGGTATCCCGAATTCCTTTTCGATGCTCTCGCCTGTCGACACAAGATCCTTTGCCTTGCCGGCTATCTTTTTCTTTATGTTATCCGCTGTCTTTCCAGCATCGTCCGATATGCAGTCCATCAGCGAGATGCCCATAGTGATAGTCCTGATATCCAGATGCTGGGAAACTATCATGTCTATGGTCTTTATGATATCCTTCTGATTCATACTTAAGCCTCTTTACACCCGGTACATAACGTCAAATATCTCCTGACGCTGGAGCTTGACCTCGAGCCCGAGTTCTTTTCCGCATGCCTCAAGCGACGCGTTCAGCTCATCGAACGTGCAGTTCATCTTTTCCATATCCACCTGCATGTTCATGACAAAGACGTCGCCTGTCATGACCGTCTGGGACAAGTCCAGTATATTGACGTTCGCTTCGTAAAGAGCATTTGACACCTTGGCAATTATCCCCGGCTTGTCAGCGCCGAAGACAGTTATAATAGCTTTCATTATACGCCTCTTTTTTATCTGTATTTGAGAACCATGCGCCTCTTCGCGTTGAAGAACACCGCCTGGCTGAAATCGAACATGAAAATCGTGGCAACGATGAAGGACAGTATCATCACGATCCACAGCAGCGGATCATGACCCGGTACATCCAGTGCAAACAGGAGATCGCTCACCTTCACCCCTTCGGGGCACATCGAGAGAAGTACTATGTATGAGGGCAGCGTGACTATCGCCAGCCATATGAGACCGCCAACTATCATGAGTCCCAGGTTTATCCCGAAGCCTCCCCTGAAGAACGTCCTGAAAGAATCCGCTATCGCGGGCCCGCCGCTCTTCTTGCCGTACACGCTGCAGTACGGCGAGAACTGCACTGCTCCTACCAGAAGGAGTATTCCCGCCATCCAGCCGTACATAACGGGTTTTTCGGCATCAGCCGTGAATGACTCGGGCATATTGTGGTGGAAGTAGTACATGAATATCATGAATCCGAGGAACAGACCTATGGTTATTATGACCTGCAGGGCGTAAGTGCCGAGCAGTCTTCCGTAGTTGCGGCCCATAAAGGTCATGCTTTCCCCGAGATTACAGTCTTTTTCCTTGAACGCGCGGTCATTGAGATATACCGAAGCCCCTCCTGCCACGGGAGATACGAATATCACCGCCGCAACCATTATGAGGAACATTATCATGAATTCATCCGCAAGGGAAAGCACCATCTCTATAGTCAGGTACAGCGATGAAGTATCGCTTTTCGCGAAAGCCGCCGCGAGAGACCCGGACATATCCGGGAACATGATCATCGGTGCAGCGAACAGCGCAACTATAAGGATGGCAAAGAGCAGAAACTGCTGGATGAAAGCATACGTGAACGAACTGCCTGTCATCCCGAAAACGCCTCTTCTCCTCATTTTAGGATATCCTCCTCTTTGACTACGTACTTAACCCACTTCGGTTCCTTATCCTTGTCCGGATCGTTCATAACAAAATCAAGTGCTCCGGCTGGATCCGGGCATATCCTGTACGATCCTATGCATGACTCGCTGATGAACCCCTCGGACAGGAGCCTTTTTGAGAATGTTTCCAGCTCGTCCCAGACGCCTTTGGTATTAACGAGAGCTATGGGCTTCATATGCAGCCCCAGTGTCTTTGCGGTGAGGACCTCAAAAAACTCCTCCATCGTCCCAAAGCCGCCGGGCATGACCACAAACGCATCGGACAGTTCCTCCATAACACGTTTGCGCTCGCGCATATCCTCTGTGTAAATGAGCTCGGTGCATCTGCTGTAAAGAACGTTTCTCGGCTTCATGAACTCCGGCGCGACTCCTATGAGTTCGCCGCCGTTGTCAGCCGTGCCCTTTGCAAGATACCCCATGATACCCGAGTTTCCGCCGCCGAACACAACACCTATGCCTCTTTTGGCGGCAAGGGCGCCGAGTTCGTATGCAGCGTCAAAAAAATCGCGGTCCAGTGTTGATGAACCGGCGCCGTATACACATATCCTTTTTATTGATGAATCCATATCCCTAAAGTCCCGTGCGTGATACTATAGTTAAATTATACCATACCGATTAGAGCAAAAAAAGAAAGAAAACCGGCCGCTTTGGACCGGTTTTCGTGTAAATCTCTGTCTAGCTCTGCTTTGCCGCCTGTTTCTTCTTCATATTATCAAAAGCGGCATATATCATAAGCTTGATTCTGTTGATCTGATTGACTTCCGATGCTCCCGGATCATAGTCGACAGCGACTATGTTGGCTTCCGGATGCTGCCTTCTTATCTCCTTGATCATTCCCTTGCCGGTAACGTGGTTGGGCAGGCATGCGAAAGGCTGCGCGCATATGATATTAGGCGCTCCCGCCTCTATGAGTTCCAGCATCTCGGCAGTCAGCAGCCATCCCTCACCGGTATAGTTGCCGACAGAAAGAACACTCTTTGCCTTTTCGGCGAGCTTGTCTATATGCACCGGGGCATGATAGTATTTCGACTGGCTCAGCGGTTTGTTGACCATCTTTCTGAAGCGCTCGACATACCATATGCCGAATCTGGACAGTTTATCAATGGCTTTAGACTTACCGAGCTTTTCAGCTGAGAAGTGCGTATTGTAAAGGCTGTAGGTAAAGAAGTCCATGAGCATGGGTACCATACACTCGCCGCCTTCAGCCTCTATAGTCTCCGCAGCGAAATTGTTCGCGTTCGGATGGAACTTGACAAGGATCTCTCCAACGAGACCGACCTTCGGCTTCTCAACGCCCGTGCGCTCGATGCTCTCAAAGTCTCTTATGATCTCTTTGACGGCTTTCTTGAACTCACGCCTCTTCGTGCGCCTGATGATGGCATGGCACTTTTCGACCCATTTGTTGTAAAGAGCGTTCGTTTCGCCCTTGTTCTTTTCGTAGGGACGCGTCGCCAGCAGAACTGTCATGAGCAGATCGCCGAAACCGACCGCCATGAGCAGCCTCTGCGCCAGTCCGTATGTTATCTTGAACCCGGGGTTCTTCTCCATACCGGAGAAATTGATGGATATTACCGGTACCTGCGGGAAACCGGCCTCTTTAAGCGCTTTCCTTAAGAAACCAATATAGTTGGAAGCTCGGCATCCGCCACCTGTCTGCGTCAGCATTATGCTCGTGTTATCGGGATCGAGCTTTCCGCTTATAAAGGCATTGACCATGCTGCCGACGGTTATTATCGTCGGATAGCAGGCATCGTTGTTAACGTATTTAAGACCGCAGTCTATGTCGTCGCGGGTAACCTCTGACATAACCTTGAAGTTATATCCAGTGGGATTGAACGCATCCGGCAGAAACTGCCAGTGCATAGGCGCCATCTGCGGACAGACAACAGTATGCTGCTCTCTCAGTTCCTTGGTGAATATCCTTCTGTGGTATGTATGATCCTTCTTCTCCGGAACGGGCTGTTCCTTCTTGTCCTCAAGGGCGGCTTTAAGCGAGCGAAGTCTTATCTTCGCCGCACCGAGGTTGGATATCTCATCAATCTTTAGGACCGTATAGATCTTGCCGGCGCTCTCGACTATCTCCTGAACTTGGTCGGTGGTGATAGCATCGAGGCCGCAGCCGAACGAGTTGAGCTGTACCAGATTGAGGAGCGGCTCCTTTGCGACAAGACCTGCACTCTCATACAGTCTCGTATGGAAGGCCCACTGGTCGAGCACGCGGAGAGGTCTCTCCAGATGAGCAAGTGGAGCGACGGAGTCCTCAGTGAGGACTGCCATGCCGTAGGACGTGATAAGTGCGGGTATGCCGTGGTTGATCTCGGGATCCGTATGGTAGGGTCTTCCCGCGAGGACGATGCCGGAAGTTCCGGTCTTTTTCATCCACTCAAGTGTTTCCTTGCCCTTGTTAAGCATATCCTCCTTGAACTTCTTCTGTTCGGCATATGCTTTCTTTACGGCTTCCTCGGCCTGCTTCATCGTTATGCCGTACTCGCCGAACTCCTCGAATATCCTTCGGGGCAGCGCGTCTTCTGCATTGAACGAGAAGAAGGGATTTATATACTTGATATTCTGCTCCCTTAAGGCTTCAACGTTGTTCTTGATAACCTCGGGATAGGACGTTACTATCGGGCAGTTGAAGTGGTTGTTCGCCAGTTCGTATTCCTTCTTTTCATGCGGTATGCACGGATAGAATATGGTCTTTATGCCCTTCTCTATAAGGTCCGTTATATGGCCATGCATCATCTTGGCCGGATAGCAGACGCTTTCTGACGGTATGGTCTCCATACCTTTCATGTACATGTTTCTGGACGATCTCCCTGACAGCACTACATTAAATCCGAGCTCTGTCAGAAGAGTGTGCCAGAAAGGATAGTTTTCGTATATGTTGAGTCCTCTCGGTATGCCTATGTCTCCGAGAGGCGCGTTTTCGCCTAATGATTCGTAGTTGAACGTACGCTCGTACTTGTAATCGAACAGGTTCGGGATATCATTCTTTTCCGATGTACCCGATCCCTTTTCGCAGCGGTTGCCCGATATGAACTTTCTGCCGTCCTCGAAAGTAACGACCGTGAGCAGGCAGTGGTTCTCGCATCCCTTGCAGCGTCTGTTCTTGCCGGTGATCGAGAAGTGCTCCAGAGCCTCTCTCGTGATTATCGTGGATCTGCTCTCCGCGGGAAGTCTCTTTCTCGCAATGAGAGCACAACCGAACGCACCCATGAGACCGGCAATATCCGGACGGGTGACATTCTTTTTGAGGACGAGCTCAAACGCGCGCAGTATGGCATCGTTCTTGAACGTACCGCCCTGTACGACTATGTTGTTTCCGAGTTCGTCGGGATCCTTTATCTTTATGACCTTGTATATGGCATTCTTGACGACAGAATATGAAAGGCCCGCTGAAATATCCGCAACGGAAGCGCCTTCCTTCTGAACCTGCTTGACGCGGCTGTTCATGAAGACCGTGCAGCGCGTACCGAGGTCGACAGGCGTCTCGGCTTTCAATGCTTCGGCGGCGAATTCCTTTATGTCCATCTCAAGTGAGTGTGCGAACGTCTCGAGGAAGCTGCCGCAGCCCGATGAACATGCCTCGTTGAGCATGATGGAATCGACCGCGCCGTTCTTGATCTTCAGCGCCTTCATGTCCTGGCCGCCGATATCTATTATGAAATCAACGTCGGGATCGAAGTACTTGGCCGCTCTGAAATGAGCCATTGTTTCTATCTCGCCGAGGTCCAGCGTGAGAGCTTCCTTTATGAGCGCTTCTCCGTAACCCGTTACGCACGAACCGGCTATGTACGCACCTTCAGGCATGCCGTCATATATCTCTTTTAGTATGTCGCATGCGGAATAGAGCGGGTTACCGTGATTAAGCGCGTAATGCGAGTAGAGTATGTTGGCGTCCTTGTCGATAAGGACTGCCTTTATAGTCGTTGAACCGGCATCCAGACCTACGTAGCACGGGCCTTCCGCCGTCTTTATATCCTTATATCCCGCGGCGTTCTTTCCGTGACGCTCGCGGAATTCGCTTAATTCTTCCTCGTTTTTAAAGAGAGCGGGAAGTCTTCTCGTTTCGGAGACTATGTCTCCCGCATTTTTGAGCACGTCATAGAGCTGTCCGACAGTCATCTTTTCGCCCTGCGCCATAAAGGATGCGCCGAGTGCGACGAACAGATGCGAATTTTCCGGACATATCATCGCTTCATCAGTGAGCTTGAGCGTCTCCTTGAAGCGCTCTCTCAGCTGAGGCAGATAGTGAAGGGGTCCGCCCAGGAACGCGACATTGCCTCTTATCGGTCTGCCGCAGGCAAGACCCGATATTGTCTGGTTGACAACAGCCTGGAATATGGATGCGGCAACGTCTTCCCTGGCTGCGCCCTCATTCAGTATGGACTGTATATCACTCTTTGCGAACACGCCGCATCTTGCGGCTATCGGATGGATCGTCGTATGCTTTTCAGCGAGCTCGTTAAGTCCCATAGGGGTCGTTGCGAGCAGCATGGCCATCTGGTCGATGAACGCGCCCGTGCCGCCGGCGCAGGTGCCGTTCATACGCTGCTCGAGCGAAGGCTTCATATATGTTATCTTTGCGTCCTCGCCGCCGAACTCTATAACGACATCGGCCTGAGGTATGAACGTTTCTACCGCTTTTGTACCGCAGACGACTTCCTGAACAAAAGGTATGCCAAGAAGGCGCGAAACGGACATTCCGCCGCTGCCTGTGACTGCAGTCGAAACCACTACGTCCGCATGATCCTTTACTGCCATCTCGAAAAGATCGTTCAGGGTCTTTCTCATGTCGGAGTAGTGTCTCATATATTCGCTGAACAGTATCTCCCTGTTCTCATTCGTTATTACGAGTTTGACTGTAGTCGATCCTACGTCAAGCCCCAGATAATGCTCCATATAAACCTCCGCAAAGAGTAATTATATCAAAACAAAAAGTCCTTATCAAGAACGCCGGGAGAGTGCTCCCGGCCCTCTTTTTACTGGTCCTCTTCCGTATCAAACTGCGAGTTGTACAGATCGCAGTAGAAGCCGCCCTGCGACATCAGTGTCTTGTGATCGCCCTGTTCTATTATGTCGCCGTCCTTCATAACGAGTATCAGGTCCGCGTTCTTGATCGTGGACAGTCTGTGCGCTATGACGAACGAAGTCCTTCCTTCGGTCAGGCTGTCCATAGCCTGCTGTATAAGTATCTCCGTTCTGGTATCGACGGAACTCGTGGCTTCGTCGAGAATGAGCAGCGGAGCGTTCTCCACCATTGCCCTCGCTATGGTGAGCAGCTGTTTCTGACCGGCGGAGAGATTTGCCTTGTCGTCGAGGACTGTATCGTAGCCCTTGGGCAGTGTCGTTATAAAGTGATGCACTCCCGCTGCGCGGCACGCCTTTTCTATCTCCTCGTCTGTAGCTTCCTGCTTGGAGTATCTTATGTTCTCCCTTACAGTCCCTTCAAACAGCCATGTATCCTGAAGAACCATACCGAACAGATCATGCACCTGTTCTCTCGTCATATCGTATACGGATGTTCCGTCTATCCTTATGTCTCCGGAATTCACGTCGTAGAACCTCATGAGGAGGTTGACAAGAGTCGTCTTGCCGGCGCCCGTGGGTCCGACTATGGCTATCTTCTTTCCCGCGTCAAGCTTTGCCGAAAAGTCCTTTATTATGACCCTGTCCTCATTGTACCCGAAGCGAACATGATCGAACTCGACCTCGCCGCGGATTTTCGCCGGATCTATATCGGTATGTTTTCCGCTCTCATCGGAGAGCTCATGTTCATCCATGAACTCGAAGACTCTCTCGCCCGCAGCCGTAGCCGTCTGCAGCTGCGTCATGCACTGCGCGACCTGCGCGAGCGGATTGGTGAACAGTCTCACGTATATCATGAACGCCACTATGACGCCGAACGTTATGTCGCCCGAGAGTACCAGCATCACGCCCACCACGCAAACTGCGACATAACCGAAGTTGCCGACGAACTGCATTATGGGCATCATGAGACCGGACAGGAACTGCGACTTCCACGCGCTGTCCCTCCAGCGTTTGTTGATGGTGTCGAACTCTTCGCGCGCATTGTCCTCGCCGTTGTATGCTTTGACAGCTATATGACCCGAGTAGATCTCCTCAACGTGTCCGTTAATATTACCCAGTTCGTTCTGCTGTCTGCGGAAATACTTCTGGGATCTGCTCATTATGACCATCATTATTATGAAGCCGACCACTGCGGCCGCTACCGCCGCGAGAGTCATGAGCGGGCTCGTTATGAGCATCATTATGATCGTCCCGAGTATGAGCGCTATACAGGACAGCAGCTGAGATATACTGCTGTTCAAAGCATTGCCTATCGTATCGACATCGTTCGTTATGCGCGATATGATATCGCCGTTGTTGTTCGAATCGAAATACCTGAGCGGCAGCTTGTTTATCTTGCGTATTATCTCCGACCTGAACAACTTGGATACCTTCTGCGTGATGGTTGACATTATGAAGCCCTGGATGTATGAAAGCCCGCCCGAGAGCGCATACAGGAACACCGTGAACAGGCACGCCGCTATGACAGCATCCATATCTATGCCGCCGCCTGTTATGCCGCTGGTTATGAGGTCGGTTATCTTCGAGAGCTGTCCCGGCCCCACTATCGCGAATATCGCACCGGCTACCGCCAGTACAACCGCCGTGACCATGAGTGGGAAATATCTTCCCGTATACTTAAGCAGCCTGCTGAGCGATCCGAAGAAGTCTTTCGGCTTTTCCACTACCCTTCCGGACCTTGGTCCCTGAGGAGTCTTCTGGTTGATTCTTTTCTCTGCCATCAGTCCAACTCCTCCTTTGAAAGCTGTGAATACGCAATCTCACGGTAGACCTCGCAGTCTTTCATGAGCTCATCATGCGTTCCCTCTCCGACTATGCGGCCCTCGTCTATGACGAGTATCCTGTCGGCGTTCTTTATAGTACCTATCCTCTGCGCGACAATTATCTTGGTCGCGTCGCTCATCTCTTCAGAGAGTGCTTTTCTCAAGATCTTGTCGGTCCTGTAGTCAAGAGCCGAGAAACTGTCATCGAAGATGTATATCTCGGCGTTCCTTGCAACTGCCCTCGCTATAGACAGTCTCTGCTTCTGTCCGCCGGACAGGTTCTGACCCGCCTGTGCTATATCCGTGTCAAGACCGTCCTCCGAAGCGCTGACGAAATCATCGGCCTGCGCTATGCGCACTGCCTTCATCAGTTCCTCATCTGTCGCTTCGCGGTCGAAGTTGTCTCCGTATTCTATGTTGGACCTTATCGTCCCGCGGAATACGACCGCTCTCTGCGAAACGTAACCGATCTTTTTCCTTAAGGCGCGCCCGGTGTAATCCTTGACGTTCACACCGTCAACCAGCACTTCGCCCTCCGTCGCGTCGTAGAAACGCGGTATCAGGTTTATTATCGTTGATTTGCCGCTGCCCGTGGATCCTATTATCGCCACGGTCTCGCCTTTTTCCGCCTTAAAGGAGATATCGCTCAGAACATTTGCGCCGCCGTCGGCGTACCTGAAGCTGACGTTTCTGAATTCAACGGTGCCTTTTTTGTCCTCGTCGCCTTTATCCCTGTCGCCGTCCTTAATGGATGACGGAGTCTCAATGACTTCCGCGATACGTCTCGCTGCAACCGATGCTCTCGGGAGGAGTATGAATATCATTACTAGCATCAGGAACGACATGACTATCTGTATGGCATAAGCCGAGAAGACGACCATGTCGGAGAACAGCAGATATTTGTCCGCCATGCCCGCAGCGTTTATCAGGCCCGCGCCGACCCAGTACACGGCAAGGGTCAGCCCGTTCATTATGAGCATCATGACCGGGTTTAAGAGAGCGAGCGTCCTCATCGAGAACAGCATCGTGCCTGTTAAGTCGGTGTTCGTCTCTTCGAATTTCTCGGTCTGATAGCCTTCCGCATTGTACGCACGGACGACCCTTATACCGGTAAGGTTCTCTTCCGTCAGTCTGTTGATATCGTCGGTCAGCGACTGTATCCTCTTGAACTTCGGGAATACCAGCGCCACGATTGTGATCATTATGCCGAGCATTATTACCACGGCGACCGCCGTCGTAGCCGTCCAGTGCCAGTCCTTATCGACTATCTTGGATATGGCCCATATACACATAACGGGTGCTCTCACTATGAGCATCGTTCCCAGAGCTATGACGAACTGGACCTGCGTTATATCGTTCGTCGACCTGTTGATAAGGCTCGATGTCGAGAATCTGTTTATCTCGGTCATGGAATACCCTTCCACAGCCTCGAACTCCAGATGTCTCAGATTGAACGAGACGCCGGAAGCTATCCTCGCGGCCAGCAGTATGACGACTATAGTCGCCGCAAAGCTTATGAGCGAGTAAATGATCATGAATATGCCGACGCCCCATATATCATCGGTCGTAGTCCCGGGTGTCGTTAGCAGCGTCGTCATATTCGACATATAATCCGGTACTTTCAGGTCGGAATACACGCACAGCATGATGAGCAGCACGCATATCAGCAGTTCGACCCACTCGATCGGCCTGAAGTACTTGAATACTTTAAGCATCTTAACCTCCCTTTAGCAATGTCTAAATATTAAAACCTCAATCTTCGTTGAGATTGTCTTTCATCTTGTCGAGCACGGAAAGGAAACCCGCTTTTTCCTCTTCCGTGAGCCCTTCTTCCATCTTCTTGCTTATGTCGCGCAGGCTGTCCTTCACAGCCTTGTGGCACATCTCGGCTTTTTCGGTCGGCACTATCTTCTTGAGTCTTGCATCTTCCGGCATGTTCTCTCTGGTGACATAGCCGTATCTCTCCAGATCCTGCAGGACACTCGTCGCGGTACTCCTGCGTATGTTGAACACCGTCTCTATCTCTTTCTGGAGAACCTCTCTCTCAGAGTGCACATCCACTATATAGTTGAGCACAGCAGCTCTCTTGCCGGTGAGCCCTCCCTCCTGCATTCCGCACACGGAACTGTCCAGATTTCTGTGCATCAGATGGGACAGGCATATCAGCTCGTTTATTATCTCTCTGTTCATTTATATAACGCCTCCGAAAAAAGTTAGATTCCTAACAGTTAGAAATCTAACAAACATCATCTATTATATATATGTTCATATATCATAGTCAAGCAAAAAGCGGATAAAAAAGGAGAACGGCTTAAGACCGTTCTCCGTGTCCGTTATTCTGCTTTTATTCGGGGATAACGAGCTTTGAGAAATCAAACGTATCAAAGTCGTTGACGTTTCTGAGCGTCGTGTATCTGTTCCTTATGTAGCAGCATGTTGAAAAGACCCTGTGCGTCATGTCTCTCGTTAAGTCCAGATCCTTGTACGTGAGCTTTCCGCCGACAGTTTCGAGAGTCTTTCTCAGTTTTTCATAAGTCGGGAGCTCTCCCTCGATCTTAAGGATCTCATCGAAGTTCTTTTTGAGAAGTTCGGGCTTAAGATCCTCGGAAGTCGATCTCTGATTCTCCCTTGCCACAGCTTCCTGTATCCTTTCGGGCTTATCCAGGAAGTGGGATACCGCAAACTCTGTCGAGAATCTGTTCTTCGCACCGTCCGCGATGCGGCCCAGTGCCAGTATCATCTCATGATAGTTGGCATGCGCTATGAGCGTTCCCACGCCGACTTTTTCGCCGTGCAGAGCGTTTTCGTCGGAGTTGGTTCCGGGTATTGTCTCGAGATAATGCGAGAAATGATGCTCGAAGCTAGATGCCGGTCTTGTTATGGTCGCGAGCTGCATCGCTATAGATGACAGCAGCAGACCCTCTATGAGTTTGGAATATGCTTTCTTGTCCCTTTTGGCTATGAGTTCCACGTTGTCCACAACTGCGTTCGTAGCGTCTATAGCGCATCCCGCTATCCTGGGGCAGTAGTATTCGTCCTGCGTGAGAAGACCGATCTTCCATTCTGCAATAGCCAGATACTTTGCGATCATGTCGCCGACGCCTGAAGCCGCCAGAAAACTCGGAGCCTGGGATATGACGTCAACGTCCGCGCATACGGCTACAGGAGATTTGGCGGGAGCCGAAGTCTTCATGTTGTTGAGGACAACAGCGCATGTGTTGGACACGAAACCGTCCACACTCGCACAGGTCGGAACAGTTATCAGGGGCAGTCCCGCGAGGAAAGCCGCATATCTCGTAATGTCTGTTATGACACCGCCGCCGACTGATATGGCTACGGAGTAATCCCCGGCTTTCATATGATCCGCGAGGGGATATATCTCGCTGTCCAGCGGATGGAGGAGTGTACCCGGCTCAACTTCGAACACATAGTCCTCAGCGTTCTTAACGCAGTCATGCATCCTCTCGCCGGCTGCTTCCATAGTATTCGTGTCATATACGCATATGGGGCTTTTTTCAAGACCCAGATCCGCGAGCAGACCCGGCAGATCAGCTATGGCTCCTTCTTTTACGATGTAATGCTTGGTCGTGAGCTCATGAGATCTTCCGCATTCGCAGTTGTCTATCTTTATCAACTCTTCAAACATATTGCATACTCCTTATTTATATAAAAATGTATATAGCAAACACATAAATAATAGCACCGGCAGGGCTTTATTGCAATCGCCGGCGGCGGCAAATATAATATAGACATAACAATGTTCGGGAGGGCTTTTCAGTTGAAGACCACTGTAAATGATTTTCTAAAAAAACACGAACTAAACGCAGACCATTTCGACCACGAGGAACTGGTCAGCGGCTTTATCCGCGAAATGGAAAAAGGCCTTAAGGACACATCGTCTCTTCAGATGGAGCCTTCATATATAGTATCCGGAGATATACGCAAAGGCGTTCCCGTATGCGTAGCCGATCTGGGAGGCACTTTCCTGAGAACAGCAAAAGCCGTCGTGGACGATGACGGTGTATTTAAGCTTTTGTCGGATGTGTGCAAGATCCCGATCCCGGGCAGAGACTGCGAGATTGCCGGAGAAGCGTTTTTCGAAACGATCGCCAGTCAGTGCGCTCCCTTCACTGAGGAAGGAGGCATGGTCGCTATCTCCTTTGCGTTCCCGGCAAAGACCACGCCTGATCTGGATGCGGAGATCCTCTATTTCGATAAAGAGGTCAAGGTCACCGGCATAAGCGGCAAAAAGGTCGGTGAAATGCTGGCCGAAGCTCTGGCGGCAAAGGGCAAGCGTCCGTCTTCGGTCACAGTTATCAACGACTCTGTGGCGACCTGCCTGTCGGGCATGGCCGAACATCCGGACGGGCATGATTCGTATATCGGCACGATCCTCGGAACGGGCGTCAACTGCTGCTATTTCGAAGATATATCCAATATAGTTAAAGTCGGGTCGGGCAGCGGAAGGATGCTGATCAACATGGAGGCCGGCGGATATGCGGGAGCCCCCAGGAATGATATAGACTATGAGTTCTCACGCACCCTGGTTCACCCGGATGAACATATAATAGAGCAGCAGGTCTCCGGCGCGTATATAGGTCCGCTCTCGTCATTCACATTGAACAGAGCCGCCGCAGAGGGAGTCATAGATATTAAAGGAGCCATCGATGTTACCAGCAAGGATATCGATGATCTTCTGAGATACGGAAGCGGAGCCGCGGCCGATATGATCGAAAAGGACAGCCTTGATGATGCGGCCTGCATAGCCGCAGCCGTTGTAAAAAGAGCGACCGTCTACGCTACGCTTCAGATGTGCGCAGCGGTCACAAAGACGGGATCCAAAACGCCCTGCATAACCATTGAGGGCTCGACCTACAACAAGCTCTGCGGTTTCAAGGGTCAGATGCTCTCGCTCATGGGTGCATATTTCGAAAAAAGAGGCGTTACCGCGACATATACCGATGTCGAAAATGCGGTCCTTAAGGGATGTGCTATATCCGCGCTTATGAGATAGTTTTCATAGTATTAAAAAGCCCCTTTGCCTATCGGCAAAAGGGCTTATTTTTTCTTTTCCGGTATCAGTTTCTGTATCCGGCAAAAAATGCTTTCGTGCGTTCGCTCTTCGGATTATTGAACACCTCTTCGGGCGTTCCCCACTCTTCTATGATACCGTCCGCCATGAACAGGACCTTATCCGATACGTTTCTCGCGAACTCCATTTCGTGAGTTACGATTATCATGGTCGAGTCTGCGGATTTGAGTCCTCTTATGACCTTGAGGACTTCGCCCGTCAGTTCCGGGTCGAGCGCGGACGTCGGTTCATCGAAGCATAGTATGTCAGGCTCCATCGCGAGCGCCCTGGCTATCGCGACACGCTGCTGCTGTCCGCCCGAGAGCTGATGCGGATACAAATCCGCCTTGTCCGTAAGACCTACTCTTTCAAGAAGGGCTTTCGATTTCTCTTCGATCTGTGCGAACAGTTCCTGTTTCTTTTCCTTGAAATCCTTCCTTTCCGAAGCCAGCATCTGCTGCGCCAGCATTATATTGCCGAGCGCGGTATACTGCGGAAAGAGATTGAACTGCTGGAACACAAGCCCGAAATGAAGCGTCCTCTCTCTTATCTCCGCCTCGGACAGATTCCTGGTCTTTTCTCCGTCCATCAGGAGCTCGCCGTTCAGATATATCTGCCCGGAATCGGGCGTCTCGAGAAAGTTTATGCATCGGAGCAGCGTCGTCTTTCCGGAACCGGAAGATCCGAGGATGGAAAGCACTTCTCCCTTGTTAAGAGTAAAATCTATTCCCTTGAGGACTTCGGTCTTGCCGAAGCTTTTTCTAAGATCAGTTACCTTTAGTATCTCCATATCTCTTACACCTTAAAATATGAAAGTTTTTTCTCTATATGTCCGAAGATGATGGTAAGTATGCCGTTGAATACGAGATAGAACACGGCCGAATAGAAGAGCGGCCATATGAGAGCCTGCGCGGAAATGTATTTCTGCGCTACCATTATTATCTCGTTGACGGCTATGATCCTGGCAAGGGATGTGTCCTTTACCAGCGTTATTATCTCGTTGGACATCGGAGGTACGATCCTCTTTACGACCTGCAGGAGTATTACCTTCCTGAAGACCTGCCTCTTTGACATGCCGAGAACGTGTCCCGCTTCATACTGCCCCTTGGGGATGCTCATTATGCCGCCCCTGTAAATCTCGGAGAAGTATGCGGAATAGTTGATTATGAATGCGATCAGGACCGCTATCATCCTGAACTCGGATGTGGCTTCCATACCCCATATGAGGCCGGGTCCGTAAAAGACGACTATTATCTGGAGCATAAGGGGCGTTCCCCTGATGATCCACACAAACGTCTTGAATATAGCCCTGACGACCTTGAATCTGCTCATCGACCCGAAGGATATGGCAAGCCCCAGCGGCAGCGCGCACGCAAGGGTTATCGCAAATATGAGACATGTCGTTCCGAATCCGCCGAGCAGCGTCATCGTAACATTGCCGAATAAACTCATGATTCAAGCCTTTCTAAAAAAACCGCAACGGGAGAATCCTCTCCCGTTGCAGATGTTTGACTTAATGTGCGTGATTATTTAATAAGGATAGCTTCGAGGCCGTATTTCTCGGCGATCTTTTCCATTGTGCCGTCCTTTACGAGCTCTGCCGTGGCTTCATTGATCTTCTCTGTAAGATCGCTGCCCACTCTGCATCCTACGGCATATTCCTCGATAGAGAGCTCGGAACCGGGCATTATCATGAGATCGGAGTAATCCGTTCCCTCGCCAACCATAGCGTCAGCCGTCGTATAGTCGATGACAGCGGCGTCAGCTGTTCCGGCCTTAACCTCGAGGAGCGCGTCAGTCTGCTTTGTTACGCCTACGAACGTAGCCTGTGAAAGATCCTCGTTTTCCACTATTGTATCTTCACCGGTGGAACCCGCTTCAGCGGCTACTGTACCGCCTGTTAGGTCAGCAGTGGACTTGAACTTCCCGCTGTTGTCAGCCTTTATGACAACGACCTGCTTGTTCTCCATATACGAATTCGTGAAGTCCATGTTCTCTCTTCTCTCTTCAGTAACGGTAAGACCGTTCCAGATAGTATCGATGTTGCCGGCTGAGAGTTCGACTTCCTTGGTCGACCAGTCGATCTCTACGAAATCAGGCTCTACGCCGAGTTTCTCGCAGACAGCTGTCGCGTACTCTGTGTCAAAACCGATGAATGTACCGTCTTCATCAAAATAGTTCATGGGATCGTATACCGTGTATCCGATCACCATCTTGCCCTTGCCTTCGATGCCTGCCCAGTCGGAATCAGAAGCCTGTTCCTTGGCGGCGCATGATACGACGAGCGCTGCGCATATTACGATAGCAAGAATTATGAACAATGTTTTTTTCATAATGATTCTCCTTCATATTTGTTTTGGTTACTTTAAGCATTTACCATGTTATCATGTTATCCGCGTTTAATCAAGGCTTTGGAGTCCGCCGTATTGTGGTATAATAAAAGAAAAAACGGAGGCTACGTATATGGTGATAACAGGTGCTGAAGCCGAGAAAAAAGCTGTTATAGCTACGGCCGAAAAAATGTGCGCTGCCGCAAGGACAGCTCCCAAGGCCAAAGGGCTCGATTACATACACACGGCGGTTCTGACAGACGATGATATACAGAGACTGGCTGACAAGATGAAAGAGCAGTCCGAGGAAACAGGTTTGGGCTTTCTTATGAGAGATGCGGGAAACGTCCTTTCCAGCGACGCCGTTGTGCTCATAGGAACAACTTATCAGCAGAGAGGGCTCGGGGAATTCTGTTCACTCTGCAACTTCAAAGGCTGCGAAAAGAGCAGCTCTGCCGGTGCCGTATGCGTTTTCGATCCGATGGATCTCGGTATAGCACTCGGTTCCGCCGTAGCCGTTGCCGCCGACTGCAGGATAGACAACAGGATAATGTTCTCTGCCGGAAAAGCCGCGGTCGCGCTGGGACTCATGCCCGAAGGGGTTGACTGCGTTATGGCTGTTCCTCTCTCAGCACACGGAAAGAGCGTATACTTCGACAGAAAGTAAACTTTTTGAAGGACAAAAAAGGACCGCTTCCAGGTGAAGCGGTCCTTTTCCTTTGTTTGTTTAAGAGGGACTAAATGAAAAATGATATTTTGTAATTATTACTATAGACCCTATTTTTTGAGAAACTATGAAATAGTCATGAACAGTTTGTGAACAAATTCACAGGTCGATAACGTCAAGATCGTCAGGCACGAATATGTTTCCCCTGAAGTGTTCCGCCGCTTCCTTTGTATACCTTTCCCGCCTGTGCTCAAGATCGCTGTCTTCCGTATGATATATAAGAAGGTTCTTTACGCCCAGCTCCTGAGCAACCTTTCCGGCATCCAGAGCAGTCGAGTGATTAATCTCATACGGGCGGTATATATCCCTGTCCTCATAAAGACAGAATGCTTCGGCGAGAAGCCAGTCGGAATCACGCACATACTTTTCGCAAAGCGGATTATACGGCTCATCCCCGAGACATGTGAACTTCTGACCGTCATTTAATGTCATGGAAAACCCCGTCTGCTTGGCTTTTGTGGAGTGTATATCAAAGAAAACCGTATCCATGCCGAGTATCTCTGCGCGATCTCCGTCGTCAACTTCGATAAATCTGAAGTTTTTATCAGCGTACTTCTTTCTCGTGGAAAAGAACAGATCGTCAATATATCTTACGAGCAGTTCCTTTACCACGTCATTGGAATAGATCCTGCACTCCCCGCCCATTTCGTATTCGGTAAGGGCACGGAGGACCCACAGCGCTCCCAGAAGATGATCCGTATGGGCATGGGTTACGATGAGATCATGGACATCGGCAAGATCTATCCCTGCCTTTTCGGCCAGTGTGAGCGTGTAGTTGCCTCCCCCGCCGTCGACCATCATAAGACCTTCGTCGTTTTCAAGAGTAAAACATGTGTTGTAGCATTTGGTGGTCATGGCGTGACCCGTGCCGAATATAGTCAGTCTGTTCATTATGCCTCCGCGTTATCCTTTCTGAAAAACCTTGAGAATGCGGCAATCGAAATAACGATGCCGGGTACTGAAACGAGTATCAGGAAATAGTAGCTCGCGGGCATGCCGCTCGTATCCCTGACCGCTCCCGCGATCATGGGGCCTATCGTCATACCGACGCCGTATACCGCCTGGAAGAATCCCATCGCGGTGGATCTTTTCTCCTTCGGTATGCCGGTCATCGAACCGGACATACATACCGAGAAGACCGCGCCGTACGCAAAGCCGCACATCGCCTGGAGAAAATACAGCGGGAAAAGCTGCGTGCACTGCGGGACCAGTATGCAGTAAAGCGTGATGCATGCGAAAGCGATGACAAGCAGTGTCCTGTTGCCTATCTTCTTTGCCACCGCTGTTCCCACAAAATATGAACTTACTATGGAAAGAGCCATATATACTATGGAAATGAGTCCTATCTCGACGTTGCTGCCCCCTATATCCTTGGCAACCTGTGTCGTGAACGACATCGCGGTCGACATGTGCACCATCTGCAGCAGCAGGGCGAGCACGGCAAAGATTAAGAGCGTCCGCTTCTTCACCACCGACAATAGCTCTCCCAGCTTTATCTTTGGCACAGGCTTTCTTTCCTCACGGATGAACAGGCTTATGGCAAAACCTATGAAGCCCGCCGCGCTGGACATATAGAACAGGGGCTGTATACCTATCGCTTCGGATACGACCATGCCGGTCACAAAAGCAATGAGTATGCCCGCGTTGTTGAAAGCGGATATCGTGCCCATGGCTTTCTGCATCTCGCCGGGCTCATAGTATGACGCGTTGAGGACGGTAAATGATATATATGTGGCGGATGCAAATCCCGAAATGAGATTCGCTACAAGAAAAGCGGTATCGGTAGGCGATGCCGCCCGGATTATACTGGCCAGGCCCGCGCAGACCGCGCCCAGCGCGATGAACATCTTGTGCCTCGGGTTTCTGTCCGATATGACGCCCAGCGGTATACGGATCGCCATCTGCGAAAAACCGTAAGCTCCGAGTATGATGCCTATCATCGTCATGGCTATGCCGAGCCCGCTCAGATAAGGGGTCTGATAAGGTACGTAAACGTACTGCGCATACCAAAAGAACAGCGTTACCGCGAGCAGTATCTTTCTGTTTCTTGCGTTATCCATAATTAGCCCTCTCCCCATCCTATTTTACAAAAAAATTATATCACAATTCCGAAACTGTACGCCATAAACCGCCAAACCGGTCTCATTTTGTAATATAATATAATAAGTTAGGCAAGGAAGGCGGAAAAAGAATTGAAGAGTCCTTTTAGATACTTCGGCTATGAGCCGGAATCGGAAGAAGAAAAGAGATTTCTTAAAGATTACAATCCCGAAAAGTGGAAAAAAGCTTCGCATACCGCGGATGTAGCGGTATTCGCGCTGTCAGAAGCGGGACTTGAGCTCCTGCTGGTTAAAAGAGGCGGTTTCCCCTACAGGGGTCATTACTGTCTGCCCGGCGGATTCATAAATATGGACGAATCCCTTTATGAGACCGCGGCAAGAGAGCTCGAAGAGGAAACGGGCCTTTCGGGGATTCCGATATTTCAGGTCGGTTCTTTCGGAAGACCGGGAAGGGATCCCAGAGACAGGAACATAACGACTCTCTACACCACGATATTAAATAAGGAAGAACTTCACGCAAAGGCCGGTGACGACGCTGCCGACACCGACTGGGTTCTGCTTACAGATGTCGACGAACAGGTCATAGAGTCCGGAGATACGGCGGAATCGTATTTTTCGCTCAGGTTCGAAGGAAAGAACGTGTTCACGCCGGAGATCAGGACCGAGATACACAGCGGAAGGTACAGGACCGAGAAAAAAGAGATATCGGATACCAGCTCCCTCGCTTTCGATCACGCGCTTGAGATAGCGGAAGCCTACCGCTTTATAAAAAAGGAGATCCTGACGTCTTACGCGGGCATAAACGTGCTCGGAAAGACGTTCAGGATAAGCGCTCTTAAAAAGCTTCTGAAAGCAATTCTTCTTGAACCCGTGGATGACGGCATCTTGTCGCTGATGCCGGTAAGAAAGAACAGCGACGGCTCATATTCATATATATAGGTAGAAAAGCGCCCGGGGAACCGCCCGGGCGTTGTCCATTTTTATTGACACGCAAACCTTTAGTCTCTATAATATAATAGTCTTATTATCGAAACGAAAGAGGTAGCTTGACATGAAAATGACATTCCAGCCTAAGAAAAGGCAGAGAAGCAAAGTCCATGGTTTCAGAGCCAGGATGAGCACAAAGAACGGACGCAACGTACTTGCAAGAAGACGTGCTAAGGGCCGCAAGATACTGTCCGCATAAGTCTTAAAGAACTCTCTGCGCAGACGTGCAGAGACAGTAGATACGGAGCTTTGAGCTCCTGAACCCAGTGATTTGAAAGAGACCAGGCTCAACGAAGCAAACAAGACCATAGGGCGGCCGGTGACACTGAAAAAGAACAAGGAATTTGCCTTTGTTTACAGAAAAGGTGCCGGAAAAGCCTCGAAAGTGCTAGTCTGCATATGCGCTAAGAGCCGCAGAAGCGGGGTACGAGTTGGTTTTGTGGTGTCAAAAAAGATCGGAAACAGTGTAACAAGGAATCTTGTTCGAAGACGGATGAAAGAGGCATACCGCTCCCTGTGTGCTGAGATATCAGGTGATTACGGTATAATCTTTGTTGCAAGATCCGGCATCGAGGACTCGGATTACAAGAGGATCCTGCATGACATGCGTTTTCTTCTAAGAAAGCAGAACCTGCTGCCGAAGGAAGAGCAATGAAAAAGTTTTTACTCTTATTGATAAGGTTTTATCAGAAAGCGCTGTCCCCATATCTCGGCAGGAACTGTAAATACACGCCGACCTGTTCAGCATATGCGTATCAGGCCATAAGCAAATACGGCGCACTTAAAGGCACCGGTCTTGCGATCTGGCGGATACTCCGCTGCAATCCGTTCTCAAAAGGCGGATACGACCCTGTTCCCTAAAGACAGTTATAACCCGAAGGGAGAACGACTCAAATGGGTTTTTTATACCACAACTTTTTAAGTGACCTTTTCGGCATGTCACTCAACGGTTTGGCCGGACTTGTCACGGAGTACGCGATAGCCATCATACTTCTTACGATCTTCATAAGAATGGCGCTCATGCCCATCGACATAAAGATGCGTAAGAATCAGAAAAAAATGGCTGAACTCGGCCCGCAGATGCAGTCTCTGCAGAAGAGATATGCAAACGATCCCGCGCAGCTCCAGAAAAAACAGAGAGAGCTGTACAAAAAGATGGGCGCGCAGCCTCTTCTCGGATGTCTGCCCATGCTGCTGCAGCTTTTCATACTGTTCGCCTTCTTCGGCGCGATGAGAGACCTGCAGTCACAGCAGACGATTGACAGCGTGCTTTCAGCCGTAAGATACGGAACAGCAAACGTTGACATATCATCATTTATCTGGGTCCACAACCTGTGGCAGCCGGATACGGTATTCGCCTTAACGATGCCCACCGCAAACGATTTCGCGACATTCCTGCAGACAAACGCTGATTTCCTCTCCCCGCAGATACTCTATCAGCTTAAAGACTGCGGTCTTGTTGATTTCTCGGGCAACGTGATATCGATCGTGCAGCCTACGTATTCAGCCATAATGAACAGCATCTCCGTAGAACAGGGATTCGTTTCCGAGAACGGCAACCTGCTCGTCAACGGTGCATGCATACTGCCCATACTTTCGGGTGTATCGCTGTTCCTGGCTCAGAAGTTCGGCGGCGCTTCCACAGCGGGAATGACCACCGGAACGGAAGCGGATCAGTCAATGGCCGGAACAAACAAGATATTCATGTATGTATTCCCCGTTTTCTCGGCATACATCTGCTTCACATCGAACGCAGCATTCGCTCTTTACTGGACGGTATCATCGCTCTATGCGTTCGCTCAGGGCAGGATCATTACGAATATCCTGAATAAAAAAAGCGGAAAAGACAAAAAAACGAAAATCAGCCCTAACGTTAGCGTATCTAACAGCTAGTGGTTTACATAATTGGAGGAAAATAAAATATGCCTACGAGAGAATTTAAGGGCAAGACAATCGACCTGGCGATCTCGGCCGGGCTGGATGCCATGGGCCTTAGTCTTGACGAGGTCTCTATGGAGATAGTCAGCGACGGCTCAGGCGGATTTCTCGGCATGAAAAAAGCATGCGTGAGGATGACCCCTAAAGCAGAGCTTTCCGAAGAGGATCTCAAAGAAGAAGAAGAACTGATGAGGAAAGCAGAGGAAGAACTCGAAAAAGAAAGAAAAGAAAGAGAAAAAGAACACTATACCACAAATTACAGAAAAGACGGCAGAGGACGCTCAAGGAATAAGAACCAGAAACCGCGGGAAAAGAGAGAACCCGTTGTTGTTGAGGCCCCTGTATATGAAGACGCTGAAACCCCCTGCAAGGCGGAGCCTTTCCTTAAGGAAGTTCTTCGCATAATGGAAGTGGATGCGACCTGTAAATCCATTAAGAGCGATGCCGAAAAGACGGAATGCATGCTCATAGAAGGCGCGGACGCTGCTCTTTTAATAGGAAGACGCGGTGATACGCTTGATGCTATCCAGTATCTCTGCTCTCTTGTCGCGAACAAAGGCGAAAAAGAATACACAAGGATCACCATAGATACCGAGAATTACAGGAAAAAGAGAGAAGCAACGCTTTCAAGCCTGGCAAAAAGGATGGCCGCCAAAGTCGCCAAGAGCGGCAGAGAGATAAAGCTCGAGCCGATGAATCCCTATGAGAGAAGGATCCTTCATTACACGCTGCAGAGCAATCCCAAGGTTGAGACTATATCTGAGGGCGAAGATCCCTTCAGATGCGTTATAATACGCCCCAAGGAAAAATAAAGTGAAAGTTACACTCCTGAGATACCCCTCTGACGAGGACTGGATGCGCGCCAAGAGGCTTGCGCTGGTAACGGTCGGCAAAGAAGCCATAAAACCGCCTACTGAAGAGTGGAAGAAAAAAATTTTAATAGCTGAACATTCTCCCATCAGGACGCTTATGTTCACTATCGAGATGGAGATCCCCTACTGGGTCTCGGTCCATTACGTTCGGCATAAATACGGGGTCGAGCACTTCGTCAGATCCCAGAGATCCGACAGGACCGGCGAAGACAGATCTTCCAAGAGGCAGGACGAGACTGTCACGCACATAATGGATGTAAACGCGCAGGAACTGATATTCATGGCAAGACGAAGACTCTGCGGCATGGCTTCCCCGGAAACACGGCAGGTCATGGAAGAGATAACGCGGCAAGTCGTCGATGTATGTCCCGAATTCAAGGATGTTCTTGTGAGGAACTGCAAATACCTTGGGCGGTGCCCCGAGATGAACAACGAAGGCTGCTGTTTTTAAGCGGCCTTTTTGATTTAGGAGAGTTATGAGTTATCTGGCCGGAAAAATTGATGTGGCTGTTGTCGGCGCCGGACATGCAGGTGTCGAAGCTGCTTTCGCATGCGCTCATACGGGTCTTGACACGATACTGTTCACTATAAATATGGACGGTATCTCCGTTATGGCATGCAATCCGGCAATCGGAGGCTCTGCAAAGGGTCATCTGGTAAGAGAAGTTGACGCTCTGGGCGGAATGATGGGTATATGCGCCGATGAGACACTTCTCCAGATGAAGATGCTCAATACCGGAAAAGGCCCCGCCGTACACTCTCTGAGATCCCAGCAGGATAAAAAGAGATATACCGCCAGGATGAAGAATCTCCTGGAAAACACAGATAATCTGCGTCTCTGCGAGGATGAGATAATAGAGATCCTTACCGAAGGGGGCCGCGTTTCCGGGATAAGAACGGCAAAAGACGCCATATACGAGTGTAGAGCTGCGGTTCTCTGCACGGGAGTCTATCTCGAGAGCAGCACTATCACGGGAGAATACACGAAAAAGAGCGGTCCCTGCGGTTTTGCTTCGGCAGCAGGCGGTCTTTCCGCAAACTTAAGCAGTCTCGGCTTTGAAATGCTTAGGTTCAAGACAGGAACGCCCGCGAGACTGGACAAAAGGAGCATAGATTTTTCCAAGACGATACCACAGTACGGCGATGAAAAGATAATCCCATTCTCATTTATGCATAAAAGCATAGAAAAGGAGCAGATGCCCTGCTTTCTTACCTATACGAACAGCAAAACACATGAGATAATCCGGGAAAATATACACAGAAGCCCTCTTTTCTCAGGTATGATAGAAGGCGTAGGCCCGAGATACTGCCCGTCAATAGAGGATAAAGTGGTTAAATTCCCCGATAAGGAGCGCCATCAGCTCTTCCTTGAGCCTGAAGGGGCTGACACGAACGAGATCTACGCCCAGGGAATGTCTTCATCTCTTCCCGAAGATGTACAGAAAGCGCTTTACAGAACGATTCCCGGCCTGGAGCACTGTCATTTCACGCGTGCGGCCTATGCTATAGAGTATGATCTAATTAATCCGCTTCAGCTCAAGCGCAGTCTGGAGACAAAACTGATACCGGGTCTTTTCTGTGCCGGTCAGATCAACGGCACTTCAGGTTATGAAGAGGCCGCGGCACAGGGTATAGTGGCCGGAATCAACGCTTCGGCGTATATAAGAGGACTTGAACCGCTGGTTCTTACCAGAATGGACGGCTATGCCGGGGTTCTGATCGATGATATAACGACAAAAGGCACGAATGAACCGTACAGAATGATGACCTCAAGGGCTGAATACAGGCTTCTTTTAAGACAGGACAACGCAGATGAGCGTCTGACGGAGCTTGGTCGCAGATACGGTACCGTTACGGACGAACGATATGACATTTATATGAGAAAGATGGAGGATATACGGCGCGAAATGCGTTATATTGAGGAAAATCCCGTATCTTCAGCAGCTGCAACGTCTTTTTTCGGTGTTAAGACCCGTGGCATGAAGATGATCGAATTCCTCTCCAGACCCGATACCTGCTATGACGATATAGCAAAAGCGACCGGAAAACCCCATGAGATCGAAGACGATATCAAGGAACAGGTGGAGATAAGGGTAAAATACAGCGGATACATTAAGAAGCAGACCGCCGCTGTTGAAAAAGCCGCGAAGAATGAATCAAAACATCTGCCTTCTCCCTTTGATTATTCCGTTATAAAGGGCTTAAGACTGGAAGCGGCGCAGAAACTCAATGACAGGCAGCCTGAGACTGTCGGGCAGGCGTCCAGGATATCCGGCGTTTCACCTGCGGACGTATCCGTTCTGCTGATATATTTCAAAAAGGCAAACTCGAAGTGACCGATTGTTTCACGTGAAACAATCGAAACACCATATAACAGTACCAAAATGTTTCACGTGAAACATTTTTTGTTTTTTTTGCAAAAATTGTGGTGTCGGAAATCGAACGCCGCAACATGTTGTGGTGCCCGTTTTTGGCTTTGTTTACACATTTTTTGATAAGTGTTAAAATTAGATTGTTAATGTGGATTAATATACGGTTTGAGGAGTAAATGAAAAATGAAGATGTTTTCCGACCTTTGGGAGAAGGCTCTCTTTTATCTGGAAGATGATCTTAACGCCTACGTTATGAAGACCTGGATAAAGGATCTGAAACCTGCCAAACACGAGGATAATGACTACTACTTCACAGTCGAGCTGGAACTCCAGAAAAAGACTGTCGAGGAAAGATTTCTTAAAAACATTAAAGTTGCCATGGAGGAGGCCTTTGAGGAGATAAACGGTACGACGAACGGTCATATAACGCCGCACGTCATCCTTGAAGACCAGTTGAACAGCACGAGCAGCAAATCCGACAGCAAATCTCCGGAAGAAGCTGCCGCTGCCCTCGCATTCCCGCTGGATCAGGACTATACGTTCGACACCTTCATAGTAGGCGACAGCAACAGGTTTGCAGCACAGATGGCAAAGGCCGTTGCCGAACAGCCCAACAAGAACTATAATCCTCTGTTTCTGTACAGTGCTCCCTCACTCGGAAAATCCCATCTGATCCAGGCTATCGGAAATTATATACTCGCAAACAACCCGTCCGCAAAGATAGTATACGTATCATCCGAGACTTTTCTTAACGAATTTATCTCAATGATCAGGATGAGCGGCAAACAGGCAAAGTCAAATGATGACTTCCGCGTGCAGTTCCAGAAGAGATACCGCGATATAGACGTTCTCCTTATAGACGATATACAGTTCCTTTCCGGAAAAGAATCCATACAGGAGGAATTCTTCCATACCTTTGATTCTCTTCACAGGCACGGCAAGAGAATAGTAATCACTTCCGATAAATCCCCGCGAGAGCTGGACGGATTCGAGGAAAGGCTCCTCTCCAGGTTTGAATGGGGCATAATCGTCGACATAAAACCCCCGGAACTTGAGACGAGAGTGGCTATCCTTATGGAAAAAGCCCACCAGTACAGGAAGAATATCCCGGATATGCCTGAAATAGAGGACGAAGTATACTATTATATAGCTTCAAGCGTAACATCCAACATAAGACTGCTGGAGAGCAAACTAAGAAAAGTTATATACTACTCAAAGCTTTCCGACAGCGATAATTCCGTTATAGACATCAATCTGGCTCAGGAAGCTCTAGCCGGAGATCCTTCCGAACCCGGTGCCAGAGTTATAACCCCGGAATCAATAATAAGTTTTGTGGCAAAACAGTATAATATATCAAAAGATGACATACTGTCTCAGAAAAAAAACAGAGCCGTGGCTTACCCGCGCATGCTCGCAATGTATCTTATAAGAACTATCTGCAACACTACATACCAGCAGATAGGAGAGATCTTCGGACGCCATTATTCCACTGTTATGCACGCTGAAGAGACCATTACAAAGGAATGTTCCACCAATAAAGATACAAAAGATCTTGTGGATGATTTTGTGGAAAGAATTAAGCAGTAAATTATGAATAATATGGACTGTTTTTTTCCACATAAATGTTAATTTAAGGATAGTATTATTGGTATAAAATTCTGTCAACATAGAATCAATACCATAATAATAAGAAATCCTATTAAATTAGCTGCTGAAAGTGTATAAAAATTGTTTATATAAAGGTAAAAAAAGGGTTTATCAATAAATTAACAAGGACTACTACTTATACTACTGCTAATACTTATATAAAAAGAAAGGAAACACCATGCATTTTATATCCTCAAAAGAAAATCTACTCAGAGCGATAACAATCGCATCTAAAGCAACATCAAAACTTCAGAGGACTGTACTTGAGAGTATACTGTTTGAGACAGAGAACGGAAAAGTAATACTTAAGGCTACAGACATATCTCTTTCAATAGAGACAGAGCTTGAAGCACAGGTCATTGAGGAGGGAAGATTTGCCCTCCCTGCAAGATATCTCATAGACATAATATCAAAGTTCCCTGAGAGTGATGTAACTATCAAGAATATAAATGATGAGTCAGTTGAGATCATATGCATGAATTCAAATATAAAGTTCATGTGTATGGATGCTGATGAATTCCCTTCTTTCCCGGAGAGATTTACCGGAAGTTTTGCAAAGCTCAGTGAAAAGAAGTTAAGAGGTATCATTAATGAAACGCTTTTTGCAGTATCAACTGCAGAGGATAAGCCGCTTCTGACGGGAATACACTTTGAGATAGAGAATAATGTTTTAGAAGCAGCTGCACTGGACGGATTCAGAATGGCTGTAAGGGATGAAGATGTGGTATATGACGGAACGATGGATTTCACTTTGCCGTCAAGAGCAGCCAGAGAGATACTCCATATAGCAAATGAGACTGAAGAGACAGTAAAGTTTGCATGTCTTGATAATATGGCGATGTTCGAATTCAAGGGAACAACGATCTATACACGTCTTCTCGAAGGAAAATACATAGAGTATAAGAATCTTATACCCGGAAACCAGACTATTGATATGATCTGTGACAGGGATGCATTTTACAGCGCTGTAGAAAGAGCTGCGATAATGGCCAGAGACAGAAACAATATCATTAAGATGGATATAAGCAATTCCGTACTTGAGATAACGTCTGAATCACAGATAGGTAATATAGATGAAAAGATACCCGTGATTCAGAACGGGGATGATATCTCAATTGCCTTTAATGCGAAAAACATAATGGAAGTGTTAAGGGTTATGCCTGATGATGAGATAAAGATGAGTTTCTCATCCCCGCTTTCTCCCAGCGTTATGACCGGTACGTCAACACCCGGATATCTTTATCTTGTGTTGCCCCTCAATATATAGGATAAATAAACATAATAGATGATAAAAGAACTTGAACTGATCAATTTCAGAAATCACGGAAAACTGAAGATCAGCGATTTTTCCGGAGATATTAACATTCTTGCGGGAAAGAACGGCGAAGGAAAGACAAACATACTGGAAGCATTGTACATGCTCACTACCGGTAAATCTTTCAGGACGAATTATTATTCTCCTGTGATCCGGAACAATGAGCAAAGGGCATATGCTTCCCTTTCTTTTGAGAGAAAAGTAACACATAAGATAGAGCTTCTCCTTGAAAAGGGAGAAAAGAAGAGCATAAGGATAGACGGGCAGAATATAAAGCATCTTTATTCGCTGTTTTCTGCTATAAGAGCCGTTGCATTTTGTCCGGAAGATCTTAAATTTGTCAAGGAGTCACCTTCATACAGAAGAAATTTCATAGATCTTGAGATATGCAGGCTGTTGCCTTCATATATAGAGGTCCTTAAAAACTACAGAAACATATGTAACCAGAAGAACAGAGTCCTTAAGGGCAAGGATGCGGAAAAACTCATCGACGTATATAACGAGCAGATGACAGAAACTGCCGGCATCATATACAGCAACAGAAAGAAATATATGGAAAAGGCCTGTAATAGAGCAAATCTGCTCCTGAAAGATATGGGCAAAGATACGAAATTCTCATACTCAATGGAAGATGCCATATATGACGGTGATCTTAAAGAGAATATAAGGGACGGACTTGAAAAGATAAGAGCGCGGGAGATAGAAGAGAGATGCAGTCTGTTCGGCCCGCACAGGACCAATATAACATTTAATCTGAATGGCAAGGATACGAGAGAGTATGCTTCTCAGGGCGAAGCGGGGACTCTTGCCGTTGCCCTGAAATTTGCCGCGGCGGAGCTGATAGAGGAAAAGATAGACGAGTATCCCGTACTCATCCTTGATGATGTTTTCTCATTCCTTGATGACCACAGACAGCGCTGGGTCATGGAAAAGAGCAAGGGTCATCAGACATTTATATCGATCGCTTCGGAATCACCGGAGAATCTCCCGGCAGAAAAAACATACTTCTTGAAAAACGGGCAAATATTAGCCCATAAATAGTTTTAAGGTATTTCAAGGTATACCCCCACTAAAAGAACAAAAACCCTTTCACAGCCAAAAATATGTTGTGAAATGGTTTTTTTATGCTACAATATATTGTGGTGGCAGATGTGCATACAACTGTCTGTTGTACAAATACATGAACAACTTGGTAAAAGGAGAGATAGAATGTCTGACCATGTTCAGAACACTGAAAATGAATATGATGAGGGTCAAATCCAGATACTCGAAGGGCTTGAACCGGTAAGAAAAAGACCCGGCATGTATATAGGTTCCACTGATGAAAGAGGACTGCACCACCTTGTATATGAGGTTGTGGACAACTCGGTGGACGAAGCTATGGCCGGTTTCTGCGACAGGATCCTCGTATTCATCCATAAGGACGGCAGCGTTGAAGTAAGGGACAACGGAAGAGGTATTCCGGTCGGTATTCACCCGACTGCAGGGATATCCACTCTTGAGGTCGCGCTTACCATGCTGCATGCAGGAGGAAAGTTCGACGGCGAAGGATATAAAGTGTCCGGCGGTCTTCACGGTGTGGGCGTTTCAGTTGTTAATGCACTTTCGACAAAGCTCATAGCAACGGTAAAGAGAGACGGCGGAATATACAGGCAGGAGTTTTCAAGGGGAGAAAAGGTGACTGAGATGGAAAAGCTCGGTGACTGTCCCGAGGAAGATACCGGAACGACCATACAGTTCTATCCTGATCCCGAGATATTCGATTCCACGGAATTCTCTTTTGATACACTGCGCAGAAGATTCAGGGAGATGGCTTTCCTTAATGCCGGCATAGACATAGAGATAACGGATGAAAGGGAAGATCCGCCCAAGAGCCGCCGCTACTGCTACGAAGGCGGTATAAATGAATTCGTCAGATTTATCAACAAGAACAAGGAAGTGCTGTTCCCCGATCCTATATATATAGTAGCAACGGGCGAAGACGGGACATCGGTTGTTGACGCTGCAAGGCAGTAACATGGCGGCTACTCACAGGATAATATCTTTTCCTTTGCGAACAATATAGCAACACATGAAGGCGGAACCCATATGGATGGGTTCAGGGATGCCCTGACCAAGGTCATTAAAAACTATATCCTGAAATACGGCGGAAAACAGGCTGAGAACATAAGTCTTTCCGGCGACGACGTGAGAGAAGGCCTCGCGGCGGTCATATCAGTTAAGCTGACCAATCCGCAGTTCGAGGGACAGACAAAGACAAAGCTCGGAAACGCGGATATGAGATCTCTCACCAACAAGACGGTTACAGACGGGCTCGAAACGTTCCTTGAAGAGAATCCCGCAGTAGGCAGAGTCATAATGGACAAGGCCCTGACGGCGAAGAGAGCAAGGGAAGCCGCCAAGAAGGCAAGAGAGATGACAAGAAGAAAGACGGCTCTTGAGTCTTCAACACTCCCCGGCAAGCTCGCTGACTGCTCTGAAAAGGATGCATCGCTGTGCGAGATCTTCATTGTCGAGGGTGATTCGGCAGGCGGCAGCGCCAAGCAGGGCAGGGACAGAAGGTTCCAGGCTATACTTCCGCTCCGCGGCAAGATACTGAACGTTGAGAAGACAAGACCCGACAGAGCTCTTGCCAACAACGAGATAAAAGCGATGATAACGGCATTCGGTGCCGGATTCGGAGATGATTTCGACCTTCAGAAGCTCAGATATCACAAAATCATTTGCATGACGGATGCCGATGTTGACGGTGCGCATATAAGGATACTGATGCTCACTTTCTTCTACAGATACTTAAGGCCTCTTATTGAGAACGGATTTGTGTATATCGCACAGCCGCCGCTCTATAAGATAGCCAAAGGTAAGAGTGAGAAGTACTGCTATTCCGATGAGGAAAAAGACAAGTATATCGAAGATATAGGCTCCGAGGGCATCACAGTGCAGAGATACAAAGGTCTCGGCGAGATGGACCCCGAGCAGTTGTATGAAACGACGATGGATCCCGATACGAGGACTCTTCTCAAGGTCGACATAAAAGATGCCATGGACGCGGAGGAGGTTTTCTCCACGCTGATGGGCGAAGCCGTGGAACCCAGGAGAGAGTTTATTGAACAGAACGCGAAACTCGTGGCGAATCTGGATATATAAATAAGGAAAAGCAAAGCGACTATAAAGTAAGAGGTAAGAAATGGATAACAGCAAGATATTGCCGATAGATATCAATCATGAGATGAAAACGTCGTTCATAGCGTATTCGATGGCGGTAATCATAAACAGAGCGCTGCCTGATGTGAGGGACGGCATGAAGCCGGTCCACAGAAGGATACTCTATTCAATGAACGAACTTAACCTCTATCCTGAAAAACCGTACAGAAAGAGCGCAACGGTAGTCGGCGACGTTCTGGGTAAATACCATCCGCACGGAGATTCCTCCGTTTACGATGCTATGGTACGTATGGCTCAGCCGTTCAATATGCGCATGCCTCTTGTTGACGGACACGGAAACTTCGGTTCTGTCGACGGCGACAGCGCCGCGGCTATGCGTTATACCGAGGCAAGGCTGTCAAAGATAGCGATGGAGATGCTCCGCGATATCGACAAGGATACCGTGTCTTTCAAGCCGAACTACGACGAGTCCAAAGAGGAGCCTGAGGTCCTGCCGGCAAGATATCCGAACCTGCTCGTCAACGGAACGGGTGGTATAGCCGTCGGCATGGCAACGAACATACCTCCTCATAATCTCGGGGAGGTCGTGGACGCGACGATTGCTCTTATAGACGACCCCGAACTGGATTCTATAGATCTCATGCAGTACCTTCCCGGGCCGGATTTCCCGACGGGCGGCATAATCTGCGGGAAAATTGGCATTAAGAACGCGTACACCACTGGAAGAGGCAAGATCAGAGTGCGTGCAAAGGCCGAGATAGAGCCCATGTCCGAAAACAGGGAGAGGATCATCGTGACAGAGATCCCCTATCAGGTCAACAAAGCCCAGCTAATAGAGAAGATAGCAGATCTTGTCCACGAGAAGAGACTCGAGGGCATAGCGGATTTAAGAGACGAGTCTGATAAATCCGGCATGAGGATAGTGATAGAACTTAAACGGGGCACCAATTCTTCTGTTACGCTCAACAGGCTTTATAAGCATACACAGCTTCAGGATACATTCGGCGTAATAATGCTCGCACTCGTCGATGGTGAGCCGAAGATACTGTCATTAAAGCAGATAATTCATCACTATGTCGATCATCAGCGCGATGTAATAAGGAGAAGGACGGCCTTTGAGCTGGAAAAAGCCGAAAAGAGAGCCCATATATTAAAGGGACTGCTAATAGCGCTGGCCAACATAGACGCCGTTGTCGATCTCATTAAAAAGTCAGCAGACGCGAACGAAGCGAGACAGGGACTGTGCGACAGATTCGGACTGACCGAGGTACAGGCACAGGCGATTCTCGACATGAGACTGCAGAGACTGACCGGTCTTGAAAGAGAGAAGCTCGAGAACGATTATGAGGATCTTGTCAAACTTATAAACGATCTTAAGGATATACTCGCTACCCCGAAGAGAATAGACGATATCATCAAGGAAGACCTTCTTAAGATAAAGGAAAAGTATTCCGATGCGAGAAAGACAGAGATAACCTTTGATGAGGACGAACTTCTTGATGAGGACCTGATAGAAGAAGAGGACATGGTCGTTACCATGACTCACTTCGGATATATCAAGAGAGTGTCCGCGGAGAGCTACAGGACGCAGAGGAGAGGCGGACGCGGAGTCACCGGCCTTTCCACAAGGGAAGAGGACTTTGTCGAACGTCTGTTCGTCACGTCAACTCACAATATGCTCCTGTACTTCACCAACATGGGCAAGGTATATATGAAGAAATGCTTCCAGATACCGGAAGCCTCAAAGCAGGCTAAGGGTACTGCAATAGTCAACCTTCTCAATCTGGATCCCGAAGAAAAGGTCACGGCCGTGCTGCCGTCGGATAAGTTCGATCCGGAAGCAAACCTGGTCTGCGTAACAAAGATGGGCGTTATAAAGAAAACGTCCATGGCAGAATACGCCAACATAAGACAGACGGGTCTGAGAGCGATCAACTTAAGAGAAGACGACGAACTCGTATCCGTGTTCAAGACAACTGGTAACGATGACATTATGATCTGCTCTCACAACGGCAAGTGCATAGTGTTCAGCGAAGAAGACGCCAGAGCCATAGGCAGGACCTCCACGGGCGTGAGAGGCATACTGCTCAAGGAGGGCGATTATGTTATCGCGGCAGAAGTACTCGATTATGATAAGGATGTTCTCGTTATATCCGAAAACGCGTACGGCAAGAGAACGCCGGCCAAGGAATACAGAGTGCAGGCCAGAGGCGGTCAGGGTGTGAGAACGATAAAGATGACTGAAAAAACCGGATGCCTTGCAGGTATGCTCATGGTAGACGGCAGCGAAGACATCATGATCATCAATGACGCAGGTATAATAATAAGGATGTCATCGGATGAGATATCGAGACTCGGCAGAGATACTCAGGGCGTAAGACTCATGAGGCTGGGCGGTGACGACACCAGGGTCATTTCAATAGAAAAACTGGCGGAGACGGACGAGGAGGAAGAACCCGCGCCCGAAGAAGCCTGACGGTTTATATAAAAGAAGGAGTACGATAGAGGGGCTTCCGAGAGGGAGCCCCGATCGGTTTGAAAGGGGAATTATGATCAGAAAGATCATTCGCTTATCCATAGTTGCAGTACTGGTTTTGTCAATCGCCGTTTGTTTTGCCGGTTGCTTTGAGGAACCCGAACCGGAGATATCCGTTGAGCCTGCAGAAGAGGCTTCCGTTTCATCAGACAACGGTTTTACGGAAGCTACCATAGCAAAAGTCGTTGACGGTGACACTGTTAAGGTGATGCTTGACGGACAGAAGATCACGATAAGGATAATAGGTATAAACACACCGGAATCCGTAGCTGAGGATGAGAGCCGCAACACGGAGGAAGGCAGAAAAGCTTCCGAATATGTGAAAGAGCTCCTTCCCGTCGGGACTAAAG
Source organism: uncultured Christensenellaceae bacterium (assembly GCA_964428055.1). Taxonomy (GTDB): domain Bacteria; phylum Bacillota; class Clostridia; order Christensenellales; family Christensenellaceae; genus CAYRWM01. The sequence goes on along the minus strand of CAYRWM010000011.1, from coordinate 7,974 downwards.
TGTATATAGAATACGACCTCGATGATGAGGATCAGTACGGAAGGACACTGGCGTATCTTTGGCTTAAGGGCGATGCCGACCCCGAAGACTATGACGATTTCTGCAGATATAATGTAGGTGCTCTCATAATGCAGAACACTTACTGTGAATCGGTATACTATAAACCCAACAAAAAGCATCTTGATTGGCTCCGCCGCCTTGAATCAGAGTATCAGAAATAGCGATGACGCACGGCTGCAGCACTTTATGACGGTTACCATAAAACGCCGTAAAGCCCCTCGCTTCAGCCATGGGGATATAAGGCGCAAATAACCAATATAATTGCATTATACCAACATTGCGCATATAATACGATCAATGGAGTACAAGTCAAATAATAATATAGTATATTCGTGCAAATATCATGTTGTATGGTGTCCTAAATACTGACGGCCGGTCCTGACAGATGGAGTCGATACCCGGCTAAAGGAACTGATCGAAGAGAAGTGTGAAAGCCTGAATATATATATCATGGAGATGGAGATCATGCCTGACCACGTTCACCTCCTGATAGAAGTGGATCCACAGTACGGGGTGCATAAGGCAGTCAAACAGATAAAAGGGAGCACATCAAGGATACTGCGGGCAGAATTCAAATGGCTGAACTCAAGACTCCCTACTCTGTGGTCAAACAGTTATTTTGTATCGACAGTGGGCGGAGCCCCGCTCAGTATAGTAAAGCAATATATCGAAAGTCAGAAATACAGGAGATAATATATGCAGCTGTCTGAAACGGTAAAGTTGTATCTGGATAAAGAACAGCGGGCCCTCGTATACAACACAATGAAAGAATACATAATGACTGTCAACGGTCTTGTTTCGTTCGCTGTTTCGGGAAATGATATGACCGGCATGACATCAAAAGATGTGAGCGCAGCGCTGCCTTCTGCTCTTAAGAATCAGTGCATAAGAGACGCGAGGTCTATACTGAGGAAACACAAAAGGGAATCGAAAAGGGTATCAGCGAAAAACGAAATGCTTGAGAAACAGGGATCGACTGAAAGGATAAAGGAACGTAAAGTCCCTGTTCTCAAAAAACTCTGCTGCTATATAAACAATCAGAACTACAGGATAAAAGACGGGAAACTGCAGTTCCCCGTTATCGTAAAAGGAAGATCGAGCAGACTGTCCGTGCGTACCGAATTGACAGAGCGTCAGAAGGATATATTTGACAGTGCGAAGTTCGGAACGATGCGCATCGTTGTCAAGAACGGTAAGATCATCGCTCAGATAGTATATGAAAAAACCGAAGCCGAAACAAAGACCGACGGGAACACTATGGGTATAGATCTCGGCATCAAATGCCCGGCTGTCTCATATACATCTGACGGGAGTGTCAGGTTTCACGGCAACGGGCGAAAGAACAGGTATATGCGAAGACACTACGCCAGCATGCGCAAAAGGCTTCAAAAAGAAAAGCATATTGATGCCGTTAAACGTATCAGGGATAAAGAGCAGCGCATAATGAAGGACATAGATCATAAGATCAGCCGGGACATCATTGAGACTGCCCGGGCTCATGATGTTAAAGTGATAAAGATGGAGCGGCTCGCAAACATACGCTCCGCGACAAGAACAAGTCGTAAAAACAACCATAGCCTGCACAGCTGGTCATTCTACAGACTTGCACAGTTTATAGAATATAAGGCCGGACTTGCAGGAATAACAGTTGAATATGTTGACCCAAAGTATACCAGCCAGACATGTCCGGTCTGCGGCAAGATCAACCACGCAAAGGACAGAGAATATGTATGCGAATGCGGATATCATATTCACAGGGATATTCTGGGCGCGATCAACATCTGCGATTCAACTGAGTATGTTGGCGATAGAGATACAGACATACTGCATAGGGAACTATATGTTCTGCCCTATGACGGGTAATGGCATACCCGAACCTTGCACTGCGGCCTATCAGAAATGAACTGGCCAGCTGATGAGATATCAGCAGGTAGCAAGAATCCCCTGACTTTAGACATGGGGAGTGTCAATGCGGTCTGCGGCTTTGAAAACCGACAAAGCAACAAATGGCGACACGGGAAATGAATCCTCACATGCCGCCATGATTATATTTATTACTTCAGAAGCGTGTTGAACAGGCCGCGCTTAAGTATCTGTGCGCCGGTGCTCAGCAGCTGGCGCTCTATCCTGTCTCTGCGGCGCTGCCTGGCTCTTTCCTCTTTAGCTTCTCTCTTCTCTCTTTCTCTTTCTTCCTTGGCAGCTCTTTTTTCTTCCTCTTTGCGTTTTCTTTCTTCTTCCTTTGATTCCTGAGGAGACTGCGTTTCTTCCTGCGGCGCTGCCGCTCTTTCTCTTTCTATCTTTTCATAGGCGGAGTCGCGGTCTATCGCCTGGTCGTATTTATGCATTCCATCGGCGGCTATGGCGGCGTCTATAACGGACTGATCGGCCTGCGCCATGAGACTCTGCGGGCACAGGACCGAGCAGTTCTGTGTGACTCCGGGCACGCCTTCCTCATCAAGGAAGGACAGGAGGGCATGTCCGACGCCCAGCTGTGTTATGACTTCGGCCGTATCAAAAGCCGGATTTGCTCTTAAGGACTGAGCCGCAGCCCTTATGTTTTTCTGCTCTGCCGGGGTATAAGCTCTCAGTGCATGCTGGACCCTGTTGCTCAGCTGAGCGAGAACGGGATCCGGAATGTCGCTCGGGCTCTGCGTCACGAAGTATATGCCGACAGCCTTTGATCTTATGAGCTTTACCAGCTGCTCCACCTTCTGCACCAGTATCTTGGGTGCATCCGTGAAGAGCATGTGCGCTTCATCAAAGAAGAACACCAGTTTGGGCTTATCGAGATCGCCGGCCTCGGGCAGCCTCTCAAAGAGTTCTGCCATCAGCCAGAGCAGGAATGTTGCATAGAGCGTGGGGTTGTTCACCAGTTTCACGCAGTTCAGGAGGTTGATCATACCCTTGCCGTCCTGAGTTGTTCTCATGAAGTCGTATATATCCATCATGGGTTCGCCGAAAAATACGTCTCCGCCCTGATTCGCGAGAGGTATGAGCGCTCTCTGAATGGTGCCAAGAGACGCGGCGGCTATGTTTCCGTAAGGTCCGCTCAGCTCTTCGCGGTGATCTGACACGTATTCTATAAGTGCCGTCAGATCCTTAAGGTCGTAGAGTTCGAGTCCCTTGTCATCTGCATATTTGAACAGTATCTGCAGAACGCCTTCCTGCGCCTGTGAGAGCTGAAGTATCCTCGCCAGAAGATCGGGGCCCATATCCGAGAGCGTGGCTCTTATTGGATGGCCCTTTTCGCCGTAGATATCCCAGTGCGTTACCTGGTATGAGGTGTACTTGAATATGTCACGTATCCCGAATTTGTCGATACGCTTTTCCATGCCCTCATTTTGGGTCCCCGGCATGCACAGACCCGAGACATCACCCTTTATATCACAGAGGAATACGGGTACGCCCGCATCCGCAAAGGATTCAGCCATGACTTTCATTGTTATAGTCTTGCCCGTGCCGCTGGCGCCGGTTATGATACCGTGCCTGTTGCACATGTTGAGTTTCATATAAACGCGCTGTCCCTCTTCGGACAGACCCATATAAAGACCATCAGGTGTATACATAAAAGACCTCCGGTTATGCTTATTTAATTGATATATTTACTTAATTATACTCTATCATAAGAAAAGTGTTCAAGAATACTTTTAGCGTGCGGTTCGCGGGCATCCCCGTCCGATTGACTATGCCGAATATTAAGTTGTATAATACACGCAGTAAACAATTCAAACTGTAAAAGAGGGGCTTGCTGCAAATGAGGATAATCGTTGTAGGCGGCGGAAAAGTCGGCTATTCAATTGCAAAACAGCTTTCGGATGAGGATCATCACGTAACGGTCATAGACAACAAGGAATCCGTTATGAAGAGGATCGAGGAGACGCTTAACGTTCTTTTCGTGTACGGCAACGGCGCCAGTATAGAGACGCTTATGAATGCCGGCATAAAAGGCGCCGGCATGCTCATATCGGTCACGGGCGAGGACGAGATGAACATCGTCTGCTGTCTGCTAGCCAAAAGTTTCGGCGTCAAATACACTATCGCCAGGATAAGGAACCCCGAGTACTCGGCCGAGGCGCAGCTCCTGCAGGAGCAGACCGGTATCGGCAGGATAATCAATCCGGAGCTCGTAGCAGCACGCGAAGTATCGAGGCTGGTCCGTTTCCCCGACGCAGTTCACGTTGACGCGTTTGCCAACGGCAAGGCAGACATGATCGGATTCAGAGTCGAACCGGAAGACGGTATCGACGGCGTGCCGATCTCCTCTCTTTCGTCAAAGATGCCGAAGAACGCTCTGTTCTGTGCTATAGACAGAGGCGGAGAGGTCATAATCCCCCACGGCAGCGATATGCTCGAAGTCGGTGATATCGCATACCTTATGGCAACTCATACCGATTCGGCGAAATTCTTCAAATCCATCGGCAGAAAGCAGATGCGCACCAAGGACGTCATGATCGCCGGCGGCGGAAAAATGGCTGTTTACCTTGCGAAAAGGCTCAACGAGGTCGGCATAAGACAGATACTCATAGAGAAGAACGAGCAGAAATGCAAAAAACTGTCCGCGCAGCTTCCCCATACCACGATAGTATGCGGCGACGCGACCGATCAGGAGACCCTCATATCCGAGAACGTCGGCGGAATGGATTATTTCATCTCGGCAACGGACAGGGACGAGGAAAACATATTTGCTGCGTTCACCGCGAAAAAGTGCGGCGCCAAGTCGGCGATAGTCAAGATAAACAAGGACGAATGCAAGGAAATGCTCCGCACAATGGGCATAACGACCTCCGTATCTCCCAAAGAGGTCATAGCTTCATATATACTCAGATACGTAAGAGGCCTCGCCAATTCGGAAGGCAGCGAGATACTGACGCTGTACAAGATAATAGACGGTCAGGCGGAAGCCATGGAGTTCAGGGTCGGCAGCAAGACCAAATTCCTCGGCCAGCCGCTTAAGGATCTTAATATAAAGGACAACCTCCTTATATGCGCCATAGTGAGAAAGGGCGAACTTCTGGTCCCGGGCGGCAGTGATGAGATCGTTGTAGGCGACCAGCTCATCATCATCGCCAAGCACCAGGTGATCAACGACATTAACGATATCCTGGAGTAAGAAGTATGAATTACCGGCTACTGCTAAAAACAATCGGAATAGGGCTGATGGTCGTTGCCGCTTTTTTGATAGTGCCTATCGTCATCTCTCTGGTGATGAAGACGGGCGAAGAGGTGGCATTTCTTTCCACGGCTGTAGTCTGCGCTGCTGCAGGATCCATACTGGTCGGAATAAAGAACAACCGCGACCTTATAGCGAGGGACGGACTCGTCAGCGTAGTTGTCTGCTGGTTCGTTATGTCGCTTGCCGGCGCAATGCCACTTTTCATAACAGGCACCCTTCCTACATATATGGACTGCTTCTTTGAGGCGGCCTCAGGTTTTACTACGACGGGAGCGACCGTCCTGACGGACGTGAGCGTATGTTCATACGCAATGCTCATGTGGAGAGCTCTAATGCACTGGATAGGCGGCATGGGCATCATCGTTTTCATGCTGATAATTATTTCAAGACGTTCGGCCAAATCCGTTCATCTGATGTCGGTTGAGAGCACAGGCCCTTTCAAGGGAAAGCTCGCCCCGACGACTACCCAGTCTGCCAAAGCTCTCTTTACGATATACGCAGTCCTGACAGGTTCCGAGATCGTTGCCCTGCTGTTTGCAGGCATGCCGGTCTTCGACTCTTTCCTGCATGCATTTTCAACTGCCGGCACGGGCGGTTTCTCAATGACAAACGCCTCCGTCGGCGAGTACAACAGCGCGGCCATCGATGTTATAATTACGGTCTTCATGCTGCTGTTCGGACTCAGTTTTGTTCTTTATTACCAGATTTCACGCGGCAACCTGAAAGCGTTCGCGAAGAGCACCGAATTCAAGGTGTTCATAGCTGTTGTCGCGGGCAGCATAACTGTCATAATGCTTAACGTAGCTTCTTTCTACGGTTACGATTACGGGCAGTCGCTCAGATATGCGGCGTTTACCGTTGCGGCGACAAGTTCCACGACGGGCTTCTGTATAGTAGATTATGAGGCCTGGCCCATGCTGTCGAAGTGCATCATTGTCGGACTCATGTTCTTCGGTGCCATGGCCGGTTCTACCGGCGGCGGCATAAAGTACTCAAGAGTGATAATCGCCGCCAAGGCGATAAAGCGCGATCTTAAGAAGATGCTCCATCCGAATCTTGTCTCAGTCGTCAAGATGGACGGTGCAGCGGTGTCCGAGAGAGTCGTTTCTCTCGTTCAGGTGTTCATAGTATCGTATGTCGCGCTGCTCGGACTCGGCACACTGCTCATTTCTCTTGACAATTTTGATTTCACTACATCGTTCACGTCAGTGCTCTCGGCTCTGAGCAATATAGGACCCGGCCTTTCGCTGGTCGGACCCGTAGGCAACTATGCCATGTTCTCGGGCTTCAGCAAGGGAGTACTCTCAGTCTGCATGATAGCGGGCAGGCTGGAGATATTCCCATTCCTCATAATGCTCGCTCCGAGGACCTGGAGAAGATAAACGGAGGAAACAGTTATGTTTTGTACCAGATGCGGCGCGAAGATCCCCGAAGGAGGCAGGTTCTGCGTGAACTGCGGCGCTCCCGCTCCGGGCGGACAGCCTCAGTCTCCGGTGGGAGAAGCGAAACCCGTCAAGTTCTTTTCTTTCGGTGAATCGGTAAAGAATTTCTTTAAGGGATATGTTGATTTCAAGGGAAGAGCTACCAGAGCCGAATTCTGGTGGACGTTCCTGTTCGTTACAATAATAGGGGTCGTCCTTTTAGTGATCGAAATGCCTGCTATTATGGGGGCTATGATCGCGGGATACCTTCCGCTGAACCCGACTTATCCGGAACTCTTCCCGTATATTATACCGTCCTACATCCTTATGTTTGCCTTGATAATACCGCAGCTGGCCCTGTATTGGCGCCGTCTGCATGACACGGGAAAGAGCGGCCTGTTCTTCCTTCTTTACCTTATACCCGTTGCCGGATTTATAATAATGATCGTGTTCTGCTGTCAGGAGAGCGATGTGGACAACATTTACGGGCCCAGAAAAACGGAATAGTAATAATATATACGGAGGATGGATATGAAAAGAATACTGCTTATAGCAATATGCGCTATGCTGGTAATCTCTCTTGCAGCCTGTGCGGCAAGGAACACCGAACAGGCGGAGGAGCCCGAAGGCGGCGAATCAGTGGGAGGATGGACCATTAACACGAATAACGTTGCGTCTCTGTCCAAAGAGGACGAAGATCTGTTCGTCCTGGCCACGGCCTCATCGGATGTCCTGTATGAACCGATAGCAAAGGTTGCCACACAGGTAGTCGCAGGCACGAACCACGCTTTTCTCTGCACAGCGAATGTTGACGGAGGCAAATGGTATTTTGTAACTGTTTATCAGCCGCTTGACGGCGATCCGGAGATGATAGGCACATCTGAATTTGATGTTATTAACTATGCTTCGATCGGCGAAGCCGACGGCGAAGCGGTCGGCGCATGGGAAGTAACGGAAGGCGGCATCTACTCTCTGCCCTCAGATGCTTTTTCGGCGTATGAAAAGGCAAGCGAGGGACTCGTCGGTGTGGGATACACCCCGATAGCCCTGCTGGCTACGCAGCTCGTATCCGGTACCAATTACAGATTCCTGTGCAGCGGCACGACAGTCACGGCGGAGCCAGTGACATCCCTGTACGTTATGGAAGTATACGAGGATCTGGACGGCAAGGCAAAGATCACAACTGTTGACATGCTCGACTTGAACGAATATGTCGGCGCCAAATAACATCCGGCAAAACAAACAAATAAAGAGGACTGCCTGTCAATGAAGTGAACCCCTTTTGTTAGACACAAATCTAACGAAAGGGGTTTTGTTATG
>CAYRWM010000010.1:0-49170 GCA_964428055.1 uncultured Christensenellaceae bacterium | reverse complement strand
AAAAACCGCTATATTTAGCGGTTCTATCAAATGGCGGAGAAGGAGAGATTCGAACCCTCGAACCGCTTATGACGGTTACACGATTTCCAGTCGTGCGCCCTCGACCAAACTAGGCGACTTCTCCGGACTCAGATTCAGTTGTTACATATGCCCGAGTGAGCAAGATTTATTATATCAAACAGTATCGTTATTCGCAACACTGTTCCCAAGTGTTTTTCTGTATTCGGCAGGGGTCATGCCCATATATTTTTTGAACATCCTGTGGAAATGACTGCCGTCATTAAACCCGACTGCGCCCGCTATATCATGGACGGTGATACTGTTATTCTTCAGCAGCAGACAGGCCTGCTCTATCTTCGTCTTCGTCAGTATCTCGTTAAATGTCTGGCCGGTGCTCTTCTTGAGCACTCTCTGTATATGTCCTTTGCTGTAGAAGAACCTGTCACAAACGTCATCAAGATCGACAGTCTTGAAGTTTTCCTTAATATATGAAATTAGCTCAACGACTATCGAATTGGTCTTTCCTTCCAGGATCTTTATGTGCGACACGTGGTTTCTGAGCAGATGCAGGCAGAGCCATTCAAACTGAATGTTCAGGAGTCTCGCTGAATAATCATCCGGGTTTTTCGAATCCTTGTACATCTGAAGAACGAGATTTTTGATCGAGCTGTCCCCTGCCGTCCTGAATGCCAGATATGAATCGGTCTTTCCGTTAAATATTATCTGGGAGAAAAAGGATGAGAGTATGTCATTATGTCCCAGAAGCGAGAGAAAAGCACGGCCGAAAGTCTTTTTCTTCGCCATTATGTATACGAGCAGAATATCATCCGCGTATGCCTTGTCGAAGTGCTCAGTCCCCGGGGCAAGAAGGAAAAGATCTCCCTGTTTCATGGTGTGGACATCGCCCTTTATAATCTGCTCGCATTCGCCTTCGAGCAGATATGCGAATTCTATGTATTCGTGGGAATGGGGTCTGGTCGGCATATATCTCGGGTGCAGGAGTATGCTTATGTCTGTCCCCTCTGGTATTATCTTGTCCTCGTTATAGAAACGGACCTCTCTGGCAAACTCAGTAAGGGCATCTCCCTTGAACGCTTCCACGTCAAAATCGGCCGCGCCGGAAAAATGCGAATCGTCTTTTAACAGCGCATCCATGCTAAGACCATGTTCGTAATAGTATTTGCACAGTTCCTCATTCTTTGTAAGAGGAATGGTTATACTGCCGTTTTCCATGTTTTCCCCGTAAGATAAAACAATACTGTTTATGTCTATATATTGATTTTACCATTGAAAAAGGCAATTTCAACAGAAAAATATCATTATCTGCAACTTTTAATGCTATTTTTTACTATTATTGTGGTCAAACGTGATTTATATAATAAAATCAGTTAAATGAAACATCCATCATTTTTTACGGAGGTATTGAAGATGAGTACAAAAGGCACAGCTTTAGCCCAGCCGATCAAGATCGGTCCGAGAACAGCCAAGAACAGATTCGTCATACAGCCCATGGAATGCGGCGACGCCATAAACGGCGGACATCTCTCTCCCAGAGCGATCGAGAGATACGAAAAGCTCATGGAAGGTGACGCAGGTGTAATCGATTTTGAGTCTATCACGATGCAGTATGACAGCCGTGCAAGGACAAATCAGATTGCCCTTTATCCGAACGATCCCGAGGACATCAAGGAGTGGGGAAAGTTCATCAAACACTTAAAGGACATCAATCCCGATCCGCTGCTCATAGTGCAGCTGAACCACTCCGGTGAGATCTCCGGCGGCGGCGACAAGATCCGTTATTCCGTAAAGCCCCTGTACCGTTACGAAGGTATAGAAGTCACGGATGAATACGCTGACGACGTTATAAAGACTATGGTCGAGACATCCAAGATACTGTACGACCTCGGTGCTGACGGCGTAGACCTCAAGTTCTGCCACGGTTACTTCGGATCACAGGTCTTAAGACCCTACAATGACAGAAACTGGAAGTACGGCGGATCATGGGCGAACAGATCCAGATACGCTTTTGACATGGTTGAAAAGGCCCGTAAAGCGGTTCCGGACGAAAACTTCCTTATCGGATCCAAAGTCTCCATGTGGGAAGGCTTCCCGGGCGGACAGGGAACAGCAGGTCCCGATTCCCCGATCATTGACTTAACAGAGTCCATCGATCTGTGCAAAGGTATCGTAGAGAGAGGCGCGAGCTATATTCTCGAGTCAACAGGCGCTCCCACGCACACAATGGAACTGCACATGCCCTGGAGAGACAAGCCGGACGATGTATATATCCATATGTCCATGGCCAAGTACATCAAGGACGCATGTCCTGATACGGTCGTAATGGGCGGAGCATATTCAGTCCTCAACAAGGGCAAGAACAAGCTGAACGCTATCTATCCCGAGAAGAACGGCCTTATCTACTTCGGCAACTACAACATCGAGCACGGCAACTGTGATATGATCGCACTCGGACGTCAGTCCCTGGCCGATCCGTATCTGCCCAAGAAGTACTGTGATGACAAAGTCGAAGACATCAAATGGTGTGTCGCATGTGACTGCTGCGTAGAGCTCCTTATTCAGCAGGAGAACGTCGGATGCGTCGTTCACAACAAGCCCTACACGGAAGTTCTCAAGAACTGCCGCGCCACAAAGGGTCCGCTTCTCAGAAAGAATACAGACTGATCTTTCATGAGCACAAGTGCTTATATAAGCGAAATATACCATCGGAAAAAGATGCCTCATTGAGGCATCTTTTTCGTTGTGTGATATAATTGACAGTAGTTTTTTTGGAAAGAGAGACAGCGATGCTCATATCCCTAACAGACATAAAAGTCATGTTCGGCGAAAAGACCGTGCTTAAGGATATTACCGCCTCCGTAACGGAGGACAGCCGTATAGGTGTTGTCGGCGTCAACGGCGCTGGCAAGACCACTCTTTTGAATGTCATCGCCGGAGAGCAGGAGACCGAAGAGGGAAACCTTTATGTGAGCAGCACAGCGGAGATCGGATCCCTTAAGCAAAACAGCGGCCTTGAGAGCGGAAACTCCATAATGGATGAAATGAGGAGCGTGTTTGCCGAAGTCCTTTCAGCTGAGAAAAAGATGCGGGAGCTGGAGCATGCCATATCTGCGGATCCCGATGACGCTTCTCTCGGCAGGGAGTATTCAAGACTTCAGGCATTCTATGAATCCAGGAACGGATACAATATAGATGTTGAGATTAAAAAGGTGCTGTCCGGCATGGGCTTTGCTTCCCGGGACCTTTCAGGAAAGATAAATCTTCTGTCCGGAGGTGAGAAGACCAGGCTTGCCATAGCGAAACTGCTGCTGGCTTCACCGGACCTGCTGATACTGGATGAACCGACGAACCATCTTGACTTCGCGACGCTCAGGTGGCTTGAGGATTACCTCGCATCATATAAAGGGGCGGTCATAATAGTTTCCCATGACAGGTATTTCCTGGACAGGACAGTTTCGGCGATGTGGGAGATCGAGGGAGGCACCTTAACGGAGTATGCCGGAAACTACTCTCAGTACAAGATCCTTAAAAGCCAGAGGATGAGCGCGCTTGAGAAGGAATACGAGAAACAGCAGAGATCCATCGAAAAGATGGAGGATTATATAAGAAAGAACATGGCAAGGGCTTCCACTTCATCTTCCGCCAAGAGCAGGGTAAAGCAGCTTGAGCATATGGAGATAATAGAGAAGCCCAGAAAGACAGTCTCCATACCGTCGTTCAGCTTTAAGGCGGAAAGACGGGGAGGCAACGATGTCCTCAGCGTTACAGACGTTCCCGTATGCGTCGGAAGCGGGCAGAAGCTGATATCGGAAGCGGTATCGTTTGAGCTCAAAAGGGGCAGCAGGACCGCAGTCATAGGTGAGAACGGTTCCGGAAAGACAACTTTTATAAAGACGCTGATCGGCATGATACCGAATGCAGCGGGAGAGATAAAGTTCGGGCGCGACATAACCGTCGGTTACTATGACCAGGAAGCCGCTATATTCGATCCGAAGAAGACGGTATTCGGAGAAATGTCCGACAGATATCCGCTTAAAAGGGAATTTGAGATAAGATCCCTGCTCGGAAGAGTCCTTATAAAGGGTGAAGACGTCTTTACCGAGATAGGGAGTCTGTCCGGCGGAGAGAAGGCCAAGATAGGTTTTGCCATACTCATGGAGGAAGGCGCGAACCTGCTGGTGCTTGACGAGCCTACGAACCATCTTGATCTGCAGTCAAGGGAAAAGCTGGAGCAGGCTCTTAAAGAGTACGACGGTACGGTCATATTCGTCTCGCATGACAGGTATTTCATAAGAGCGCTCGCCGATCACGTGATAGAGATAAGCTGCGGAAGGACCAGATTCTTCCCGTTCGGTTTCGATGAATATGAGGAAAAGGTATCGTCTGAAGAAAAAGATGTTCTGCCGGAGGCTGAAAAACCCGGGCCGAAGGTAAACCCGCAGAAGCAGAGGCGGCGTGAGACGGCGAAAAAACGCGAGGCTCTGTCGAGATGCACAAAAAGGATGGATGAACTCGATTCCGAGATAAAGGATCTTAGGGAAAAGATAAAGGAGAATCCAAGTGACTACAGCGGTCTTTCCGAATGGTGCTCGGATCTTGAGAAGAAGGAATCGGAATACGAAACGGTTATGACCGAATGGATGGAGCTTTCCGATGAAGAGTGACAGTTTTTTTGAAGAAGTATATGCCGCGGTAAAAAAGATACCGAGAGGCAGAGTCCTTAATTACGGGAGAGTCGCTGCTATGTGCGGCAGACCCAGGGCTTCAAGAATCGTCGGATGCGCTCTGCATGTGAATCCGTATTTCGGAGAAGTTCCGTGTCACAGAGTGGTGTTCGCGGACGGGTCTCTGGCTGATGCGTTTGCATTCGGCGGAGCGGACGTGCAGCGGCACATGCTTGAAAGCGAAGGAGTCATTTTTCTGAAAGACGGAAGAGTTGATATGAAAAGGTCTCTGTGGACAGAATAATACCCGCGGTTAACCGCGGGTATGTTTTTTACCTTGAAGTGACGGTACCGTCTCTGCTCACAGTGACGGAGCTGTCATCCTGTCCGTATGCGTTGTTGTATTCGGCAATAGTCAGTCCCGTATCGCCGTCATCCGGCACAGCCGGTGCGGTATGTTCCGGCGGAGCGTTCACGGCCGCGATTATTATAAGGGCGATAACTGCTATACATATGAGTATGGCGGCAATGCCTGCCTTTCCTATCCTGACCTTCCGGTGACCAGAGTATGTTCCCCACATTTTTATGTCCTTCACTTTTCGCTTTGTTATGCTGTTTTTTTAGCAGTTATTTTGATTTTTTAGGATTATATCACAGTAAAAAAGGAAAAATCAAATTTTTAATCATTTTAGGTGGGGGATACGCTCAAAAATTTGCCCGAAATATGCTTCCGAATCCCACAAATTGACATGCAGTAAATTTACCGATATTGTATAATAATAGAACACCGATCAGTAAGGGAAAAGAACTTGAAAAAGACAATACTCATAATACTTGTAATAATGATAATAGTTTCGGCCGCATCGTGCTCCGGCGGCGGGGAACCGTATTCCACGGAAGCGCTCATGAGCGCTTTAAGGGATACCGCAGAAAGCGGCGAAACATCCGTAACGCTCGACTTTTCCGGAAGCCTCGCTGCCGACAAGCCCCGGATCGAGGAAGATATAAAGGCTGCTGTCGGCTCATATGAGATAGGCAGCCTGATAAAGGATCTGGACGTAAAATACACGAGCGAGGGCGGCCATTATTCTGTTGACTTCAATATGACTCTCTCCGACAGGGAGCACCCCTCTTCAAGTTCCGGTATGTACAGTGCGGAAGCTCTCGATACCGCACTCGAAGATGCCGTTCTTAAGGGCGAGGAAGAGGTCGCTCTTCTGTTTGATTCGGACGTCAGGCACGATGCCGAGTCAGTTAACGGAGATATAAAGAAGATACAGTCTTCAAACGTTCACATTGCTTATCTCACGACCCTTTTTGTGAGCACCGTATATGCGTACGATGACGCTGTTGAGATAGGCGTCGACATCACGTACCGCGATGATGCGGTCAGGGATATAACCGACATATCGGATATGGAGGATATCGAAATAATCCATTCCATGATGGACGGGTTTACCAGTTGGGATGAAAAGCTTGCTTTTTATACCGATGATGCTGTTGATATCAAGTATCTGACCGGGCTCGCAACCGAAGCGTACGCGAACGACTGCCACGATATAGTATGTGAACCCACCGGCATTAAGACGGAGAGATATAATGCGGATAACGGCTGCATAACTGAAGTTTATCTTGAGATCACTGCCGACAGGGATGAGTGCGAAAAAAGAGCCGGCGAAATGCGGGACCGTATAAAGGAAGAGGCGGAGGAACTTAAATCCAAAACGGAAGGCATGGAAGAAGAGGATGCTCTTAAGACTGTGTGCAGCAGGATAACGGATCTTGCGGTATATGCGGAAGATATAGCGGAAAAATCCAAGAATGCCATGACTGAGGAAATGTTCTTCGACCGGACCGCGTACGGAACGTTCATATCCGGCAGGACGGTGTGCACCGGTTATGCCTATGCCTTAAAAGCTCTTTGCGATGAGCTCGACATACCGTGCTGGGTAGTATTCGGAAAACTGTACAGCGGTGAAGACCATGCATGGAATGCAGTATACTTAAACGGAGAGGTCAAGTATATCGATGTGACGTTTATGGCCTCTGGACACAGTGAGTATTTCCTGTTTGACCGGGCGTTATACTCCGCGGACAGCAGGGCTGATTTCCCCGGATGGGTTATGCCTTTTTAATGAGATTTGATATAATATAGGAACAAATAACAAAACACGGAGGCCGCGTCTTGAAAAAGTGCCCGGTTTGCGGAACCAAATACGCGAACGACAAGGAGTTCTGCGAACTTGACAGAGCCCTGCTCGTTGAGTGTGAGGACGAAAAGGAAAAACTGAAGGAAGAAGAGCCGAAGGAGCCTTTCAATAAAAAGAGGCTTGCTGTTGCCTGCATATATGCCTGCGGTTTTATCGCTCTCATAATGGTTCTGTACTACTGGCTGGGCGGAGGTTTTAAATAAGCGCCGGCGGGAGGAAGCATATGAAAAGCTACAGGGAAGTGCTCTCACTGAACATCCCATCCAGAAGAGGGTATGTGAACATAACTCCGAAGGTTGAAGCGGCTTTAAGAAAGAGCGGCATCAAGGAAGGCCTTTGCCTTGTAAATGCCATGAACATAACAGCCAGCGTCTTCATAAACGACGACGAGAGCGGACTGCATTCGGATTTCGAGAAGTGGCTCGAGAAGCTAGCTCCCGAAAAGCCTTATTCCCAGTATGCGCATAACGGGTTTGAGGATAACGCGGACGCTCACATGAAGAGAACGATCATGGGCAGGGAAGTCGTTGTTGCCGTGACTGACGGCAGACTCGACTTCGGCACATGGGAACAGATATTCTACGGTGAATTCGACGGGATGCGCGTAAAGCGCGTCATGATCAAGATCATAGGAGAGTAACGGTCATGGGAGAGATTAAAAAGATAAGAAAAGCGGTCATACCGGCTGCCGGCCTCGGGACGAGATTCCTTCCGGCTACAAAGGCGATGCCCAAGGAGATGCTGCCCATAGTAGACAAGCCTACCATCCAGTATATAGTAGAGGAAGCTGTCGAATCCGGCATCGAGAGTCTCATAATCGTAACGGGCCGCTCCAAGAGAGCCATCGAGGATCATTTCGACAGATCCCTTGAGCTTGAGCATGAGCTTGAGAGACATGAGAAGTACGAGCTCCTGGACATGGTGCAGGATATAGCGAAGATGGTCAATATCTCATACGTACGCCAGCATCAGCCTAAAGGGCTCGGTCACGCCGTCTGGTGCGCCAAGGAGTTTATAGGCGACGAGCCTTTCTGCATCCTTCTGGGCGACAACATAATGGTCGGCGAAAAGCCGGCGCTAAGGCAGCTTATAGATGTATACAATGAGACCGGCGCATCCGTTATGGGAGCCATGAGAGTGCCGTATGAAGTAACATACAGATACGGCATAGTGGAATACGATGAGGAAAATAACGGTGTATACGGTGTTAAGGACCTGATAGAAAAGCCCAGGATGTCCCCGCCTTCGAACCTCGCGCTCATGGGAAGATACGTTGTATCCGGCGGAGAGATATTCAATCTGCTCCAGAGTCAGAAAGAAGGCACGGGCGGTGAGATTCAGCTGACCGACGCACTGAGAACTCTTGCCAGGATGGAGAACATGACTGCCGTCGAGATGCAGGGCAAACTGTACGATGTCGGTGACAAGATGGGATTCCTGAAAGCCACCTGCGAGTTTGCACTTTCCAGGGACGATCTTAAAGACGAATTCAAAGCATACTTAAGGACGATTGTTAATGAGTGATATAAAGGATATAAAGCTCGCACCTGAGGGCAGAAAAAAGATAGACTGGGTAAGCATGTACATGCCGGTTCTGAAAGGTCTCCGCGAGGAGTTCTCCAAGACCAAACCGTTCAAGGGCATGAGGATAATGGCGTGCATACACCTTGAAGCCAAAACGGCGTACTTCTGCGAGACTCTGAAAGAGTGCGGCGCTGAGGTCGTCGCATGCGGATGCAATCCGCTGTCCACGCAGGACGATATAGCTGCGGCTCTTGCTGATGGCGGCGCGGACGTTTATGCCGCTCACGGCTGCAGTATGGATGAGTACTACGGGTATTTAAGGGCGGCTCTTGAAAGGGAGCCTGACCTGGTGCTTGATGACGGCGGCGATACGACTGAGATGCTGCACACAGAAAAGAGAGATCTTATAGGAAGGGTAAAGGGCGTAACTGAAGAGACCACCACCGGAGTGCACAGACTGCGCGCGATGGCCGCTGACGGAAAGCTCGAGCTCCCTGTTATACCGGTGAATGACGCAAAGAGCAAGTATCTCTTTGATAACCGCTACGGCACGGGCCAGTCGGTATGGGACGGCATAATGAGAACGACAAACCTCATAGTGGCCGGCAAGAATGTTGTTATCGCGGGTTACGGCTGGTGCGGCAAAGGCGCAGCTAGAAAAGCCCAGGGACTGGGCGCAAGAGTCATCATAACCGAGATCGATGCCAGAAAGGCTGCCGAAGCCGTCATGGACGGATTCTATGTCATGCCTATGGAAGAGGCAGCTAAAGTCGGCGATGTGTTCCTGACACTGACCGGCTGCGAGGACGTTATAACCGAAAAGCATTTTAAGCTTATGAAATCCGGAGTGCTGCTCGCGAATGCAGGGCACTTCGACTGCGAGATATCGGTAAAGGATCTTGACCGCATATGCACAGAGAAGAAAGAAGTAAGAAAGAACGTCACGGGTTACTTCATGGAAGACGGCAGAGTCCTCAATCTCCTTGCCGAAGGCAGACTGGTAAACCTCGCTTCGGGCGACGGGCATCCTGCCGAGATAATGGATATGAGTTTTTCTCTCCAGTTCTGTGCTCTGAAGTATCTGTGCGAGCATGCTTCTGAACTTAAACCCGGCATAATAAACCTGCCGGATGAGATAGACGACATGGTGGCTGCGAGAAAGATCGCAGCTATGGGCGTGAGCATAGACAAGCTCACTGAAAAGCAGAGGAAGTATCTTTACGGGAACGACGCATGAGCATACTCATAAAGAACGCGAGAGTCATAACTCTCGACAGTGAAAACAGCATACTCGAAGACGCCTGCGTGTATATAAAGGACGG
This sequence comes from uncultured Christensenellaceae bacterium, assembly GCA_964428055.1. Classification (GTDB taxonomy): domain Bacteria; phylum Bacillota; class Clostridia; order Christensenellales; family Christensenellaceae; genus CAYRWM01. The sequence goes on along the minus strand of CAYRWM010000010.1, from coordinate 39,432 downwards.
GATCATCGAGAGCGTGGGAGCAGAACCCGGCGTCAGTGCCGACAGATGTATAGACGCTGCCGGAAAGACAGTCATGCCCGGATTTGTGAATACGCACACGCATCTGCCGATGAACCTTTTCCGCTCATATGCTGACGATATGCCGCTGATGACCTGGCTGGAGGAAAAGATCTGGCCGTCGGAAGCCAGGATGGACGAGACCGCAGTCTACTACGGAGCTATGGCGGCCCTCGCAGAGATGGCCATGGGAGGCGTTACCGCGTTTGCGGACGCATATTATCTCTATGACTGGTATATAGAGGCTATCAGAAAGAGCGGCATGAGAGCCCTGATAGGGAGGTCCGTTGTCGATACGGATTACGCGGAAGGCGAGAGAAAGTTCTCCGAGATGCTCGATATGAGAAAGAATATGAGAGGCGGCAGAGTAGACGTGGGCTTTGCAGCGCATGCCGTATATACATGTTCGCCCTCTATGCTGAGGCGTATCGCCGAAGCGGCCGTGGGGACGGATGTGATAATCCAGGTCCATGCGTCCGAAACGGCGTCGGAAGTCGACGGATGCATGAAAGCGAACGGGACAACTCCGATAAGACTGCTTAAGGATACCGGAATACTTGATTCCAAAGTGATAGCGGCTCACTGCGTATGGCCAGAAGAGGAAGAGATAGAATTACTCGCTTCGGGAGATGTAACGGTATCGCACTGCCCGTCCAGCAACATGAAGCTGGCGTCCGGCATAGCGCCCGTTCCGGACATGAAGAAAAAGGGCGTCAATATCGCACTCGGAACGGACAGCGCTTCTTCGAACAACGCTCTTTCGGTATGGAGAGAGATGACGGAGTGCGCGCTCATCCACAAAGCGGACAGTCTGGACGCGACAGCGGTCGACGCGCTGAGTGCTCTTAGGATGGCAACAGTAAACGGAGCTAAGGCCATGAACCTCAACTCGGGTACGATAGAAAAGGGAAAGAACGCCGATCTTATAATGGTCGATACTTCGGGAATAAGGTATGCTCCCGCATGCGGCAATACCATTCCGAATATAGTCTACTCCGGCACGGACAGTGATGTCTGCATGACAATGGTCGGAGGGGATATACTCTATGAGAACGGTGAGGTCACATTCTGTGACATAGATGAATGTATGGCAAAGATGAAGGAATTCATACAGAGCCTCTGATAATGAACAAAAAAACCGGCTTCGTTTCCGAAGCCGGCTTCTTTTTTATATGACTATTTTTCAATCTTTGTGCCGCAACTTGTGCAGAACATGTGTCCTTCGGGGACGGGCTGTCCGCAGTTAGGGCATACTGGCCCGGCCGGTGCAGCGGGTTCTTCCGCGGCAGGTTCCTCGGCCGTTATCTTTGCTCCGCATGACGAACAGAACATCGAGCCTTTATCAATGGGCGCTCCGCAGCTCGGACAGTTCTTTTTGCCTGCAAGCTCTTCGAGCTCTTTTTTCTTGGCTTCCAGTTCGGCGTTCAGCCTGTCAAGCTCTTCACAGTACTGTTTGAACTCTTCGGCAGGTGTGTCCTTGTAGAGAGTGTAGTATCTCTCGCCGAGTTCCTGCTGTACGTTCTTTATATTTCTTTTGAGGGTATCCGTTTCTGCGCCGAGACTCATCTCACGGCCCATCTTTTTGGTTCCGTCTGCTATCGTCTTGCCGAATCCTGCTATCTTGCTGCCTATGCTCATGTGTTTATGCTCCTTTTATATTGTTGTTCACTTAAGATTATATTTGCGTCCCTTACACGCATCAAGCGGTATGCCCGATAGTTAACACTTTATTTACTGTTTCTGCTTTCCCGGTATGGCCTGTCTGCCGAAGCCGATGATCGCTATAACGAAGATAGCGAGCAGCGGCAGACCGCCCATGAACATCGCCGTGTGCATTCCGACAGCGTCTGCGATACCGCCCATGAGTATGGGGGCTATGCAGCTGCCTATCGTTATGAACAGACATATCATCGTTGCGCTGACCCCTGTATGTGCGGGGAAGGCCTTGCCTACCCTCGCTATGAGCGAAGGAATGATAGCGCCTGTCGTTATGCCTGCTATGAAGTAGCATGCGATCATGAAGTAAGGCTGATCTATCGCAACCGCGATGGTCATGAATATGCCGCCGATGAGAGAACCGAACGTTACCCACGGGACTATGATGTCATCCCTGTTGAGTCTGGCAGAAATGAGTCGGCTGACTATTATACCGATCCACAGCGCCGAGGCCGAGAACTGTGCGACCATGAGGGGTATATCCTTTGTTTCAAAGTATGCCGAAGTCCAGTATGTAACGCCGATCTGATGAAGTTCGTATACAAGTATTATTATGCAGGAGAGCCAGAACGCCTTGTCTCTGAACAGCGTCTTGCCGAGAGACTGTGCTCCCAGTTCCTTCTGATGCGCCTTGTCCGATATGCCGGTATCTCTCCAGAATGCCAGGAACAGGGCGAATATCACTGTCGATATCACGGCGAACATGAAGTAGGTGTCGCGCCAGCCCATATCCACCTGGGACTTGATGACTGCTATTATGATAGGTGATACGAACGCGCCTATGGAGAAGCACATATGCAGTGTGTTCGTGTATTTGGTCACGCCTTCCGTGAACCTGTCTGCGAGCAGTGAGTTCGCGACGGAGTCGATGATCATCCTGCCGATGCCGAGCACCAGGATGTAGACCAGCAGCTGGAAGTACGTGTCGGTCGTGCCGAGTATGTACATCATCGCGCAGAAAAGCGCTGTCGCGACTATGAATATCCAGCCCTTTTTGAACTTTCTGGTCAGGAATATAAGCAGCACTATTGATATCGCGCCGCCTATATAAGACATTGAATTGATGAGACCTGCCTGTGTATCTGTCAGCTTAAAGTCATTTGTTATCTCTGTTACAAGCGGTGACAGCTGTGTTACAGTCAGACCTTCAGCCACATACACGAGATAAAGGACAAGTCTCGCGAGTGCGTTCTTTCTCTTTTCCATTTTTCATTCTCCCATCCAAGGTTTGTCCGTACATATAGATTATAAAAAAATGGTATTACGAGTGTCAAACGATACGGCGCTTTTGAAATTATTTCCGCCGTTTATCTAAAGTGACTGAAAAGCCGAGTGTGCATGATGTATAATTAAAACGTAGAAGCACGGAAAGAAGGCGAAATAATGGAAAACAGAAAATGCTTAAGATGTGGAGCTGAAACGAGGATATGCGGCATAAAGCCGGATGCCGCGTCATACGGACTGATGATCACGGCCGATCCCGGACCTGCCTACGGGAAGCATGCGCATCCTCTGGCAGCTGTCTGCCCGGTATGCGGCGAAGTATCTGTTTTTATAGAGGATCCGGAAACTCTCTTTAATGAAGAGGGCTAAAACACGGTATTTACCGGGGTGCCTTTCAGGAACATCTCAAGATTCAATGCCGATATGTCGATGAGTCGCTCTCTGGCTTCTTTTGAGGCCCAGCTTATATGCGGTGTTATATAGCAGTTTCTGGCCGTTAAGAGAGGATTGTCCGGAGACGGCGGTTCCGTTGACAGAACATCCAGTCCGGCCGCATAAATTTTCCCGGAATTAAGAGCGTCAGCCGTGTCCTGCTCGTTTAAGAGAGGACCGCGCCCGTTGTTTATGAGTATGACACCGTCCTTCATCGTTCGGATGGTGTCTTTGTTTATTATCTCACGTGTCTCTTCATTAAGAGGACAGTGAAGGACTATGACATCGGAAGACCTGAATATTTCTTCTGTATCAGCGTATTTGAAACTATCCGTTTCCGGAAAGTCTCTGCTCATCTTTGAGGAAGCCATGACTTCCATGCCGAGCGATATGGCAGTCTGCGCTGTCTTTTTCCCTATGTTTCCGAGGCCTATTATACCCATGGTCTTACCGTTCAGTTCTATCACGGGCTTTACGGTAAAGCAGAAATCACTGCAGCCGCACCACTTGCCGTATCTGACTTCACGGCTGTGCAGTCCCACGTTGTTGCATATCTCAAGCAGAAGAGCTATAGCATGCTGAGAAGCGGCGTCCGTGCTGTAGGCCGGCACGTTGCAGACGGTGATGCCCGCTTTTTTCGCATAGTCAGTATCGACTACGTTGTATCCGGTCGCAAGAACGCTTATGAACCTTACTGACGGACAGGCTTTAAGGATCTCTTCCGTTAGCACGGTCTTGTTTGTGAAAACGATCTCCGCATCTCCTATCCTTTCGGTTATCTTATCCGTCGGGGTCCTGTCATAGACGGCCAGGTCGCCGAATTTCGCTATGCCGTCCCAGGAGAGGTCTCCGGGGTTTGCAGTGTATGCGTCCAGTATGACTATCTTCATGCTATTTCGCTCTTTTCTTGTAATTCTGATACCTTATTCTATCACATTTTCACCTTTGATTTTTGCCGCCCTCGATGTTATAATCTTGTTTCGGAAATGAGGTAGATTGAATGTCTTCAAGAGAGATGGATCTCACAAAAGGCAATATATATAAGACAATGCTGAAATTCGCTGTCCCGTTCCTGCTTGCCATACTGTTGCAGGCCTGTTACGGTGCCGCGGATCTTCTTATAGTGGGCCAGTTCGCGGGCTCCGTGCATCAGTCGGCCGTTGCCACAGGCACGCAGGTCACAAACATGTTCACAAACCTCATAACAGGACTCGCTACGGGCGGTACGATACTCGTCGGTCACTATGTGGGCGAAGGGAACAGGGATAGGGCATCGAAGATGATAGGTACCTGCTTTACCCTCTTCATAGTGCTCGCGGGAGTGTTCACGGCAGTGCTCATTGTCCTGAGCGGTCCCGTTGTCGAATGGATGAACGCCCCTGCCGAAGCGGCTCCTTTCGCCAGGGATTATATATTCATATGCGCCTGCGGAATATTCTTCATATTCGGATACAACGCGATATCCGGTATTCTGAGGGGTCTGGGAGATTCAAAGAGTCCTCTCATATTCGTTGCGATCGCGTGCGTCATCAATATCGGTCTCGACATAGTGCTTGTTTCGGCGGGCATGGGCGCGTCGGGCGCTGCGATAGCGACTATAACATCCCAGGGTATTAGCATGATTCTGGCTGTTGTAATGCTCAAAAAACGGGATTTCATATTCGATTTTAAGCTCAGCAGTTTCAGGACCACGGGAAAACGGATAAAGAGCGTGCTCAAAGTAGGCGTCCCGATGGCTCTGCAGAACTCTCTGGTTTCCGTGTCGTTCATAATCCTGACGGCCATAGTCAACGTGTTCGGCGTTGAGGCTTCGGCAGCGGTGGGTATTCTTGAAAAGTACAATCTGTTCTTTATGCTGCCCGCCATATCATTCTCGATGGCTATATCAGCCATGGTTGCCCAGAACATGGGCGCCGGAATAGAGGAAAGAGCGCGAAAGTGTTTTCATATGGGACTTCTCATATCGCTTGCATTCGGAATAGTGTTCTTCCTTCTGTTTATGGCTGTACCCGAGAACCTGATGGGAGTGTTCACGAAGGATCCGGGCGTGGTTGCCCAGGGCCTTCTGTACATAAAGTCCTTCTCATGGGATTTCATACTGGTCGCCTTTGTGTTCTGTTTCAACGGTTTCGTGAACGGAACGGGCCATACGGGCTTTACGCTCATGAACAACTGTATATCAACGTTCGGCGTCAGGGTGCCGGCAGCGTTCATACTGTCATCAATCGCGGGTGCTACACTCTATGAGATCGGATACGCGGCTCCTATAGCATCGGTGGTTCAGATAATAATCATATTCATATATTACAGATCCGGAAGATGGCGCAGGCCTGTCATATCGAAGGGGGTGCCGGCATGAGATGCAGCTGCAGGGAGTGCGGTGAATACATGGTGCATGAGAACGCCGGTCTCGGGGCATGCATATGTCCGGTATGCGGCTTTAGGTGTACGGACTGTCTCGGTACGGACAGTGTGATATCAAAAGAGATGTTTAAGCGCATGAAGGACGACGAGATCCTCCAGAGAGCATTCATAACGGAAAGGGAAGACACAGATGAGTAATAAGATGCTTAGCGTTAAGCTCTTCGGAGCGGGAGATATAAGGATAGTCGAGGAGGATATACCCTCTATAAACGACAGGCAGATGCTGGTCAGGATAAGGGCAGCCGCTGTCTGCGGTACGGATATACGTTCATGGAGGTTCGGAAGGCCCGGTTTTGACGAGAAGCATCCGCTGACACTGGGACATGAAGTATGCGCCGAGATAGCAGAGATAGGTTCTGCAGTGAGCGGCTTTGAAAAAGGCATGAGGGTGGCGGTCGTTCCGTGCACGGGATGCGGCACCTGCGCCATATGCACAAGCGGCAATCCGCATCAGTGCCGTGAGCTCAGGGCCTGCGGCATGAACACAACGGGTCTTATGTCGGAGTACGCTCTAATAACCGAGGCCATGATAAGCCAGGGCAATGTGATACCGCTATCGGACAAACTTACCGACTGCGAAGCGGCGATAGTCGAACCCCTGTCCTGTGTATACTACGGTTTTTCGATGCTGGATGCGAAACCGGGCGAAAGAGCTCTCGTCATAGGAGCGGGACCCATAGGGACGATGCACTCGATGCTGCTTCACGACGCCGGACTGCGCGTTGCTGTCAGCGAAAAGGATGCCGACAGGAGACGTATGGCTGAAAAGAACCTTCCGTTTGCCGAATTGTTTGACGGCAGTGACATAAAAGGTTTTACCGACAGTTTCACTGAAGGATGCGGATTCGATGTGGCTGTAACCGCCTGCCCGGATCCGGAGGCCCAGATGGTCGTATTCTCACTCATGGGATTCAACGGACGAGTTCATTTCTTCGGCGGTGTCCCAAAAGAGCAGCAGCCCGTCCCTCTCGACACGAACGAGATACATTACAAAGCACTCCGGATCGTCGGTTCGTCCTGCTCGTCGGTCTACCACTACAGACGCGCTCTTGCGATCGCCGAATCAGGCGGTGTGGACCTAAGCAAGATCGTGACTTCCGAGATAGATAAAAAAGACGCCATCAGGGCGTTCGAGATGGCAAGGGACTTAAAGGGTCTTAAAAACGTCATAGTGTTCTGAAGAAAAAAGGGCTTTGAATAAAGCCCTTATTTTAATTTATCGTATACTTTTCTTGCTATGCCCAGCTCTTCATTGGCCGGTATAACGAACATCTTAACGGCCGAGTCACCGGATGTTATGATCTTCCCCGGACTTCCGTGTCTGCCCTCTTTCATGGGCTTTTCGTCCCCGGGTTTGAGTCCCAGATATGAAAACGCTTCCGCGATCCTGTTCCTTACGGTAAGGCTGTTCTCTCCGATTCCTCCCGTAAGGGCGATGGCGTCAAGCCCTCCCATTATCGCGGCGTAACCGCCTATATACCGTATTATCTCTCTTATGTATATATCTATTGCCAGCTTTGCCCGTTCGTTGGTATCTGCTGCCTCCTCTATATCTCTCAGGTCATTGGATACGCCCGAAATGCCGAGCAGGCCTCCGTTCTTACCGAGGCCGTCGAACACTTCCTTTTCGGTCATACCGCAGTCGCGCATGAGATAGGATATTATGAACGGATCTATATCGCCTGCCCTGTTGGACTGGGGCAGACCGCACTGCAGCGACATGCCGAAAGATGTGTCCGTGCTCTTCCCGTCGACTATGGCGCACAGGGATCCCGAGCCTCCGAGATGGCAGGATACGGCTCTGTATCTGCTGCCTAGTTCGGCCGTCAGACAGTCGGCCACATATGAATGCGAAGCGCCGTGGTAGCCGAGTCGCCTTATCCCGTACTTTTCATACCATTCGTACGGTCCCGAATAGATGTATGCTTCCTTCGGCATGGTTTGATGGAAAGCCGTTTCAAATGCTCCCACCATGGGGGTTTCCGGAAGTATCTCTTTGAAGGACCCGACTGCCTCAAGATAGTGGCTGTTGTGCGCAGGGGCGACCGAAAGGAAGTCTCTCATTCCCTGAATGGTCTCATCGTCCATGAGATGGACGCCGTAATGATCCTTTGAAAGAACGGTCTTGAAACCGACCGCGTCTATCTCGGATGTATCCTCGACTGCTCTGTGCTCACTGCCGCAGAGCTTTTCAAGGAACATGTCGATTCCGGCGCGGTAGTCCTTTACGACAGCATGTGTTTCTTCTTTGAAACCGTCTGCGCTGTAATATCTGAACAGTCCGCCTTTTTCATCTCTTATGCGCTCTATATTCCCGCCTGCGAGAACCGTCTCTTCGGGCATCAGGTACAGTTTGAATTTGAGGGACGTGCTGCCCGCATTGCATATCAGTACTTTCATATCTAAAGTCCTTTTAAAAGTGATATATATAGTTTAATTCCGGAGAAGTCAAAAATCAATTTGCCTAAATGTGTATATAGTGTGAATTATGCCTGTATAAATTAACAAAACGCCCAAAGTATGGTATATTTATTGTGTATGGATATGGTCTTGACCACTCTTAAAACAGCGCAGAGACTGGACCGGCCGGTTGTTATAGTTTATGACTCGGCCGAGGGTCTCACTCAGCGCAGGGTCTATGTAAGAAAGATCGACGGCGGAAAGCTCTTCGCATACTGCACCGCCAAGCATTCATTAAGACAATTCAAACTTGAAAACATACTGAGTGCGGTTATACCGGAAGAGTGACCACGTTAAGAAATGAGGATGGCTGATGTTTGATATCTTCCTGCCGTTTGCATCCGGCGCCATCCAGTTCGGATGGAAAGACATAGTCGACATCATAATAGTCGCGGTGATCATCTATGCCCTTATACGCATAACAAAGGGCACGCGTGCGTTCGCCGTGCTCAAGGGCCTGGGCGTCATCATAATCGCCGCGGTCGTTTTTGCCATATTCAATTTCCAGACGGTATCGTGGATCTTAAGCTGGTTGCTCTCGGCATCTGCGATAGTCATGGTCATACTGTTCCAGCAGGAGATCAGGAGAGCGCTCGAGAAGCTCGGTTCATCCAAGATATTCGGCATGGCCTTCGTCAACACAGAGCGGGGCGAGGAGATAGTGAGGGAACTTACGCATGCCGTTACAAATCTCTCTCTCCACAAGACCGGCGCTCTGATCGTCATTGAGAGAAAGACCGGGCTCCTTGATATAAGGGAGACGGGCATAAACATAGAAGCAAAGGTCACGAGTCAGCTCGTAGAGAACATATTCTATCCCAATACGCCGCTCCACGACGGAGCCATGGTGATAACAAACGGACGCATATCCGCAGCAGGATGCTTCCTGCCGCTTTCCAGCAAGAGGGATATATCGTCCGAACTCGGAACGAGACACAGAGCGGCTCTCGGCGTATCCGAAGTATCCGACAGCTACACGATAGTCGTCTCCGAGGAGACAGGAGTCATCTCGTATGCGTATGACGGCGAACTCCACAGGGATATGGATTCGGGTACGATCAGGGAACTGCTGGAGGATCTCTTCATGACCGCTCAGAACGATGAAAACAGCGGCAAGCCGCAGGTGTCTAAGTTCAGACGCAGGATAGGCGGTAAGAAATGAGCACCTTTTTCAGAGCCATAGGCAACTTTTTCAGAAAAGACTGGATGTTCAAGCTGATATCGCTCGCGATAGCGGCTCTTTTGTGGTTCTTTGTCATAGCCCAGGAGAATCCGACCCGTGTAAAGGAGTATGAGAACATACCCGTTACCTTCATAGGAGCGGAGACTCTCGCCGAAAAGGGTCTCTGCATGACGGAAAGCCCGGATGATCTTTTAACCTCAGTCAATGTTTCGGTCGAGGCGGAGATAAGCGATCTTCAGAAACTGACGGAGGACGAGATAACAGCGAGCATCGACATGTCCAATATAACGACAGCCGGCGAGTATACCCTGAACGTCCGCGCGAGGTCTCTCCGCGGCAGTGTGTCAGCCGTATCTCCTTCAAAGGTCACCGTATCGGTTGAGGATCTGGCGCAAAGAGAGGTTCCGGTCGAGGTTCAGATCATAGGAAACGATGATCCCGATCTCTACTACGGCGATGTCATAACCGATACGGATACGGTCGTCGTCGAAGGTTCCCAGTCCGAGGTCGAGCACTACTCTAAAGCGGTGGTCGTGGTCGATGTTTCCGGCATGGACAGCACGTACAAGGAGAGCAGGACCATAACGCTCACAACTGACGACGGCAATGTAGTCAGCAGCGAGGATTACTACGGAGCCCTTCCTTCCGTAATTGTTGAGATGCCTATTTATCCGACGGTATCCATACAGCTGGACAAGGACGAGATAATGGCCAACGCAAAAGGAGTCGCGGACGGCTATGAGATAATAGACGTGGATCTTTCGGACGACGTGATAAAGGTCGCTGCCGAGGCGGAAAGCCTTGAGAGTATAAAGGCAGTAAAACTGGAGAGGGCATCGCTGGAAGGCGCCATGTATGATACGACCGTTCAGATCGGCGTAGAACTGCCTAAAGGAGCGATAGCCATAGTCCCCGAGAGCGTTACCGCAACATTCAAGATAGCGGAGCACCAGGACCAGAGGTCATTCGGTTCGGTCCCCGTGGAAGTAAGGAACCTTGATCCGAATCTTGAATGCAGTGTTAACCCCGAGACGGTCGATGTGATAGTAAGAGGGTCTGCCGTGGACTTAAAGGCTCTCAGCAGTGATTCGGTGCGCGCATATATCGATCTTTCCGGATTCGAGTCCGGTGTGCACACCGCAGTTATAAAATTTGAAAGTGACAGCCAGGCTGATCTGGATATCTCATCCGTGACCGAGGCTGTGGAAGTAGAGATAACGAAGAACTGATGGAGATAAAGATCAAAAAGATAAGACAGGACGCTATGCTCCCCAAAAGAGGCTCCGAGTTTTCCGCAGGAGCGGATCTGTACGCATGCCCGGATGAGACTGTAATGATACCCCCGGGCGAGACCGCTTTTATACCGATAGGCATCAGCGCGGAGATCCCGGAAGGATATGCCGGCTTTATTTTTGCCAGGAGCGGACTCGCATCCAAGGAAGGGCTGGCTCCCGCGAACAAGGTCGGCGTAGTCGACTCCGATTACCGCGGTGAATTCTATATAGCTCTGCATAATCACAGCGCGTCCGTAAAGCAGGTCAGAAAAGGCGACAGGATAGCCCAGATGATAATAATGCCGGTCGTCATGGCGGACTATATCGAGTGCGATGAATTAAGCGATACCGAGCGCGGCGCGGGGGGATTCGGCTCGACCGGCAAGAGATGATCCGTAAATAACCGAAAAATATGATTATTATGCTGTATCCGGCGCATTCCGGACGCAGCATTTTCTTTATTTTTGGCGTTTTGTATGGTATATTATTACCTGTATTTTATTTTTTGAAAGGTTCGGCTCAAATGGACTTATTTGCTGGCATATCTGAAAAGCTGTCCGAAAAGACCGAGGGCTTAACGGCGGAAGACATAAGGAACATGCTTGAGATCCCTCCGGATCCCGCTATGGGAGACTGCGCGCTCCCCTGCTTTAAGCTTGCCAGGACTATGCGCATGGCTCCTCCGAAGATCGCGGAAGCGCTTTCGGAAGGTCTTGAGATAGACGGCATAAGGGAGATAAAGACAGCGGGCGGATACCTGAACTTTTATTTCGACAACGCCGCTTTTTCAGCGGGCGTATTAGGTGACGTCCTCTCGAATGAGTCCTACGGCAGTTCCGAAGAGGGGCAGGGCCGCAACGTATGCATTGACTATTCTTCTGTTAACATAGCCAAGCCTTTCCATATAGGGCATCTGTCGTCAACGGCGATCGGCAATTCGCTCTACAGGATATATAAGTACATGGGATACAATCCCGTAGGTATAAACCATCTGGGCGACTGGGGAACGCAGTTCGGCAAGCTCATCGCGGCCTATAAACTCTGGGGCGACGATGAGAAGATAGAGAAGGACAGTGTTTCCGCGATGCTGGAGCTTTACGTTAAGTTCCACGAGGAAGCCGAGAAGGACGATTCGCTCAATGACGAGGGTCGTGCCTGGTTCAAGAAGATAGAGGACGGCGATGAGGAAGCCCTCCGTATCTTCAACTGGTTCTCCGAGCTGACGCTCCGTGAGGCAAAGAAAGTTTACTCGATGCTCGATATAGAGTTTGACCACTATACGGGCGAGAGTTTCTATAATGACAAAATGGATCCCATAGTGGATGAACTTAAGGAAAAGGGTCTGCTCGAACAGGACGAGGGCGCGTATATCGTACGTCTTGACGAGGAGAACATACCGCCCGCGATAATATTAAAGAGCGACGGTGCGACCCTTTACTGCACGAGAGATCTTGCGGCGGCGCAGTACAGGCACGATACCTTCGATTTCGCGAAGAGTCTGTACGTAGTCGCGTATCAGCAGTCTCTGCATTTCAAGCAGCTGTTCGCCGTGCTTAAAAAAATGGGCAGGGAATGGGCTAAAGACTGCGAGCACGTCGCCTTCGGCATGGTTTCGCTTGAGGGCGGAGATACACTCTCCACCAGAAAGGGCAAGGTCGTTCTTCTGATAGACGTTCTGAACGCGGCCGTCAAGAAGACTCTCGAGACGATAAACGAGAAGAACCCTGACCTTGAAGACAAGGAGCAGACGGCGCATGATATCGGCGTCGGAGCCGTCATATATTCCACGCTGTCGGCAGGAAGGATAAAGGACATATCCTTCTCTCTTGACAGGGTGCTCAATTTCGACGGAGAGACGGGACCTTACGTCCAGTATACACACGTCAGGGCCGCGAGTGTGCTTAGGAAGTATGAGGGCGACTGCTCGTCCCCCGATTATTCGGTGTTCAACGAGCCCGATGCTTTCGCTGTCGTAAAGCAGATATCTGAGTTCTCATCTGCGGTAAAGACCGCATGCGAAAAGAACGAGCCGTCTGTAATAACCAGATGGGTGACGCTGCTCTGCCAGTACTTCAACAAGTATTACTACGATACGCGCATAATAGATGAGGACGAGGGAAAGACGGCGGCGAGGATAATGCTGACAAAGGCAGTCAAACAGACTGTTAAGCAGGGTCTGTATCTGCTGGGCATAAAAGCCCCCGAGAGAATGTGATCAATAATTTGGAGATAGATTGAGATGTTAGAACTTAAAAGGATAAGGGAACAGAAAGATGAAGTTGCAGCGGGCCTCTCGAAACGCTGCAAGACATACGATCTCGATGCGGTCATAGCAGAGGACGAGAAGAGAAGAGCTCTTCTGACCGAGACGGAATCCTTAAAGGCAAAGAGGAACAAGGTGTCCAAGGAGATCCCCATGATGAAAAAGCAGGGGCAGGACACGACGGAACTCATGAAAGAGATGAAGGAGACGTCCGACAGGATAAAGTCGCTCGACGCTATGGTTTCCGAAACGGAAGAAAGCATAAAGACCATGCTGCTCGATATCCCGAATGTTCCGTATAAGGATGTCATTAAGGGAAAGGACGATACGGAGAACCAGGAACTCCGCAAGTTCGGAGAGCCCACCAAGTTCGCGTTTGAACCCAAACCCCACTGGGATCTGGGCGAAGCCTTAGGAATAATAGATTTCGAGAGGGCAGCGAAAGTAACGGGTGCGAGATTCAATTTCCTGTACGGCAACGGTGCGAGACTCGACAGAGCCATAACGGCATTCATGCTCAACAGCCACTTAAAGCACGGATACATTGAAGTAGGACCTCCGATACTCGCCCACAGACATTCAATGATAGGAACCGGCCAGCTTCCCAAGTTCGCCGAGGATATGTATCATGTCGAAGGGACGGATTATTATCTGATACCTACCGCCGAAGTTCCCGTCACAAACCTTTACAGGGGCGAGATACTGGACGGCAGCCTCCTTCCGATATATCACTGCGCATTTACTCCCTGCTTCAGGGGCGAGGCCGGCAGTGCGGGCAAGGACACGAGAGGCATAATAAGGCAGCATCAGTTCAACAAGGTGGAACTGGTCAAGTTCGTGCATCCGGACAGCAGTTATGAGGAACTGGAAAAGCTGACAAACGACGCTGAGTATATACTCCAGCAGTTAGGTCTGCCCTACAGGGTCGTGAGACTTTGCGGCGGAGACCTCGGATTCTCATCCGCGATGACATACGATATAGAAGTTTGGATGCCGAGCTATAACAGATACGTTGAGATCTCATCATGCTCGAACTTCGAGGATTACCAGGCGAGAAGAGCGAACATCAGGTTCCGCGGCGAGGACGGAAAGCCGAGATTCGTACATACCCTGAACGGCAGCGGTCTCGCGGTCGGAAGAACGCTTGCAGCCATCATGGAGAACTTCCAGCAGGAAGACGGTTCCGTGGTAGTTCCTGAAGTCCTGAGAGATTTCGTGGGCACGGATGTCATAAGAGGCGTGAAATAAGCACTGAAATACAACAAACAGCATCCTGTAATACACAGGATGTTGTTTTTTTGTTGAGAAAACAACAATTTGTGAGAATTTCCATATTATTTTAAATTAATGCTTGCATATTACTCACATTCTGTTATAATTGTGTCATAACAGGAGGATTATACGCTATGTTTTCCAAGAGAATAGCTGATATAAGAAGGCAGAACGGTATGACGCAGGCCCAGTTTGCGGAGATACTCGGCGTATCCACCGGCACTGTGGGCATGTGGGAATCCGGAAAGAGAGAGCCTTCATCCGAAACGCTGACCGGCATAGCCGACAGGTTCGGTCTCACGGTCGATTATCTGCTCGGCAGGGAAGGACGGATCGCGCAGCTGCCTGATATATCCGCTGAAACGCCGAAGAGTGAGATAGAAGCGGAATTCGGTTCCATGGTCTTTTCGGACAGCGTCATGAGAGAGAGACTTCCCGAGCGTACGTACAGGATGCTCAAGGAGAGCATCGATCTCGGACACGATCTTACGCCTGCCATAGCAGATGTTATAGCTAATGCAATGAAGGACTGGGCTATACAGAAGGGCGCAACGCACTTCACTCACTGGTTCCAGCCAATGACCGGCATAACGGCCGAAAAGCATGACTGCTTCTTAAAGCCTCACGGCGACAAGGTAATAATGGAGTTTTCGGGAAAGGAGCTCATTAAGGGCGAGCCTGACGCTTCCAGTTTTCCCTCGGGCGGCCTCAGGGCAACATTTGAAGCCAGAGGATATACCGCATGGGATCCGACGTCATATGCTTTCATAAAGGACGGCACGCTCTGCATACCTACCGCTTTCTGTTCTTATTCGGGCGAAGCGCTCGACAAGAAGACGCCTCTATTAAGATCTCTCGAGGCGCTCGACACGGAAGCGGTCAAACTGCTGTCGCTGTTCCCTGGAAACAGGATAAAGAAGGTATGCGCATCGGTCGGAGCCGAGCAGGAATACTTCCTTATAGACAGGAACGTTTACTACAACAGACGGGATCTGCTGTACACCGGCAGGACTCTTTTCGGAGCTATGCCTCCCAAAGGCCAGGAGCTGGAGGATCATTACTTCGGTATGATAAAGCCCAGGGTCGCGGCTTTCATGAAGGATCTTGACAGGGAACTCTGGAAACTGGGAATACCCGCCAAAACCGAGCATAATGAAGTCGCTCCCGCACAGCACGAGCTGGCTCCCGTGTTTGAGGAGGTCAATGTGGCGACAGACCACAATCAGCTCACGATGGAAAAGCTCAAGACAGTCGCGCAGCGGCATGACATGGCCTGCCTGCTCCATGAAAAACCTTTCAGGGGCATAAACGGTTCAGGCAAGCACAACAACTGGTCTCTGACGGCCGATACGGGAGAGAATCTCCTTAAGCCCGGAAAGGAGCCTGCAAAGAACCTGAGGTTCCTTCTCATACTGTGCGCTGTCATCAAAGCTGTGGACGAGTATCAGGATCTTTTAAGGATGGCTGCGGCTACCGCCGGCAACGACAACAGACTCGGTGCGGCCGAAGCTCCTCCCGCAATAATCTCCATGTATCTCGGCGAAGAACTGTCAGATATCATAGCGTCTATAGAAAAGGGCGAGGACTATAAAGGAGAAAGAGAAAGATCCCTGAAGACAGGCGTGCACTCGCTTCCGGAGATAAGAAAGGATTCATCCGACAGAAACAGGACTTCCCCGTTCGCTTTTACAGGCAACAAGTTCGAGTTCCGTATGCTGGGTTCGTCGCAGTCCATTGCCGGGGCCAACTTTATACTCAACACCATAGTGGCTGAGGAGTTCTCGCAGTTTTACGAAGAGCTCAAAGGCAAGAAGGACTTCACTAAAGCCTGCGAAAAGCTGATGAGCAGAGTCATAAAGGAACATAAAAGGATACTCTTCGACGGCAATAACTATACAGGTGAGTGGGAGGATGAAGCCGAAAGGCGCGGTCTTCTGAATCTCCGCACCGGGGCCGACGCCATCCCGACGTTCAGGGATGAGAAGAATATCGACCTGTTCGTAAAGCACGGCGTTTTCACCAGGAACGAAGTCATATCCCGTACGGATATAATGCTGGAAGATTACGCCAAGATACTCCACATAGAAGCCAATTGCATGGTGCGTATGGCGCGTCAGGATATCATGCCCGCCGGATTCAAGTACGAAGAACTCCTTACAAAATGTGTGGAGGGTAAATCGAGATGTTCGCTGCCGGCCGATACAGAGATAAGGATACTGGAAAAGGTGGACGGACTGATGGCGGAGATCTCGGAAGGGACAGCGCTGTTGGATGACGCTGTGGAAACGCTCTCAACCCTGAAGGTCCCGATCGAGCAGGCCGAGTTCTGCAGGGATATGATAGTTCCCTTAATGGCGTCTTTAAGAAAATCTGTCGATTCTCTCGAGGTCATATGCGACAAGAAGGTATGGCCGTATCCGTCGACAGGTGCTCTCATATTCAGCGTAAAGTGATATCAAGTAAAGAAAGGCCGCACATGCGGCCTTTTTTGGTATAATGAAAGAAAAAAGCGGGGGGATAATGATATGATGATGCCGTTTTTGCTGATAATATTCTATGTTGCGCTTCTGATAGTCTATCTGACGTTCGAACAGAAAAAGAATTTCAAGGTGGCGACTTCGCTGAAACTCTGTCTGTCGCTGTTCTTTACTGTTACCGCATGGATCGCGGTCATAATGTCAGGCGGTGAAGGGAAATGGTTCATACCGGCGGTGCTCGTATCGGTTGGTCTTTTCTTCTCCATATTCGGTGATTACTTCCTGCAGTACATAAAGCTGGATCTGCCGAAATACAAGAGGGGCATAATGTTCTTCGCGATAACGCAGGCTTTCTATATCGCCGCTCTGTATATGATATTCCCGGGCGGATTCATAAGATACATCATAATGGTGGCTCTGCTCGCCGTGGCGTTGCTCCTTATGAAAAAGCAGAACTGGGATACGGCATCGCATTTCAAGCACCTGACCATATATACAGTGCTGCTCGCTCTCATGTGCGGGAGCGCAGTGGAAGTCGCGATAAACTTCCCGAGCCTTTGGATACTCGGTCTCGGAGGGGTGCTGTTTTTCATATCCGACATGATACTCGGCATATGGAACTATAAGAGCGGCAAGATGTATCTGGCACACCTGAACTGGATCACATACTTCATCGGCCAGATATTTATTGCATTCGGTGTATGGATGATGCTGCAGTAGGTGTGCGGCATTGAAAAAAAGGCTTTGAGGTAATATAATACTCATTAATCGCCCCGCGGGGCTTAAAACGGAGACTGAGATATGCTGCTCAAAGGCGCGGACATAATAATAAAGGTCCTTATGGAACAGGGATGCGATACCGTTTTCGGTTATCCCGGTGTCCAGATAATAGACGTGTATGAATCGCTCTATAAGTATTCGGACAGCATAAGGCATATCCTGACGGCGCATGAACAGGGGGCTGTGCATGCGGCCGACGGTTTTGCGCGCTCTTCGGGAAAGCCCGGCGTAGTCATAGCGACGTCAGGGCCCGGTGCCACCAATCTCGTGACAGGCATAGCCACTGCATATATGGACTCCGTTCCATTGGTCCTTGTAACGGGCAACGTAGCGAGGGACCAGATAGGCACCGACAGTTTTCAGGAGATAGACATAACGGGCATAACTCTGCCCATAACCAAGCATAATTACTTTGTGGATGACGGAAACGCTCTGGCTGACACGGTCAGAGAGGCTTTTGTTATTGCTTCCTCCGGCCGACCCGGGCCTGTCCTCATCGATGTCCCGAAGGATATCCAGGAGGGTATGTTCGAATACGAGGAACAGCCCGCGCAGGTAAGAGAGACGCTTCAGAGCGCAAAGGAGCAGAGGATAAAGAAGGCTGCGGAGAGGATAAACAAAGCCAAAAGGCCGTATATATATTTCGGCGGCGGTATAGTTTCATCCGGAGCCGAGGAGGAACTGAAGGCTTTAGCTGAAAAGACAGACGCTCCCATGGGATGCTCTATGATGGGGCTGAGCGCGATCCCGACGGATTATCCGGGGTTTCTCGGTATGCAGGGTGTGCACGGCAGATACGCTTCCACGCGCGCGATGCAGAGGGCGGACCTTATTATAGCTCTCGGCGTCAGGTTCAATGACAGAGCCACGGGCGAAAAGTTCGAATATGTCAAGGGCGCCGATATCGTGCATATAGATATAGAGGGAGCTGAGATATCAAAGAACACCGTCGACAAGTTCGGCATGAGGGGCGATCTTAAACTGACCCTCTCAGAGATGATGAAACATCTTCGGGATTCATCCAGGCCTGAGTGGAAGGATGAAGTCGCCGGGTATCTGAAAGAAGAAGCGGAATCAGCCGATACGCGGCCCGGATTCACTCCGAGAAACATAATAGAAGAGATAAACGGCATTCTTGATGATGACACGCCGGTTGTAACTGACGTGGGACAGCATCAGGTATGGGCCGCACAGTATATACACCTTAAGAAAGGCAGACGGTTTATAACGAGCGGAGGTCTCGGAACCATGGGGTTCGGCCTCGGAGCCGCGATCGGTTCAGAGATAGCAACGGGCACAAGACCGGTCCTCTTAACAGGCGACGGCAGTTTCGGTATGAACCTAAACGAACTCGCAACGGCCGTTAAGTATGAGATACCCGTAACGGCAGTGCTGTTCAACAACAGTGCCCTGGGCATGGTGAGACAGTGGCAGGATATGTACTTTGAAGGACATCATTCATGTACGGATCTCGACAGAAAGACGGACTTTGTCGCTCTGGCCGAAGCGTTCGGAGCAGCGGGCGAAAAAGTTGATTCTCTTGAGGGGCTCGCATCAGCGCTTGAAAAAGCCGGGGGATGCAAGGGTCCGTATCTGATAGAATGCGTTATAGACAGTGATGAAAAGGTTAGTCCGGGAATGCCTGGCTGAGGAGAAGATACATGGAAAGATATACGATAGCGATACTGGTAAAGAATCATTACGGAGTGCTCAACAGAGTAACGAGCATGTTCCGCCGCAGACAGTTCAATATAGCGTGTCTGACCGTCAGCGAGACCGAGTCGGAGGAGTTCTCAAGGATAACGGTCCTCTTCGACGGCGAAGAGCTCATAAAGGATCAGCTGATAAACCAGCTGTATAAACTCGCGGATGTCGTTTCCGTCAAGGAACTGCACAGCAAGGATTCTGTACAGTCTGAACTTCTTCTGATCAAGGTGGAAAACTCTCCTGAGATGAGAGAGGAGATAAGGAGCGCGGCTGATGCCTTTGAGGCAAAGACTGTCGACTACACCAGAGAGGCGATCATACTCCAGCTTACGGACGACCGCCGCAGGATAGATGATTTTATAAACATAATGCGTGATTTCAATATACTTGAGATATGCCGGACAGGTATCGTATCTCTTGAGCGAGGCAATACCACGATAAGAAAGATAACAAATCTATAGGTCAAGAAAAAATACCCATAGAAAAACATACAGAGAAGTGTAGCAACTTCTCTGTTTTTGTTTGCAGGGAGGATTCACCATGGTTGTGGAAAGATAAGAATGTTGACGTTACTAATACCAGATGATATGATAATAACGCAATAGCAGATAAAATAACGCTAAAAATATATCATTATGGTGCTAGTTATGACTTATGCAGGATATGTAGAGGATTACATAGATAAGCAGCTTCCGGGAGATCCGATTTATGTATCGAAAATCGCAGAAGGACTTGCTGACACTTTTAATACTGAAATAACTGATGCTTCGGCTGCCGTATCGGTTGCAATCAAACGAATCAAGGAGAACAAAAGCTCTTTGAACCTTCGTTGTTTTCAGAAAGGCATTTATTATATATCTGCAGTAACCCCGTTTGGTGAGAGTGGTATAGATAAGGAAAAGCTGATTGCCAATAAGTATCTCCTTCCGGATATAGGATATGAAACTGGTTTTAGAATTCTGCATCTTATGGGGTTGACTACTTTAATGTCTGGTGAACGTTTAATTGCAACAAATGTGGCAAAGGACTGTGTTCGTTATGATAAGAAGTTGGACGTATCTATATGTCCACCCAAGACCGTCGTAAATGCTGCGAATAAAGGATATCTTCAGACGCTTGACATTCTTGATCTAATTGAAAGGGCACCTGTAAATGCTGAGGATCCTTATGGTTTTATCTATGATCATATTAAAAAGAATGATCTGCAGTATGAACAGCTGCTCTATTATGCTGACAGATACTACAACAAGAGGACTGTATTAAACCTTGCACATGTTGTTGGGAGCAGTAAATAAAAACTGAATCTGCATAAAAAAACGGCTCAGGCCGTTTTTTTATTCCATCTTTTTCCTTAGTTTCATCCGGTCCAGAAGTCCCATCCTTCCGGCCTGCAGTATGAGTTCCAGCTGCAGAACGAACTGGTTTCCGGCTGAAGCGAACAGTCCGAACACGATATCGAATATCATGGCGTCTATAAGAGCTTCACTGGGTATTCCGAGCTGGGCGAATATGGCAACATATGCGAGAAGGTTTGCTCCGGGGACCGGCGGCGTTGCTACAAAGAGTATTACCGCCAGTATGACTGCGGATACAAACCACAGAGGCGATGTGGTCACATTATACCTCATAGCCGTGTAGGTCACGAATACCAGAGTTCCTATGGCGCTTATGGGCATGTACAGTATCAGACCGTTAGGCAGGCTTATGGCTGTAAACCTCTTGTCTATGCCGAGATAGGTGCTGCAGCTCTTTTCGGTCTTGCCGAAAGCCGCATTCAGCGATCCGGATTTTACAGTGAGCCAGAACGGTGATCTGAGTTTTTTCTCAAGCGTCGGGATTCCGACCTTTTCCTTTGAACCTACATAAATCAGGGGCACCATCATGCAAACAAAAGATATTGCAAGTGCCAGTATTATGGTCTGTCCGATACCGGCCAGTACGACGTATTCTGCCTGCCATATCTCAAGACCGAGGAGTATACATGCAAAGAAAGGAACCAGTTTGCTTATGAGTCCGGCGAGTTCCAGGCCGACCATGTTGATCTGCCGCACTATCTTTCTTAAAAGGGTCGCCTGGTTTCCGATCATGTGCAGGATCGCGCCGGCCACAAAGGCCATTATTATGAGCTGCGGCGTATTCGTATGGGCAAAGGCTGAGAATATATCAGTCGGTATGATTTCGGCTATTCCCTCGAGTATGGTTTGAACCGTTGAGGTGTTGACCGTATCGTTTATGTGAGGATGCGGGAAAGCAAAGGCAGACACTATGACTGCTATTGCTGCCATTATCATACTGAATATAAAGAAACGGGCTATGGTCATACGGGCGCTGCCGCCTCGTTCGGATATTTTTCCTGTATTGATGATCGTGGTTATGACCATGAAGAAGATTATCGGACCGGAGGAAGCATTAAGTATCCGGCTCCACATGTAGAAAACCGGGGTCATTACCGATTCCGTCACAGCCGCCTGGATCGGTTCCGAGAGCAGCATATTACCTATGAGCCCTATCAATATACCGCCGATTATTGCGATTATAATCTTCATGGCGGGCGTCATGCCGGGTATTATGAGCTGCAGCTGAAGAGCATTGACTCCGTTTGCTGTTATGTACTGCGGGCTTAGGCCGACAGCCGTCAGCAGCGAACTGCAGAGATCCTCCAGATTGTTCTCTTCATCACTTAAGGGGTTATAGGGTTCACTCTCGAATTCAATCCTTATTACAAGACGGCCCAGCCTCTTTCCGATATGGGCTTTGACTTCCTGCTCTTCCCCGAGTCTGTCCCTTATCCTTAGAAGTGACTCTTCAAGGGACAGACGAATACGGAGGCGGTTCTGTCTTTCCGTCTCTATACCGCGCAGAGCTTCATCTACTTTTTCCGAGAATCTGTCTATCGCGGCATCTTCCAGTATGAAAGTTTCGTCATAGGTGACTATCTTCATAACCCCATACCACTGATACGGCATTTGCCGTCATCAGACATTGAACTTGAATACTACAACATCACCGTCCTGGAAGACATATTCCTTGCCCTCCTGACGTATGAGTCCCTTTTCCTTTGCGACGTGCATGTCGCCGCCGAGTTCCTTTAATGTGTCGAAAGCTATTACTTCGGCTTTTATGAAGCCTCTCTCAAAGTCGCTGTGTATCTTGCCGGCAGCCTGAGGCGCTTTTGTTCCCTTCTTGATTGTCCAGGCTCTGACTTCCTTTTCTCCTGCAGTCAAGAAACTGATGAGACCCAAGAGAGAGTAGGATTTCTGTACCAGCTGATCGAGTCCCGAGCTCTTTATACCGAGTTCATCCAGAAAAGCCTTTCTGTCTTCTTCGTCCAGTTCGGATAGTTCCTCTTCCGTCTTGGCGCATATGGCCAGAACTTCAGAATGATGCGTTTCCGCATAGTCATACAGTGGCTGAGTCAGGGGAGTCTTTCCTCCCTGTGCAGCCGTATCCTCATCAACGTTTGCTACGTAGATTATAGGCTTGTCCGTCAGAAGGAACTGTTCCGACAGGAGTTTTCTCTCATCATCATTGAGTTCAACATCGCTGGCGAGATTGCCCTTTTCAAGTTCGCCGAGCACTCTGGTGAAAAGATCAAACTCCGCCTTTACTTTCTTGTCGCCTGTCTTTATGAGCTTCTCAGCTTTGGTTATACGCTTCTGGAGAGTCTCCATATCAGCGAATATAAGCTCGAAGTTTATAGTTTCTATATCCCTCAGGGCATCTATGCTTCCGTCGACGTGTGTCACGTTGTCATCTTCAAAGCATCTGACGACTTCGATTATTGCGTCAACCTCTCTTATGTGTGAGAGGAATTTATTACCGAGGCCTTCGCCTTTTGACGCACCTCTTACCAGTCCGGCTATATCGACGAATTCGATCGTCGCGGGCGTGAACTTCTGCGGGTGATATATATCGGCCAGATAATCAAGTCTCTCGTCCGGAACGCTTACTACGCCGAAGTTCGGCTCTATCGTGCAGAAAGGATAGTTTGCGCTCTGCGCTCCTGCCTGCGTCAGTGCATTAAAGAGAGTACTTTTACCGACATTTGGAAGTCCGACTACTCCTAATTTCATCTTTCTCTAAAACTCCTTTATTTAAGGGCTTTTTTGAGTCCATGTCTGAGTTTTACGCCATTTTTACGCCAATTTTTCATTGATCTTCATTCTCCTCAAAGAGTCTTATGGCTTTCAGCATGGATTCATTTGTTACATGAACATATCTGTCCATGGTTGTTTTTATGCTTGCATGCCCAAGCAGTTTTTGAAGAACGTTTGGCTGTATTCCCCGTTCAATTGCTCTTGTTGCATATGTATGGCGCAAGGCATGCATGCAAAATTTTTTAATCCCCGCCTCTTTGCATAGCTTATACAAGTGGGTGTCATATGAACTGTTTTTTGCCGGCATTCCGGTCCTGTAATTGATAAAGACCAGATCCTTCATTATGAGTGTTTTTCGCTCTCCGGATATTCGGTCCAAATATGTCAGTTCCCTTGATAGCTCATAAGAGTCTTCCCTGTCCAAGTACTCATCATATAATTCCTTAAGGATTTCATACGCTTTTCTTGTGAGAGGGATGGTTCTGTAGCTTGACTGTGTTTTTGGAGGTCCGGCGCGCCACTCACCAGTATTATGACGATATTCAAGTGTTTTATTTACAGTGAGCGTACGGTTTTTCAGATCAACAGCGTCCCATGTCAAGCCGATCATTTCTCCGGTTCGGAGTCCTGTTTCCAGTAACAACGCATATTGTCTGTAGTTGTGGGATCTTTTTGCGACCTCCAGAAACCGTTTCTGTTCATCTATTGTGAGAAACTTGATATCACTTGCTGCCCTGACCGGTTTTGTGAAGAACACACCGTTCATCGGATGCTTGTATATAATATCGTTCATAAGAGCAGCCTTAAATACGGTTCCCAGTGTTATATATGTTTGTTTAATGGTGGAACCTGAATAAACATCGGACATTGCATTCAGTATCTTTTTGCAGTGAATTGGTTTGATGTCAGTCATTTTCATCTTTCCGATATATGGTTTGATGTTGAATCTATAACGCTCCTTGTAATTACGGATCGTATTGGGTGCGAGATCATTAATGAAATTGTCCACCCAGTAATTAAACCATTCATCAAAAGTTAAACCGGATTCCGGATTCAGGGTACCATTTTCGTCCTCATATTTAGCACTGGATAGCCAGTTTCTGGCTTCCGGGATAGTATGAAAATACTTTTCCGTACGAGTACCTGTTTTACTTAAAAACCTTGCTGAGTATAAACCATCCTTTCTTTGGTAAAGACCTTTTCCAAGTTCTTTGCCTTTTAGATTTTTGCCCATTTAATTGAGCCTCCTTTCAAACAGATATTGAGAGAAAAGGGCCCAATACAACTTGTTGGTATTATATCATTTTTGGGCGCTTTCTCTCAATCGACATGATCAAATTAGCAAAGTGTTATTCAGATACTCTTCGAAGGCCTGTCTTTTGACAAGTTTCTTTGAACCTACAAACAGCACAAAAGGACAGTTCGGTGTTCGCAGCATTTTATCTATTTTGTTTATACCGATATTAGAATATGCTGCAGCTTCCTTGATTGTCAGATTGGCTTTTTCCCATATTGGTATTTCGTTATCTTTCAAACTCATCACTCCTCTCAATGTATTTTGGTCTTCTCCTCGTCAGTACTTTAACGTGCTCAATGGCTTTCTCCATGAGCTTCTCAAATCTTTCGGTGCCGAGATAACTCTCCAGCGTATCCATGTTATTCTCGATGCTTCGCAGATAATTTAGATCAAGTGTCTGATCGTCTATAGTTCTTTGCATCTCTTTGACCTGTCCCTTAAGCAGATCCATCTTTCGCCCCAGAGCCTGGAACTTGTTCATCAGTTCGTTGTATCTGTAGGAAGCAGTCTTTAAGGCTACTCTGAACTTCTCTATGAGAGGTTCAACAGCCTGCCTGATATAGCTTTTTATGGATACGAACCCTTTGGGCTCAGGGAGATTCCATTCCGGCTCGCTCAGTCTCTCTGTAGCCTTGTCTATGATGCTCATGCCTTCCCTTATGGCATTGAGTTCCTGAGTGCGTTCAGTTATCTCCTGAGTCGTTTCGGAGATCTTTACAAGGTTATCCTTTATCTTCTCGTTTAGATGCTCGACCTCTTCGGTTCTCACCTTCTTCTCATAGTCAATGACAGACAGATGCTTCTCATGGGTACCGCGCTGCTCCCATTCGATGCCGTTCCTCTCCATTACCTTGCTTAAGGCCTGCTTTTCGGATGCGACCCATATGTTCCACTCTGTAGCTGACCTGCTGCCTCCGACGAAACCCTGTTCGGCAAGAGCCTGCTTAAGAGATACTCTCTTTTCCAGGCCCCTTGTTGAGTGCTCGGTGAACGGCACAAAATCGATATGCAGATGAGGTGTTGCCTCATCCATATGCATATGGGCCGAGAACACTCTCAGGTTAGGATTCCTCTCCTGGAACGATCTCATATACTCGTCAAGAGTGTCTCTTGCAAGATCGGAGTATTTCCCCTGAGCGTTCATGTTGACGCTGTCTCCTATCTGGATGATCAACTCATGGAAGGGTTTCTCCTGTTTGCCCTTTGAGATTTTCTCATAGTAATCCTCAATCCTTCTGTCCGGTCTGGACTGTTCTTCATTGTACTTTTCAAGAGCATCATCGAACAGTTCATGATAGACATCCCTGATATCATCATTGACATACTCTATGTTCAGGTATGATCTTTCGGGATCTGTATTCTTAGCATGAAAACTCCTGCTGTTATGATTGACCGCTCCTTTTCCCACCATAGCGGATATAGTTCTTTTCAAATCATATTCCTCCTTAAAAAGTGCAATCTGATCCGACTCCGAAGGAGTCACCTTTTTCGGCCGGATAAGTCGTATGTTCGGCCGTTTTGTTACTTTTTTCAAAAGTAACGCAAAAGCACTTTCGACGTTCCATCAAAAGTGCTGTTGCGGCCTGCGGCGCTCCGCTTTGTGTCATCCGCCTTCGGGGATGACGCTGCTCATTCTCTTTAAGACCTTACCCATAAGCGAGGTAAGGTCTTCTGATGAAAGCCCACTCCGGAGCTTATCATCTATGAGCAGCCCCAGCAGATACTCGCTATATGGTATATACCTTATGGCTTCCAAGTATCTGCTGTCAGGGTCATCGACTTCGCTTATTGAAGGAGAGTATCTGTCCTGCCACTCATACAGGATCAACAGATACCCTACCAGATCATCTATGTATCTCTCCCTCAAATGCTCGTCTGCTCTGTGGACCTCTTCCTTGGTATTCCTTTTAAGCATCTTTCCCTTATGCTTTTCAGATGCGCAGTCTGATACATCTATGCCGTATTCGTCCGCTATCATGTATGCAGCTTCAAGGGTCGTTTTACCCGTGAGCTTTTCTGCCAGCCTTATGCTGTCTCCTTTCTCCCCGCATCCGAAGCAGTAGAAGTTCTTCTCCGCTTTCATGCTGGGGTTTCTGTCCGGATGGAACGGACATAGGAACAATCCGTTCTTACCTTGCTTAAGACCGCACTTCAGAGCAATGTCCCTGGCGGTAACGTTGGCCTTAACTCTCTTGAATACGCTCTCTGCTAGCATTTAGTATTCTTGCAATCGCAGACAGTCTTCCTTACAGACTGCTCTATGAACACGACCCGCTTGAGAGTTTCGCAGGCCAGATCATAAAGGGTCATATACTCCAGTGACGGCTTTTTGTCCTCACCGAACAACTGAACGATATTGTCTTTATCAGGCATAATAAAAAAGGCCCTCCTTTCTCGCATATAATTGGGTAAAAAATACCCTTTAATATATATGCGAAGAAAAAGGGCTAGTGTTACGCTTTTTTGTGGAATTATTCTACAGGATTGTCTTGGCGCTTATTTAGCAATTGAGTAAATTTGCAAATAACATGATAAAAGAATAATAATTCATCGTTTGTCAGAGTATCCAGTGTTTCTATTATTAATTCCTTTGTTTTCTGATCGTTTTCCTGGTCTGGGTTGTCTTTCAATAATCTTTCTATTGTAACATGAAGTTCACTGGCTATTTTATCTAAAGTCGTTATTGATGGCATTTGATAGCATGACTCTAAACTTGACAGATATTTTGCTGATATACCTATCTTTGGTGCAAAGTCAGAAATGCTCTGGCCGGCCATCTTTCTATACTTTTTAATGTTCCTGCCACAGTTTGGGTAGGGTAAAGGCTTTTTTCTGCGAATAGGCATAATTGTATCCTCTCTTTATAAATGATATCCTTATAATCCGCAGAGTAACACTTGCTAATAATAGATTTTTTACCATAAATAAACGACATTATAATTAACATCCTTTTTACTGTGTTATTAGTTGTTTGCATATGATATAATCACGCCGAGGAAATATAAATGAGTGCAGGCAATAATAGAATATTTGAAACATATGAAAAATACTATAACGAGCTTCTGCGTTTAGCAGTTGGCATTATGGGGAATCTACCGGATGCTGAGGATGTTATGCAGGATCTCGGTATTGCTATTATTGAAAAAGAAGAAAAGTTCAAAGTCGCAAATAATATAAGGGCATTTCTAAGGGCTGCTGTTATAAACCTTTCAAAAGATAAATATAGAAAAAACAAGAGAGAGAGTTCAATAGTTCTGGATTTGTTTCCCGAGAGTAATATCAATATTACAGAAAAGGGATTAGTTTCTTTAGAAGAGCGGGAATTGTTGGAAAAGATATTATCTAATTATTCCCTAAAAGATAGGGAAACTTTTTTGCGCTATTTTGTGGAGGGATATTCTGTTCGCGAGTTGGCTATTATGTTGGGAGTTAAAGAAAAAGCATTATCACAAAAATTGTTGCGAATGAGGAAAAAAGTAGCAAAGGAATATCTGCTATTTATAATATTTTTATTTATTTTCCGATGACATGTAGTATTTTGATGTTTTGATTCGTCATATGTATTAGAAAGAAAAAAACAGGACCGTTATTATGAGATGGAGAAGATTAAAAAAGATACTAAAAGAATACCCATATCTATTAGATGATTCTTTCAAGATGAGTATGAGCGATGCTCAGAATATTATTGATGAAGGCAATCCCATGTCATTTGAAGAAATGATAAGGGCGGCTATGAAGAGATCTGATATTCCAGAAGATGTATGGGTTCAATCAGTGCCTGCCTTAAGGAGAAAGTTGAGTCAAAAAAGAGGCCTTGTGATCATTGCTTCCTCAGTAGCAGCTGTTATATTATTCTTTTCTGTTGTGCCAGCTGGGCAGGCGATAGCAAAAAAAGCTTTTGATATGATCGTAGAATACTTCAAAAACGAAACCATTGTAATATATGATGATAAAACAGACAATATAAGTATCTCAGGCTATAGTGAAGCTACGGTCGAAAATCATGCTAACAGTTCAGAAGAATCTTTAATTACAGATGCAGATGATAATGTAGTTGAATATAAATCTATTGATGCTTTTTATAAAGATTCAGGGAAGAACCCGATAGTACTTAATAATCAGGGTATTATACTTTCTGATGTTTCATTTGATAAAGAAGATCAAACGTTATCGCAGAAATATTCTTCTAAAAAATATGGGGAGATATTAATTACTCAGCATTGGTTATCTGGAAACGAGCTGGTTTCAATAGGCAAACAAGAAGACTACGATCATCGACCTGTGTTGGATGGCGAGCATGAAGTATATTATGGCGTATATGAAGCAGATAATTCTTTTGAGGGCAGTATTGTTTTAAATGATAGTTATGTGCTTATAGGGCTTAATAATTGCTCCGATGCTGAAGAAATAATAGACTTATTGACCTTTTACAAATAAATTAAAAAGCCCGCAGTAAGAAACTACGAGCTTTTAAATAATGATTGATAGCTTAAATATTGTAATATACAGTTTTTGTTTTTGTTTCGGTATTTCCTGTTCCTTTTACAACAACCTTATATCTCCCAGATGAAAGTGCTTTATTAAATGATGCAGATACCGAAGTTCCTGTATTTTGGTTTGAAGATATACCTATCAGTGTCCCCGCTGGATTATACAATGAAACAGTTATTTTCAGACTCTCAGTATTATTTGCTGATACTTTCCCTTTTACCTTATATGTGTTAACGGTTCCCGACACTTTAGTCATGCTGCAAGTTAAGGTTAAGCTACCTCTATCCGTAGAATCAATTCTATCGGACTCTTCTGCAAGAGCAGTACTAAAACCGATACTCATACATATGGTAAGTATGAGTAAAACAATAAACACCTTTCTCATATTACTTTCCTCCTGTTTTCGTATCTTGGAGAGCTCTCTATAAAAAAAGACGTATTAAAATGAGAAAATCCTACACATAAAAAAAAGATTTTTTAGATTTTTTAGATGTAGGATTTCGTCTTTCTGATTCGTCATATATATATAGAGGAGAATATTAAAGAAATACCATGACTAAAGATATTATTATAAAATGCTTCAAGACTCCTAATAATAATTATGTGTATGACAGACAAACGAATTCAATAGTATGCGTCATGGATAAAGACTTTAAGGAGTTGTGTAGCCTTTCCGTTAACGAGATAACTGCGTCCCAATGCAAATGCTTAAAGTCATATCAGGATCGTGGAGTTTTTCTGCCAAATACAGTTAAAACAGTAAAGCACTTAAAGACAGATGATCTTTCTCATATGATGGATAATGATCTGTCTCAGCTTATACTTCAGGTCACACAGCAATGCAATCTAAGATGCGGCTACTGTGCCTATTCGGGCATTTATGAAGGGCATAGGGTACATCAGAACAAAAGGATGTCTTTCGAACTGGCAAAGAGAGGCATAGATTTCTTCATTAAACATTCCAGAGAAAAGGACTCCATAGATATCGGGTTTTACGGGGGCGAACCGCTTCTCGAGTTTGATTTGCTAAGAAAATGCACAGAATACGCTAAGGGATTGGTTGAAGGAAAGGAATTGACGTTTGGTCTTACTACAAATGGAACATTGCTCAAAGATGAGATAGCTGAATATCTTGTTAAAAATGATTTTAGGATCGGCATAAGCCTTGATGGCCCGAAGAGAGAACATGATATAAACCGCAGGTTTGCAAACGGCAAAGGTTCTTTTGATACAATAATTCAAAATGTTAAGAGCTTAAAAAGAAACTATCCCGAGTTTGTTAAGAATAAGATTATATTCATGACAGTCATTAATCCAAAGTCAGATCTGGGTTGCGTAACCGAGTATTTTTCGGAAGATCATCTCATGAAGGACAGCAATATCATGTTTTCCAGCATGAGAGAAACGAGTGCAAAAGTGGTAATAGACTACAGGCGCGAATCCCTTATTCTTAGAAGATATGAATACCTTAAACTCATGTTTTATCTTATCAGGAGAATGGATAAAAAGTATGTGAGTGTCCTCGAACGAGATTCGCGGGCACAGTATTCAAGAAACTATGAGTTGTTCAGAAGGCATACTCCGTTAAATGCTGAAGCTCATCCTGGCGGGCCTTGCCTGCCCGGAATAAACAGGTTGTTTATAACTACCGAAGGTGACTTTTATCCGTGCGAGAGAGTAAGTGAAGTAAATACATATTTCAAGATAGGTTCTATTGATACCGGTTTTGATCTTAAGAGTATGAAAAATGTTCTTAATAACGCAAAGATATCCGAACAAACGTGTAAGACTTGTTGGGCTCTGCCTGCATGTAAGATCTGTTCAAACGATATCGAGTTCGGCGAAGGGAACAAACTGTGCCTGTGCGAAAAGCTTAAAGCCTGCAAGAGCGAAAAGATAAAGATAATGAGTGATATTTACGAGATCTGTGTGCTTAGGGAATTCGGTTATCAGGATGAGAATTGGAGTGAATGAATATGAAAAAGACAGCATTCTTTCCGTTTAACAATGATCTTATCACGCTATTAAGGTATAAAAAGTATTTCTCAAACACTTTTGATATTATTGTGTCCTCATATAAAGAAGACAGTTTTTGGCTGAATGATGTGTGCCATCCATATGGAGCCGAAGTTGAGTTCGACATAAACAAACTGTCTTCAGTTGCCGATTCTCTGATAATACTGGACCGACCGGCTGTTAACTATGATAAGGTTCGGAAGGTTTTTAGTTCTTTTCGTAAAAAGGGTAAAGAAGTTTATGTAAGCAGGGAAACAGCACTATCATTGAAAGTTAAGGGGAACGATTATAAACATGTTCCTAATAACGAATATGGTAACATTTCCAATGATGTTCGATATCTTTATGATATAGACTGCCCTATTATCGGTATATTTGGTATGGGTAAAAACTGCAGTAAATTCGAGACTCTTGTCGGGTTAAAGATCGCCTTTAATAAAGAGGATCTAACGAACATTGTTTATCTGTCATGCAATACCCTTGGACCTTTGTTTGGCATGTACAGCATGCCAGGGTTTCTATATGGTAATGAAAAGACCTTTAGAGAAAAAGTGTTGTGTTTTAATCGTTTGCTATATGATATCTGCATTAATGAATGCCCGGATGCAATAGTAATCGAATGCCCGGATGGCCTAGCTCCGCTAAATAAATATGAGGATAACAATTTCTCCGAAGTGGCTAATATTTTAACATCCGCTGCTCCAATAGACCTTGGGATAATCAACCTGTATTTTGAGCCAACGCTTTCAGCAAAAACTCTTAAAGGACTACAAACGTCTATTGAAAGTAAATACAACATACCTGACATGGCCTTTGTCATGGGCAGGCAGAAGATTGATTTCGATAATGAACTTAAGAAAACAAATTTCCTATTTCTAAGCGATGAATATATAGGGCGCTATAGTAAGCAAAAGGATAATGATAAACATCCTATATTTCAACTAAAAGATTCGGAATATAACATTAATATATTAGAAAAAATAATTGATCCGTTGAAGGTAAATATAGAAGTAATTTAGTTAGATTATATTGAAACAGTCAATAATTAATTTGGATTTTGATTATGGTTTACAGGCAGAACAAGATAATAAAAATAGCACAATTTTTTGCTCGCAGAAACCATCTTATTCATAATTAGGAGGAAACTATAATGAGATTACTTAATAAAAAAATAAACAGGGTTAACAACAGTATAGTACAGTTTGCATGCAAAAGCTGTGCGTGTGACGCCGGGTGTAATTGCAATGTAAACATAACGCCGCCGCCACATATTAATACAGCAAATTCTGTCAAGAACAGGACAAATGATATTTTCAAAAATAACAACATAGAACTAAAGTAACCAAAAAGCATAATAATTGTTCTGCCTGAAATTATTATAAATAATGGGGAATAATGATGAGTCTGTTTTATAGGGCTATTAGATTCTTAAAAAACTATAAGGTCCGAAGTATTATTGTTTTTTTTATATTTTTATTCTTATCGGTATCACTAATGCTTGGAATAAATACTATTGAAAGCATAAATAATACTATAGACGAATACAAAAGCAATCTAGTAATTAATAAATTTTCGATAATAAAAGATCCCATTCCTTATGCGGATAGTTCTCAGTTTTATACAGATTCAAACGACGATGGTATACCAGAATACATTGGCCCTATGCTATGCCTTAAGGATGCTGAAAATATAAAAAAAATAGATACAAGGATAATTAAATACAATACTGACTACTTAAGTAAATACCTAACTGTAGATTTGGATTTATCGCCAGCTTTTTATACCTGGTTTGCAAAAAATGTTGATAGTATTGAAAGAGAGAATGGAGAATGGACTCATGAAAAATATATTGAGGAAGCCGCATTTGATGAAATTGTTAATAGCCATTCCACAAATTTTCATATTGTTGTTGATTCCGAATTACAACATCTTTTTTCTAGGGGTGCTTTTGAACTAGAAAAAGGAAGGCACATTAAAAAAGACGACAAATACGTGGCATTAATATCAGAAGATTTAGCTACTATTAATAATTTAAATGTGGGAGATACTTTTATCCCAAGGCAACCCAACTTCTACAATACTCTGGAACCAGTAGATAAGTTGGGTTTTTTTGGGGACCCTTTTCCTTTGGAAATTATAGGGATATTTAAAAAAAACTTCTCGCTAGAAGCCTCAGAGTGGACAATTGAGAGTGAACTAGCAGAAAACTATATATTAACGGATTTTGAATCATATAAAAGGTGGCTGCATGATTGGAGACAGTTTACTCAATCATATCTTGATTTCAGTGATGATGAATTCGTAGTAGACTACATTGATTTCTATGTGGAAAACCCAAATGAAATTGATGATGTAATATCGCGAGTTGAACAATCCGATGTTTTGGATTGGCAATTTTACCATATAGAGAAAGTTGATTATGATTATGAATCAGCAGTTAAACCGTTAAATAGTCTATCAAGCATGGTTTTCTTTTTTGTTTCGATTATATTGGGTGGGTGCACAGCCGTTCTTTTTCTTTTAATCAATATGAGTGAAAAAGCCAGAAAAAGAGAAACATATATATATCGTTCGCTTGGTATATACCGCAGTTCGATTACTCTGCAGCGAGTGATTGAAATGATTATATTATCCGTAACTGCTTTTGTTGTAGCGATACTAGTAGGAAATCTTCTTGTAATACCGTTTGGAGAATACACATCCAAATATGTTAATAACAACGCAGCTGATACCAAAGAGTTCGAAGCATATTATGATGAAAACGGTGATTTTATTGTTGATAAAAAAGAAAAGATTGATTTAAAACTGGAAAACCAAATTGAATTTAATGAATTTATAATCACATTTGTTGTTATAGAAGGTGTTGTACTGTCAGCAACCCTTATTGCAAGAAAAGGTAACAAAGACACTTTGATTTTGAAATAAAGGTAGAAAAGATGGATTTTAAGCAATTATTTATATTCTTAAAACCATATAAAAATCAGATAGCGATAATAATAGTATTTGCCGTTATCCTTGCAGTTATTGCTTTTGTATCTCCTTTTTTAAGCGAGCGCCTCATAGACGACGGTCTGGTCTTATTAAATGTTCAAACGGTCGTCATATGCGCTATTATCATAGTAATACTTAGCATCGGCAGCAGGGTCATAGAATACATTCAGAGACGGACAGAGATAGATATTAATAATGCGCTTAATAAGGATCTTAAGACAAAGGTCTTCGAACATGCTTTCAGGCTTAAGCCTAAGTATTATAAAGACCAGGGATTCTTTAATATAGTGAGCAATGCCATATACGATGTCGGTATGATGCTCAGTATAACTGATGAGAGTTTCCTCATCCTTCTCGTTATCATCTGCAAGATAGTCGGAGCATCAGTTGGTCTGGCGATACTTGACTGGAGACTCGCTATCCTTATAGCCGCTATGATCCCCATCAAGTACGGTATAAACATAGCGATCGAAAAACGTGCGGAGAAGTACGGAAAAGACTGCATGGACAAGAATAAGAGGTATAACCAATGGCTGGATGACCTGCTTTTCGGGATATCAGACATAAAACTCCTCAACCTAAGGTCAAGGAAAATGGAAGAGTGCAGCGAATTAATTGAGAATATCAATGTTTCCCAAAAGAAGCTTAGCCTTGTCCGCGCTAAAGGTGAACTGTACTCGGGCAGTTTTGAAAGCCTGTTCATGAATCTTCTGTATATATTCGGAGTATACATGATAGCAGGGCGGTCGCTGACCATAGGCGGGCTTATCGCATTCGTTTCTTTTGCTTCATATCTGCTCATGCCGGTAAATATTGTGTTTACGCTAAGGATAATCCTAAAGGAGATAAAACCAAGTATAGAGAGTCTGAACAAGTTCTTCTCAATGGAAGAGGAAGATTATGAACTTGAGGAAAAAGTTCCTCCGGATTTACAACAGATAGAGTTCCGCAATGTGGGATTTGAGATCAATGATAAAGAGATACTAAAGGATATATCCTTTGTCGTTAATAAAGGCGAAAAGGTCGTTATCAGCGGAGACAACGGCAGCGGCAAGACCACAATACTCAATCTTCTGCTCCGTTTCTACGAACCCACAGAAGGGCAGATACTTTTTGACGGTGTTCCTATCGATAGTTTTGGGATAGAGAACTACAGGGACACGTTCAGCGTTGTATCACAGGATATACATCTTTTCGGCGGAACCATCGAAGACAATATCTGTATAAAGAACAAGACAGATCTGTCTCATCTCAAAAGAGAAGGCATGGATTTTGCTACTGATTTCATATCAGAAAGAGAGGACGGCTTTGAAACGGTCATAGGCGCAAACGGAGCAAGGCTGTCAGGCGGTGAAAAACAGAAGATCGCCCTCTTAAGGGCTCTTAACAGTGATGCCAGGATACTGATACTGGATGAAGCTACAGCTAATTATGATAAGCAATCCGATGCCATGTTCAACGATTTCATCATGAACAACCATGATTTTGATTTCTACATAATAGTATCTCACAGGAAAGAGATACTAAGCTATGCCGATAAAGTTATAAACATAGAATGATCCCAAAAGAAAGGGGGCCAAATAATATGCTCAGTATAAATGAGATAGAAACTGCGATAATCGATGCCGTAAAAGAAGTCAGCGGAGGATATAAGGTGACTGACAGGGATATGCATCTGCTGGATGACAGTATCCCGATGCCCATAGTCAATTATCTGTATGTATTCGACATCCTTGAAAAGAAACTGGATCTGCCGGTTGTTAAAGTGCTCGAAACCAATGACTATACTGTGTTCACGGTCCGTAATCTGGCACGAGAGATAAGTAAACTGCAGGCATAATACACAAAATGGCAAAGATAGCTTTCATAGATGCCGGGATCAATACAAATTATCTTAGGAATCCTGACAGGGTCGTGGCAAGATTTGTAGTAAGAGACGGTCGAAGTGAAGAATATCCGTTGTTTACAACATCATCAGACAGTATCTGCGAGGATCACGGAACGATGTGTGCAAGGATATTCGAACATTATGCGAAAGACTATGATTATCAGATCGTTGATATAAAAGTGCTGAACAGCATTTACGATACTGATGATAATGATAATATCGGCAAAGGGAATATACAGGATCTTAATAAAGCATTAGAACTGTGCCTTGATCTAAATGTGGATATCATAAGCATGAGTCTGGGTTCTTCGCTATTATCAGATTCCCGATATGTAAGAGATATCATAGATGAGTTGAATAATAATGGCGTTATGATCGTTGCTGCCAACAGTAATTCTAGGAAGCTAAGCGTCCCGGCGGTATTCCCCGAGGTGTTTGGGGTCGAATATGACATATGGGGAATCCTTAAGCCCGGAGAGATACTATATTGTCCGAAAGATCCGCTGAGAATAGATATCATTTCAGCATTTAAGTATGAAGACGAATTTCCCAGTAACAGTTATGCTGTACCGATCGTTACTGCAAGAATAAATAAGTATATAAGTGAGGGAAAGAATAGACGTCCGGAAATAGTACGGGCGTTTATGGAGGATTGCAATAATAACGAACTTTTAGCTAAGAAGAAGTACATGACCGATGAAATAACTTGCGAATTGCCGCACATAAAGGTAATCACAGATGAACCGCCCTTTATTGCATATAAATATGTCAGGGATATGATGGACTGTCTGACAGATAAACATGATTGTGAATGTGCCTGTTTATATAGCGATGGAAATGTGAAAGATACTCATTTTTTTGATATGAGACAGTTTGATATGCCCTTTAATCAGATCGTATCAGTTGTTGAGAAGTATGCCAATTTAAGCGTTGTTATTTCCATATGGAACACAAAGGGTGTACCCGATGATATTAATGCCGATGTGACTATCACTCGCGAAAGCGGTCAGATACAAA
This sequence comes from uncultured Christensenellaceae bacterium, assembly GCA_964428055.1. GTDB lineage: Bacteria > Bacillota > Clostridia > Christensenellales > Christensenellaceae > CAYRWM01. The sequence goes on along the minus strand of CAYRWM010000010.1, from coordinate 2,366 downwards.
TTACTAATGATGAAGGGGTCGCCATATATGCTTCGCTGAAAAGCGGTAAAAACCTGAATGGGACTCAAGCCGGGAATATTTTAGCAAATGTGATGAGATAATACGTTGATATCTAATATTGCTATAGATGAGGTGGATAATGGATAAAAGGAGCATTAATCCCTTAAAGAAACATAGATGAGATCTGATCCGAGCATACCCATTACTTTAAAAAACATTTAAGGAATTGATTATTATGAATTCCAGGTAGAGCTAAATAAACGCAGTAAACTATATCTAAAAAACTATTCTCATAATTAGTAGGAGGAAAAAAAGATGAAGATACTTAACAAAAAATTCAACAAAACCAATAACTGTATTGTGCAATTTGCGTGTAAAAGTTGCGCATGTGATTCGGGATGTAGTTGTAACATTAACACAAATCCGTATACACATAAAACGCGGTCAACATCATCGTATACAAGCACGAAAAATATTTTTTATAATAACAATATAGACCTCAAGTAATTAAGATAATAATAAGCTCTCCCTGGAATTAATTTATTGGCGAGGTTTATATGGGACTTTTTCAAAGAACATTTATTTATCTAAAAAGAAACAAAAGATACTGTTTATTGTTTGTTTTTATTGTTGTTTGCTTGTCGGTTTCACTAATGCTTGGCATAAACGCCATCAATAGCATAAATAATACTGCTGACAAGTATAAAAGTAATCTAGCAATCAGTTTTTCGGTAATAAAAGATCCTATTTCTTATTCGGATAGTTCTCAGCTTTATACTGATTCAAACGATGATGGAATTCCCGAGTATATAGGTCCTATGCTTTGCCTAAAGGATGCAGAAAACATTATACAATTAGATAAAAGAATACAAAATTATAATGCTGAAAGACAAACGAATTTGCACACTAGTCTAAAATTGAAACCCGGGTGTTTTTCTTATTATGTGGATAACTTAGATTATATTAAATCTGTCGAGGAAGGTATGACCGATGAAGACTATATTGAGACAGTAAAAATGTCTGATATAAATAAGTCATGCGCCTATTTTACATCTGTAGTCGAATCAGACCTTAATAGGTTTTTTTCTATTGGAGCTTTTGAATTAATAAAGGGGCGACACATTAATAAAAATGATAAGTATGTCGTTTTGATATCGGAGTATATAGCAGAGAATAATGGTCTTGATATTGGAGATTCTTTTATTCCGGAACAGTTAGATGAGTTTAATAGTCCATTTGGCGATTCTTTTTCTGTAGAAGTCATAGGGATATTTAAAGTTAATTTTTATCAGGAGCCATCGGAATGGACAGCAGAATACGAATATGCTGAAAATAGTATATATACTGATTTTGAATCATATAAGAAATGGTTGCATGACTGGAGACAACGCACACAGTCATATCTTAATCTTAGAGACGACGAGTTTAATGTGGATGAAATCCGTTTCTATGTGAGTGATCCCGATGATATAGATAGCATAGTATCAAAAGTGGAACAATCCGACGTTTTAGATTGGCAGTTCTATCATATTGAGAAAAATGATGATTATGATTCGGCTGTCAAACCGTTAAATAATATATCAAACATGATTTTGCTGTTTGTCCTGCTCATATCAGGCGGGTGCATAACTGTTCTTTTCCTTCTAATCAACATGAGCGAAAAAGCCAGAAAAAAAGAGACATATATATATCGTTCTCTTGGCATATATCGCAAGTCGATCACTGTGCAGCGAGTGGTCGAGATGGTATTTTTATCCGTAATTGCTTTTATTATAGCGATTATAATAGGATATTTTCTGATCGTACCATTTGGGGAATATTTATCCGAATATGCTAATGACAAAGCATCTGATGCCGAAGAGTTTGAAATATCTTATGATTCAAACGACAACCTGATTGTTGAGAAAAATATAAAACTGGAATTAAACATAAAAGAGCAAATTGGATTTGAAGAAATCATGATCACTTTTGCTATTACGGAAGGTGTAGTATTGTTGGCTGTTCTTATTACAAGAAAATGTGACAAAGATACTTTAATTTTGGAATAAAAGACATGGGGATTTATAATGCTACGCATGCATATTTTAATCTATGTTCTTTCCCGTTTTTTTTCAGCAGACAGGCTCTTAAGAATGAATCGATTGATTTGTTCTTTGAATAATACTATGCAGAGGGAGGCCAAAACATGTCTCTTATAAAAAGAGCCGGGCTGTATATAGCCCGAAACAGAGGAAAAACCATATTGCTGCTGATAATAATAGTGATATTGTCGTCGCTTGTGCTCATAGGTATGTCGGTCAATAAAGGATCTGATATAGCCATGGAGCAATTAAGGAAGAACATAGGCGGATATTTCAAGGTCAAGG
>CAYRWM010000009.1:14586-51786 GCA_964428055.1 uncultured Christensenellaceae bacterium | reverse complement strand
TATTAGATTCACTGACATAGGGATAAGAACCAAAGGTGCTGCCGCAAGGCAGCACCTTTGACATGCATAAGGAAAATATTAAGTGAAGATACTGATAGACAGCCATGTCCATTCAATACTCAGCGGACATGCGTATTCAACTGTAATAGAGAACGCGAGGGAAGCGGCAAATAAAGGCATGCAGGGTTTCGTGCATGCTGATCACGGTCCCGCCATGCCTCTGTCGATGAACGTGTGGGGCGTGGATATTGTTTCCACTTTTCCCGAGTATATGGAGGGCGTCAGAGTATATAAGGGCATTGAAGCCAACATAATTAACTTAAACGGTGATCTGGATGTCGATGCCGGGATGGTCAGCAAGATGGAGTTTGTTATAGCATCCATGCACGATGTGGTGCTTGACCCCGGTACGGTTGAAGAAAACACATGCGCGGCTCTGACGGCTCTTAAAAACGATTTTGTTGATGTTATAGGACATCCTGACAGACTCTGGGCCGAAATGGATCACGAGCGTATAGTGAAAGAGTCTGCGGCTATGGGTAAGATAATAGAGATCAACAACCATTCATTCAGGGATGTCCATGCAGCCGAAAACTGCAGGAAGATCGTGAGACTGTGCAAAAAGCATGACGTAAGGATCACAGTCGCAACGGACGCGCATATAGCGTACAACGTAGGGTATTTCCCTAAAGTGATGCCTGTGCTCGAAGAGGAGGAGTTCCCTGAGGAACTCGTTGTCAACAGAAACATCGAGTCCTTTGAGGAGTATCTAAAATCAAGGACATACAGACAGCACTGTGGGCATTTATAGAGACTTGCGGGCGGATTGACTTTTCAGTCCGCCTAAACTATAATTTTTTGTACTTATTAAAACAAAACGAGGTTTAAAAATGGGTATTGAACTATCAACTTTAAGACATACAGCTTCACATGTTATGGCGCAGGCCGTAAAGAAGTTATTCCCCGAGGCAAAACTTGCGATAGGGCCGTCCATTGATGACGGGTTCTATTATGATTTCGATGTTGCGACCCCGTTCACCAGCGAGGACTTGAGGAAGATCGAAAAGGAGATGTCTAGGATAATAAAGCAGAACCTTAAGGTTGAGAGATTCGAACTCCCGAGAGATGAGGCCTTAAAGCTCATGGCTGACGAGCCGTACAAGGTTGAGCTCATAAATGACCTTCCGAAAGACGCCGTTATATCTTTCTACAGGCAGGGAGATTTTACGGATCTCTGTGCGGGTCCTCATGTTGAGCATACCGGAAAGATAAAGGCCTTCAAACTCCTGCGTACATCCGGCGCATACTGGAGAGGCGACGAGAACAAGGCTATGCTCCAGAGGATTTACGGTACCGCTTTTGAATCAAGGGAAGACCTTGATGCGTATATCGCTGCCAGAAAGGATGCGGAGGAGAGAGACCACAACAAGCTCGGCCGCGAACTCGGATACTTTACGACAAGTCCCGTCGTAGGACAGGGCCTGCCTCTCATAATGCCCAAGGGTGCCAAGGTCATTCAGATACTCCAGCGCTTCATAGAGGATGAAGAGGAACGCAGGGGATACCAGATGACAAAGACGCCCTACATGGCTAAAAATGATCTTTACAAGATATCCGGTCACTGGGATCACTACAAGGACGGCATGTTCGTGCTGGGTGACGAGGAAAAGGACGACGAAGTGCTGGCTCTCCGTCCCATGACGTGCCCCTTCCAGTATATGATATATAAGGCCGGTCACCATTCATATAAGGATCTGCCGATAAGATACAACGAGACGTCGACACTGTTCAGAAATGAGGCTTCAGGCGAGATGCACGGTCTGATAAGGGTCAGACAGTTCACTCTGTCCGAGGGCCATCTCATTTTGACTCCCGAGCAACTTGAGGACGAGTTCAGAGGCGTTGTCGATCTTATCAAATATGTCATGACATGCCTCGGCATACAGAATGATGTTACTTACAGACTCTCTAAATGGGATCCCAACAACAGGGATAAGTACATCGGCGATGAGAAGACGTGGGAAGATACTCAGGACCTCATGCGCCGCATACTCGATCATCTTGATATTGATTATACCGAGGCGGACGGCGAAGCGGCGTTCTACGGTCCGAAGCTCGATATTCAGTTCAAGAACGTATTCGGCAAGGAAGATACGGTCATAACTGTACAGATCGATCCGTACAATGCAAATCTCTTCGACATGTACTATATCGATGCCGACGGAGCAAAGCAGAGACCTATGATAATACACAGGTCATCTCTCGGCTGTTACGAGAGGACTCTCGCGATGCTCATAGAGAAATATGCGGGAGCACTGCCGCTCTGGATGATGAGCGAACAGGTAAGGATACTGTCCGTTACGGACAGGGCTGCCGGTTACTGCAGGGCGTTTGCCGAGAAACTCAGGATGTTCGGCATTAGAGCGACTGTTGATGACAGCAACGAAAAACTCGGATATAAGATCAGAGAAGCCAGAAACGAACGCATACCCTATATGCTCGTTGCAGGCGACAAGGAGGTCGAGGACGGAACCTTTGCAGTAAGGCGCAGGGGCGAAGGTGAGATAGGCAATATGGACGGCGACGAGTTCACAGAGATGGTTGTCAGGGAAGATGCTGACAAAGTCATATTCTGATGGGCTGGCTGCAGAACCATAAACTATAAGTGCAGACCGCAGCTTAGGAGCGCTGAGTTGCGGTATATTATTAAAAAGTAAAAAAGGCTAAAAACGAAAATGTGTTGACATGTAGTAAGCCGTATAGTAATATAAATCGTGCAGAAAGCAGAAACACCCGTTTCTCACCTGCCGGCGCTTAAGGCTGCCAGGCAGTGTCAATAGGATCGTTAATTCTTTTGGATACGGGTTTTTTGCGCCCGTATTTTTTGTTTGTCTTATTGAATAAGGGAGGGATTGACAATAGCTAACGATCTGCTCATAAATGAGCAAATACGCGAAGATGAAGTCCGTGTGATCTCGGAAAACGGCGAACAGCTGGGTATAATGTCCTCTGCGGCCGCGCTCGAGATGGCGGTCGAGCAGGATCTTGACCTGGTGAACATTTCACCGAAGGCAAAGCCGCCGGTCTGTAAGATAATGGACTACGGCAAGTACAAGTTCGAGCAGGGCAAGAAACTGAAGGAAGCCAGAAAGAACCAGAAGGTCATCGAGATTAAAGAGATGCGTCTTTCGGCTACTATTGACACGCATGACATGCAGGTCAAGGCCAAGAACGTCATCAAGTTCCTTAAGAACGGTGACAAGGTAAAGGTATCCATAAGGTTCAAGGGCAGACAGCTCGCTCATACGGATCAGGGACTTACCGTTATGGATGAGTTCTATGAGATGATACAGGATTACGCTGTAGTAGAAAAGCATGCGAAGGTCGAAGGCCGCAACATGTTTATGATATTATCACCAAAGAATTAAAGATAAAGAAGGAGGATCTAGATATGCCTAAGATCAAGACGCACAGAGGCGCAGCAAAAAGATTCAAACTTACCAAATCCGGTAAGATAAAGAGAGCGAAGGCTTACAAGAGCCATATACTGAATAAGAAAACTTCGAAGAGAAAAAGAAATCTCCGTAAGGGCACGTTCATCTGTGCTCAGGAGACGAAGAAGATCAAGAAGCTTATTCCCTACAAATGATCAGGAGGTAATGTATTATGGCTAGGATTAAAAGAGCAGTAAGTTCACATAAAAAACGCAGACGTATATTCAAGCTCGCGAAGGGATATTTCGGAGCAAAATCAAAACAGTACAAGACAGCTAAAGCGGCTGTTATGAAGTCCATGCGCTACGCTTACATCGGACGTAAGCTCAAGAAGCGCGAATACAGAAGACTCTGGATCATCCGTATAAACGCTGAAGCCAGAAATAACGAGATCAGCTATTCACAGATGATGTACGGCTTAAAGAAGGCCGGCGTCGCTGTTAACAGAAAAGTGCTTTCCGATATGGCTGTAAACGACAAGCCCGCTTTCGCAAAGCTCGCGGAACTCGCAAAGAAGAATATATAATCCTTAAAGCCCCACCAAAGGTGGGGTTTTGGAGTATTTAAGTATATGATCACAAGCAGGAAGAACGAGCATATAAAGGAGCTGAAGAAGCTTGAGAGGCGCAGGGGACGTGATGAGGCCGGATGCTTTATGGCGGAAGGCGTAAAATGCGTGAGAGAAGCGCTCAAAAGCGGTTTTACCGTAAGAGAGGTCCTCTTGAGCGATGAAAGCCTCATAAATGATCTCAGCGTGGATCCGGGGATTGTCACGGTTGTTACGGACGAGGTCATAGAAGCTCTGTCCGACGCTAAGACGCCGCAGGGCGTAGTTGCAGTCGTTGAGAAAAAAGAGAGTGCTCCGGTTTTTTCAGGGCTCACGGTGGTGCTTGATGACGTTTCCGATCCGACGAACGTCGGGAGCATAATCAGGAGCGCGGATGCCGCCGGAGCTTCCTGCGTAATACTTTCCGAAGGATGCGCTGACGCTTTCGGTCCCAAGTCCGTGAGGTGCTCCATGGGGAGTGTGTTCCATCTGCCGGTGGTGACACAGGACCTTGAAACGTACCTTAAGGAATTCGGGAAAAGCGGCAGCTGTGTCTGCGGACACCTTAAAGGAGACAGTGAGTTTCCGAAGGATGATGATATATGCGTGGTCATAGGCAACGAGTCGCGCGGAGTCAGCGATGATATAGCGGATTTGTGCGGCTTTAAGTACAGGATACCTATATACGGCAGAGCGGAGAGCCTGAACGCGGGCGTAGCCGCAGGCCTCATGCTGTACAGAGCCGCGGAGAGCATTAGGAGTTTTAACTTATGATAGAAAAGATAGATGAGATCAGAAAGATAGCCTTAAAGGAACTTGAAGGCATCAGCGATATGCAGGCCTTAAAGGATCTCAAAGTGAAGTTCCTCGGGAAAAAGGGCGAAGTCACAGGTCTTATGAAGCTGATCGGTTCGGCGAAACCTGAAGACAGAGCCGCTATGGGCAAGATGATAAACGATCTTCGTTCCGATATCGAGGGGAGTTTTGAAAAAGCCATCGGTACGATAAAAGAGAGAGAGAAGGCGCTGAGACTGGAAGAGGAGAAGATAGATGTTACTCTTCCCGGAAAGGCATCGCCTCTGGGCAGTCTTCATCCCCTTACAAAGACTTACCTCGAAGTCAGGAAAATATTCGTTTCTATGGGATTTGCCGTGGAAGAAGGCCCCGAGGTCGAGTTTGACAAATACAATTTCGAGATGCTGAACATCCCCAAGGATCATCCGGCGAGGGATGAGCAGGATACTTTCTATGTGTCGGATGACGTTGTTCTCAGGACACACACATCACCCGTTCAGGTAAGGACGATGCTGAAGCAGAAGCCTCCGATCAAGATGATCTGTCCGGGAAGAGTGTACAGATGCGATGATGTTGACGCGACGCATTCACCGGTGTTCAACCAGGTGGAAGGTCTCGTCATCGACAAGGGCATAACGTTCGCCGATCTTAAGGGCACGATAAACACGTTCCTTAAGCGTCTTTACGGCGAAAAGACCACGACCAAGTTCCGTCCGGGATTCTTCCCGTTCACCGAGCCCAGCGCGGAAGTCGACGCAACATGCTCTATATGCGGCGGCAAAGGCTGCCCCGCATGCAAGGGTGACGGCATGATAGAAGTGCTCGGATGCGGAATGGTCAATCCCAAGGTCCTTACCATGTGCGGCATAGACCCTGAAGTATATACCGGATTCGCTTTCGGTCTGGGTCTCGACAGACTGTGCAACATCAAGTACGGGATCACTGACATAAGACTGCTCTACGAGAACGATGTACGTTTCTTGAAGCAGTTCAGGTAGGGAGGTGACGTAAATGCTGGCATCATACACATGGCTTAAGGATTATGTGGATATAAAAGAAACGCCTGAAGAGCTCGCTGAGAAGATGATAATGACGGGCAACGGCGTGGAAGGCATACGCGAGATAGGAGCCGATATCACAAACGTCGTCGTCGGAAGGATAGACCGTCTGGAAAAGCATCCCGATGCAGACAGGCTGCAGATATGCACGATCGATATAGGAAAGGACGAACCCGTTCAGATAGTTACGGGGGCTACGAACGTTTTCGAGGGCGCGAAAGTACCCGCTGCGCTCGTGGGCGCAAACCTTCCCTGCGGCATGACTATCAAGAAGGGCAAGCTGAGAGGCGTTGAGTCCTACGGCATGCTCTGCTCGGGCGAGGAACTCTGCCTTGACGCCGAAGAATACCCAGGAAGCGACGTTAACGGTATCTATATTCTTGATGAGAATGCGCCTGCAGGTCAGGATATAAGAGAATACCTCGGTATCGGCGGAAGCGTGATAGAGTTTGAGATAGGCGCGAACAGACCCGACTGCCTCTCTATGATAGGCATAGCCAAAGAGGCGGCAGCCGCTACCGGCAGCGCTTTCAAAGAGCCGGATACTTCATTTGCCGCAAACAGTGAGGATGTTTCGGATTATATCTCTGTGGAAGTCAGAAACACGGAAAGCTGCCCGAGATACATGGCCGCGGCTGTTAAGGACATAAGGATCGCCGAGTCGCCCGAGTGGATGAAGAAGAGACTCAGGGAAGCCGGCATCCGTGCTATAAACAACATAGTCGATATCACGAACTTTGTGATGATAGAGACAGGTCAGCCCATGCACGCTTTCGATGCTTCCGATATCGGCGGATCGAAGATAATAGTCAGAAACGCCGAGGAAGGCGAAAAGATAACAACTCTCGATGACAAGGAGAGGGAACTCAATACCTCCATGCTCATGATATGCGACGGAATGAAGCCCATCGGCATAGCGGGCGTTATGGGCGGTCAGAATTCCGAGATTAAGGATGACACAAAGACCATCATATTCGAGAGCGCCAACTTCAACTACGGCAATATAAGACAGACTTCAAGGGCGCTGGGGCTTTCAACCGAGTCATCTATGAGATTTTCCAAGGGCGTGGCGCCGGCCACAGCCGAATTTGCCTTAAAGCGTGCGCTCCATCTCGTATGCGAGCTCGGATGCGGTGAGGTCGTCGGCGGCATGGTCGACATCAACAATGCCGATACGGAAAAGACTGTCGTCAAGGCCGACAGCGATTACATAAACGGTCTTCTGGGAACTGATATCCCGAAAGAGGACATGATAAAGTACTTAAACATGGTCGGTATCGCGACTGAAGCTGAAGGCACGCTTCTCATCTGCGAAGTTCCGCAGGAGAGGACAGATCTGACCATACCTGCGGATATAGCCGAGGAAGTCGCGAGGATGTACGGATATGACAACATCCCCTCAACTGAGCTCAGGTCGGGCAACAGAAACTCTACCCTTATGAGCAGGCTTGAGGTTGCCAAGGATGCACTTCGCGGTTATCTCAGTGCTACAGGCTTCTGCGAGTGCGTGACGTACTCGTTTGCAGGTGAGCAGGACAGCACAAAACTCGGACTTGAGATGCCCGAGAGTATAAAGATAAGGAATCCTCTGGGTGACGACACAGCATATATGAGGACCAACCTCGTATCCGATATGCTCAAGGTAGTCTCCTTAAATATGGCCAGGAAGAACAATGACTTAAGGCTGTATGAGCTGGGTAAGACATACTTCCCCAATGATGATGCGAGCGTGAACGCTCCCGTTATCGAAAAGCCCGCGGTCATTCTGGCATGCGCCGGTAAGGATGAGGACTTCTATACGCTCAAAGGCGTCTTAGAGAATGCCGTATCGCTGTTTTCCGGAAAATCTCTCAAATGCACAAGATGCTCTGTTCCGTACCTGCATCCCGGCCGCAGCGCTGCTATGTTCGTAGGCAAGTTCGAGATAGGGCGCATAGGACAGGTTGCCGAGGAAGTGCTCGAAAGATACGATATACCTCATCCCGTATATATCGCTTATCTGTATCTGGCGAATGTCGAGAAACTCGATGACAGGGAGTCAATGAGATTTGCCGAACTGCCCAAGTTCCCGGCTTCAGAGAGAGATATCGCCGTTATAGTAGATGACGATACCGGAGCTGGCGATGTCCTGGCAACAATAAAAGCGTCGGGCGGCAAGAAACTCGAATCCGCTGAACTGTTCGATGTGTACAGGAGCGATCAGCTGGGCGAGGGTAAGAAGAGCCTTGCCTACAGGATGGTCTTCAGAGCGGACGACAGGACTCTCACAGATGAGGAGACGGACGCTGCTTTCTCGAAGATACTGCGCACTCTCGAAAGGGAATACGGCGCAAAGCTGAGATAAGATTTAAGGCAGCCACGGCGTTATTTTGTCATGGCTGCTTTTGTTTTTAAGGTAGATATGATAGAACTTCTCTCGCCTGCGGGCGATATGGATTGTCTTACAGCCGCAATAGAGAGCGGCGCCGATGCCGTGTACTGCGGAGGAAAATCATTTTCGGCACGCAGTTATGCCGGCAATTTTGATCACGACGGCATGAAGAAAGCCGCCGCGTACTGTCATGTCCGCGGGAAGAAGATATACGCTGCCTTGAATACTATGATACTCGAGCGCGAGATGGAGAGCGCTCTTTCAGAAGCGGCATATCTTAGTTCAATAGGAATAGACGCTCTTATAGTATCTGATATAGGGCTCGCGGAGCAGATAATAAAAAACTTAGGCGTGCCTGTTCACGCGTCCACGCAGATGTGCATCCATGATGCGGCTGGTGCCATGATGCTCAAAGAAAGAGGCGTAAAGCGCGTGATACCCGCAAGAGAGCTTTCCTTAGGTGAGATACGCGCTATAGCGGATACGGGCATAGAAACAGAAGTCTTCATACACGGGGCTCTTTGCTCATCGGTTTCCGGACTGTGTCTCATGTCATCGTTCATAGGTCAGAGGAGCGGCAACAGGGGATGCTGCGCGCAGCCCTGCAGGCTTAAGTACAGATCTGCTGATACCGAAGGGTATCTTCTGTCAACGGCGGATCTCTGTCTTGCGGAGCATATAGAGGAACTTAAAAAAGCCGGCGTATGCAGCCTTAAGATAGAAGGGAGGATGAAGTCACCCGATTACGTCGCCGGTGTGACTGACGTCTATGCCAGACTCATTAAAGGAGAAATAACGGGAAGCAGAGCCAAAGAGGAACTTTCGCGTTTTTATAACAGGACTTTTACCGACGCATATCTTACGGGACGCACCGATGTATGCGCACCCGACAGGCCCGACACGAGGGCGGAGGGTGAACCGAAGGTCCAAGTCAATCCAAAAAGCTTCGTGTTTCCCGAAGCGGAGATAATCCTTAAGGAGGGCGTGCGTCCGGTCATTAACGTAAAAGCGGGTGAAGTCTGTGTGCAGACAGAAGGAGAGAATGCACTTGAAAAGGCAAGGACTGCTGTTCCGGACGAGAGTATAAAGGCATCGCTCTCAAAGACAGGCGGTACGCCCTTTGAGTTCAGCCGCATCGATATCGTAAGGGAAGGTGAACCGTATATAAGCAGAGCGGATCTCAACGCTCTGAGGCGGAACGCTCTTTCAGGACTTGAGGAAAGTATGGTATCCGTATTTGAGAGGCCATCGGATGCTGACAAGGAAATATCATGCTGTCCTTCTAAGATCCCTCACGAGATGCGTGAGATATGCGTTGAAACGGGAGATAAGGATATAGCCGCAGCAGCGGCCTTAAAAGGTGCGGCCAGGATATACTATGCACCTGAAGTCTACAGCAGGGATATACTCAAGGCAGCTGAAGAGATATATGAAAAAAGCGGCAAAAAGCCGTATATAAGGCTCCTGCCGTATATGAATGCGAAAGGTTATGAAAACCTTAAAAAAGTCCTTAAAGGCAACGAGGGGCTTTTCTCGGGCATGCTGGCAGGTCATTTTTCTCAGGTAAGTGTTTTCGGCGGCTTTGACGATGTAGTCATGGACCATACGTGCAATACCGCGAACGGCGCATCTGTAGAGGAACTCAAAAAAATGGGCGCGAGCACGGTCACTGTATCGAGCGAACTTGCCAAAAGAGATATACTTCACTTAAAATCATGCCTTAAGACCGAGATCATAGTCTACGGTATTCTGCCCGTTATGTGGATAGCCCATGATGTATTTGGGAGCTGCATGACTGACAGGAGAGGCTACGGATATGATATAAAGAGATATAAATCCGGGAGTTTCAGTATCTACTCGATAGGAAACCCCGACAGGCTGTGCCTTAAAGAGATAGGCAGGCTTAAAAGTGCGGTGGATTCGCTGCGCATCATCGCGGGCAGCGTATCCGATCTTGATATGATAGATATATATGCCCGTGCGGCCAAAGAAGGGAAAGACCTGAGCATTGAGACTCAGGGCACGACGCAGGGACATTTGCTGAGAGGTGTCTAGATGATAAGCAAAAAGACGGCAGCCATGCTGGAATTTGACAGGATCCTTGAGATGGCATCCGAAAAGACGGTATCCGAAAAGGGCAGGGAGGCTATGCTCTCTCTTCAGCCTGTCTTTACCTCAGCTGAAGCTTCGCTCCTGATGGAGCAGACTAAAGAAGCCGAGAGTATAATCGTCGGGCGGCCGTCATATCCGATGGTATCTTTTTCATCCATTTCATCGGAGCTGGCAAGACTCAATACCGGCGCTACCATGAGCATGGGAGAGCTTCTGCGTCTCAATTCTGTATACAAAGCTTCAAAGCATGCAAAAGTAAGCATAATGAACGCCTCGGGCGCGGAGAATTTAAAAACACTCGCGTGGGGACTTGAATATGATGAGCGGACGATCCGCATGGTCACGGACAGCATCCTTTCCGATGAGGAGATGGCCGACCGTGCTTCGGACACTCTGTATAAGATACGGAGGAGTATCGTCAAAGAGAACGAGTTCATACGTGAAAAACTCAGAAACATAATCAGAAAATCGGAGTACTCGTCAGCACTCCAGGACAGCATAATAACGCAGAGAAACGGCAGATACGTAGTACCCGTAAAGCAGGAGAACAAGTCAAAGGTCCCGGGCATAGTGCACGCGCAGAGCGGCACCGGAGCCACGCTCTTCATAGAGCCTGCGAGCGTAGTCGAAGCCAACAACCGCATATCGGAGCTCATAGCCGAGGAACAGGCCGAGATAGAGAGGATACTGACGGCGCTGACTGCCCTGTTCCGGAGCCGTATAGACGATATAAGGCGCTCGGCGGGCATACTTTCCGAACTTGATGTTTTATTCGCCAAGGCTTCTGTTGGCATATCGATGAACGCGGTCCCTGTAGAATTCAGTGACGGTATATTCCATGTGATAAACGGCAGACACCCGCTTATACCCTCTGCGGAAGTTGTACCCGTGGACGTGGATCTAAAAGAAGGCACGAAGGCTCTAATAATAACAGGCCCCAATACAGGCGGCAAGACCGTAACGCTCAAACTCTGCGGACTCTTCGCTCTTATGGCGCAGTGCGGCATGTTCGTTCCTGCGGATCAGGGTGTAAAACTCCCCGTCTTTGACGGTGTATTTGCCGATATAGGGGATGAGCAGAGTATATCGCAGTCACTGTCGACATTCTCGGCGCATATCAAGAACGTCATATATATCCTGAGGAAGAGCACTGAAAGGTCTCTGGTGCTGCTGGATGAACTCGGAGCCGGTACAGAACCTCAGGAGGGTTCGGCCCTTGCCATGGCAGTTCTTGATACTCTCTCGGAAAAGGGATGCAGGGTCTTCGCAAGCACGCATTACAGCGAGCTTAAGAACTACGCGTCCGGCAAGGAAGGCTTTGAGAACGCGTCCATGGAATTCGACGCGGTGAACTTAAAGCCCACGTTCAGGCTCATAGTCGGCATACCCGGCATGAGCAACGCTCTCTTGATAGCAAAGAGACTGGGGCTTAAGGCAGGCGTTCTTGACAGAGCGTACGGTTACCTGAGCGCGGAACAGACGGCGTATACCGATCTTATGTCATATGCCCAGAAGGCGAGCCAGCAGGCCGAAAAGGACAGAGAAGAGGCTGAGGCGGCTCTTAAACGGGCGAAGGAAGCCGAGGAGAAGGCTCAGGAGAAATTAAGGAAAGCCGGCGAGAAAGCGAAGGCCAAACTCAAAAAGGCGGATGAAAAGGCACTTGAGATATTATCCGATGCGAGCGATGAGAGCGAAAGTCTCATAAAGGAAGCAAGAAGAACGAAGGGCAGCGGCGAAGCCGAGATAACAAAGACGGCGAAGACGGTGCGCGACGGCTTCAGCCGCAAAAAGGAGGAAGTCTCCAGGCACTTAAAGAAGGAGAGGCGCATCGGGAGAAAACCTGAAATCGGTGAGATAAAGGAAGGCATCGATGTCCGCATAATAAGCATGGACATTGAAGCGAAGGTGCTTAACGAGCCCGACAGCAGGGGTATGCTCACGGTCGCAGCCGGCATGATGAAGGCTGAAGTGAGCATAGATGATATAGAGATAATAGAAGGCGGCACCGCATCCGAACCGAAGCGCACGTCAAGGATCGACCTTGACCGGAGGAAGACGGTATCCATGAGCATCGACCTTCACGGTATGGCTGTGGACGAAGCGTGCTTCGCTCTGGATAAATATCTGGATGACGCTTTCCTGTCAGGTCTCGCAACTGTGACCGTAGTTCACGGCAGGGGCACGGGAGTGCTCAAAAAGGGTGTGAGAGAATTCCTTAGGACTCACAGCCACGTTAAATCTATGCGCCCCGGAAAATACGACGAGGGCGGCGACGGAGCCACAGTGGTGGAACTCAAGTAGAGTTTTCGTTTTGTTCACAATTATGAACAAATGCTATGTTAAATTATTAGTATAAAGAAACTGTACGGAGGCACATATGGGAAACATAAATGTACTTGTAGCAGATGATGATAAAAACATAAGGGAACTCGTTAAACTGTATCTTCAGAACGAAGGATACGATGTAGTCGAAGCCAGGAACGGCGAAAACTGCATCGAAGAATTCGGCAAGCAGGATTTCGATCTGGTCCTTCTCGATATAATGATGCCCGTTATGGACGGCATGCAGACACTAAAAGAGATCAGAAAGACCAGCAACGTGCCGGTCATAATGCTGACAGCAAGGGGCGAGACCTATGACAAGATACTTGGTCTTGAGTTCGGCGCGGACGACTATGTCGTAAAGCCCTTTGATCCCAAGGAACTCATGGCCAGGGTCAAGGCTGTCATCAGAAGATCCACGACATATGAACCCGAGGAAAATAAGGTCCTGGAGTTCAAGGATCTTACTATAAACATCAACAACTACACCGTGGAGTTCAACGGTGAATCACTTAAACTCCCTCCGAAAGAGATGGAGCTTCTGTACTACCTTGCTTCAAAGCCAAATCACGTATTCACGAGAGAGCAGCTTCTGGAGCAGGTCTGGGATTTCAATTATTTCGGGGATTCCAGAACGGTAGACGTACACGTTAAGAGACTGAGAGAGAAACTCCCGGGCAACGACCAGTGGAGCATCAACACCGTATGGGGTGTCGGATACAAATTTGAGGTAAATGAATGACTAATTCCCTTTTTGCCAAGATGATGATAATATTTATCATCATCATAGCGGGCACGACAGTGCTCTCAATGGCAATAGAGACATACCTCGTTTCAAACGAGACCATAACCGCTACCGAGTCGGCTATGAGAGACCAGGCAGTGGAGATCAATTCCCTGGCCAAGCTCAAGGATCAGGGGAGTATGACCTCTGCCGATCTTCTGTCGCAGCTCGTCGTCAAAGCCGACCTCAATGAAGAGGTCATATGGCTCGTTGACAATGACAGGATATATGTAACATCAAATTCAAATAATACGGAACTCACACAGGACGACATACTCAAATACTACGGCGACATGTATGAAGATATTAGGAAGGGCAACGTTTCCACCAATATCTCGAGAGCCAGTGATACTTTCTTCAATGTGCCGGTCATAACGGTCGGCGCGCCCATAAGTATAGACGGCAATGTCAAGGGCGCTGTCTTCATACACAAGACGCTGCTCTCTGTCAACCAGTCGCTGTACAGCGTGAACAGGGTCCTCCTCATAACAGGTCTCATATACGCCGTCGTCGCAGTCCTTCTCTGTACGATATTCTCGAGTTATCTGCTCAGGCCTCTTAAGCGTCTGTCGAACATGACAAAGGAGCTCGCAAAGGGCAACTTTGACGTAAGGGTAAAGGTATCGTCTCATGACGAAGTCGGACAGCTGGCCGAGACATTCAACCAGGCGGCCGAGGATCTTGAGAGATATGAGGCGACGAGATCCAGTTTCATTGCCAATGTATCGCATGAACTCAGATCCCCTATGACATCCATGCAGGGACTTGTTCAGGCTATGCTGGACGGGACTATAAAAGACGACCAGAGGGATTATTATCTGAACGTTGTGCTGGGTGAGACAAAGAGACTCAATATCCTCATAAACGATCTACTTGACCTTACACGTATGGAGTCGGGAACATTCCCGATGGATATAAAGAAGATAGATATAAATGAGATAATAAGACGTACGGTCATAACTTTTGAGAGTCGTATCAGGAAGGAAAAGATAGACGTTGATATAGAGATGTCCGACGGAAGATGCATGGTCATGGGTGATAAGGACCGTATGGCGCAGGTCATGGTCAATCTCATAGACAACGCTGTCAAGTTTACGCCCGAAGGCGGAAAACTTGCGGTCAAGGTCATGGAAGAAGGCAAGACCGTTAAAGTATCTGTCATAAACAGCGGCAAGCCCATAGCTGAAGAGGAACTTCCGCTTGTGTTCGTCAGGTTCTATAAGACCGATAAATCCAGGAACAGGGAGCAGGAGGGCACGGGCCTCGGCCTTTCTATCGTCAAGAAGATAATAGAACAGCATGGGCAGAAGATCTGGGTCACGTCGAGCGAGGAAGAAGGCACTGCATTTACATTCACACTTCAGAAATGTGATAGTTAAAGTTTCTTCAACTATTATTCATAATTCCTTAAAATATATTGTTTATCTTTATATCATAGGATAAACGAAAGCGAGGATAACAAGGTGGACGACTACAGGATTGATAACAATGAAAACAGACCTTCCGGAAACGGCAGCGGTATAGAAGGATACCCCGGAGGCGGCAATACCTTCGGAGCTATCAGAAAACAGAGAGAAGCCGAAGCTGCTGCTGCAAGAGAAGCTGAAGCGAGAAGAAGAGCTCAGCAGTATGAGGAATACTCAAGACCTCTTGAAGAAGACGATTCGGTATACAGAAGACCCGTGTATGAAAGGGAAGAAAAGGCATATGAGCCCAGAGTCCGCACATACTCAAACGGATCTTCGGAGAATAAAAAGGAAAAGAAAGTAAAGATGGTCACCAAGCGCGGCTTTATCGCTTCGATCATAGCGGTCGGCGCGGCATGCGCGGTAGGGGCCTCGGCTCTTACAGGTTTCCTCATTATGCCCGCCATGATGGATAATATGAAGACCGAAACGGCACCTGCACAGCAGAATGTAACCGCTGAAGCCGAAACCATTACTCCCGCAGAGGCTCCGCAGCTTGTGGCATATGAGAATCCGGTCGAAGGCGTTGCAGAATACGCTATAGACGGTGTCGTGGGAATAAACACTTATTCACAGGCTCTTCAGCCCGGACAGGAAGCCAGCCTCACACCTCTCGGATACGGCTCAGGCTGGGTGATATCACAGGACGGATACATAGTTACTAATTATCATGTTATAGAGAACGCTGATGTCATCAAGGTCACGACTTCCGACGGGACAGAGTACGATGCGGTGATCCAGGGCAAGGACTACAGCTCTGATATCGCGGTTCTGGATATAGATGCGACGGGCATGCATGCTCTTGCGATCGGCGACAGCGACAATTGCAAGGTCGGCGAGCAGGTCATAGCGATAGGCAATCCCATAGGTGACCAGCTGGCAGGAACGGTAACAGTCGGATACATCAGTTCTCTTTCAAGAGAGATAAAAGCAAACGGCAGAACATACAATGTTCTTCAGATGGATGCGGCTATAAACCCCGGCAACAGCGGCGGTCCCCTGTTCAATACACAGGGTGAGGTCATCGGTATGAACACACTCAAGAGCCTGTATGCTGGTTATACCCAGCAGGGTACGACGATCAGTTCCGAAGGCATAGGATTTGCCATACCGATCGACTACGTAAAACAGATAGTCGATGAACTCATAGCGAACGGTTCAGTACTCAAACCCGGTATAGGAATCCAGTATTATGCTATGACAGAAGATGACGCTGCTTCATGGCAGGTTCCGATGGGAGTCCTTATTATAAACACTGTGGACGGAAGTCCCGCTCAGATTGCCGGCCTTAAGGAGAACGATATCATAACAGAGGTTGACGGCAACGATGTTACAGCCGAAGACTTCGATATGGCTGAATACATTGCCGGAAAGAGTGTCGGTGATAAGGTCAAGTTTAATGTCTACAGGGCAAACAAAGGCGAATTTGAGGTTGAAGTCGATATAGTAAATATCAACGCTCTTGATTAATGATCTTAATGTATATGCAGAGCAGGTCCACTAATTGAAGTGGACCTGTTTTTTTATATTACGATCTGGCTTTTTATTATCGATTCGATAGCGGCATTGAGATAGGGCTTATATACTTCAAACGGAGCAGGTTCTTCATCAAGGATAACGCTGGTGCATGTGCTCCCGATAAGTTCGACGATGAGGAAGAGCAGTATCTGAGGGTCTCGAACTTTTTCTTTAGATGAAGAGATTATATCATTGTAAAGTTCATTAAATTCATTTTTTTCCGATCTTTCACCAGGACTGTCAAGAAGTGTCTTTTTGAACAGAGCCCATGAAAGATTCTTCGCTATAAATCTCGTTATATCCTTATGCATATAAAGGTAGTCGGCTATATAGTCCATTATATGCATTATCTTGTCAGGAAGGGTCTCAAATCTGCCGGGATCCGCTTCCTTTATAGCAAGATCAAATACTTTTTTCGCGTAAGCCGTGATAAGGCAGTCGCGCACTTCATATTTATCCGCGAAGTAGAGGTAGAAAGTGCCTTTGGCGATACCTGCGCACTTTGTTATGTCATCAACGGAAGTTTTGTTGACGCCTTTTGCAACGAAGAGATCGTAGGCGCTCTTCATGATCGCGTCTTTTTTTAGTTTTTTGTTTTCCAGAACTTTACTCATGACCATACCCTCTTTCCCATTATACAAAAATAATACGGAATATTACATACGTTAAATATTGACTATCAGTCATTTATATGCTATATTATCATACTGTAGAAACTGACTGTTAGTCAATATTTTTAGGAGAAAATGGTTTGCTGCGTTTTGGTTCGTGGGTCGCAAGACACAAGGTATTGATATTGGTGATAGCTGTCATACTGCTCATCCCTTCATTTTTAGGTATTATCTCGACGAAGGTCAACTATGATATCCTTGTATATCTTCCTGATGAGATAGAGACCATGAAAGGACAGGATATGCTCACAGATGAGTTCGGCACAGGTGCTTTTGCCATGTATATGGTCAAGGGTATGGACGACAGGGATATAACCGAGCTTAAAAGTGAGATAGAGAAAGTTGACAGCGTTAAGAGCGTCATGTGGTATGACGATCTTATGGATATTTCCGTTCCTAAGGAACTCCTGCCGGATGAATATCTGGATGCTTTTAACAATAGTGAAACAGATACGACTCTTATGGCGATATTCTTTGAAGGTACTTCGTCCGAAGAAAAAACGATGAACGCTGTCGAGGCCATACGCGCCATATCGGATGAGAGATGCTTTCTTTCCGGTATGACGGCTGTGACGCTGGATACAAAAAACCTGGCCGAGAGCGAAGAGCCTGTATATGTAGGTCTTGCGGTCATATTTGCAGCCGTTATAATGGCGCTTTTCCTTGATTCATTCCTGATGCCAGTCTTCTTTCTTTTGAGCATCGGCATGGCTATACTTTACAACCTCGGCACAAATGTGTTTTTCGGAGAGATATCATATATTACAAAAGCTCTGAGCGCTGTACTTCAGCTCGGGGTCACGATGGACTATTCCATCTTTATGTGGCACAGCTATCAGGAACAGCTTCAGCTGTATCCAGGTGATAAAAACAAGGCCATGGCTGTCGCTATAAAAAATACATTTTCATCTGTCGCCGGCAGTTCAGTCACAACGATAGCAGGCTTTCTGGCTCTGTGTTTCATGAGTTTTACGCTCGGGCTCGATCTCGGGATTGTTATGGCCAAAGGTGTTGCTTTCGGAGTCATATCATGCGTGACGATACTTCCTGCGTTCATACTTCTGTTTGATAAACCCATAAATAAGACCATGCACAGGTCCCTTATACCGAAGTTCAAAAAGCTCCCGGCTTTTATAGCCAGGCATTATGTTCCCGTGCTCGTAATATTTGCGGTCGTGCTCGTTCCTATGATCTACGGGTACGCCAATATTAATGTTTATTACAAGATGGATGAATCGCTTCCGAGGGATCTCGAGAGCATAGTCGCGACGCAGAAACTTTCCGATGATTTTGACATGAGTTCAACGCATATGCTTCTCATTGACAGTGACATGAAGACATCGGATAAGTATGAGATGATAGAAGATATAGAGCATGTTGACGGCGTAAAAAAGGTCATAGGTCTTGAGAGCATCCTGGGACCCGCCACGCCAGAAGAGATGATCCCCGATTCCGTACGTGAGATACTTATGAGCGATCAGCATGAGCTCATGCTGATAAGCTCACAGTATGAGGTCGCGACTGACGAAGTCAACGGTCAGATAGACCAGATAAACGCCATAATCGACAGATATGATGAAGGAAGCATGCTCATAGGCGAGGCTCCGTGTACGTATGACCTTATAACCATAACAGACGAAGATTTCAAGATGGTGAGCATGGTGTCCATCGTGGCTATATTCATAATAATACTCGTAGTATTCAGATCCATATCGCTCCCTGTTCTGCTGGTCGCGGTCATAGAATCTGCCATCGCTGTAAACTTCGGCTTTTCATATTACTCGGGAGAGGTGCTGCCGTTCATAGCATCCATAGTCATAGGGACGATACAGCTCGGTGCAACGGTGGATTATGCGATACTAATGACGAACAGATACAAGCGTGAAAGGGTTTCGGGTCTGCCTAAAAAAGAGGCTGCGATGACTGCCCTTTCAAAGTCGATAGGCTCTGTAATCGTGAGCGCGCTCGGCTTCTTTGCGGCAACATTCAGCGTTGCCATCTACTCAAATATCGATATGATAAGTGCTCTTTGCATGCTCATGGCAAGAGGCGCGATCATAAGCATGGTCGTCGTTATTCTGGTACTTCCTGCCGTGTTCATCATATGCGACAGATTTATATGTAAGACAAGTATTGGATTCAGTCCTTTATCAGCGAAGGGGGAAAGATAAAGTGAACACATTTAAAAGATTGATTTGCGCGGTTATGCCTGCGCTGATGATAGTAAGTCTCTGCGGCTGCGCTTCTCAGGAACTTTCTGTAAGCGGGAATGCGGCATCGAGCGGCGTCACAAAAGATGAAACGGTTTATGTCATATCAGACGCATACGGCAGACCGGATCAGATAATAGTCTCGGACCGCCTGAGCGGTATAGACGGAATGGATAAAGTTAACGATTATTCGACCCTTCAAGATATAGAGAATGTAAAAGGTGACGAAACCTTTGATATTAGCTCGGACGGCATCGAATGGAATGCGGCGGGCAGCGATATATACTACCAGGGCACAGCCGATGCCGAGCTTCCCATTGACGTATCGATCGGATATAAGCTTGACGGAAAAGACATAAAGGCGGAAGATCTTAAGGGTAAGAGCGGCCACGTTGAGATCGATATAAGCTATGTGAACAATCTCAGAGAAAAAGTAAATGTCGGAGATGATGTGCGTGAACTCTACGCGCCGTATATGGTCCTATCTTCCGTAATATTTGATGATGACAAGTTCTCAAATGTGGAAGTTTCGAAAGGCGGTACGGCAATAAATGACGGCAAGCGGAACATCGTTGCCATAGCATGCATGCCCGGCCTCAGCAAGAACATGGATCTTGATGAGGAGGACATCGATATACCGGAAAACTATACCATCGAGGCCGATACGGAAGACTGCGAGATTCTGACAGTAATGACTATTGTAACAAATAAACTGTTTTTGGAAGATGGTCTGGATACAGAGGGCATGACCGGCGATCTTAAGAGCGATCTTGATGAACTCCTGTCAGCGTCAGAAGATATCCTTTCAGGAGCAGAGCAGCTATCTGAGGGATCATCGGCCCTTTCCGACGGGGCGGGTCAGCTGGCTGACGGCGCAAAAGATCTTAAAGACGGCACCGGAAAGTTATACAAGGGTACCAGCGACCTTGCCAAAGGAACGGGCGACCTTGCTGACGGCTCGGATGCTTTGGCATCAGGAGCCGCAGATCTTGCCGGTGGGACAAAAGATCTTAAAGAAGGCACATCTAAGCTGAAAGACGGCGCCGTAAGGCTCGAAACCGGAACGGGAGATCTCAGGGATGGAGCCGGGCAGCTCAAGGACGGAACTTCGCAGGTATCAGATGGTGCGAAAGCTCTTAATAACGGGGCCGGGCAGCTCAAAAGCGGAAGCGAGAGTCTGTCACAGGGTTCGAAGTCTCTGCTTTCAGGCCTGTCCAGCCTTTCAGACGGCAGCAGGACACTGAGTGAAAAGCTCGGGGAAGCTAAAAGCGGTTCCGATCAGATCAAAGACGGACTTGATGATGCGGCAGACGGTGTAAGTGCGACAAAGGCGCTGATAGAGGCGTCTGCACCCGAGATAAAGGATGCTAAAAATGGAGCGGTGTCCATAAATAACGGGGCAAAAGCCATGAGCGATGGGCTTGGCTCTCTTTCAAACGGTGCCGAGAGTGCCGCACAGGCTCTTGAGGCTTCGATCTCAGCTGCTACTGAAGCGCTTAATGCGACCGTGGATGCTGAGACTAAAGCAAAGTTGCAGGCTTCAATAGGATACCAGCAGGCTGTACTTGCAAGCCTTAAAGGAAGCGATCCGTCTACAATAAAAGGCGGGATCGATGCACTTAAATCCGGCGCTGATTCTCTTGTTGAAGGATCGGGGAAACTTAAAGACGGAATGAATAATATGGATGCAGCAATGGATATGTTCGCTCCTAAACTAACGGAACTTGAAACCGGGATGCAGTCTCTTAAAAAAGGTATGAGCGGTCTTGATTCGGGGCTCTCGGAACTCGAGGCCGGGTCAAAGACGATCGCAGATAATATGGACACAGCCAAAAACGGCGCCGAGAATCTGAGCAGCGGAGCCGACAGCCTTAAAGACGGCATAACGCAGTTTGCTGCAAGTACTGGTGATCTGAGTTCCGGCGCTGCACAGGTCGATCATGGGGCCGGCAGTATAAGAGACGGCGTAAACGCTCTATATGAAGGTGCAAAGGATCTAGCAGGCGGTATGAAAGACGCAGACGCAGGCGCAGGCGTTCTTTTAAGCGGTGCCGGTCAGCTTGCCGGCGGAGCGGGTGAACTTAACAGGGGCGTTAAACGGGTAAATGAAGGCGCAAAGGATCTTAACAGCGGAGCGGGTGAACTTGCCGGCGGCACTTCCAGACTCTCGTCAGGCGCGGATGAACTTGCCCAGGGTACTGATACACTCTTATCCGGAACGGAGCAGCTCGCTGACGGAGTATCAAAGTTCAATACCGAGGGTATCGATAAACTGTATGACGCTATTTTCGATAAGCTGCTTGCAAGGATAGATGTGTTTGATGCTCTTAAGGAGATAGCACGCAGCCACGTCAATTACTCAGGTATAAAAGACGGCATGCAGGGCAGCGTTATGTATATATACAGGACCGAAGGTATTGGCTGACAGAATCGGACTAAACTCGCAGGGCACTCTTGAAGCGTATTCAGGAGTGCTTTTAAGTTTACTTGATCATGTGATGTTGATCAGCGCAAATGACCGGAAGAGCTATTTTATTGTTTTAGAGACGGCAAAAACATGATAAACTATCAATATGATTTTACTTCTGTGATGATAGTGAAGGGGATAGTAATTGAGTATATATCTTGATAATGCTGCTACAACAAAACCTCTTAGGGATATACTGAACCATGCTGAAGAGTATTTTGAGGATGGATGGTATAACCCGTCGGCCAGGTACGCTCCTGCTACTGTAGAGAGCGGGAATCTGGATAAGGTCCGTGCATCAGTACTTAAACTCTTTTCGGGAGAGGATTTTGAAGTTCTTTTTACCGCTTCCGGGACTGAAAGCGCCAATACCGTCATTATGGGCGGAGCCCGTAAAAAGAGTTCTATGCACTTTATTACGGACGCAGCGGAGCATCCGGCCGTGTATGAGGCGATGATGGCTGTGAAAGACAGGGGCGCTGATGTTACTGTTGTTCCGACGGACATCCATGGCCGCGTTAATGCGGATGATGTTCTTGCGGCTATAAAGGAGGATACTGCTCTTGTCAGCATAATGCATGTAAATAACGAGACGGGTGCTGTAAACGATATTGAGAAGATAGCAGCTGCAGTAAAAGCTAAAAATAAGAATATACTTTTCCATTCGGACGGAGTTCAGGCCTATGGTCGGGTATTCCTGAAAGATACATCAAATATAGATTATTATACGGCGAGCGCTCATAAGATCCATGCACTTAAAGGAACGGGTATAATATTTTACAGAAAAGGAAGTCCCTTAAAGCCCCTTATAAACGGCGGCGGACAGGAGAGGGGCCTTAGGTCGGGCACAGAAAATACGCTCGGAATAAAGGCGCTCGGTGTAGCTGCCGGTTATTTTTACAAAAACAGAAAAGATATATCAGGCAGACTGCATGAACTTAAAAAAGCTTTCCTGAATGAAGTAATGAACAGCACGGAAGCGACGCTCATAAGCCCTGAGGACGGGGCCGATCATATAGTGTCCTTAAGCATAAAGGACGTAAGGGGCGAAGTGCTGCTGCATGCGCTTGAAACAGAAGGCATATACATATCGCAGGGCAGCGCCTGCAGTTCAAAGAAGGGCGTGTCGCGTACGGCTAAGAGCTTAGGTTTAAGCCGAGAGGAAGCCGACGGGATAATAAGGGTGAGCTTTTCACCGTTCAATACTGAGGAAGAAGTTTTGGAGGCGGCGAAAAGGATAGCTGAACATTCGAAAATGCTCAGGTCATTTACGAGGAAATAATGGGATGATAATACTTGTAAGATACGGCGAGATACATCTAAAAGGGCAGAACAGGCCGTATTTCGAGCGTCTGCTCTTAAAAGCCATAAAGTCGGCCGTAAAGGAATATGATGGCGCGGAAGTTTCAAGGGGCGAGGGGCGCTATTACGTATCCGGATTCGATGACAGCGAAGTGAACCATGTCGTTGAATCCTTAAAGCGCGTGTTCGGCATACACTCCATGAGCATAGCCTATGAGGCGCCTAAGGATATGGAGAGCATAGAATCTCTGGTTCTTAACGTAGCAAAACAGCACAGGGAAGAAACAGGTCTTAAGGACTGCACTTTCAAAGTTGAGTGCAAGAGGTCAGATAAGCGTTTTCCGATGAACTCGATGCAGCTGGCGGCACACCTCGGCGGAGTGCTCCTTGATAATATGGAAGGACTTAAAGTCGATCTGCACGATCCCGATATGAGAGTCTACTGCGAAGTCAGGGACAAAGCCTACTGCTACTGCGGTATAATACCAGGTCAGGGCGGAATGCCCGTCGGGAGTAGCGGGAGAGCGGTCCTTTTGCTGTCCGGAGGCATAGACAGTCCGGTCGCCGGATATATGACGGCCAAGAGGGGCGTCAGCCTCGAAGCCGTGTATTTCGAGAGTCCGCCGTATACGAGCGAGGCTGCAAAACAGAAGGTAATAAAGCTCGCGGGCATAGTCGGCAGGTATGCCGGTCCCATAACGCTTAACGTGGTTCCATTCACAGACATTCAGATGGAGATATATCAGAAGTGTCCGCATGAGGCTCTCATAACTATAATGAGAAGGTTCATGATGAGAATAGCGGAGAGGATAGCCAGAGAGAATGACGCAAGAGCCATAGTCACCGGCGACAGCATAGCCCAGGTGGCTTCACAGACACTGGACTCAATGTATGTGGCGGGGAGCGTTGTCACTCTTCCTGTTATAAGGCCTCTTGCATGCATGGACAAGATAGAGATAATAAAGATATCGGAAGCGATAGGGGCGTATGAAACATCGATCCTCCCGTACGAGGACTGCTGCACGGTATTCGTTCCCAAGCACCCTTTGATCCATCCGAAACTCGAAAAGATAGTAGATTTTGAAAAGAAGCTCGATGTCGATGCTCTTGTGGAAAAGGCCATGGCGGGCATAACCAGAGAGATATGCATTTAATTACAGTTATAACAAGTTTTTATGGTATAATTATTTAGTATTTGTTTTAAAATGAAGGATGGGTTAGATGTATAAAAGACCATGTATAATAGCTGAAGCAGGGTGCAACCATATGGGTAATATGGATATAGCAAAGGACCTGATAAAGACTGCTGCGGTTTTTTGTAAAGCTGATGCTATTAAATTTCAGAAACGTTGTCCTAAAGAGCTTTTAACTGAAGAGCAGTATAATGCTCCGCATCCAAATCCTGTGAACTCTTATGGCGAAACCTACGGAGCTCACAGAGAATTTCTTGAGTTTAATCTGGATCAGCACGCTCAATTAAAAGAGTGGTGTGAAGAGCTCGGAATCATTTATTCAACATCAGTATGGGATCTGACCAGCGCGAAGGAGATAGCATCGCTTCATCCTTTGTTTATTAAGATACCGTCAGCCTGTAATACTCATTTCGATATGCTTAAATGGTTATGCGATAACTATGAAGGAGAAGTTCACCTTTCATTCGGGATGACAACAAGGGATGAGGAAGAGCAAATCGTAAGATTATTTGAAGAATCCGGAAGAGCGGGTGATCTTATTCTGTATAATTGCACCTCGGGATACCCCGTTCCTTACGAAGATATATGCCTTCTTGAGATTACAAGGATGAAAGAACAATACGGTGACCGGGTCAAGGGTATCGGCTTTTCAGGGCATCATTTGGGCATATCAGTTGATATTGCTGCCTATGTCCTGGGCGCAGAGTTTATTGAGCGGCATTTTACAATTGACCGCACATGGAAGGGCACTGACCATGCTGCTTCTCTTGAGCCTGAAGGCATGAGAAACCTCGTGTGCGCTATCGATGATGTTCATAAATCTCTTTCATATAAAGACGTGGAGATCCTTCCGATAGAACAGGTGCAGAGAGATAAACTGAAATACAGAAACCTATAGGTCAATATAAGTATTATAGTTGACAGGTTTGTTTTGGGAAACGATATGTATGATAAAATAGAGTTCTTCACGATTGCTAAAGAAGACACATTGCTGACGGCGCTTAAAAAGATCGATGCGAATAAAAAAGGATTTGTAATAGTAGTTGATGTTTCCGGCTGCTTTATCGGTGTCCTAACGGACGGAGATATAAGACGTGCGCTTATAAACGGTATTGCACTTAGCGAAACTGTAGATGCTGTATGTAACAAAGAAGCAAAAAAGCTCTTTGTCAGCGATGAAATCGAAAAAGCCATGGAGCTTTTTAAGGATCAGGCCATTTCTTTTGTGCCGATAGTAGATGAGTCAGACAGAGTAGTAAACATCATAACAAAAGCAGATATGCATACTATGCTGCTGAAAAACATATATGCCGATCTGACATACGATTTTATGTCTCTGGACACATCGATTCTGGAGCATGAGATATTCCCAAAACCATGGGGATTCTTTAAGACTACTGTCCTGAATGATGACTATCAGTCCAAGATACTGAGCGTTAAGCCGGGAGAGTGCATCAGCCTTCAGTCTCACAAACACAGGGAAGAACACTGGATCGTGGTTCATGGAACAGGCGAGGTGCAATTAAACGAAAAGACGTTTAAGGTTCAGTGCGGCAGTTCATTTTTTATCCCAAAGGGTGCCAAGCACAGGCTGATTAATCTTAATAAGGACGATTCTCTTATTATTAATGAGGTTCAGATAGGCGAACAACTCGATGATAACGATCTTGTAAGATATGAAGACAAATACGGTCGGGAATAGAATGCACGGTGATGAACAGTGACCAGTAAATTAGGTAATGCCGTAAATACATATCTGGGCGATAAATATTCATTAAGACTATTGCTGAGATTTTTGGCTGACAAGTATTCAACAAAAAGAAACCTTTCCAAACGTTCAAAGGAACAAAAAGCCCTGTACAGCAATCCCGGCAAAAAGAAACTGGTACATGTCACATCTTTTTCTGTATCAAATGCAGGGGATAATGTTCTGTCTGAATGCGTTCGTGTGCTTTTTAATTCTTTTTTCGGTGATTTTGATTGGGATATTGTAAGGCTGCATGATACAGTCGATGAAAAAAGCATTGAGAGATTCAACAGCGCTTCCGGTGTCATACTGGGCGGCGGCGGTGTTTTTTTGCCCGATACCAATGAGAACGATATTTCCGGTTGGCAATGGCCTTGCTCGTCTGAACAGTACGAAAGTATTGTGCCTCCGGTTATAGTATTTGCAGTTGGATATAATTACTTTAACGGTCAGAAAAGGGAATGTCTGCTTGAAGATAATATCAAAGCGTTGGTCAAAAGATCTGACTTCTTTGGTGTTAGAAATAACGGAAGCATTCATGAAATGCAGTCGTTCCTCGGCCCTGAGTTGGGTGGTGGATTGGTCTTTCAGCCATGCCCCACTATGGTGTCCAAGTATCTTTATCCTGATTTGCCGGTCAAGAAAACCACAGGCAAAATAGCTTTTAACGTGGCCCTCGACAGACCCGAGCTCCGGATGGGTTCAAAAGAACATAAGATACTTGATGAGATTGCGGTTTCGATGAGACTCCTTAGGGAAAGAGGATACGAGATTCATTTTATAACGCATTGTGATTGGGAGATCAGGTTCCTTGAATATATACGGACTGAACGTGTCAAATGTTCATATCATCATGCTACTGCTTGGGAAACAGATAGGATTCTGAACTTTTATAACGATATGGATATGGTCATCGGAATGAGGGGCCACGGCATATGGATACCATACGGAGTGAACACACGTATATTGTCCCTGGACAACCATAATAAGACAAGGTGGTTCCTTGAGGATATTGGTGCTTTGGATTGGAGTGTTGATATTATAAAAGAAGCAGAGCACCTTTCGGATAAGATATTGAATAAGGTCATTGAAATAAATGAAGAGCATACAGTTGAGACTGACAGACGGCTCGTTGAATCGCAAAAGAGATTATGGGATACAACTTGTATCAATTTGGGCGTGATCGGAGAACTGCTGAACTTTGGCAGTTGAAGGTTTCAGTTTTTGCGTTCTGGAAAGGGAATAGTATGAATGTTGCATTTATCCCTGTAAGAGGGGGAAGTAAGTCGATAAAACTTAAGAATATTAAGCTGCTAAATGGAAAGCCACTTGTATACTGGACATTAAAAGCGGCATGTGGATGCAGTTGTATTGATAGGGTATATGTTGCGACTGACAGTTCTGAGATTAGTGATGCTGTTAAAGAGTTGTGTCTAAACAATTCAGATGGTCTGTTTTCAAAGGTTGAGATAATAGGACGTTCCGCCGAGTCTGCTACGGATAATGCATCCACAGAGTTTGCTATGCTTGAATTTGCGTCTTTACATGAGTTTGACAATATCGTCTTGATTCAGGCTACTTCTCCATTGCTTAAATCATCAGATCTTGCACGGGGTTTCGAAGAGTTCTATAAGGATGGGACAGATTCCGTACTCTCTGTTGTACGGCAGAAGCGGTTCTGCTGGGAGCTTGATGATTCGGGTTTTGCAAAGCCTGTCAATTATGATGTATCTGACAGGCCCCGGCGTCAGGAGTTTGAAGGCTATCTTGTGGAAAACGGAGCATTTTATATCACATCCAGGACTTCTTTAATAGATTCACATAACAGAGTATCCGGTAATATAAGAGTGGTTGAGATGGATTCGGGATCATATTATGAGATTGATGAGCCTGATGACTGGACTGTAGTTGAAGCGCTTATGAAAAGCAAAACTGATGCGGTCACTAAGAAAATCCCGGAAATAAAAATGCTTATAACGGACTGTGATGGATGTCTTACGGATTGCGGGATGTATTATTCAGAGCATGGCGACGAACTGAAAAAGTTTAATACACGCGACGGTATGGCTTTTGCCCTTTTAAGAGAGAAAGGTGTAATTACCGGTATTATCACCAGTGAAAGTGTTGATCTGAATAAAAGAAGAGCTAGCAAATTAAAACTTGATATTCTTGAAGAGGGCTGTAAAGATAAGCTGGAAACAATCAAACGTATATGCAGGCAATGGAACATAGATTTGGAAAATGTTTGTTATATCGGTGATGACATAAATGATATAGATGCCTTAAAAGCCGTGGGCTATGGGTGCTGTCCTAATGATGCTATTTCGGGTGTTAAAGCAGTTTCTGATTATATCGCTGAAGCAAAAGGTGGGGAAGGTGTTGTAAGAGAGATTGCAGACCAGTTAATAATTAATGTGAAGTAAGCGTCAGATTTTTTTGACAGGAGGGAGCATTAAAACTAATCAGTGTATGTAATAGCAAAACAATACTACTAACCAAGTTTTTTGTGAAGAAAAGTTTTTATCAAGGCATGGAATTATTCCATGCCTTAACTCTTGTCTAGGTGGTGGAATGCAATTGCAAAAAGAGTTTTTAAATTTTATAGAATACTACTATTATCAAATACGCTGTATTGTGCCTGGTTTTTGCTTGAATCAAATACTTTATAAGAGTATACTTTAATTGCTTTTATTGTATTATTACATCGATGCACTTTTATATGTGGGGGGGGCAGTATTGCACCTCTTTTCAGAATGACTTTCTAACGCTTTTTATCTTTAATGTATCATTTGAAAGGGGTTAAGGGATGATAGGTAATAAGAGCTTAAGAAGACTTGTGCTTTTTGTTACAGTCGTTGTTTTTTTATTGACTGCTATTTTGCCAGTCAGTGCCTTTGCGGCTGGGGAGTATTCAACAATTAATGATACAAAAGGCGATAGTAGCGTTTGCAGGGCTAGTTTCAGTAGTACAAACGAGGACGATACACAACGCGAGTTTGAAGCTCAAAGCAGAAATCTGAGACTCTATACTTTTTTTCAACAAAATGTGGGTATAACATATTCCACATCAGCATCATCTCTTTCGTTAATTATTGAAAATGATGGTGCAATTCAAAACATTTCTTTAGGCAAGCTTAGTGATTATCAGAATTCAAGTGGAATTCAGCAGTATAGGATTGAATATCTTTTTCCCGTGCAAGAGTGGGTGCCAGGTCAATACAAGTTTTATTTTGTTTATGAGTTTACCGAGGGGGGATCATCTCCAAAAAAGACAATTGAAACAAACACTCTAACACTCAATGTAATATGTGTCAATCATACTTACGGAGAATGGATTGAAAGAAAAGCTGCAACATGTACCGAAGATGGTGAGGAATATAGAATATGTAGTTTGTGTGATAATGAGGAAAACCGAATTATAGCTTCATTGGATCATGATTATGGGCCTTGGGTGGTAAGAATTCCAGCGACTTATAGCAGTGTCGGCGAAGAGTATAGAACATGTAGTAGATGTGGAAATGAAGAATCAAGAGAAATAGCAATACTTGAGCCTAGTAGCGCATATACAGTCACGTTTGACAGTAATGGTGGTAGCGCTGTTAGAGCGCAGGTAGTAGTATGTGGTGAGACAGCTGTAGAGCCCAAGGATCCCGTAAAGGACAATTACACATTCGGCGGTTGGCAGCTTGACGGTGTTGATTACGATTTTGAAACGCCCGTGACAGCGAACATAACGCTTAAGGCTGTTTGGGCAATCAACGAATACACATTGAAGTTTGTTGACTGGGATGGCACGGAAATCAGTAATACAACATACGATTATGGCACAGAAGCTGCGAGCATTATGACACCTGGCGACCCCACAAGGGAAGCAGACGCGCAGTACAGTTATACTTTTGCGGGTTGGACGCCGGAGATCGAAGACGTAACAGCCGATGCGGTATACACAGCTACATATACTAAAACGGTCAACGAGTACACGGTAAAGTTTGTTGACTGGGACGGTACAGAGATAAGCAGTACAACGTATGAATACGGCACAACGGCCGATACAGTACTCAAACCGGCGGATCCGGTAAGGGCAGGAAATGCACAGTACAGCTATGAATTCACTGGCTGGACACCGAAGATAGAAGACGTTGCTGCAGATGCGTTATACACAGCGACATATGCTGAAACGGTCAACGAGTACGCAGTGAAGTTTGTTGACTGGGACGGCACGGAAATTAGTAATTTAACATACGATTATGGCACAGAAGCTGCAAGTGTTCTAACACCCAGCGACCCCACAAGGGCGGCGGACGCGCAGTACAGTTATACTTTTGCGGGCTGGACGCCGGAGATAGCGGATGTAACATCAGATGCGGTATACACAGCAACGTATGCTGAATCGGTCAACGAGTACACAGTTAAGTTTGTTGACTGGGACGGCGAAGAGATAAGCAGCGCAATGTATGAATACGGCACAGCAGCAGACAGCATCACAGTACCTTCTGATCCGGTAAGAGCGGATGCCAACGGGATGTCATACACGTTCGTATTGTGGATGCCTACCGTAACAGATGTAACGTCGGATGCGACATACAAGGCGGTGTACAATGCAGTGCCTGCTAAATACACAGTGACGTTCGACAGTGACGGCGGCAGTGCGGTAGCTGAACAGACAGTCGATCACAATACAGCGGCAGTGGAGCCGAAACCTCCCGTAAAGGACAATTACACATTCGGCGGCTGGCAGCTTAACGGAACGGATTACGACTTTGAAACGCCGGTGACAGCAAACATAACGCTTAAGGCTGTTTGGGTTCAGAATGTCGCAGTGATCGGCGGAACTCCTTATCCTTCACTCCAAGCGGCTATAGATGCAGCAGAAGAAACAGCAACTGTCAAACTGTTGATTGATACGAGCGAAGCGCCGCAGATATCAAAGACTGTAAACATAGATCTTAACGGCAAGACACTGATGATAGCACCGGATGCCATGAAGGTGACCGGCGGGGAGGTATACGTCTCCAACGGCAAGATCGAGTCTGATGTTTTGGATGCGATCGAGGTGATCGGCGAAGGCACGATGATGACAGTCGGAGAAGATCTGACAATAGATACCAGTCAATCAGCATTCTATGTGCAGGATAAAGCTGAACTGGCTATAGCCGGCGCAGAGATACATACAGACGGTATTTATGTGCCTGTCTATGGTGACGGCGGATCGGTCATCTCAATGATATCAGGTTTGGTGCACAGCGAAAACACGAGTGCCATAGGAGTAGAGCCGGGTTCGATCAGCATCATGGGAGGTACTGTTATCGGTGGAAATCTGGCAGCTGTATATGGAATAGGCGGGACATCGAATGTTTCGCTTGGCGACGGTACGATAACAGGGCCCAGCGAAGGCATTCAGCTAACAGATGGCTGCACAGGTATAATTACCGGCGGAGCGATATCGAGTGATAATCTTGCGATTGGCGTAGGGTATTCAGATGGTCAGGCACCTGCAACCCTTACAGTCGTAGGTGCTCCCATAGTTAACGGCAACATACAGGTTAAAGCCGGCAGTACGGCGACCATTGCAGGCGGAACATTCAGCTACGACAGTATGATCGTTACGGACGGCAGCACTCTTGCTATAGAAGGCGGATTCTTTGCAGAGGACGAGATCGCTTCAGGATTCCTCGCGGAGGGCAAGACACTCAAGCCGTCTGATAAGGTCCCGGGTTACTACGAAGTGGCGGATCTCTTTACAGTAAGCTTTGTGGATGATGACGGAGCTGAGATAAGTACAAAGCAGTACGCTGACGGAACTATGGCAGATGCTATCGAAGTGCCTGAAGATCCCATAAAGGAAGCGGACGCACAGTACAGTTACACTTTTGCAGGCTGGACGCCGGAGATAGCGGCTGTAACGGCAGATGCGGTATATACAGCGACATATACTGAAGCGGTCAACGAGTACACGGTAAAGTTCGTTGACTGGGACGGCACAGAGATAAGCAGCACAGCGTACGGATACGGCACAACGGCTGATACGGTGCTCAAACCGGCGGATCCGGTAAAAGAAGGTGACGCACAGCACAGTTACACTTTTGCAGGCTGGGCGCCGGAGATAGCGGATGTAACGGCTAATGCAGTATATACGGCAACCTATACCGAAAAGACAAACGAGTACACAGTTAAGTTCGTTGACTGGGACGGCACGGAGATAAGCAGCTCAGTGTATGGATACGGCACGACAGCTGACACAGTGCTCAGGCCGGCGGATCCCGTAAGGTCAGGGAACGCGCAGTACAGTTATACTTTTGCGGGCTGGACGCCGGAGATAGCGGATGTAACATCAGATGCGGTATACACAGCAACGTATGCTGAATCGGTCAACGAGTACACAGTTAAGTTTGTTGACTGGGACGGCGAAGAGATAAGCAGCGCAATGTATGAATACGGCACAGCAGCAGACAGCATCACAGTACCTTCTGATCCGGTAAGAGCGGATGCCAACGGGATGTCATACACGTTCGTATTGTGGATGCCTACCGTAACAGATGTAACGTCGGATGCGACATACAAGGCGGTGTACAATGCAGTGCCTGCTAAATACACAGTGACGTTCGACAGTGACGGCGGCAGTGCGGTAGCTGAACAGACAGTCGATCACAATACAGCGGCAGTGGAGCCGAAACCTCCCGTAAAGGACAATTGCACGTTCGGCGGCTGGCAGCTTGACGGTGTTGATTACGATTTTGAAACGCCCGTGACATCGAACATAACGCTTAAGGCTGTTTGGGATAAGGATTTAATCTCTATCAAAAATGCGGTGATCTCCGGGGTGGTCCATAAACCTTATACAGGGGAAGCAGTGATCCAGGATCTTGAAATAACTTTAGGTATAAATGGTGAAAATATAATCCTTGAAGAGAATAGAGATTTCACAGTCACATATGAGAACAACATAGATGTTGGAATTGTTAAGGTTACTGTAACAGGTATGGGTAACTACACAGACAGTCAGGAAAGAGAGTTCAGGGTGTTGTTCAAGGATGTTCCCTGGGAGCACAGTTTCAGTAATTCTGTATACTGGGCGGCTGACAACGAGATAGCAAAAGGATATACCGGAAGCAATACTGGGCTATTCGGCGTAAATGATACAATAACAAGAGGACAGGTTGTCATGTTCCTTTGGAGAGCAGCAGGAAGACCGGAACCTGCGGGGAGCTCAACGATATTCCCTGATGTTCCCACGTCACATTCGTTCTATAAAGCCGTACAGTGGGCTTATGAGAATAAGATCACCACAGGATATAAATCAGGTCCGAATGCCGGTATGTTTGGTGTAAATGACAACTGCACAAGGGGGCAGATAGTCACGTTTATGTTGAGGTATAAGAGACTGTCTGATCCGAGTGCCGGACCTGCAGGCACTGAACAGACATTCAATGATGTGCCGACTGCGCATTCTTTCTACAAAGCTATACAGTGGGCCTATGAGAATAAGATTACGACGGGGTATAAGGATGGTAGCGGCAATTTCGGAGTGAATGATTCCTGCACAAGGGGACAGTGCGTGACTTTCCTGTATAGGGTTATGAACTAGATCGCTAAGCAGACATTTGTGCTGATCTTTAATTAACTAATATTAATAGAGCTGGAATGATCTCAAGTCATACCAGCTCTATTTATTTAAGTTATTTCTTTTATGTATAATTAATAATTGCTCATTATATTGAATCACTTAAACAGGGTATTATATAATTAAAATGGAGTTATATAAACAAGCATTCTATAGGGAGGGGTACATGACTGTTTCATCTGTAAAAAAGGGCATAAGTTTAATTCTCGTATTGGTCTTTCTTTTGACCTTTTTCCCATTGTCTACTATAGCATATGC
The DNA here is from genome assembly GCA_964428055.1 of uncultured Christensenellaceae bacterium. GTDB lineage: Bacteria > Bacillota > Clostridia > Christensenellales > Christensenellaceae > CAYRWM01. The sequence continues at coordinate 17,850 of CAYRWM010000009.1, read as the reverse complement.
GGAGCCGGGAGGCTTTACTGTTTCTGAACTGCAGGTTTGCGTTGGAGATGTGTTTAATGTAAGCGACTATGTTGAAGATGCAGGTTCACTGCAGATGTCGTATTCTTCTGATAATGAAAACATAGTTCAGGTCTTTTCCGACAGCGGTGAATGTCATGCACTGGCCGAAGGCACAGCTATAGTAACTGCAACAAACTTAACACACGGAACAGAATGTGACCTTACAGTAGTTGTATCTTATGAAGAAGAAACCGGCACTTGCGGTGACAGTATAACATACAGTATCAATTCAGCTGCCGGATTGCTGACTCTGAGCGGAACAGGTGTTATGTACAATTATGGATGGAATGGCGGTTCGGACGGCAGCACTACCCCTTGGTTTGATAGCCGTAATAGTATCAGAAAAGTAATGATGTCTGATGGTATTACAACTATTGGTGATCATGCTTTTCGTGGTTTTAGTAATCTTGCATCTATCACTATTCCGTATAGCGTTACAAGCATAGGTGAAAGGTCTTTTGAGTTATGTGAATCACTAACTGAGCTAACACTTCCTGAAGGTGTTACATCTATAGGTGACTATGCATTTGTTGGAAGTTCGGATCTTACTGTCAGATATCCATATGATGCGGAACTGGGCGAAGGCTGTTTTGAAGGGATCGCATCGGCTGAACCATACGGAGAACCCGAACACACAGGCGGTGAGATCGGCAATATATCGTGGTCATTGGAATCGGGTGTGCTCACCCTTAGCGGAACCGGGAGCATGCCTGATCTCAGCAGCGAAAGCGATGCTCCGTGGTATGAGTATAGGGACAGTATCACATCTGTAGTCATAAGCGACGGTATAACGACTGTCGGAGAGTTTGCGTTTAAGGATCATACGGGTATTACCGAAGTCACATTATCAAAAGATATAACTGATATAGGGTACAGGTCATTCTACGGATGTGCAAACCTAAATAGTATCGTATTTCCTGAAGATCTCATATATATACGCAGCGGCGCTTTTCAGAACTGCGCTTCTTTAAGCTCTGTCGTTATTCCTGATAAAGTCAGGACTATCGCAAGTTATGCATTTTCAGGGTGTAGTAATATAACGAGCATAAGATTCTGCGGAGAGCAGCCGAATACGATAGCAACGAACGCATTCAGCGGCGTAACAGCAGAATTTAAATATCACCATGACTATACCTATACTGAAGATAACTATGGCGGAACACTTACATACATTGTCACATGCAACGGCTCAGTCTTTGAAGTGGTAGAGGATGAAGCGGTACTTCCGACATGTACAGAAGCAGGGCGTACAGCCGGAACACACTGCTCTGTGTGTGAAGAGACTCTTTCAGGCAGGGACCTGATTGAGGCTACTGGTCACACCGTGGTGACTGACCCTGCAGTAGCAGCTACATGTACAACTGACGGGCTAACAGAAGGCAGTCACTGTTCGGTATGTAATGAAGTGCTTTCAGCCCAGGAGGTAATTCCTGCAGGGCATATCGTGGTTATCGATGAAGCAGTAGAACCTACATGCACAGAAACAGGACTTACAGAAGGAAGCCACTGCTCAGTATGCGGAGAAGTGATGACCGCTCAGGAGGCCATTCCAGCTACAGGACATACTCCCGCAGACAGCGAAGCCGTTGAGCCAACCTGTACAGATACTGGACTTACAGCCGGAACATACTGTTCCGAATGCGGCATTACCCTTTCAGGCAGAGAATCAGTTCCTGCAACTGGACATACTCCTGTAACTGATGAAGCAGTACCTCCGACCTGTACAGAAACAGGGCTTACGGAAGGCAGTCACTGCTCTGTATGCGGCGAGTTCTTATTCGAACAGCAAGAGATACCTGCAACCGGACATACCTTTGAGGACGAGTGGATAATAGATCAAGAGGCAACATGCACTGAAGAAGGAACCAAGCATAATTTCTGTTCTGTGTGTGGAGAAAGGATTACTGAAACCATTCCTTTAACCGGACACAGTTATATTGATGGGATATGCTCGGTTTGCGGTGATAAAAAGATTATTAAACAGGGTTCTTGTGGCAAAAATGCCAGTTTTACACTATATGAAACTGGTGAACTGGTCATATCCGGATGGGGTACCATGTATAATTATACTACATCCGTTAATCCTTCTCCCTGGTATTATAACAGAAATCGTATTAAGCATATTAGTATTGATAGTGGGATAACAAGTATAGGCGAATGTGCTTTTGCAAACTGTGAAGAACTAAGCAAAACTATAATCCCAAATAGTGTGACAAGCATTGGCATGAATGCCTTTATGGGTTGTAGCAGTCTTAGGACAGCAGGCCCAGTAGGTAGTGATAGTAATATTGAATTAGGTTGGGTATCAAGTATACCAAACAGTGCATTTGCATATTGTGACAGCTTAACTGCTATTACGATTCCTAGTAGCATTACAAGCATTGGTGAAAGCGCATTTGCGGGTTGCAGTAACCTTGCATCGGTAAATATTCCTAAAAACATAGTCAGCATTGGCATGTATGCCTTTATGGGTTGCAGCAATCTTAAGACAGCAGGCCCAATTGGCAGTGGCTGCAATATTGAAATTGATAGTATAATCAGAGTTCCGGATGGCGCATTTTCCGATTGTGATGGATTAACAACAATAATTATCCCTGACAGCGTGAAGAGTATTGGTTATCAAGCATTTATTGGTTGTCGCAGTTTGACATCGGTTATCATACCAAAGAGTGTAACGAGCATAGGCTATTTTGCATTTGGCAGTTGCAGCAGATTAAATAATATAATATTCTGTGGGAGTTTACCTGCTATAGAGACAAATGCATTTCAATATGTAAATGCTACAGTTTCCTATCCTCATCAGTATGATTATTCGATTGGTAACTACGGTGGTAATCTTACATGGTTGCAGAATAATTGTGAAGGGGAAATTTTTGTGCCTATTATTGATGAAGCGGTAGAACCAACATGTACTGCAACAGGATTAACAGAAGGCAGCCACTGCTCCGTGTGCAATAAAGCATTAGTTGCCCAGAAAACTATACCCGCAAAAGGTCATATAGAAATAACAGATGAAGCGGTAGAACCCACATGTACGGAAACAGGTCTTACGGAAGGCAGTCATTGTTCGGTATGCAATGAGATACTAGTTAAACAAGAAGTTATACCAGTTCGACATACTGCAGTAACAGATGAAGCGGTAGAATCCACATGCACAGAGACCGGACTTACGGAAGGCAGTCACTGTTCAATATGCGGAGAGAT
>CAYRWM010000009.1:0-14486 GCA_964428055.1 uncultured Christensenellaceae bacterium | reverse complement strand
ATTAGTTGCACAGGAAGTAATACCGGTAAAAGAACATGTTGCAGTAACAGATGAAGCGGTAGAACCCACATGTACGGAAACAGGACTTACGGAAGGCAGTCATTGTTCAATATGCGGGAAGGTATTAGTTGCACAGGAAGTAATACCGGTAAAAGAACATGTTGCAGTAACAGATGAACGTGTAGAACCCACATGCACAGAGACCGGACTTACGGAAGGCAGCCATTGTTCAATATGCGGGGAGATATTAGTTTCACAGGAAGTAGTTCCTGCAAAAGGACATATTGCAGTAACAGATGAAGCGGTAGAATCGACATGCACAGAGACCGGACTTACGGAAGGCAGCCACTGTTCAATATGCGGGGAGATATTGGTAGTACAGGAAGTAATACCGGTAAAAGAACATACTGCAGTAACAGATGAAGCGGTAGAACCTACATGCACAGAGACCGGGCTCACGGAAGGCAGCCATTGTTCAATATGCGGGGAGGTATTAGTTGCACAGGCAGAGGTGCCGGCAGCAGGTCATTTTTTTGAAGAGGAATGGATTACAGATAAAGAACCGACATGTACGGAGAAAGGACTAAAGCATGCCTTTTGTTCTGTGTGCGGGGAAAGAATAGATATAGACATCCCACCCAAAGGACATCATTATGTTGATCACTTTTGTACTGAATGTGGTATTAGAGAAATACGTTTGAGAGGGGCATGTGGAGCTAACGCTACATTCATTCTTTATGGAGATGGCGAATTCATAATATCAGGCACAGGAGATTTATATCGTTATGGACAAAATCCCCCCTGGTCCTCCTTGAGGAGTCAAATAAAAAGCGTAATAATTGATAACGGTATTAGCAGTATATATGATTATACGTTTTATAACTGTGCTAATCTGTCATCCGTCAGTATCCCGAATAGCGTAACAAGAATAGGCCACTATGCTTTTACGGGTTGTAGCAGCTTGCAATCAATAGTTATACCTGACAGTGTGACGAATATAGGTGAAAGAGTTTTTAAAGATTGTAATTGTTTGACTTCAATCACGATTCCGCATGTGGCGAACAATCTGGGCCGGTTTTTCAATGGGTCAAATGCTTCTGTTCCATTGTCACTCAAAGAGGTCACTGTAAGCGGAGGAACAAGTATACCCGATAATGCCTTCGCAGGTTGCAGTAGTATCACCTCAATAATAATCCCGGATAGTGTGAATGTTATGGGTAATAATGCTTTTGGTGATTGTAGCAGCCTAACGTCGGTAACTATCCCCAATAGTGTAACAAGTATAGGAGATAGCCTGTTTTCTGAATGTAACAGTCTTGCATCAATAACTATTCCATTTTTAGGAAGCTCATTAAGCGATACGACAAATAATAAGTTGAGTTACTTATTTGGTTTTACTCCTCCTGAATCACTAAAAGAAGTAGTTATAACGGGTGGTACATGTATCGGAGATTCTGCATTTGATATTTGCAGCAATTTGACTCATATTGCTTTGCCAGACAGTATTACCGATATAGGGATTGGTGCATTTAATGGCTGCAGCAGTCTTGAATCAATCAACATTCCCGACAGTGTTAAAATGATTGGGAATAATGCATTCAATAGTTGTAGCAGTCTTGAGTCCATTAGTATTCCTGATGGTGTGACTAGTATAGGCGAGGGTGCATTCTATTATTGCAGCAGTCTGACATCAATAACAATACCAGATAGCGTAACGTACATAAGCGATCATACTTTTAATAATTGTACTAGTCTTGCTACAGTAAACATACCTGAAAGTGTTACCGGTATCGGTGCAAACGCTTTTTCTGAATGCAGTAGTCTCACCGCAATTACTATTCCCGACGGTGTAAAAAGAATAGAACCTGGGGCGTTTATGCAATGTTACAGGCTCAACTCGATAACGATTCCTGACAGCGTGGAATCTATTGGTGAGTATGCCTTTTCTCAGTGTTCCAGTCTTTCATCAATAACGATTCCTGAAGGCATACCGACAATAGGTGTTGGAACCTTTTTAAGCTGTAGTAGTCTTGTATCGCTAACTATTCCAAAGAGCGTCAATAACATAGGCTGGTTTGCTTTTGAAGACTGCATGAGACTAAATGATATTACGTTCTGCGGGAAAGAACCTGCTATTGAACAGGATTCTTTTAATAATGTCACTGCAACGGTTTCGTATCCATATAAGTATATATATTCTGAAAGTGATTATTCGGGCAATCTAACTTGGATAAGACAGCCTTATGCATTATCAGACACTATGGTTACCGGTATTACAGAAAAGGCCTATACGGGGAATGCTTTAACGCAGAACATTAAGATCACAACCGACAGGGAATATCCGGACGGCCGCCAGGAAACTGTAGTATTGGCAGAAGGGACGGACTATACAACAGAGTATATAAACAATAAAGATGTCGGTATGGCAAAGGTCAGGATCACCAACAAGAATGATAGTGATTATCATTAGGAATATTATTTCAGGTTAGTCTTCACATTTTTTCCATCTGTACACAGTTTCAGTAAAGCTGTATACTGGGCAGTAGATAACGAAATAGCAAAAGGATATACGGGAAACAGGACCGGTCTGTATGGCGTTAATGATACGATAACGAGGGGGCAGGTCGTAATGTTCCTGTGGAGAGCAGCGGGCAGGCCTGAACCCGCAGGCAGTTCGATGATATTCTCCGATGTTCCGATTACACATTCGTTCTACAAAGCAGTACAGTGGGCATATGAGAACAAGATAACGACAGGATACAAGTCCGGACCCAATGCAGGTAAGTTTGGTGTAAATGACAACTGCACAAGAGGGCAGATAGTAACGTTTATGTTGAGATACAAGAGACTGTCGGATCCCGGTGCGGGACCTGCAGGCACAGGCCAGACCTTTAATGATGTCCCGACGAGTCACTCGTTCTACAAAGCCATACAGTGGGCATATGAGAATAAGATCACAACGGGCTACAAGGACGGCAGCGGCAACTTCGGAGTCAATGACTCATGTACAAGAGGTCAGTGTGTGACATTCCTGTACAGGGTTGTGAATTAGGACAGTAAACATAAAAAGCAGTTGTTTTAATAGCTGAACCAGTAGCTTATGAGTGGGCGTTCCTTCTATGCATTCCCGCTCTGCTTATTGCGATATGCGTTTTGGTTGTGATATTATAATAATAACCTAGGGTTTTGGGGCTTACATTATTCAATTAATAATTATTGAACGTGATCATGGAAGAAAAGAAGAATCTTTCGAAAAAGTCTATTATTCTTATAATCATAATAGTTGCAGTTGTTGTACTGCTTATTGGTTTTGCTATTGGGTTTAATAGCGATAATTCCATTAACACTAATGAGAATAATACTGAAAACAGTCAGCAGATGGACGTTGACCAATCAGTAAAAAAGAATGATGGTACTATTTCTATACCGGGTTATGAAAGCCTAACACTTAAGGCGGATGTCTGTGAACAAGATGTTTCTCTTATTAATCCGCCACAGAATAATTGTTATTTCATAATATCGCTTTTTTTGAGCGATGGTACCAAGCTGTGGGAATCTGATATGATAGAACCGGGGTCTACATCAGCGCCTATAGTTTTAATAAAACCCATATCAGAGGGCTATTATACCGACTGCATTCTGTTATATTCATGCTTTTCCCACGATCAGAGTTTAAAGCCATTAAATGGAGCGGAAACCAAATTAACATTGATAGTTAAATAAATGAATAATTGTTAAGGAGACAAAAATGAAAAGAATAATAGTAAGTATTATGATTATAGTGTTTGTATTTTCATTTGCAGGCATAGCACTTGCGGATGGCACAACCACTTTGACTACTACGGTGCCTGATAACGTAACCTATACGCTGAATATTCCAGAAGATCAGGTCGTTCCTTTTAACACATCAAATGTATATTTACAGTATCCTTATGTAACTGATGCAGTTAACTTTACGGCAGGGAAAAGTGTAAAAATAACGATTACCCCGCAGGGATACTTTGAATCTGATACTGTTGAGACTACTATACCTTATTCCTTCTCTGTTCATCATAATACAGCTGGTGGGAATGGGCATATAAAGTCATCCGATGGAATATTTTATCTTTATGCTGGGGGGAACAGCTCAAGTAATGTTGTTGCACCTTACGGTGAGGCTGTTACTCTAAACTATAATGAACCTGTAACTTCAATGGAAGTCTATATAGAATCAAGGAATTGGGGTAAAGCATTACCAGGGGACTATTCAACAGTAATTACGTTTAGTTCAGAGATTGTAACATCGTAGTGTTCTGAAATGATTGTTAAAAATGGAGTAAGGTGCTTTGCCTTTATTCTTGTTGTTTTACTAATTATTATTTGCCTTCCAGTTTGTGCTTTAGCATCAGAAACAATTCTATCAGCAAGCATTCCAAGTGATTATACTATTGCTTTTGATCCAAATAATGGTTCAGGGACTATGGCTGAATTTGGGGGCAGGTTTAACGTGGGTTGTTCTCTGCCTTCATGTAGTTTTCAGCGTGAAGGGTATACTTTTGGTGGATGGAATACTGAAACAGATGGAAGCGGAACATATCATGAAGACAATGCGGTTGTTCGTGATTTGACAAGTGTCCCGGGAGCGACAGTAGTTTTATATGCCCAATGGGTTCCAAACAAATACTCTATCAGATTTGACGCCAATGACGGCTATGGCATTATGGCTGACCAAACAGATTTAGAGTATGATTCAGCGTATGTTCTTGCAGCAAATACATTTGCACGGTCAGGGTATCTGTTCGATGGGTGGAATACCAGAAAAGACGGCAGAGGAACAGCATATAAAGATAAGGATAGTATAATTAATCTTACTGCCGAACCTGATGGAATCGTAACGCTTTACGCTCAGTGGAAATGTATAATAAATGCCGAGATATCGGGAATAACCGATAAAACATATACGGGAAATCCAATAACACAGAACATAACGGTTTCCATTAAAGCAAACGGAACTAACGTGCCCCTTACAGAAGGCAGGGATTATCTGATTACATACAGTAATAATACTGATGTCGGTATCGCAACCTTAACGATTACAGGCATAGGTGATTATACCGGTGTAAAGGCATCTAATTTCAGAATACTGTTCAAAGACGTTTCAATGAGTCACAGTTTCAGTAAATCTGTATACTGGGCAGTAGACAACGGAATAGCAAAGGGATATACGGGAAACAGGACCGGTCTGTATGGCGTTAACGATACTATAACCAGAGGTCAGGTCGTAATGTTTCTCTGGAGAGCAGCCGGCAGGCCTGAACCGGCAGGGAGTTCGATGACATTCTCTGATGTCCCGACAACTCATTCATTCTACAAAGCCGTACAGTGGGCATATGAGAACAAGATCACGACAGGATACAAGTCAGGACCAAATGCAGGGAAATTCGGTGTAAATGACAACTGCACAAGAGGGCAGATAGTAACGTTTATGCTTAGATACAAGAGACTGTCGGATCCCGGTGCAGGACCTGCTGGCACAAGTCAGACCTTTAACGATGTGCCGACGAATCATTCTTTCTACAATGCCATACAGTGGGCCTATGAGAATAAGATAACGACAGGCTACAAGGACGGCAGCGGCAACTTCGGAGTAAATGACTCATGTACAAGAGGACAATGTGTGACTTTCCTGTACAGAGTTATGAACTAGATCGCTAAGCAGACTTTTGTGCTGATCTTTAATTAACTAATAATATCTGAGCTGGAATGATCTCAAGACATTCCAGCTCTTTTTATTTATGATATTTCTTTTATGTATAATTATTATCTTCTCGTCATATTGAATCACTCAAACAGGGTATTATATAATTAAAATGGAGTTATATAAACAAACATTCTATAGGGAGGGGTATATGGTAATTCCATCTGTAAAAAAAGGCATAAGTTTAATTCTCGTATTGGTCTTTCTTTTGACCTTTTTCCCATTGTCTACCATAGCATATGCAGAGCCGGGAGGCTTTACCGTTTCTGAGTTGCAGGTTTGCGTAGGAGATGTATTTGATGCCAGCGAATATGTATCTGAATCAGATGGTTTAGTAATAAACTATTCTTCTTCCGATGAGTCCATTGTTACAATAGATCCTTATACCGGTGAATGTCATGCCTTGGCTGAAGGCTCTGCGGTAATAACCGCGACTGATATGGCAAACGGCACTTATAGCGAGACAACAGTTATAGTGTCTGCTAATGGAGCAACCGGCTCTTGTGGCGATAGCATTACATACACTATTAATTCAGCTACCGGAGTGCTGACTCTGAGCGGAACAGGACCCATGTACGATTATGGCTGGGATCCCGGCGGTTCAGATTGGAGCACTACACCTTGGATGGGCGTTAGGAACAGCATTAAAAGAGTAACCATATCTAATGGCATCACTGCCATAGGCGATCATGCTTTTCGTGGATTTAGCAAACTGAATTCCATCAGTATTCCGGATACTGTTACAAGTATAGGAGAAAGGGCCTTTGAACTATGCGAATCGTTAACCAGCCTTACTTTGCCTTCTGGTGTGACATCCATCGGTGATTATGCATTTGTTGGCAGTTCTAATCTTACGGTTAGTTATCCGTATTCAGCAAGCATTGGAACCGGTTGTTTTGAGGGCGTTTTGTTGGCCGAACCATATGGAGAACAGGAGCAGGTAAGTGGAGAGATTGGCAATATAACCTGGACGATAGACGCAGGTGTTCTGACTCTGAGTGGCAGCGGTAGAATGCCCAACTTTGATGGCGAAAGTGATGCTCCCTGGTACGAGTATAAAGACAGTATCATGTCTGTTGTCATAAGTGATGGAATAACAACAGTAGGAGAATATGCTTTTAAGGATTATACGAACATTTATGAAGTCTCATTCTCAAAAGATATCACAGATATAGGATACAGTTCCTTCTATGGTTGTACGATGCTTGCAGAAGTCACATTTCCTGAAAATCTTAGTTTTATTAGAGCAAGATCTTTTTATGATTGCAATGCTCTTACTACCCTAATCATTCCCGAAAATGTGTCTACTATAGCTAGTTCTGCTTTTTCAGGTTGCACTAATATCACAAGCATCAGATTCTGCGGAGATAAACCTAACACTATAGCATCAAATGCATTCAATGGTGTATCAGCTGAAGTCAAATACCACCATAATTATGTTTATACAGAAGATAACTATGGCGGAACACTAAATTATATAATCACTTGTAACGGGGAAACATATGAAGCAATAGAAGATGCAGCAATAGCGCCAACATGTACAGAAGCGGGACTGACTGCTGGAACGCACTGTTCTGTGTGTGGTGATATACTAAATGGTTGCGAGGAGATACCGAATCTGGGCGGAGAACATACCATTGTAATTGATGCAGCGATTGCTGCAACGTGCACCAAAGATGGGCTAACAGAGGGCAGCCACTGTTCTGTTTGTAATGAGATATTATTGGCTCAGGAAGTCATACCCGCTGGGCACACTATAGTTATTGATGAAGCAGTTGCGCCAACATGTACCGAAACAGGTCTTACAGAGGGCAGTCACTGTTCAGTTTGTGGCGAAGTGATAATTGAACAAACAGAGGTGCCAAATTTGGGAGGAGAACACAATGTTGTAATAGATGCTGCAGTTGCAGCAACATGTACTGAAGACGGGTTAACTGAAGGCAGTCATTGTTCAGTCTGTGGTAAGAATTTTGAATCACAAGAAATAATTCCTGCTATTGGCCACATTTTTGATGATGAATGGATAATAGACGTAGAACCAACATGCGCAACTGCAGGATCTCAACACAATTATTGTTCAGTGTGTGAAGAAAGAATAACTGAAAGTGTCCCGGTTGTATCGCATTCGATCATAGATGGAACATGCTTAATGTGTGGAAAGGAATTCCAAGATTATGGCATGTGTGGGGATAGTGTCTCGTATGCTATTTCCGAGAATGAACTATATATTTATGGCTCAGGCGATATGTATTCATATTCAGCTTACGAAACTCCGTGGTACTCGTATATTGATTCGATTCAAGAGATATATATTGCAAAAGGAATAACTGGTATAGGAAATCATGCTTTTGCTGATTGTAAAAAAGTAACATCAATCGTTATTCCTGAAGGAGTTACTAGCATAGGTGGCCAAGCATTTTTTGGGTGTAGCGGTCTTACTTCCGTATCAATTCCAGATGGAGTCACAAGCTTAGGAGTTTACTCATTTGCTTACTGCTCTAGTCTAAAATCAATCAATATACCTAATAGTGTTGAAACTATACGCAGTAGTGCTTTTGCTTATTGTACAAGTCTTGAATCAGTAACTATTCCTGAAAGCGTTAAGAGTATGGGTGTCGATGTGTTTTATGATACTCTCTTAAAAACCGCAGGACCTTTGGGTAGCAATAGCAATTATGAATTTGGCTGGAAATCGGGAATACCCCAAAATGCGTTTTACGGTTGTCATAGCCTTATTTCTGTGTCATTACCTGATAGCATTACAGTTATAGGCTCTTCCGCATTTAATGGTTGTAGTAGTCTTGCCTCTATATCATTGCCTGATAGCATTAACAGCATAGCCAATTACGCGTTTAAAGATTGTGGCAAACTAAAAACAATAATAATTCCAAACAACGTAACCAGCATAGGCCAATTTGCTTTTAATGAATGCAATGCTCTCAGTTCAATATCCTTGCCATTTGCGGGCAACACTTTGAGCGGGAATAATGGTAGCTTTGGATATATTTTTGGTGCATCAAATTACAATAATAACAAAGATTATATACCTACTTCACTTAAAGAAGTGATTATTAATGGTGGGGATATTAGCGACTACTCTTTCTATGGCTGCAGCAATCTTACATCAATAACTTTACAAAACAAAGTAAAAAGTATAGGGAGATATGCATTTAGAAACTGTGTGAATTTAGAATCAATATCAATCCAAACAAATTTAACTACTATAGGAGAGGGCGCATTATACAACTGCAGAGGTTTAAAACGTGTTATATTACCTACAAGTTTAGAAAAAATACCCAACCATATGTGTGGAGGATGCTCTAACCTTGAATCCATAAGCACACCTAATGGCGTAAAAGATATAGGTATCGCCGCATTTAGAGAATGCATTAATCTTAAAACAGTCGAAATCCCGAATAGTGTGACAAGTATAAGCGCCGATGCATTTAATGGTTGTAGTTGCCTTAACTCTATTTTAATACCCAATAGTGTAACAATTATCGGTGCTGGTGCATTTTTTAACTGTAGTAGTCTAACATCAATAACAATTCCTAAAGGAATAACTACTGTTGACCATAGTACTTTTTCGCATTGCAGTAGCCTAACATCGATAATAATTCCCGACAGTGTAACAAGTATAGGTTCAGCATTTATCAACTGTAGCAGTCTTAACTCTATAACATTTCTTGGAAAACAACCAAGTATTGACGCTAATGCTTTTAAGGGTGTGACTGCAACGGTTTCGTATCCATATAAGTATATATATTCTGAAAGTGATTATTCGGGCAATCTAACTTGGATAAGACAGCCTTATGCATTATCAGACACTATGGTCACCAGTATTACAGAAAAGGCCTATACGGGGAATGCTGTAACGCAGGACATTAAGATCACAACAGAAAGGGAATACCCGGACGGTCGCCAGGAAACTGTAGTATTGGCAGAAGGGACGGACTATACAACGGAGTATATAAATAATACAGATGTAGGTGTGGCAAAAGTCAGGATCACCAACCATCAGAATAGTGAGGATCATCAGGAGTATGATTTCAGGATAGTCTTTAAAGATGTCCCAATGAGTCACAGTTTCAGTAAAGCTGTATACTGGGCAGTAGATAACGAAATAGCAAAGGGATATACGGGAAACAGGACCGGTCTGTATGGCGTTAACGATACTATAACCAGAGGTCAGGTCGTAATGTTTCTCTGGAGAGCAGCCGGCAGGCCTGAACCGGCAGGGAGTTCGATGACATTCTCTGATGTCCCGACAACTCATTCATTCTACAAAGCCGTACAGTGGGCATATGAGAACAAGATCACGACAGGATACAAGTCGGGCCCCAATGCCGGTAAGTTCGGAGTGAATGACAACTGCACCAGAGGGCAGATAGTAACGTTCATGCTGAGATACAAGAGACTGTCGGATCCCGGTGCAGGACCTGCAGGCACAGGACAGACATTTAATGATGTGCCGACGAGTCATTCTTTCTACAAAGCCATACAGTGGGCATATGAAAACAAGATAACGACAGGCTATAAGGACGGCAGCGGCAACTTTGGAGTAAATGACTCGTGCACCAGAGGTCAGTGTGTGACATTCCTGTATAGATTAATAGTGTAAACTGTATACAGATTGAACTTATAAAAAGTGGGGGAAGAGGCCGTAACAGGGCCTCTTCTTGGTTATTGCTACATTCCTTATTTGCGTTTTAATAAAAAGCTATGAAACATCATAAACAGATTGTTTCAAACATAACGTTTAGCCAAATGCATGCCATGTTCGGGGCCATAATTGAAAACAATTATAAATCTTTGTATAATCTAATCAAACTGGTTATCAGTTCTTTTTTGCTGGATGGGAGGCACATACAGAGTGCAAAAGGAAATCGTGATACTGGTATCGTCCATTGGTTGCGGCGGCGCACACAGAATGCTTAGCCTTTTGGCAAATGAGTGGCTAAGGCAAGGTCATAAGGTTACTTTTATACAGACTGATAACAAGAATGGCGGCTGCTACATGCTTGAGGACGGCATAGAAGTCATAGATTTACACAGTAAATATAAGAATAAACTTTTCCGTTTATTCTCTAACGCATTTAAGACAGTATCCATTATGAAGAAAAGGCCCGGTGCAACACTGCTAACATTTCTGGTTCCGATGTACTGTATCAGTTTGGTGGCTTCATTCTTTATGAATAACAGAATAGTTGTTTCGGAAAGGAATAATCCGTATGCCGCCCCGAAAAGAAAGATTCTTGTTCTTGCAAGGAGATGGGCGTTTGCAAGGGCGGATGCATGCGTTTTTCAGACAGAACAGGCCAGACAGTATTTCCCTTCTAAGATACAGAAAAAGGGTCTGATAATCCCAAATCCGATAAACGGCGATCTTCCTGCACCGTTTGAAGGTAAGAGGAATAAAACAATTGTTATGGCGTGCCGCCTTTCATCTCAGAAGAATATCGGTATGGCTATAAGAGCGTTTGAAAGGATCCACAGGGAGTATCAGGATTATTCTCTCGTGATTTACGGCGAAGGTGAACTGCAGGGAGAACTTGAAAAGCTTGTTTTAGATCTGAATCTAGATGAGGCTGTCAAAATGCCAGGTTATAAAAAGGATATCCATGACAGGATGAGAGAGGCAGCCATGTTTGTTTCGTCGTCAGATTATGAAGGAATATCCAATTCTATGCTTGAAGCACTGGGTTCGGGGGTTCCTACTATTGTTACCGACTGTCCCATTGGCGGAGCAAAGATGATGATTAATGATGGAGAAAACGGTCTTCTTGTCCCTGTAGGAGATGTCGACGCTTTATACGAAGCTATAAAAAGGGTTATAGAAGAACCCGGTTTAGCCGAAAAGATCTCTAAGAACGCCCTTAAAGTCAGAGATGATTATCCGATTGAAAAAATAGCCAGAGAGTGGCTTGAGGTCATGTGACCGGAGAAGATCTGAATATGAACTGGAATCTTAAAGCTATAGGGAATTCAAAGGGTTATGTATCTTTTGGGAATGATAAAGTCGACATATCATTTAATAAGGGATTTGAGTATCCGTTGAATGATATTGAGATTCATGCAGCAAAGGGCAAGCTCGGTGATTCCGAAGACAGTTTCATATACTATTACTGTGCGGTCAATCCGGAAACGGAAAACTTTTCTTTAAGTGCTGATATGAGAGTCATGGTGGGAGATGAAGTTCCTGACTATCAGACAGCATATGGCCTGGCTGTATTGGATACGGATGCCTCTTCAACGATTCAGTGCCGGCACAGAAATATGCTTTTTGTCGGCAGCTACGGCAGAGATCACGAGATGGGTGTGAGAATCACCGCCGGCTATACAGATCTTGAGGCAAAAGAGTCAGACGGACATCGCATTCTTGACTGTAGCAGAGCATTCAGCAAAGAAATATCGAATCGAAGCATCGAAGACGGTTCCAGATTCAGTTTCTCTTTGAAAAAAGACGATACGGGATTCACTGCTTCGGTAAACGGGGAGGAAATATCCTTTCCCGGCTGCAGCTTTCTTATGAATCAGGAAAAAGGCAGGTTATTCGTTGGTTTTGCGGTTGCCCGAAAGATTGGTGTGAAAATAACCAATATAAGGTTTAATATTGTGCCCGGGAGAATAAGCTATACTCCGGAGGGCGCTATTAAAAACAATATCCCGGATTATCCTTTTCCGAGAGAACTTGCAGAAGAAAAGGAATTTGAGCTAAGCAATCTTTTTGCCGGCAGAGAGGTCTTTGTTTCCCCGGCCGGATCCGATACCGGTGCCGGAACCAAAGAAGATCCTTTGACTATGCAAAAGGCGATTAACAACGCAGGGGAAGATACAAGTATAGTCCTGATGGACGGTGTTTATTATCCTGACAGCACGTTAATTGTTTATAAAAAGAATAGCGGCAAACCAAATGCAAGGGTACACCTTAGAGCTGAACATGCAGGAAAGGCTGTGATTAGCGGTGCAAGGATGGGCTGTGAATTGCCGCTGTTCGTTCTGCTCGCAAGCAGCTGGACGCTGGATTCAATTGTTTTTTGGGAAAGCCCCGCAAGCGGTCTTGTTATTTGCGGTAACTGCAACGTGGTATCCGGCTGTGAAGCGTATGAAAACGGTGACACCGGTATACTGATTGTATCCGTGCCGGGTGCCGGGAAAAGGGACTGGCCTGTTAATAATCGGGTAATGGACTGCATAAGTCATGATAACTGCGACAAGGTCTGCAACAATGCTGATGGTTTTGGCGCAAAACTCAGGATAGGCAGCGGGAATTCTTTTTACAGATGTATTGCATATAATAATATAGACGACGGGTTTGATCTTTATACCAAGACCCTTTTCGGTAAGATAGAACCTGTTGATATCGATCGCTGTATTGCCTACGGAAACGGGCATATAATAGACAGAAGCGGAAAAGATGTAATTAATAGGGAAGGCACAGGCTTTAAGCTTGGCGGAGAGAATATACCCGTTGCCCACGACATATGGCACAGCGTCGCATTCGATAATAAAAGAGCTGGTTTTTCCACGAACAGAAACACTTTATGCAGGATGCATTACTGTTATTCATATGATAACGGCAATAACGGAGATGATGATTTCCGTTTTGTTCCCGCTAAAGGAGATTGGATCTGTGAAGGCCTATCGCACGACAGGATAATACATTCTGATGAGGCGTTAAAGCAAAGCATGGATTGGGTCAAAAACAATGCAGCCAAAAAGAATATCCTTATGCTGATAGCATCTCTGGGCGGTGGTGGCGCGGAGCGTGTTGCCTGCAAACTTGCTTCTGCTTTATGCAAAAGGAACAAAGTTAGCCTGATGTACTTTAATAAAAAGGAAAAAACGTTCGAAGTAAGCAAAGAAGTCAGTCTGGTGGACAGCTCTCAAATTAAAGCCAGGGACAGGGACGATCGCTTACTCCGATATGTTGAAGCTGTCAGATTTATAAAAAACAGAGTGAGATTAATAACAAGCTATAAAAAAAGCAATGACATAGATGTTACTGTAAGTCTGCTTAATGGTCCCAATTTTTACAATGCACTTTCCGGAGGAAAGGGGAAAAAGATACTTTCCGAACGAAATGATCCTTCACGAAAAGGAAAGAGATACCGTAAGAGAGCACGATTTGCGTATAAAAGGGCTGATCACATAGTGTTTCAGACTGAACGAGTTCAAAAACAGTTTTCAGAGACAATACAAAGAAAGAGTTACATCATACCGAATCCCGTAACAGTAAGCTGCTATTCTGTACCTGAAAAGAGAAAAAAAATAGTCACTGTGGGGCGTATGGTAGAGCAGAAGAATCATTGTTTGCTGATACGGGCATTTTCACAATTTCACAAAGATCATCAACAACACCATTTATATATATATGGTGACGGAGAGCTAAGGGATCAGCTTCTTGAGCTGTCAAATAAACTTGACATATCGGAATATGTGCATTTTGAAGGTTTTTGTGAAAGAATATGTGAAGAGATAAGCGATGCCGAGATGTTTGTTCTGTCCTCCGATTATGAAGGGCTCTCAAACGCTCTTATGGAAGCGATGATGATGGGAATTGCCTGCATTACTACAGACTGTACTGGTGCCGGCGATCTGGTTGATAATGGAGTGAACGGACTCATTGTTCCAGTCGGGGATGAGGAAGCTCTTGCATCGGGCATGAGTCTTTTAAGTGATGATCCGGAACTGCGTGAAAAACTGGGGATTGCGGCGATGGAACGTGCTGATGAGTTCAGACCTGAGA
>CAYRWM010000008.1:0-53339 GCA_964428055.1 uncultured Christensenellaceae bacterium | reverse complement strand
CTTCCAAGTATCTGCTGTCAGGGTCATCGACTTCGCTTATTGAGGGAGAGTATCGGTCCTGCCACTCATACAGGATCAACAGATACCTTACCAGATCATCCATGTATCTCTCCCTCAATTGCTCGTCTGCTCTGTTGGCCTCTGTTTGGGTATTCCTCTTAAGGCTCTTTACCTTTTGCTTTTCAGATATGCAGTCTGATACATCTATGCCGTACTCGTCTGCTATCTTGTATGCCGCTTCAGGAGCATGTATACCCAGGATCTTCTCAACCAATCTTATGCTATCGCCTTTCTCACCGCAGCCAAAACAGTAGAAGTTCTTATCCGCTTTCAAGCTGGGGTTCTTATCCGGGTGGAACGGGCACAGAAACAATCCGTTCTTACCTTGCTTTAATCCATACTTAAGAGCAATGTCCCTGGCGCTCACTGAGGCTTTTACTCTTTTGAACACACTCTCTTCTGCTAGCTTTCCCTTTCTTTACTGTGTCTGCCTATACAGATAGTTTTTCTCACAGACTGTTCTATTAATACTACTCGCTTTAGTATCTCACTGACCATATCATACAGGGTCATATACTCCAGCGATGGCTTCTTATCTTCACCGAACAGGTGTACTATATTGTCCTTTTCGCCCATAACAAAAAACACTCTCCTTTCTCGAATATATTCGTAAAAACGATTTCACACTATATATGCGAAAAAATCAGGGGGGTGTTACGGTTTTTAAACAAATTATTTTTTTAAGGTTATCATTTTGCCTTTTTTCTTGCACCGTATGATTTGCGCCTATCTTTATATTTTAAGTACCTTTCGTGCGCCCTTCTTCTTCGCTTAGCTCTAAGTTTTAAGGCTTCCTCATCCTCTTCAGTTGAATCATTATAATCGATATTAACATCAACCTTACCGATGAAATTAAAATAAATCTCTATCTCTTGCGTATCATAAGGCTGATCAAAATCTACAATTTTCTTATGAACTACTATTCTGTCTATTAGTTCATTGATCATAACCGGAGTCAATTCATCAAAGGATTCATATTTCTTGATGAGCTTTAAGAATCTTTTAGGAGATATCTGCCCCTTTTCATATTTTTTGACTCTATCTTCCAGTATTTTATTCTCTGAAACCAGACTGTTTCGCTCTGCAACATATTTTGCTTCCAGGGAGATGTAAACAGAATCGTCCATCTTGCCAAAGACCTTATCTTCATATGCCTTGCATAGTAAAGAATCAATTTGCGTGATTCTCTGGTTGTTCTTTTCGATTTTCTGTTTATTATGTTTATTCTCAGCAATACTGTTTTCGTTTGCTGCACAGCATATAGTTTTATAAAAGGCTGTCTCATCTTCCTTATTCATTTGGGCTATTTTCCTAAGGGTCTTTTTCAGTATCTCAAATACTGTTTCTTCCTGAATCCTGTGTCCGCTATCACACTTTTGAGTATCCTTGCCCCATATAGAACCTCTATAACGCGATGTATAACCGCCACAAACATATGCTGCTATGCGTTTTCCGTTACATGTTCTATGTACATACATCTTGCTTCCGCAATCGGCACAATACATAAGTCCTGTTAAAATGTGAGGCTCACCCCATCCATCCGGGCACTTCCGGGTTCCGTTCCTCACTTTTCGGACGAGCTCAAATGTTTCCTCATCGATAATACTCTCCTGGGTATTCTCAAACACAACCCAGTTTTCTTTGGGCTGATACTTGCTTTTGCGATCCTTAAAGTGCTTTGTGGTTTTGAAATTAACTGTGCGCCCGAGATAATCTTCCCTTTCAAGAATTCGCACGATGGTTGAAGGCTGCCAGTGATACGGATTCTTAACGCTCCTAGTTTTCCATAATCCCTCTTTATGTTTGGCTAGATGCACTGCGGGTATCTCTACTTTATCTTGCTCTAATATACAGGCAATCTGATACGGCCCCATTCCTTCAGTAGTCATCTTAAAGATTCTTCTGACTACTTCTGCTGCTTCCTCATCAACAACCCACTTATTCCTGTCTTCTGAAGACTTAAGATAACCGTAAGGAACAACGCTTGACAAATGCTTTCCTGACATACCCTTTGTCCGAAAAGAAGACCTGAGCTTTTTTGAGATATCTCTTGCATACCATTCATTCATTATATTTCTGAAGGGAGTGAAGTCATCATCTTCTTTGACAGTATCGACATTATCATTAATAGCGATCAGCCTGACTCCATTCTGCCTCAGCATCTCCATATACTGACCGACTTTAAGATAATCCCTGCCGATACGGCTCATATCCTTGACAAGCAATACAGCGGCCTTCTTCTCCTTTATTACCTCGTTCATGCCCAGAAAACCCGGCCTGTCAAATCTGAGTCCGGACACACCGTCATCCGTAAAATGGATGATATTGGTATAACCGTGTTTATTGGCATAGTCCTCCAGCAGTTTCTTTTGGTTTAATATGCTATTGGACTCACCCTGCATCTCATCATCACGGGATAATCTCTCATATAAAAGTGTAAATTTAGCAGCTTGATTCATATTTATACCTATATTCAGTAAAATTATACTTTGTCCTCTATATGCTATCTAACCCGCGCTGCTCTTGTAAATGGCGTACTGCTTGCCCGCGATGCTGTCGGGGTCCGCCGCTGTAAGCTCATCGAACATTTTGTCCATCCGGCTTTTAAATCTGTCGCTGTTCTCCCTGACTTCGTTGTATCTTAAGACCTTGAGCACGGTCCCGAAGTTCTGATCGCACCCGGGCGCTTCGTGATAAAGAAAGAACATGAGCGCCTGCAGAAGAGCGCTCTCGGCCTTGGTCCAGAACACGTCGCCCGTTCTCGCATCCTTGGGCGTCGTTGATTTAACGAGCGTCTCTATAAGGGCTATGACATCATTGTCGTCGCGTATGTACTTAAAGGGATTGTACTTATCCGACCGGGATATATCCTCGAGATCGAATCTCATGACCCTGTAGCCATGCCTCTTAAGGTGCTCAGCGCATGCGTCGTATAGCTCACCGGACGGATCCGTCACAACGTAGTTGGCGTTGGCGAGCATTATGTTGGGTATGGCCCAGTATCTCGATTTGCCGGCGCCCGATCCTCCGATTATCACCGCGTTTGCGTTCCTGCCGTGTGAGCCCTTCTTTCCGTCCTCCAGACAGTACCTTAAGTTCTTCGATATTATGCCGTTTGCGAGCCCCTGGACACACAGTCTTGAATCAAGTTCCTTTACGTCTCCCCAGGCAGCCGAGCCGTGCTCGCTGCCGTGCCTCCATCTGCCGGATCTGTCCAGCTTTTTCGAGAGCAGCACCAGAGCGGCGACAGAGGCGGTTAAGATAACCGCGGCAGGAAGATAGTCAGTATCAATATGCCCCGATACCGCGCATGACTGAAGAAGCAGGCATATGGAGAATACTGAGAGCGCACTGAGTGCGTTGCTTTTCATATGATGTTCTCCCTCACTTTTCGGGGACCGCGTCTCTTACCAGCACATGCGCGGACTTTTTTTTCTCTTCCACGGCGGTTATCCGGCCCAAGCGTGATTCCACCGTTTCCTTATACCTGCCCGTTTCGCCTATCACGGCGCGCACTACCGAAAGAGGCGCTATGGACGCCTGTCTTAGCACTCTTATCAGAGTCCTGTCCTGCTTTACGAAGGTGCAGACGCTGTGTCCTCCCCTTCTCTTTTCGCTGGAGAAGACCAGTCCCTCACGTGCGGCCGATGAAACGAATCCTTCCCACCTGTCCTCCGGTATGAAGAAGGCCTCGATCCTCTCACCCGATATATCCGCCGGGTGCAGCCCTATATCGGCCTGATCCTTTTTGGCGTACTTGCCCTTTATCTCCGGTGACCTTATCCCTATATCGCCGAGTATCTCCATCGCCTTTTCGGTATCCTCTTTTCTGAAGTAAAGTTCGGCCCTGTCCCGTCCGGTGCTTCTGAGCGCTGCGTGCGGGAGCCCTGCCTCGGAAGCCTTTTCCATGAACATGGCGGCGTGCTCCATATCGACGTTCACAACGCTCGTCCTGTACATGGTGCTGAATTCCGAAGCCCTGAGTCTGTGAGCGGACCAGGCGTTTTTGACGAGCGACTTCATGAGCGATACGGCCCTTGAGCTCTTTCCGGCGGTCCTTATCGCCATTTCCCCGCCTTCCACCATCATCTTAAGAGCGGCATCTTCCATCTTTTCACCCCCTTACAGTTCGATCGGCATATCGCCGTCTTCGGAGAGGCTGTCTAAGAACATATCCTCCTCCGCCTTTTCCTCAAACCTCTCCTGAAGGGACTCCTTCCTCTCAAGAGAGCTGTGGACCTTCCATGCGTCGAGCTCGGACTGGAGCTCAGCGGGTTTTACCGTGATGCTCTCGTCCCTGTAAACCGTCCTGCCGCTTTCATCCGTTCCGTCGGGAAAGGACTTCGTGAGCCTTATATCCCTGTCCGCGCCCATAACCGTAAAAGACTTTTTGCCGCTGAACTTATCGGCGTGGATCCTGTTAGAATCCACTATGAACGTATAGTCCGCGTACTTTGAACTCTTGGGCAGTGCTATGACCGAGAACGGTCCGTACTTACCGTCTTCTACCTTTCTCACTATCTGACTGTTCAGAAAATGCAGAAACACCCTGCCTTCCTTATCTTCCATCTAACTTTCCTCCTTTATCTTTTTAAGTTTCGAATATATGTCGCTCAAAACCGATTCGGTATACGAGTCCGGCTCTCCGTATTTAAGAGCCTCTTCTATCAGCCCCATGACGGCGTCGGCCCCGCCCTCTTCGCGGAGCATTCCGATTATCTCCCTTTCATCCCTATCGAACATGCCCGTCACCTTCCCTTCCTGTTTTCTCAAGGCTCATGAACTGTTCTTCGGCAAGGCAGATATCCTTCTGAAGCACCTTTTCGCCTATGGATTCTATGAGCTTCCCGCTCACGTCACGGACGGATCTTAAGATATCCATCCCGTTTTCCTTTATCATGCTCTTCCAGGCGGCGATGTACTTAAATGAATAGTCCGACGTATCCAGGCCGAAATGCCGGCAAACGCAGTAGGCTATGCTCTCCGCCTGAGCCTCGGAAGCGCTCCTGTCCTCTCTTTTCCCTGAGGTCATCTCCCGGAGGTACACGTGAGCCAGTTCGTGCACGGCCGTCTTTATCATCTGGGCTTCGCTCATCGAAGCACTTATGCCTATCCTCTTTTTCCTGTGGTCGTAGTAGCCGTTCCGTCCGCCTTTTATGTCCTCTATGTAAATGGGAACGGGCGATACTTCCGCTATGACCTCCATTACGGAATCGAAATCCTTAAGGCTGCCTTTTAAGAGATCGAGCCTGAGCTCCGGGAGTTCCCTTCCCTCTGTCTGGGAAACGTCGAACACAGTGACAGACCTGAAAGCCGGGACCTTCACCGTCCTGTACATTCCTTCGCTGTCGTCATAGACTTCCCTGCTGTGCATGCTCGGAGCCACGATCCTTATGCCTCTTTCACCGCGCCTGACCGAACGGCCGAAATCCTTTTTCCACGTTGAGTATCCGGCCACGAGAGATGCATCCGGCATCTGCATGGATATGAGAAGACAGTTCGCGGGACTATAGTCGGGAAATCTCGATACGGCATTGAGATAATCCTTCATCTCCTTTTCGCCTGCGACCCTGTCAACACCCGTTTTAAGCATATCCATGATCCGCGTAAGGTCCCGGCCGCTCATACGGCGTCACCTCTTTCACCCTCATCATCCGCGTCCGCGTTTTTTAAGAGCGACTCTTTAAAACCGCCGCCGCTGAACATGCCGCAGGCATCGCACATGGGACAGGCAAAAGGCATTAATGGGCACCTTTCATACATATCCGCGGCAGGTCTCTTCTTCATATGTCTTTCCTCCTTTACCGTTTTTCACTATATATGCGAAAAAAGTAAGGGGTTGTTACGCTTTTTTACGAAAAAAAAGAAAAAACTCTGCAAATAAGCAGAGTCTTTTCCGTAAATAATATGAAGATGATACGTTTTGTCTTGGATCAGTTGAATATACTCATCGCGTTCGCGAGAGGTCCGACTACCTTGGCTAGATCGTCTATGGACTGGTTGAGCTTGTCGAAATCAATGGACGCGTCTATCTCATCGAAGGATCTCGTGACGCTCGTTGACATCGTGGAAAGATCCTCCATGGTCTTTTCCGTGGTCTCCACCATCCCTGTGACCTTCGGAATGAATATAACGCAGATCGCTATCAGGGCAATGACTATTATGAGCTGCGCCACCGCGGCTATGAGTTCATACGTCCTCGTGTGTCTTTCGGTCTTAACGATCTTAACGAGCAGTTCCTGCTCCGTCATCTCTTCGAGTTTCTTTGCCATTTTGTTTCTCCTTTATTCGATATCCACTATCTGGGTGTCCAGGGAATCGGTCATGCCGAGTTCGGCCGCCCTTTCCTGGATGTGCTGTATGTTTCCGGCGAAGGAAATGCCGAGCTTTGCTTCATCTATTTCTTCTCTAAGCTCTTCCATCTCCTCCATTATCCGGTTGTTGTCGAAGTTGAGCCTTGCGGTCTCGGCTTTGACGGACAGAACGGATATGAGCATCATGGCCGCTATCCCCAGGACAATGAAACTGAATACATGCTGCCTCTTTATGCGCATGGCGCGCATCACACGGACTGCGGAATTCCTCATACGGAGGACGTCTTCGCTCAGGACCGGGTTCGTCGGGTACATGGGTATCGCCGCGGCGCCTCCGTCCATAATGAGACCGTCAAGTCTCGCGGTATCGTCGGAAAGCCTCTCCTTTACCTCGTACTTGTTGTGGGTAACGGACTTCCTTACGCGCCTGAACTTTCTCACATGTATGCCGGTCACGTATTCATATATCCTGTTCTCCCCTATACGGGGAGCGACCTTCGGTACTTCTTCATACGGAATGGACATCGAATAGGCCCACCTTGATACAGGGGGCATGTATTCATGCATATGTCTTTCTTCCATCTCCTCATATCTGCGGATCTCAAAGAGAGGGCCGGGTCTGCAGTTGACCGAGGTCCTTTCCCTGACAGCGAGCCTTTTTTTGGCTTCGCTTACCGTTACCAGAGGTATGTATGAATACTCAGATGCCATTTCCTTCTCCTCAGTTTGTCTTTTCCTGCCCCAGGAACATCGCCATATACAGGGGCAGAGCCGTGCTGTCTTTCTTTTTTTCCAGATTTCCCGTGACGAGTTTGTACGCCGACGGCGGCCCGTACGCGGATATATAGTTTCCGAGCGAGACCGATGAGCCCTTTCTGGGCTTCATTTCAACGGGTATCATGCTCCCGTCACGCTCGAACAGGAACTCGATCTCCTGAGTGGATGTTTCGCTCTTGAAATAGTTGAGCTTGATCCCTGCCTTACTCAGCATGTCGAACGCTAGGTTCTCATAGATGCCGTTCCTCGCGGGACCTTCAAGAGTGTCCCTTACGAGTGCGGACTGCGTCTCGGGCCCGTACATGGATGTGAGAAGGCCCGTATCCGACGAATACACCTTGAACTGCTCCGTCTTTTCGTACGCCGCGGAGGGAAATACCGGCTCGCCGACGTTCACGCACTTCTTTATGAGTCCGGAACCGCTGAGCCACTTTAGACTCTCCTCGTACTTTCTCGCATTGCCGTCCCTCGTCACGTTCGTGTACTGGAATTTCGTATGCACTCTCGAGAGCTGTCTCGGGAGAGATCTGTAGCAGTCTATTATCTTCTGGGCGTTTACCGGGGACGAGCACCGTCTGATATCGTCCTCCAGCCCTTCGAGTATGCGTTTCTGGGCAGCAAAAGCGCTCCCGTATGAATCGGTCTTTATGAATTCGGCGACGACACCGGGCATGCCTCCCACGACCAGGTAGTCGCGCAGCAGCCCCATGAACCTCTCATGCACGCCGGGATCGACGGGCTGACCCTCCTCGTAGTATCCCCTGAGGATATCAACGGCGTCTGCACTGACGCCGCAGGCCCACATGAATTCCTCGAAGTCGAGCGAATCCACTGAAAGGACAGTCTCGGATCCTACAGGAACAGAGGCAGCTGATTCCTCAGCCGATCTGTCCGATGAGGCTATGACATCAAATCTGCCGTCTTCGCCAAGATACTTAAGGGCAGTCCTGGAATTGGGACACTCGTGTATGCCGTCCAGGAATATGAGGGTATCCCCCTCGGCAAAACAAACATCGCTGACATACAGAGTGAGCTTCTTCATAATGTCAGATGCTTCAAGAGATCCGTCGAATATTAACTTGTGCTCAGGATGCTTTACAAAATCGATGTGAATAAAACTCTTATAGTTTTCCCGCCCGAAGCGGTCGACTATAAAAGTCTTGCCCACCTGTCTGGCGCCTTTAAGGACAAGGCAGTCCCTGTCCCTGGCGGCCTTCCAGTCCCTGAGCCGACCGTATATCTTTCGTTTAAGCATTTTTTATACCCGGATATGTGAATATTATACGATATGATTTTTGCCTCCGTCAACGGATTTTACATATTTTTTGATATTATTTATATATTATTTTCATATTATTTTGATAGTTATTCACGTATTATTAACATATTATTTGATATTAAAATGAATCCTGCCCCGTTTTTCGTCCAAAAAAAGCGTAAAAAAAAGACCGCAGCCATTGATATGGCTGCGGCCAAAAAAACCTGTATGTATCAGCCCTGCTTTACGGCCTTAACGCGGCCTATAGCAAGCGCTGCCAGCCATACGGCTACGGCGCATACGACTATGACCAGACCCAGAAGGGCGTCATCGGCGCTCACATCGAGGAAGGGCTCCCCTTCAGAAAGGCAGAAGAAGCCGTCCACCAGCCACATGAGCGTTGACCCTATGAACATATACATGAGCATATTGAGCTTAAGTTCTTTTCTCCTGCTGCTTAACAGATACAGCGTAGTGCTCACTTCGGCAGCGATAGCGGAAATTATAAGACACATGACAAACTCTCCTTATTTAAGCGTTCTCGGTCTCTTCGGCTTTCTTTTCCTTATAGTTGGATATAGCAACTGCTATGCCCCATACGGCAGTGATGAGCGCAGCCATTGCAACGCCCACGGTCGCGATCTCTCCCAGCATGGCGCTCGTCTCAGCCGGCGACTCCATAGCCGTCAGGAACGGGGGCCACGGAACGATCTCCCCGTGCCAGATATGCTCGACCAAAAGGAGCAGACTTCCGCCCCAGAGCATATTGGAGAGCCATCTTAATTTTCTTGAAAAGGGCTTTGCCGCAGCGACTTCCCTGACGCCGTCCTTAAGACCCTTTACTTCGCCGTGCTCCATAAGATCCTTTTCTTTTTTCTCCAGTCTCTTGTTTACGACAGAGACTACTATAGCTTCAGCTACAGGTACCAGAAAACATGCCATTATTTATTGTCCTCCTTAGCTTATAAAACTGATTATTAATCCTTTTATATAAGGGAGATAACTCCCGTACATACTTATTCGTCTATAACACCTATAAGGGAATTGTACTTTACGGTATCGCCTTCCCTGACAGTGAGTTCGGTTATCTTTCCCGTATTGTAGAAACACACTGTCATGGATCCCTTATCAGACTCGACGTCCATCATGGGCTCGCCCTTGACGGCCGTGTCCCCGACCTTTGCGAACAGCTTCGTTATCCTGTATTCGTCAACCGTCTCGGACAGCTTGGGCATCTTTATTCCTACGAACATTCAAGCGCCCTCCTTACCTAAACAGGCTCTCATCCGTGTGAGGGATGAACATGGCCGATATGTATTCGTCCATATACCCGGCTTCAGTCGAAAGATCTATATACGTTATCCTTCCGGCCATCTCGCTTATCTTCTCCCTGTGAGAGGGCGATATGAGCGACATGTAGGAACCAGCCAGGGATGAGTTGCCTATGAACTTAAACTTCTCTCTGTCTATCTTCGGCAGAAGACCTATCGCCTGAGCCTTTTCAATATCTATATACCGTCCGAATCCGCCGGCTATATAGAAGTTGTTTATGCAGTCAAAGTCCATTTCAACGCTCTTTAAGAGAGTCCTGCACGCGGAGAATATCGCGGCTTTGGCACGGATCAGATTATCTATATCCGCTTCGGTTATGCATATCCTGCCTATTTCGTACACCGGTTTTCCGTCCCTGTCCGTGACAGACGCGAACCTGCCGGACGTATCGAACTTGCCTCTCGAATCTATTATCCCCTTTTCGAAGAGCTGGGCTATAAGGGATATGAGACCCGAGCCGCATATGCCCTTTTCCTCTCCGCCGCCAATGACGCTGAACTCTGCCGTTCCGTCATCCGCGACGCTGACTGTCTCGATAGCGCCCTGGGACGCTCTCATGCCGTATTCGATCCCGCCGCCCTCGAACGCGGGGCCCGCGGAACATGCGCAGGACAGAAGGAAATCGGCGTTGCCGAACACTATCTCGCCGTTGGTGCCTATGTCTATGAAAAGATCAGTATCCTCAGAGTCCTTCGCGAAATCCGTGCACAGCAGTCCTGCCGTTATGTCGCCGCCGACGTAGCTCCCGACGTTGGGAGCGAATCTGACTTCGGCAGCAGGATTGATATCAAGTCCCAGATCCGACGCCTTTAATACCGGGGTCTCCATAACAGCCGGAGTGTACGGTTCAAGCCTTATATACTCGGGTACTATGCCGAGCGCGAGCTCTGTCATCGTAGTGTTGCCCGCCACTGCAACGGAAAACACATCCCGTTTATCAGCGTTGACATCTGAAAGAAGCCTTTCTATGAGACCGTTGACCGTTCCCAGGACCAGGCTCTGCATCTCATCGATGCGCTCTCTGTTCTTGGCATAGCTTATCCTCGATATAACATCCAGGCCGCGTTCTATCTGCTCGTTGTAGTCGGTCGACGCTGCGGCCACCCTGCCGCTCTTCATAGAGACCAGCTGGGCCGCCACGGTGGTCGTTCCTATATCGATCGAGAGCCCGTATTCCTTTTCGGGCTTATCCGCTCTCACATCGATAACGGAGAATGTCCCGTTTCTGTCAGATCCGCAGACAGATACCTTTCCGCCGTTTTGTCTTATTTCATCCGGAAGGACCTTTATAACGCTTAAGGGTATGTCATACGGCTTTCCGGAAAGAGCTTCCTTAAGCGCGCTTTCGAACCTGTCGAGATCCCCGAGACCGTCCAGATACGCAGCCTCAGGGACTTCGAGACTGAGCCACTCATACGGCGGCTTTATATTACTCTCATCCGGGAACAGGGAATCGTCTATCCCTATATGGCTCATCGCGTCCGCGAATACGCCCTTTTCCTCGGACAGCCTGTCCACGATACGTACGGTAACGTCAGTAGACTGAACAGTCGATCTGCAGGCGAGGACGAAACCTTCCTCCACGGCGCTCTTTGAGAGCTTGCCGTTGTTCTCGAAATGAACGTAGCCGTCCTCGATCCTGACTATGCACTTGCCGCACATTCCTCTTCCGGCGCAGGGCAGCGTGATATCGATGCCGGCCTTGCGCGCGGCATCTGAGAGGGACATGCCCTCCAATGCATCTACTGTCCTCTGTTCCGGAAGAAATGTGACTTTCGGCATTTTTACTCCTTTAGGCGGCTATTTGAGGTTCGCCTTTACGAACGCCTCTATATCGCCCGCCTCCTGCGTTCCGACCATGACCTTCCATTCGGGTATGCCCTCCTGGAGTTCGCCGCTTATCTGGGCTACATAGCCGGGTATTATTATAGTCTTGTTTTTGTTCGTCGTATAGAGTTCCTGCTCCTTGAAGAAGGAAGCGATCTTGTCGCCGGAGAACTTGCCCGCGGCCCACGCGGTCAGAACGCTCAGACCCTCGCATTCGGGAATGAGCAGCCATGCCGATATGCCGCTGTTCTCTATCTCGCCGGATACCAGGAAGTACGTGAGCGAGAAGTTCGTCGTGCAGAATACGTACGAGTTCTCGTCCGGCTCGCCTATCTTGTATACGCCCGGCTCGACCTGTATGGGCTTCTGCGGGTCTGTGTAGATATTCTGTCTTAAGGTCATCATGGACGAAATGATCGCCGCGTCGAACTTCGGCAGCACGATCACACCGCCGTACTTGCATATCTCGGCCGTCGCCTGCTGCGTCACCGTGAACACGTCACCGTCGTCGACGAACTTAATGAACGAGTATCCGAAGGGTTTGAAGTCTCCGAACGCCGCACGCCGGAGGACCGTATTGATCTGGAACTCCTGCGCGGGAGAAACGGCACCGGTATCTATGAGCAGGTTGTTGAAGCCCGTCTCCTTTATCTTCGCCGTGATCTCGCCGGTTTCGTCAAGCGTTGCTCCCTTGACCGCGAGCACCAGACCCGCGTCGGCAGCTATCTTGGAATACTCTTCCGCGTTGTCCTTGTTTCCCCCGTAAAGAACGCCTCCGCACTTGGCTTCAGCCGCCATGGCCTTCGAGCCGTCAGCATCCTTAGCTCTTATAACGCAGGGCATTTTCTTTCCGGAAAGGGCCTTTACGAGAGCAGCAGCCTTCGCGGGATCGTCTTCCGTCTGCGTCACCGCGACGGCGCCGATCGTCAGCTGCTCGCCCACTCTCTCAAGCAGGTAATCGCAGGATTTTCCTATGACTTCCTCAGCGTCAGCGTCCGTGTCGTTCACATTGACGGCAAGGATAGGCTGGTTGACGAAAGTCTTCTCATGACGGTACAGGCACGTTTCGCCGCCTATCTTCGCGTCACCTATCTGGACGACCTTTACCGGAGGCTCACTAGCCGCACCCAGTATCTTTTTCGCCTCATCCGAAGCATACGGGCACTCGGACAGCTCGGCCTTCTTGGCCGCGAGCTTCATGGCGAAAGCCAGGCATGTGTTGGAACCGCATTCCTTGCAGTTCGTCTTGGGTAACAGTTTCTGTATCTGCAGACCTGTCATTGCCATTACTGCTCACCTCCTTTTCCGTCCATCATATCCGTTATGTATTTCCTGAGAGCCACCGCGGCATCCGGGTTGTACATAGTTATGATATCAGCACCTGAATACAGGTACGACTGCGCCGACGCGAACTCGAGCGAAGCCGCTCTCGTTTCGAGATCTCCCCATGCCGGGAAGTCCTTCTCTTCGGCTTTGGCTTCCTTGATCTTCGCGATCTCCGCGCCGGGAGATACGATCATAGGCGCGCACAGCATGCCATCGCCCGTAAAGGCTGAGAGCCTTATACGCTCCATGACCGAGTAAGTGTATTCCACGCCGTATCCGATGGCGCTGGTCGTGGGATCGATAAGGATCTTCTCCTTGTTGAATCCCATGTTATTAAGGAGTATCACCAGCTGCTTTGCTATATTGACGTCGATAGGCGACTGGGCTACCAGCGAATGGCCGTAAGCCATGGCCGCGCCCGCTATCACCTTGTAGTTGTCCTGCTCGACCCAGTTGAACAGAAGGTTCTCGCCCTCGCATGCCTGCGCCACTGCCTTGAACACTTCGTTGTTCTTGTCGAAGTGCGAGTGCCCTGTGATGATCAGCGGAACGTCCACCGCCTCAAGCACGCTCTTGACGAGTTTGACCGCCTCATCAGCGCTCTTGTCGCCCTTTTCGGGATGCGTTCCCTCAAGCCTTACGCTTATAAGATCGGCTCCGTACTTTTCAACGCACTCCTTAGCCATCGCGGCCGGATCATGCAGCAGGTCGTCGCCGTACTTCTTCCTTAAGACTTCCGGGTACTTTTCGGTAATGGTATCTAGGACTTCCAGAGCGACAAGGGGTCTGTTGGGCATTTCGCCTTCCCACAGATGGAAGGGCATGCACGTCTCTCCGCCGACGGTCAGAGTCTTTCCTCTTGTACCGCCTTCTTCCCTGGTCGCGCCGAGCTTGACTTCCCATATGGTGCAGTCGGCCTTGTCATGTCTCACTTTCGCGGACTTGATGTTCTTTATGATAGATACCGCCGGCTCAGCCTTGGGAGCGGCCGGTTCTGCCGGTGCTGCAGCCGCTGCGGGCGCTGCCGCCTGCGGGATCTGCACCGGAGCTCCTCCGAGGAAAGCGCCGGACAGCGTCGCTATGATGCTGTTTACGACGTCCTTCGTTATCTCGTCCTTGAGCTCGGATACTATCTGTTTCTTAAGCTCCTCTACATTCACTTCTTCTAACTCTCCGTTCGCCGCAGCGGAAGTCTCCTCGGCTCTCTCTTCAGCCGCATCCGCTTCGGTATAATCCTCTTCATTCTCTTCTGCCGGGGCTTCTTCCGCGCCCTCGGCGTATTCAGTCATGTCCTTCATTGTAAGGGCAGGATGACTCATCTTTTCCATGTACGTGCGCACGTCTTCGGCGCTCGTAGCTATGGTCTCATCGGCGATCATATCATAGAAGTTCTCAGGCAGCTCCTGCTCCTTGAACCTCGCTTCGAGATCGGCCTTCAGTGATTCTTTCAGGTCCTTGGGCATCCACACTATCCTTGCGAATCCGCCTTCAGCGGACAGGAACTTCCTGGATGTCAGGAACACCTTGCCGACGCCTATAAATCCGGGCGTCTGCACGCCGCCGCCGACGTTGCCGGCCAGAGCCGAGAACGTCATGCCTATAGGCGTGTCTCCCATATGCTCACGGTTGACTATCATGACGCCGTTGCACTCGGGAACGTACGCGACTATGGCCTCAAAGCATCCGCAGCTCGTCATGGGCTTGTCCATTATGGAGTAAGCGCAGAACGATTTGAGTGTCTTGTGGCTGTTCGCGTAGACGAACTCATTGACGCCTGCCCATACGCCCTTTACGGGATCCAGGCACTCGCCCTTTTCTATGGGCTGGTTCGCGCCGGTCTCGTCTATCTCGTAAGCGGCCTTGCCGTCCAGCCAGTTGTACGCGCCGCACAGGCCGAGTCTTTCGGGCGTGATGACGCAGACATGGTCGGGCGCGAACGCCTGACAGAGCAGACATGAGTAGAACGTGTCGACCGATTCGTCCGTCATGGACTCGAGTCTTCTGTTCCTCTGGTCGTAGGTCTCCCTTGCGATCTTGAGTCTCTTGGCCGCCTCTTCCTCATCGGTTATGAGCGTGACCTTGACCTTGTCGACTATAGCCGGGAAATCGGACAGGAACTTGGCATGCAGTATCTCGCCGTAGTCCTTGACTCTCAGACCCTTCTTGTAACCGTCCTTGGATATACGCGTCCACACTATATCCCTCTGGCCCATGTGCCATATTCCTTCGGCGCCGTTGACCAGATGATGGATCTGACGCTCCAGGATCGGTTCGAAGTCGGACTGCATCTTACGACCCGCGACCTCGACCCATATGCCGAGCGGGAGGACTCCGCCTTCAGGCACATCGTCCACGTCGGGTCCCAGAACCTCGACCTCGCCGTCGTTTATCGAATCGAAATCAACGCTCGTCACAAACTCGAATGCTATGGACTTGTTTCCGCCGAACTCGATCCTCGTGTTCTCTTTCCTTATACGCTCGCCCTCGAACGCGGCGCCGTACGGCACCGGGATCGGGACCTTCGTTATCTTGATCTTGCAGCCTCTGACCTCAAGCGCTTTTTCGACCATCTGGTCGTAGGGTACGCTGGACACGACATGCTCGTAGGTACATACGCCCGTGGGCAGTATCTGCGGTATGTCCGTATCGGCTATGACCGGGAAGCCGTAGTTGAGCGCTCCCGCGGCAGCCGCGTATTTCTCCTCGTCCACCTCGCCGAACGCGAGAACGAACGCGAACACCCTGTTCTTGTTGTACTTGAGGTTGGCTTTGTAGTCGCCGGGCTTGACGCCGCCGAATGAAAGCGCGACACGGCTGGCAAATCCGAGAGCGTACACCAGAGCTGATACGTCCTTGCCGAACGGGACGAGTCTCGTCTCCCATCCGAGCTGAACGCCTTCAGCCGCCAGCTGGTCGGCGAACTGCACGCCGTTCGTTGAACCCGCCATGAACACGTACAGGTTCTTCTCCTGCAGCTCCTTGGCGATCTTGACCGCCGTGGCGTTGTCGGGAGCGGCGCCCGTTATGGCCGCGAATCCGGGAGCGGAGCCGTCAACGAACTCGACGCCGCGCTCACGGAGTATGATGTCGTTTGCGGCGCCCAGCCAGATGCCGTCCACCGGGTTGGGCCCCAGGATATACTTTACGGCCTCTATCGCCTCGCAGGCGAACAGCGTCGCCGCGCCTGCATCCAGAGTCTGGCCGAGATACGGGAGCCATACTTCGTCGTCGACCCTCGCGGGCAGAAGCTTTATGGCTTCCTGTACGATATCCTTAAGGTCTTTTAAGGTCCTTACCTCTTTTCCCGTAAATGAATATATGATGGGAAGGAAATATGTAGTCGAAGGGAACGCGACTTCATAGTCCTCGCCTTTTTCGGCGATAGCTTTGGTTACCGCTTCATCGGCGCGCCTTACCCATTCGATGGCGCCGTTTATCGCGCTTGAACAAATAAGCTTAGACATCGATCTCCCTCCTATCCTTCTGATCTAGGAGTTTCCTCTCCTGTTTCTTGTTTATGCCGAGAGCCTCGCGCTTCGCATCTATGACCTCTATTATCTGCTTTGCGGCTTCATAGGGGTCTTCCTCGAAGTGCATTGAGGCGTTGAACATCTCTTTCGTGTCTTCTGTCAGGTACTTATACACGTTCTCGGAACCCGTCACGTGGAAGGGATGGCCGATGAACACGTCTACGCCCGAAGCGACGAAGTAGCAGCTTATGGAGACTGCCTTCTCGCTCATGAGCTCGGGACATACGCCGACGGCCGGGAGGCCTCCGATCGAGTCTCCGAGACCGCCTTCCTCGACGATCTCCGTGCAGGCTTCCAGTATCCTCGAGTTGTCCACGCATGAACCCATGTGGAGGACCGGCGGTATACCTACCGCTTCGCAGACTTCCTTAAGTCCGTGGCCAGCGTACTCGAGCGCCGTCTCAGGTGTGAGCTTGCCGTCCTTGCCCGATGACACGGCGCAGCAGCCCGTCTCGAGCACGAGAACGTTGTTCTTGACGAGCTCCTTCACCAGTTCGTTTGTGTACCAGTCGGTCTTGAACTTGGGGTTGTTGCATCCGACTATGCCGACGCAGCCCCTTATCCTGTTCTGGATTATGGCGTCGTTTAATGGTCTGAAAGATGCCCTGAACGTACCGCCCAGCATGTACTTGATCTCTCTGACCGAGAATCCCGCGATCACGCTCTGCTTGTCCTTGGGTATCCTTACCTTTGTTTTGTCTCTGTATTTGAAATTGTCGACCGCTTTTCTTATAAGAGCCTTGGCGCTCTCCATGGCGTGCTCCTCATCGAACTTGAAGGGCTCGACGCCTATGGTCTGCGCTATCTCCTGGGTCGATACTATCTTGGTGTGATAGCTCTCCGCGACTACAGGCAGCGACGGCATTATGCACTGTACATCCACTACCATCAGCTCGACAGCGCCCGTGACTATCGCAAGCTCCTGCTGGAGGAAGTTGCCGGCCACCGGGATGCCGTGTCTCATTAATATCTCATTGGCCGTACAGCATATGCCGCCGAGGGTTATCCCTTCGGCGCCCGCCGCTTTCGCGTACTCTATCATGTCGTCCTGCTTTATCGCTATCGCGATGACATCGGACAGCACCGGATCGTGACCGTGGACTATGATGTTGACGTTCTTTTCCTCAAGTATGCCCAGGTTGACCTCGGACCGGAGCGCTCTCGGTGTTCCGAACAGTATATCGGACGCCATCGTGGCGATCCTCGATCCGCCCCAGCCGTTTGATATCGACTGTCTGAACGCGTGACGCAGGAGGTTCTTGTAGTCGTGATCAACGCCCATGTGCGTCCTGTGCATGGCTTCAACGCACATGCGGTCAACGCCCAGGGGGATCAGGTCCAGTCTCTCCCACATCATCCTGGTCTTCTGCGGTGCCAGGTCGAGAGTCCTTATAGGCTCTGTCTGGGACGTGAAGTCATGAAGGAATATATCCGCGACCTCATTTGCTATGTCCATGAACTCGCGGCCTTCGGTCTCAACGCCGTACAGCGCCGCCGTCTCCATGACAGCCTGTTTGTCCTTGATCTCGTATCCCGTCTGTTTTCCTTCGCATATCTCCTTTAAGAGCAGCGCTTCGTGCCTGCCGTGATCGGAATGCGTGGAAGTACCGCCCGTGACTTCCCGAAGAAAATTACGCGCGGCTATTGTGTCGGCATCCGCGCCGCAGATGCCGAAAGGCGATTTGGGCGTTATGCGGCACGGACCCATATAACAGATCTTGCAGCAAACGCCTTCCCTGCCGAACTTGCACTGGTTCTTCTGCGTCTCATAGCGGTCGAAGACGGTCGTTACTTCGTCCTCCTTCGCCTTTGCCATGAGCTCTACGGAAGCTTCGTCGTCGACTTTGCTCCTGTAGACTTCAAACTCTTCACTCATATCCTCTTCTCTTTCCTAAGCTTTTCCAAGTTGTCCTTTTGCCTTTTACAGGCTGTCTATTATATCATCAAAAGCCCCGAGCACTCCGTTCCCGTCCGGCATCTCCCAGACAGTCCCGTCCTCCTCGGCGACCTTAACGACTTCCTCGTCATAGGGCAGCAGTATGAGTCCGTCCGCCCCGGTATACTCTTTGGCTTCCTGCGCAGCCGCGTCCGAGTATCCCTCTCTCGTCCTGTTGATGACAAGATACAGACGGCCGAACTTGACTTCCATCTCCTTTGCGAGATCATACAGACGCATAAGCGTTCTGATGCCCGCGTTAGATCCGTCGGATACCAGGAACAGCACGTCCAGATCCTGCACTATGCGTCTGGACAGGTTCTCGAGACCCGCCTCGTTGTCGAGGACAACGTAGGGGTACTGATCGGACAGTTCCTTTATGGCATCCTTAAGTACTGAGTTCGCATAGCAGTAGCAGCCTGCGCCCTCGGGCCTTCCCATTGCTATGAGATCGAAGCCTTCGGATTCGACCAGGCACTGCGCTATCTTCATCCTGAGCAGCTCCTGCTTCGAGATCTTCATGACTTCCGCTTCTTCCCTGACATTCTCTCTGGCTTCGCCTATGGAATCCTCCACGGTCACGCCCAGAAGCGCGTCAAGGCAGCTGTTGGGATCGGCGTCTATAGCAAGGACAGGAGTCTTTCCCTTGTCCCTGAGGCGTCTCACCATAACGGATGCGAGCGTCGTCTTGCCGACTCCGCCTTTGCCCGAAAATGCTATAAGCTTGCTCATCTACGATATCCTCCTTAGGATCTCTTCCATTTTTTTCTTTGTGTCATCATCCATGCAGTCGTAAACGCACACGGCGTCCCTGTCCGCGTTTCTGAGGTCTGCTGCATAGGGCAGAAACGCTATTATCTCTTTGCCCGGAAGCGCCTCTTTCAGGTACTCCTCGTCCTCTTTGGAAGTAACCTTGTTCGCGATGACAAATATCTTCTTTATGCCTATCTGCCCGGCCATCCTGTATATGCTCTCGGCGCAGTCCACGGACCTCTGGCCCGGCTCCACCACAACCAGCATGACGTCCACGCCTTCGGAAGTGGCTCTTCCGAGATGCTCAATGCCGGCTTCCATATCCATTATCAGAGTCTCATCCTTGAAAAGGACCAGATCCGTCACAAGAGCTCTTATGAAAGTGTTCTCAGGGCACGCGCACCCGCCGCCGCCGTTCTTCACGGCGCCCAGCACCAGGAGCGAAACGCCTCTGTGATCGTACGCGTACTTGTCCGTCACATCCGAGACCTCAGGATTTAACTTAAACACCTGGCCGTACTGGCCGACCTTGGCGCCCGTTCTCTCTTCTATGAGATCTATCTGTTCGGATATGGTAACTATCTTCTTCTGCTCCTCATGGGGTATACCCAGTGAAGAGGCAAGATTGGCGTCAGGATCCGCATCGAGCGCTACGACCCTGCCGCCTTTTTCCGCCAGCAGTATAGCCAGGGCGGTGGCTATCGTTGATTTGCCGACGCCGCCCTTTCCTGTTAAAGCTATCTTCATATCTGTTTTCTTTCCTACGGTATCAGAAACCGTATTTTTCCTTCATCTTGACTGAGACCTTCTTTACAAGATCGAACACCTTGTCGGCCTCTTCGATGCTCAGCGAGCCTGCGCCGCATGAAGGAGATATGAGCGCGTGCTCTGCGATCGTGACCTTGTCGAGGCCGGTCGCCTCAGCAAGCAGTCCCATGTTCTTCTCAAGTATCTCGCAGAGAGTATCCTCTGTCTGATCCATTACCTTTGCCGAAGTCGGGATTATGCCCCATGCGAGCATCCTGTCGGCTTCGATGTGAGCCTTCATGTCGGCGGGATACATTGAGATCGTGTCGCCGAACTCGAAAGCGTCGAAGTTGACGATATCAACGCCCGCGTCAGTCAGGATCGACCACTCGGTGTTGCCGCAGCAGTGAACGCCCGCAAGAGCGTCTTCCATATGTATCGCCTCGACCACTTCGGATATGAGAGCAATGACGTCCTCTCTTTTAACGGATACATACGTTGATGAACCGAAAGCGGAAAGGATGGGCTCGTCTATGAAGCAGATTATGTTGTCGGCGTACTTCTTGAACTTCTGTATCTGCCAGCGGCACTTCATGGCCAGAGCCTTTGTTATCATGTCGCGGAACTCTTCATTGTAGTATATAGCCCTCTTGGCTTCGTCCGTCAGCGTGAGCGTAAAGCTGCAGGGACCGGTCGTCTGAACCTTCAGCCAGGGGAGCTTCTCTCCCTTTGCTTCGAGCTGACGCTCCATCTCGTATATGCCGTGGGAGAAATCCTCTGATATCGCCATGCATTCGCAGTCGCCCGTTCCCTCATCGGGATCCATGGCCATCATGTATGCTTCATAGAACTCGGCGAACTCTTCGGAATAATCTCCGTCCGTCTGGAAATACATCCTGCCCTTTTCCTCATCGAGGACAGCGCATGGCATTCCTTCGGAGTACTGTATCTCCATCTGTTCCTTGAGTCCGAACGCTCCGAGCTGGGGCCAAATCGGTACGTCCAGCTGAGCGAGAGATACCTCAACGGCATGTTTGGGATCGCTGTAAGGCATCGATCCTATCGCAGTGCTTAAAAACTTAGTCTTCATATCATTTCCCTCCGAAAAAAGGTTTATTTACCGTTCTCTTTATTATACTCATCCACGACCGCCTTTATGGCAGCGATGTGTTCGGGTGTCGTGCCGCAGCATCCGCCTATGACGTTCGCGCCGGCTTCGATGAGCTCTCTTACGTTCGCGGCCATCATCTCGGGAGTCTCCGGGAATACGTCCACGCCGTCTATGTTCTCAGGCAGTCCCGCGTTGGCATGGACCAGTATGAGAGCATCCGGATAAGCAGCCTTCATGATCTTGACTATGTCGATCATCCTCTCGATGCCGTTTCCGCAGTTCGTGCCGATTATGTCAGCGCCTGCGTCAAGCGCGGCTTCCGCCGCCTGTTCGGGATCCACGCCCATCATCGTCCTGTAGTCGCCGTTCTGCTTCTTCTCGAACGAGAACGTCGCTATGACTTCGAGGTTCGTGTTCTCTTTTGCCGCCTTGATCGCAAGGCACGCTTCCTCGGTGTCGCTCATCGTCTCAACGCACACGGCGTCGGCGCCGCCCTTTTCGAGAGCTATCGCCTGGTTCTTGAAAGCGTCGTACATCTCTTCTTCCGTTACATCGCCCATGAGCAGCATCTTGCCTGTGGGGCCTATGGAGGAGATGACGAACTTATCGCCCGCCGCCTGTCTTGAAGCCTTAGCCGCAGCTTCGTTTATCTCGGCCACCATGTCCTGTTTTCCGAAATGCTCGAGCTTGAACCAGTTTGCGCCGAAGCTGTTTGATTCGACCATGTCGGAACCCGCGTCTATATAGCTCTTCGCTATATCGACAACGTCGTCATAGCGGTCTACCGACCATGCGTCCGGACACTCGCCGGCCTGCATGCCCTTCCTGTAGAGGAAAGTTCCCCATGCGCCGTCGGATACAAGTATCTTGCCTGTCTTGAGTACGTCAACTATCTTGCCCATAATTACCTCCAGAGTGCTCTTGCTGACCGCATTATAAATGCAGCCTTTTGTCGTTAGATTTATTAAAGAAAGAAATTGAAAAATAATATACTTGTATATATATTATTATATCTATATTTACGGCACGATTTTGAAAAATCTTGCTCATAAATGCATAATGCCGAACCGCCTCATAAACGGCTCCGAAGCGCCTGTCAGACCTCCTTCAGCGCTTCTATCTTTTCGTGGTCAAGTACGCTCCCTATAAAGGTCATCCCGGGCTCCGCGAACCTCGGATAGAACTTTATCTCATCGTCATTGGGAGTCACGTTTACAAGCATGTTCTTCCCGCCGGAACTTATAACGCCCTTGGCCCTTATTATATCCCCGTACCGCCCGCTCTTTATGTCTCTCACGAACGCTTTTATCCATTCCTCGCTGCGTTCCTTTTTAAGCCTTACCGTCACCGTATCGAAATCCTCGTGAAGGTACGCGTGATGATGGTGCTCATGGTCATGTCCGTGCTCATGGTCATGGTGATGGTGCTCATGTCCGTGCTCATGCTCATGATGCTCCTCCTGCTCCCCGTCGTACGGAGCGCAGTTGGGTTTCCTGGGCTGCCCCAGGAACAGCTCCCTCATGACGTCGTCCGTTAAGCCTTCGTACCCTTCCGAGAATATTACGGAATCGGGGTTTATGTTTTTAACGTCGCACACTATCTCGCTTATGTCGGCCTTTCCGTCAGCCTTGTCCAGCTTGGATATAAAGAGGATCGGCGCCGTCTTTATCTGGTCGTATATGAAATTCCTGTGCTCCAGCCTCGCGGACCTGTAGTTCATGCCGTCTATGACCGTTATGATATTGCCGGGTTCGCACCTGCCCGCGATACCCGGCTTGTCCATGATCTCGAAGAAACTGTCGAACATGAAAATACCTGACGGCTCGAACACTATCCTAGTGGGTTCAATCTCGTCTATGATCCTGGCTACGGTACGGACGATCTCGCCCCTAAGAGTGCAGCATATGCAGCCGTTCGTCATCTCGTACGATTCGAATCCCTCATTCGCGATGAGCTTCGAGTCGAGTCCCGCTTCACCGTACTCGTTCACTATGTATACGGTCTTTTCCCCGCTCCTCATGTAAAAGTCTAGGAGCCTGTTCACAAACGTTGTCTTGCCGGCGCCTAAAAAGCCGGACACTATATCAAGATATACCATTATTTCTTCTCTTTCGCTTTTTCAAACGCCTCCATGAGAGCGAAGTACTTTTCATCCCCGACGCATTCTCTCGCGTGCTCGCACCATCTTATGCAGGACTGCAGGTCGTTGTATATGACCCGTCCGCAATTATTGCACACCGCGTCCTGTTCATTCGAGAATATCTCTATCTCGCCCCCGCAGTCGGGGCATCTCTTCACTTCCAGCGTCGGCGTTCCCGATATGGCCGCCGCGCCCGGGCATATAAAGGCACTCATCTGATCTTTCCTCCGCGGTCGCGGAACTTGCCGGGCGATACGCCCGTGTATTTCTTGAACACCTTGCTGAAGTACGTCTGCTCCTCAAACCCGCAGACATACGATACATCGAATATCGACATGTCCTTTTCAAGTATGAGCACCCTGGCGTTGTCCACCCTTATCTTGTTAAGATAATCGATTATATGGCAGCCCATCTCTTTTTTGAATATCCTTGAGATGTACGACTTGGAGACCCCGGCGTAATTAGCTATATCATCCAGCCTCAGCTTCTTCATGTAGTTGTCGCGCATGTAGTTTATTACCCGGAGGATCATCTCGGAGTGCGCTCCGCTCTCGGAATCGAACACGCAGTTGGTGTAAGTCACGAGAACGTCCGTCAGCCATTCGTTGAGTTCGGACAGATCCTTCTTGTCGAAGAGAGAGCTTAAGTACTGCTCGTTCATCGTAAAGATCTGCTCGGTGTTGGCTCCGCCCCTTATCGCCGCTCTTGACAGCAGCCCCAGAAGCTCCGTTACCCTGACCTTGACGACTCTCACGTCTCCGCCGGAATTGAGGAATATCCTGCTCATGAGCTTGTTGAGCTCGGCCTGGGCACCCCTTCTGTTGCCGTCGGATATGCATTTCATGAGCATATTCTCCGTCTCCATGGGGTATTCCTTTTTCCTGTCGTCCTCTTCGGTCGTTATGTAGTCGAACTGCTGTCTCTGGTTGTGATAGGCGCGTTCAAGTATGTTTATCTCGAGCGCGTTCCTCTGCGTCGCGTAGGAAGATATTATGTACATCATGTCAGAGTAGGACGAGACCTTCGAAGCCTCTATGTAGGGTATGTTCGCGACTTCCTTTATGACCTCCTCGCGCGTATCCTCGGAAAAATGCGAGACTATATCCTCCGTTATGAAATCGTCCGGCTCCATCATAAGGAACGGGCCGAAGTAAAGACCTAAGTTAACGTCCTGATCGAACAGGAGCGTGCTTATGAATGCCAGGCTTATGGGGCACAGGCTCTCATACTTGCCGCCCCACTGCAGCGACTGTCTGCACGAGAATTCCATCATGGCCGGACAGTCCGCCTTTATTGACGAACCGCCCCTGAACTTCTTGCATACCGCACAGAAGCCCTTGTCATAGAACTCATCGTGTGCCTGTCCTTCCCCGAGATCGATTATGCTCGTGGGTATTCCGGTTACAGTCTCGAACTGTCCCGCTATCTTTTCAGCAACGCTCTTTAATGTCTCCATGCAAATACCTTCCAGCTAAAGTCTCATGCTGCCTGATACGGCTCTCGCCGTGACCTCTCCCCCGAGTTCGAGGGAATCCGAAAGACCCATGTTAGATGTGTTGTGCGTGACCTTAAGTCTTACGCTCATGTCGCATCCGCCGCGTCTTTCAGCGTCCTCAATTGCTTTTCCGGACGCGTACTCACCAGCCGCCTCAACGGCTTCATCCCATGTCTCAAAAATCTTTATATCAGGACCCGCATACACAACGTACCTGCGGATCATGGGATTGTCATCATCCTTCTCGTATCCTATACGGACGGTCACTTCCGTCTCTATGCTGCCCGCAACAGCTCCGATCGCGTTCGCGACGCCCGCATACGGCGGGAGCACGCACTCCGTGCCGAGGGCCTCCGCAACTTCCTTTATGAAAAGATGTACGGGCGCGCCTATACCTATGAGAGCGGCATCCGTCCTGACGTTCATGCCCGCTATCTCTTTTCGCCTGTCCCTGATGCTGTCCCAGTCGTCGGACAGGACCGACATTATCTGTCTGCCGGGCTCCTCGCCTTTAAGCGCGGGATAGCGCTCCTTAAGCAGTACAGACGCCACATGTATGTACATGCGTTTTCTGACCATGTCGTATACTCTGTCGATCGCGTCCGCCGGACTCTTTATATCATCCTCATCGAAACAGGCCATCGCCGTGTACTCCGCGGCCAGCTTTCCCGCTTCCGCGTCATACGCAGTAAAATCGCCCGCGGCGTGCATCATGTCGGTTGGAGTGACTCCGCACTTCCGGATCACACCCTCGGATATGAGACGCCTTAAAGGCGCTATATCGTACATGCTTATATCCGTCTTCTTTGAAAGATCCTCAGCGGATATTATACCGTCGCCTATGGTATCGAGTATCAGTTTTTCCTTGACGGAAAGTCCCTCGCCGGATTCCTTCTCACAGTAATAGAATTCGCATGGCGGCATGCTGTCCATAAAGGATACGCGGTTCACTGCCCTGCTCATCATGTCCTTTATCTCAGGAAACTTCAGAGCCGTCATGGAAAGAGGCTCCACCCTTATTTCGTCAAGCTTTATCTTCCCTATATCCACGTGGACCCTGGTGTCTCCGCCGAGCCCTATCGTTTCTATCTTCATACCCTTAACGAACGTCTTCCATCCGCCTATGGATATGCCGCCGTCGGCTGTGACGGGCTCGCCGTTTCTGACGACCGCTATGTCCGTCGTTGTGCCGCCCATATCGACTATGACCGCATTCCTGGAACCGGCCAGATGCATGCTCCCGAGCACGCTCGCGGCCGGACCGCACAAAATGGTCTCGACAGGATAATCCCTCGCGGACTCCTCGTTCATGACGCTGGCGTCGCTCCTGACGACAGCTATGGGAGCTTCTATCCCCAGTTCCTTAAGAGACGTCTTAACGGCCTTGAGGAAATCCTTTATTATGGGCACCAGCCTGGCATTTAAGAGCGCTCCTGACCCGCGCTTAAACATATTAAGGTCCGAAAAGAGCTCGGAGCCGCTTATGACGGGAATGCCGTATCTTTCCGTCATCCTTTTCTTGGCTTCGGTCTCGGCCACGGCACCGCTCTTCGGCGAATTGAATTCCACAACGCCCAGGCCTTCGGCATCCCGGAGCCACCCGTCCGTATACTCAAAAAGCTTATCCCAGTCGGGCTCAGACATGGGATCGGAAGGGTCTTTTCTGTCGCACCTTAATACAACGGAAAGATCGTTAAGACCGTTCCTGCCCGCCGAGAACCTGAACGTTTTTTCGTCTATGCCGATCAGAATGAGCTTGGCCCTGCATCCCTTGCCCTCGACGCAGGCGTTGGTGGCGAGCGTCGT
This sequence comes from uncultured Christensenellaceae bacterium, assembly GCA_964428055.1. Classification (GTDB taxonomy): domain Bacteria; phylum Bacillota; class Clostridia; order Christensenellales; family Christensenellaceae; genus CAYRWM01. The sequence goes on along the minus strand of CAYRWM010000008.1, from coordinate 26,927 downwards.
TGAGAGAGACACGTAGTCCGCTTCCTTTACAAGATCCTGATCGAGGCTCCTTAAGGCAGCTGTTATGCCGTCCTCAAGTCTCCCGTGAGTCGTGGGCGACTTCGTGAAAGACAGTACTCTTTTTTCACTTAGATCGTACAGCACGGCGTCCGTGCACGTACCGCCGGTATCTATCCCTATCGCGATCATATCAGAACATCATGCATTCCACGTAGCACTCCATGAAATACGGGTTTGAACCCAGTTCCACGTGCTCGGAAATGCCCGTAACCCTTTCCCCTTCTTTTCTGTAACGGTGGTTTATGAGAGCCATCGCGGCCCCCTTGCCCGCGGCGTTGCCTATGCAGCGGATCTTGCCTCTGTATTTGTCTTCTATGAGCCCTATCGCAAGAGCGCTCTCCTGATCCATGAAGTTGCCGAATCCGCCGGCTATATACACGTTTTCTATCTCATCCTCGCTGAAACCGGAGTCGTGTATGAGGCATCTGACGCCGCCTGCGACAGCCGCCTTCGCGGTCTGTATCTGGCGTATATCCTTCTGCGTCAGGTATACTCCTTCGGTCAGTTCTATCGAAGGCGAACCGTCTCTTTCGCCTATGTATTTTCTGATCTCACCGGGTACATCTTCCGCGTCGGCTATCGCTCCCGTTTCGTCTATCGCGCCTAAGTTAACAAAGAGCGAAGTTAAGTCAAGTATTCCCGAGCCGCATATGCCCTTCGGCTCCGCGCCGCCTATGGTCTCGAACAGTATATCTCCCGAAAGAGTGTATACCGAGCACACAGCGCCCTTTACGCCCGCCATGCCGCACTCTATCTGGGATCCCTCGAACGCGGGACCCGCGGCTGTGGATGTAACGAATAACCTGTTCCTGTTCCCGACCGCGACTTCGCCGTTGGTTCCGAGGTCAAGGAGCAGCGACACGCTATCCTTTTCGCTCATGCCCGACGCAACGACGGCTGACGATATATCGCCTCCGACGAACGCGGAAAAGCACGGCGTCAGGTACACGTCGGCGTTTATCATGGCGAGTCCCAGTTCTTTTGCAGGCCTGGAAAAACCGAACAGGGATTCCGGCGTAAACGGCAGGTGTCCCATGGACACGGGCGAAAGACCGGCAAGAAGATGCAGCATAGTCGTGTTTCCGGTGATAACGGCGTCCTCTATCTCGATATTGTCAACTCCGGCTTCATGGCAGGCGTCCATTATGAGGTCGTTTATGAGGCTCCTGACCGCGTCCTGCATGTCCTTTAAGCCGTTTTCCACTGTGCCGCAGTAATTGATCCTGGATATGACGTCCACGCCCAGTCTGATCTGGGGATTGAGCGCGCTCTTTACGCTGAGACATTTGACGTCGCCCATGTCGTAAAGATACAGAACAACAGTGGTCGTGCCTATATCCACGGCCACTCCAAGCCCCGATTTGTCGGTGCGTATATTCGCCCCTATGTCGCTCATGAGTATGTTGGAGGAAACGTTTATCCTCCCCGCTTTTCTGCCCTTCTGTTCGTATTTAACGCATACTTCGTTCGGACATTTCCCGAACACGCAGGCGCCTGTACAGATACCCGGCATGGCTCATATCCGCCTTTCTTAAAAAATCACGCAAGCCGGAAAGGCAAACCCTTCCGGCTCATTGAGTTTCAGTTGTTATTTTTTGTAGTATTCGCTGACCGTATCAAAGAAAGCATCTATATTCTCCCACGGTGATTTCGGAGGGATATCGCACCCGCTCGACGGCACGAAGTTGGGATACCCGCTGCATTTCTCGAGCAGCTTCAGAGTTTCCTCCCGTACAAGCTCCGGCGTGCCGTTCAGTATATCGGCGGGATTGACGTTGCCCATGACTATCGCGTCCTTCGGGGATTTCTCCAGCATCACCTGCATGTCCGCGGCGTTGCCGAAGTGGTACGCCATGGCCCCGAGACCGAATATCCCGTCCGTCATGTACGGAGTGTTGTTGCCGCAGTTGTGATAGACGAACATGAACTCATCGCATTGCACCGCGTCCACGATCTCCTTAACATACGGCATGGAGAACTCGTCCGCCAGGTCCGGAGACAGTATCCCGGTCAATGGCTCGGCCATTATCACGCCCGAAGCCCCCGCCTCTTTGTATTTCAGTATCACGGCCTTTAAATAGTCCGTCATCTTTCTGACGACCTTGTGGACCATATCCGGCTCGTCGTAGCAGTATATCATGGTCTCGCTGACGTCCATCAGCCTTCCCGCAAGGGAGAAGGGTCCTATGACTCCGGCTAAAACGGGCTTGTCTATCATGGAAGCAGCCTTGCCGGCAGCCTCTATGTTTATGCCCGTTCTTCCCGTTCCTATCTCCGGGATCTGAAGCGCGTCCGCTTCCTCTTCCGTATGGATTATGGAACCCGTGACTGTAGGAACGTCCCAGTCGCCCTTTATGATCTCGGAACCGAAAGCTTCGGCCTCGACCGAAAGATCCATGGGGCTTAAGGAAGCGTATGAATCAACTATGCGGGTCAGCTCATACATTCCCTTTGCCTGCGTATCGGCATCGCTTATGAAGTCATTTACGTTTAACCCCATCTTCTGGACAACCGGGAATGAAAGCACCGGCAGAGCCTTTTTTTGGGTACACGAAATAACATCATTGATCCATTTCTTCATGTCCATGATACAAAACCTCTAGATAAAAACTTAATAAATGTTCTTAATATGAGTTAAGTGTGCTTGTTCAGCCTCTCTTTGCCTCCGCAGCTTTTAAGGCTTCGTCAGCGCATGATGCAGCGTCGTTCGTGTAGATGTCCGCGCCGATCTTGTCGCAGAAATCCTGAGTTACGGGAGCACCGCCGATGAGGATCTTAACATCGTCCCTGATGCCCTTTTCGGCAGCAAGTTCGACAACGTCCTTCATAACGCTCATCGTGGTCGTAAGGAGTGCTGAGCAGCAGATAACGTCCGCGTTGTGCTCTATAGCGGCATCGATGAACTTCTCAGCCGGAACGTCAACGCCCAGGTCTATGACTTCAAGGCCTTTGCCCTCGAGCATGATCTTGACCAGGTTCTTGCCGATGTCGTGCAGGTCGCCCTTGACCGTACCGAGGATAGCAACGCCGGATGCTTCGGATGAATCGTCAACGAGACTGGACTTTAAGATCTCTACACCGGAGTTCATCGCTCTGGCTGCAACAAGGACCTGAGGTACGAATACTTCGTCTCTCTTGAACTTCTCGCCGATCACTGCCATGCCTGCCAGAAGACCGTCATTCAGTATCTGCTTAGCGTCTGTTCCTTCTTCAAGAGCCTTGGAAACCAGTTCCTTGACGTCTTTTGCCTTACCGTTCTGTACGAGTTCACTGATCTCGTCAAAATAGCTCATAATGTCTCTCCTTTTTATTCTCTTTTTTCTCTCTTCTCTTATATAGATAAAATGCGAAGTGATTAAGCATCTTATGTCTCTATACTATGCTATTATTATAACACCATCTTGAATAAAAATGAACAAAATTACAAAAAATTGCACAAGATAATCCGGCGCCTTTTCCATGCACCAGGCTGTATAAAAAAAGCGGGTCTGCCGCACGGCAGTACCAGCTCACTCAGTTTCTTTGTCAGAAGTTCTCTATGGCCGCCTTTTCAACACCGAAGCACTTTACATAGCCTTCCATGAAGCGGTCAAACCCTTCCGCGGCCTTTTCATCGACCGGGCAGACTTTGCCGGTATACTGAGCGAATACCTTATCTTCAAGAAATGAGTCCAGCGTCTCGCCGGGCTCTTTGTTAACGCAGTAGGACGCCAGCACGGCCATGCCCCAGGCACCGCCTTCGCCGGCCGTCTCTATGATCTTGACGGGTGTCCTTAAGGCCGCAGCGAGCAGACTGTCGCCCACTCCCTCGGTCTTGAAGAATCCTCCGTGTCCCTGCAGCATATCCACCCTGACCTTTTCCCGGTCGATCAGTATATCCATACCGATCTTGAGCGTTGCAAGACTTGAATAGAGATTCGTCCTCATGAAGTTAGCCAGATTCAGCCTGGCATCAGGCTTTCTGATGAAGAGCAGACGTCCGTCATCGAAACCGGTGATGGGCTCACCCGAATAGTAGTTGAACGCCATGAGTCCGCCGCAGTCATCCTCGCCTTTAAGGGCGGCCGAATACATTGTCTCGAAGAGTTTTCCCTGGTCGATCTTAAACCCGCAGGTATCGGCGAACTCCCTGAACAGACCTATCCAGGCGTTTATGTCGGAGGTACAGTTATTGCAGTGCACCATTGCGGTCTGGTTGCCCGTGGGCGTCGTTACTATATCGAGTTCCCTGTAAACTTTTGAGAGCTTCTTTTCAAGTACGACCATAGCGAATATGGACGTTCCCGCCGAAACGTTGCCCGTTCTTACCGTTATGCTGTTCGTCGCGACCATGCCCGTCTGCGCATCCCCCTCGGGCGGGCAGAAAACAGCTCCGGGCTCAAGGTCTCCGCTTTCGTCAAGCAGCGCAGCGCCTTCTTCCGTAAGGCGTCCCGCGCTCTCACCCGCAAGTAGTATCTTCGGGAGAACGTCTTTAAGACAAAGCGTGATCCCCTTATCCTTAAGGGCCGCGTCTGTTTTTTCCATCATGACGCCGTCATAGTCCTTAGCGTCGGAATCTATCGGGAATATACCGGAGGCCTCGCCTATGCCGACGACCTTCTCGCCCGTGAGTCTAAAATGTATATATCCGGCGAGCGTTGTCAGGTGCGCGATATCGTTCACGTGGCTCTCGCCGTTCAGAACAGCCTGATACAGATGGGCTATGCTCCATCTCTGCGGGATATTGAAGTCGAGCAGCTGCGTGAGCTCGTCCGCGGCCTTCTCGGTTATGGTATTCCGCCATGTTCTGAAGGGAACGAGCAGTTCATCATTTTTATCAAGGGGCAGATAACCGTGCATCATGCCGCTTATGCCGATGCAGGAGAGCTTCTTTATCGTGACTCCGTACTTTTCATACGCATCCTTTTTAAGACTGCCGTAGCAGCCGCGGAGACCTTTCATGGCCTCTTCCATCGGATACGTCCAGATGCCGCCCTCCAGCCTGTTCTCCCAGTCGTATGCGCCGATAGCGACCGGCTGATTGTCCTCTCCAATGAGGACCGCCTTTATCCTTGTGGAACCGAACTCTATGCCGAGCGACGCTTTTCCCTGCTCTATGTATTCCTTAACGTTCATATGTGTCACCTTAAAACTCTATTCCGGCTTTTTCTGGCCATATGTCGCATTTTTGCCGTGCTTGCGCAGATAGTGGATGTCCAGAAGCTCCTGCTGTATGGGTTCGGAGCAGCTGCCTTTAAGAGCGCAAACCCCGAGAGCCATCTTGGCGCATTCCTCCATGACCACCGCGTTGTGAACGGCCTCGAGAGCATCCTTTCCCCAGCAGAAGGGTCCGTGGCTGTTTACCAGCACCGCCTTTACCGCATCCGGATCCCTGCCCTTAAAAGTCTCTACTATAACATTGCCGGTCTCGTATTCGTACCTTCCCGCAATCTCTTCGGGCGTCATCCTGCGCGTACAGGGGATCTCCCCGTAGAAGCAGTCCGCGTGCGTCGTTCCCAGAGCCTGTATGCCCATGCCCGCCTGTGCGAACGTAGTGGCATTCGTTGAATGGGTATGCACAACGCCGCCCGCATTTTTGAAATTATTGTATATGACAAGATGCGTGTCTGTATCCGATGACGGATTCAGATCTCCTTCGACCTTCTCGCCCTTAAGATTAACGAGCACCATATCCTCCGGCCGGAGGGCATCATACTCAACGCCCGAAGGCTTTATGGCAAATATACCCGTCTCCCTGTCGATCTCCGACACATTGCCCCATGTAAAGGTTATGAGCCCGTACTTCGGGAGCAGCATGTTCGCTTTATATACTTTCTCTTTTAACCATTCAAGCATATCCTGTCTCCTGTTTAACTTTGTTGTTTTAATTATATAACTCTCAGCCCAAAGCCGCCACAGTACATATGACAGCTTCGCACGTAGAATAAAGATCCTCTTTCGCGGTCTTTCTGGCCGTCTCCCACGGGACCGCTCTCTTGTTCGTTGAATACACCGCGGTTATGCCCGCATCACGGAAAGCAGCTGTGTCTCCGCAGACCTCACCCGCTATGACTATAACGGGGATACCCTTTTCTTTTGCCCTGGCTGCAATGCCGCACGGAGCCTTCCCCTTAAGGCTCTGTGAATCTATCCGTCCCTCTCCCGTTAGTACGATATCCGCGCCTTCAAGCATGGACGCGAAGTCCGCCGCGTCCAGCAGAAGGTCAATGCCGCTCTCCATTGCAATATCAAAAAACGCGTCCAGAGAAAGACATATGCCGCCAGCGGCGCCCATTCCGGGAACAGCGTCCCTGTCCTTTCCGGTAAGGTCATAAAGAACTGAATTCAGGTGAGCGAGGCCCGCATCCAGCATGCGCACGGTATCCTCGTCCGCGCCCTTCTGCGGTCCAAATACATGAGCGGATCCGTCCGGTCCGGTGAGCGGATTCGAAACGTCGCAGGCGACCCTTATCTTAACTTCTTTCATGCATCCGGGGATGTCGCCGGCATCTATCCGGCTGATCGCGGAAAGGCCTCTGCCGCTTAAAGGGACCTGCCTTCCTTCGCTGTCAAGGAACTTTACGCCAAGAGCCGCCGCGGCTCCTATCCCTCCGTCGGTCGTCGCGCTTCCGCCTATACCGAGCAGTATATCCTTATATCCCTTTTCCGCAGCTTTAAGTATGAGCTGACCCGTGCCCAAGGTCGTTGCGTCAGCCGCACCTGCTCCGCCGCTCATGAGAGTGAGACCGCTCGCGGCCGCCATCTCGATCACGGCGAGACCTTTTTCAGGGACTTCAAGCCAGGAAGCAGTTATCTGCCTCCCGTCAGGGCCCGTAACCTCCGTCTCCGTCATATGCCCGCCTGTCGCTGAGCGGTATGCCTCGCAGAACCCTTCTCCGCCGTCAGCTATCGAAAGGCACAGCGTTTCGGCATCCGGAAAAACGGATCTCACAGCCTTTTCCATTATCATCCCTGCTTCAGCCGAGGACATCGTTCCCTTGAACGAATCCGGCGCGATCACGACTTTTTTAGGTTTCATGGTCTGTCTTCCTGAAATAATGAATATGATATAATAATTATATATTAATCCCTTTTACAAGTACATAAATCCAAAGGAGAATTGACATGAAAAAAGCTCTTATCGTTTACGGCGGCTGGGACGGACACGATCCCGAAGGCGTCGCGGCTCTCTTTAAGGAAATGCTGGAAGGCGAAGGCTTTTCAGTTGAACTCAGCGATACTCTCGCGGCATACGACGACAAAAAGATGCTGAAAGACATGGACCTCATAGTCCCTCACTGGACCATGGGAGAGCTCACAGCGGACAGGCTGGAGAATGTCCTTGACGCTATAGCAGCGGGCACGGGCGTTGCCGGCGTTCACGCGGGCCTGGCTGACGCGTTCCATGACAGGCCGGACTGGCAGTACATGGCAGGCTCCCAGTTCGTGACCCATCCCGGCGGCAGGAATGTCACATATAAGGTGAACGTGAACAGGAGCGGCGACAGCTGCATAACCGAGGGCGTTAACGATTTCTATGTGACTTCAGAGCTTTACTACCTTCAGGTCGACCCTTCAATAAACGTGCTCGCAACCATACGCTTCCCGGTGATAGAAGACGGTGAAATCGACGATCACGTCATAATCAGAAGGGACATGGAATTCTCCGAATGGTGCTTTGACGACAAGTATATAAAGAAGTTTGTGGGATACAGCAACATGCCTGTCATGATGCCGGCAGCCTACACAAAGATGTACGGCAAAGGGAAGGTATTCTACTGTTCGGTCGGACACGATTCCGAGACTTTAAAACAAAAAGACCTCAACCGCCTTGTCCTGCAGGGAATGCTGTGGGCCGCGCGCTGAGGTCTTAAGAACAAATATACTATCTGAACAGTATGCACCCGGTATATGTGAGAGTCTTCTCTCCGTAATAGTAGGGAGTATCCGCGAGGGTGCAGACGTCCGACACGACAAGGCCGTACGCTTCCATGGAGGGTATGGCCTTTTTAGGAAAACGGCAGGGCGCGTCGGGATAAGTACATGTCTCGCATACAGTACATGCACCGCTGCTCATTGGCAGAAAGTCCTCATCCTCTTCCCTCAGGTGGGCGATCAGTTCGTTAAAGTGCACTTTCTGGTCTTCAGCAGCCTGCATCATTGTTTCTATATCGAAATCATCCTCAAGAGTAGCCGTTGTCTGAAGCAGAAGACCCCATGTGTATCCTTTAGCCTCCTCGGTTATCGCCTCAAGAGTCCCGCATGCGGGAGGACACGTCCAGCATGAATCATATTTCCCGCATTTATTGACCTCGCACATATCACGGACTTCCTGCCTGAAATACAGTTTGTCTGTCGGGAAAGTTCCCCAGTGTGAAAAACCGAACCTTTCTGCCAGCTCAAAAGCTTTTTCCTTATCCATTTGATACTCCGTTGTATTGTTTTTTTAATAATAGCATAAAAGCGGACCGGCTTAAACTCGAAACCGGTCCGTCAGATTCAAACAGAACTGCAGTCAGGCCTTTTTTTCAGTGCCGGCGCAGGATGAGCGCATGGCACAGGAAGCGCATTCGCACCCGCAGGACCCTACACCGCGTTTTCTGTCCTTTATCGTCTTCCTTACAATGAAGAACACCGCAACGCCTATCCCCGCGAGCACCGCTATGGTTCCCCGGTTTTCAGCCAGCCAGATCATGCTTCATCCCTCCTGTCAGGCCTTCCTTCCGCCCGGCAGCTGTCCGTTTCTGTCGGGCCTGACCAACCCCCAGATAATGAGCGCTACAAACACAACTGCGACAGCGACTCCCGCAGGATGGCTCTCGCCGGTGAACAGGCCGCCTATGTGGAAAACTATGAGCGCAATCACCCACGCGAGTCCGCACTGGTAGCCTATGGCTCTCCAGAACCAGACCCTGCTGTTCATCTCTCTCCTTATCGCGCTCATGGCCGCAACGCACGGCGCGCAGAGAAGATTGAATATCAGGAATGAAAGCCCTGCTATAGGAGTGAACACGGCTGCTATAGTCGGCCACACCGCCGAGCCTCCGCCGTAGAGTATGCTTAAAGTGCCTACTATGTTCTCCTTGGCCGCAAGACCGGTGAAGGACGCGACCGTTGCCTGCCAGGTACCGAATCCAAGAGGAGCGAAAAGCCATGAAAGGGCGTTTCCAATCGCAGCCAGCATGCTGAACTGTACCTCTTCGGCAGCAAGCATGCGGAACTCTCCTCCGACCCATCCGAAGTATGTCAGGAACCATATCACGATACTTGATATGAGTATTATCGTTCCGGCCTTCTTTATGAAAGACCATCCGCGGTCCCACGTGGGCCTTAAGACATTGCCCAGTGTGGGCCAGTGGTAAGGCGGCAGTTCCATAACGAACGGTGAAGGATCTCCGGCGAACATCTTTGTCTTCTTGAGTATGACGCCGGACATTATGATCGCGCCTATGCCTATGAAATATGCCAGAGGCGCCACCCAGGCCGCTCCTCCGAAGATCGCTCCTGCTATCATCGCTATAAAGGGCAGTTTCGCGCTGCACGGTATGAACGTCGTGGTCATGATGGTCATCCTGCGGTCGGATTCGCTCTCGATCGTTCTTGATGCCATTATTCCCGGGACTCCGCAGCCCGTACCTATCAGTATGGGTATGAATGACTTGCCGGAAAGGCCGAACTTTCTGAATATCCTGTCCAGAAGGAACGCTATACGGGACATGTACCCGCAGGATTCGAGTATGGACAGAAGAAGGAACAGCACCAGTATCTGAGGCACAAAGCTCAGTACGGCTCCCACGCCGGCCAGTATGCCGTCAACAATCAGATGCTTGAGCCACTCGGCGCAGTTTATGCTGTCCAGTCCCTGCTCCACCAGTACCGGTATGCCGGGGACATAGACTCCGTATGAAGCGGGATCGGGAGCTTCGCCCCCCGCCTTTTCTATGACGGTGACCGCCTGCTTTAAGTCTGACCCTGTATATGTGACATCCTCAGGCTTGAACGTCTCTTCGTCAACAACGGTGTAATCGGCGGTATCGCTGTCTGAGAACTGAGCCGAATAGGTCTTTACCGCCTTTACCGCTTCGGTGCCGTTATATGATTCAAGTCCCGTATCGAAAGCGAGCGCGGTCTTATCGGCATCCGCGCCGCCCTTTTCTATAAATGCATTAACAACGTTAGCAGCGTCGCTGTATTCACCCGCTGCTTCCTCATACTCCTCCTGTCCCATTCCGAACAGATGCCATCCGTTGCCGAAAACACCGTTGCTGGTCCAGTCCGTGAGCAGCGAGCCTACTGTCGTGACTGATATGAAGTAGACAAGGAACATCAGCCCCGCGAATATAGGGAGAGCCGCCCATCTGTTTGTCATTATCCTGTCCACTTTATCAGATGCTGAATGCTTGCCTCCGGACGCCTTCTTATAGCATCTTTTGAGTATATCGGTGATATACACGTATCTGCAGTTGGCTATTATGGACTCAGCGTCATCATCCAGATCTCTCTCCGCGTCCGTTATATCCTGTTCTATGTGCGCAAGTTTATCCGCAGGTATCTTAAGCCTCTCGAGCACCTTTTCGTCACGCTCGAATATCTTTACGGAATACCATCTCTGCTCATCTTCGGGCATATCGTGCAGTACAGCTTCCTCGATATGGGCTATGGCATGCTCGACGGGGCCCGCGAATATGTGTCTGTGCTTTACGGTACCGTTTTTCGCCGCGGCTATCGCGGCTTCGGCAGCTTCCTCTATGCCCGTCCCCTTAAGGGCCGATATCTTGACTATGTCGCATCCGAGCTGCCTTGACAGCTCCTCCGTATCTATCTTGTCGCCGTGACGCTTCACGACATCCATCATATTTATGGCAACGACAACGGGTATGCCCAGTTCTATGAGCTGGGTCGTCAGGTACAGATTCCTCTCAATGTTGCTGCCGTCCACAATATCCAGTATCGCGTCGGGTCTCTCGTCAACGAGGTAGTTCCTGGCAACGACTTCCTCAAGCGTATAAGGAGAAAGCGAATATATACCCGGGAGATCCGTGATTATGACGTCACCGTCACTCCTGAGCTTTCCTTCCTTTTTTTCAACTGTTACTCCCGGCCAGTTGCCGACGTACTGATTTGAACCCGTCAGCACATTGAAAAGCGTTGTCTTGCCGCTGTTGGGATTACCGGCCAGCGCGATTCTGATACTCATCAAAAATCTCCCCGATGGCTACCTGACATATTCCACATCTATGAGGTCGGCATCCTCTTTCCTGAGCGACAGTTCGTAGCCCCTGAGCGTGAGCTCAAGCGGATCCCCCAGAGGAGCTACCTTGCGGATGTATATCTCAACACCCTTGGTTATCCCCATGTCCATGATCCTGCGCCTTATCGCGCCCTGTCCGTTCAGTTTCAGCACACGTACCGTCGAACCTATATCCGCATTTTTAAGTGTCATACGGAACCAACCTTTCACCATATCCGCATAAACGGATTAAACATATCTAACCTAGTTAAGTTTATGCAACCTATATATAATTGTCAACGCTTTTTATGCAAAAAAAGACCGGCCCTGAAAACAATTCGGACCGGTCCGGTTGGTATTCTTAGCTAACTGCTTTTTGTCATGTTCTTATGGTGGCATGCGCCGCGCATTGCGCATTCCCTGCAGCCGCAGCCGCAAAGGCCGCTTCCGCATTTAACGTCTTTTCTGAGCTTGCGGATTATGAAGAACACCGCGACCCCCAGTATTGCGAGTACCAGTATCGTTCCCCAGTTTTCGTTCAGCCATGCCATTTTTCAATACCTTCTTTTCTATTTTATCCTGACTTTCATATCAAGCTTGTTGGACTCTTTATACGGTCTCGCAAGACCCCATACGAGGAGCACAACGAATATTATTGCCACGACCACGCCTGCCGGATGGCATTCGCCGGTGAATATACCGCCGATGTGGAATATTATGAGCGCTATTATCCATGCCAGTCCGCACTGGTAGCCTATCGCACGCCAGAACCACTTCGCGCTGTTCATCTCTCTCTTTATAGCGCCCATAGCCGCGAAGCACGGTGCGCAGAGAAGGTTGAACGTCAGGAAAGCGAATCCCGAGAGAGCTGTGAACGACGCTGCCATTGTCGGCCATACAGTCGCTCCGCCGCCGTATACGATGCTCATGGTTCCCACGATATTCTCCTTCGCCACAAGTCCGGTGATGGAAGCGACCGTCGCCTGCCAGTTGCCGAACCCGAGCGGTGCGAATATCCATGAAAGTCCGTTGCCTATCGCAGCCAGTATGCTGTACTGGACCTCTTCGTCAGCCAGCATGCGGAACTCTCCGCCGACCCATCCGAAGTATGTGAGGAACCAAATGACGATCGTGGATATGAGGATGATCGTTCCGGCCTTCTTGATAAATGACCATCCGCGCTCCCACATGGACCTTAAAACATTGCCGACCGTCGGCCAGTGATATGCCGGGAGCTCCATTACGAACGGAGCGGGATCTCCGGCGAACATCTTTGTCTTCTTAAGGATTATACCTGACATGATGATCGCGCCTATTCCGAGGAAGTACGCCGTCGGCGCCACCCACGCCGCTCCGCCGAATATAGCGCCCGCAACCATTGCGATGAACGGGAGCTTGGCTCCGCAGGGTATGAACGTAGTCGTCATTATGGTCATCCTTCTGTCACGCTCATTCTCAATCGTTCTTGACGCCATTATACCGGGGATACCGCAGCCGGTACCGATAAGGATCGGTATGAATGATTTACCCGAAAGCCCGAACTTCCTGAATATCCTGTCCATGACAAACGCGATTCTCGCCATGTAGCCGCAGGATTCGAGGAATGCCAGGAATATGAACAGGACGAGAATCTGCGGAACGAATCCGAGGACCGCTCCGACGCCGGCTACCACACCGTCCAGTATCAGGCTCTTTACAACGTCATTGCAGTTGATAGAGTCAAGTCCCTGTTCTATTATGCCGGGGAGTCCGGGGACCCATACACCGTAGGAAGCGGGATCCGGTGCCTCGCCGCCGGCCTTCTCTATCACGGAGACGGCTTCTTTCAGTTCAGCGCCTGTGTATGTTACATCTTCAGGTTCCATTGTCTCTTCATCGACAAGTGTCGTTTCGGCCGTATCGCTGTCGGAGAACTGAACCGCATATGTTTTGACTGCTTCGACCGCTGCGGCTCCGTCATAGTCTTCAGCCTCGCTGTCAAACGCCGCCGCTGTCTCTTCAGCTCCTTTGCCGCCCTTTTCTATAAAGGCGTTGACTACGTTTGCCGCATCGCCGTACTCGCCGTCAGCTTCTTCATATTCTTCCTGTCCTATGCCGAAAAGATGCCAGCCGTCACCGAACACACCGTCATTTGCCCAGTCGGTGAGTATCGTTCCTACGGTTGTAACGGAAACGAAGTAAACAACGAACATTATTGCCGCAAATATCGGGAGCGCCGCCCACCTGTTCGTGAGCACTCTGTCGATCTTGTCGGAGGTCGTGAGCTCGCCCTTTTTGGCTTTCTTATAGCAGCCCTTCATTATCTCCGCTATATATACATATCTGCCGTTCGTGATTATGGACTCGGCATCGTCTTCAAGATCCTCCTCGGCGTCCGCGATGTCCTTTTCTATGTGCTCCATCTTTTCCGCGGAGATATTCAGCCTCTCGAGGACTTTCTCGTCGCGCTCGAACACCTTTATCGCGTACCATCTCTGCTGCTCTTCGGGCATATCATGCACGATAGCTTCCTCTATATGGGCTATGGCATGCTCGACAGCACCGTCGAATGTATGTTTGGGGACTGTCTTGCCGCTCTTCGCGGCTTCTATCGCGGCCTCCGCGGCTTTATCCACGTTTGTGCCCTTTAAGGCAGATATATCGACTATCCTGCAGCCGAGAAGCTCGGAAAGCTTTGATATATCGATCTTGTCGCCGTTCTTTTTGACGACGTCCATCATGTTGATGGCGATGACGACCGGTATGCCGAGTTCAGTCAGCTGTGTCGTCAGATACAGGTTTCTCTCCAGATTGCTGCCGTCCACTATGTTAAGGATGGCGTCAGGCCTCTCGTCTATGAGGTAGTTTCTCGCAACGACCTCTTCAAGAGTGTACGGAGAGAGAGAATATATGCCCGGAAGGTCAGTGAGTATCACATCGCTGTGCTTCTTGAGTTTTCCTTCCTTCTTCTCGACAGTAACGCCGGGCCAGTTGCCGACGAACTGATTAGAGCCGGTCAGTGCGTTGAACAGCGTGGTCTTGCCGCTGTTCGGGTTTCCGGCGAGTGCTATCCTGATACTCATCCTTCCACCTCCTGCTCTCCGGCTGTTATCTCTTCAACCTCGATCATCTCGGCGTCCGCTTTTCGGAGTGAGAGTTCGTAACCTCTCAGCGTAAGCTCGATCGGATCGCCCAGAGGAGCGACCTTCCTTATGAATATCTCGGTATTCTTGGTAATACCCATATCCATAATCCTGCGCTTTATAGCGCCTTCACCGTTGATCTTTTTTACTTTAACTGTAGAACCAATAACGGCTTCCTTTAGTGTCATTTCTCAAAGACTCCTTCTTAAACCATAATCTTCTGAGCCATTTCTTTGTTAATGGCCACTCTTGTTTCCTTTACATTCACTATGAGATTCCCCGCGGTCTCGGTGATGACTGTTACAGTAGCGCCGGCAACAAAACCGAGGTTCTCCAAGTGTCTTTTTACCTCAGGCTTTCCGCCGATACGCTTTATGATGTTTTCCTCTCCCGGAGATGCAAATGATAAAGGCATCATTTTCCGTTTTCCTCATTTCTTTTTGCAAAAATATTGAGTTAGGCTTCTCTAACCGAGTTAAGTATAACTAACTGTATTTTGAATGTCAACAACTTTTTAAAATAAAAAAAAGGCCCTTAAGGGCCGCATGAAAAAACGCCTTCAGTCCTTCCTCGCCCTGTCCATCAGCATGGCGACGACAAAGCCTCCGGCGAAGCACAGGAGCGATACCGCGAGCACTGAAGCGGACGGAAAAGATGTCGGGATTATAAGGATTGTTGCGGCGATCATTATGCCGAGAATGACCCTGGACATGACCGCATAATGCTTTTCGAAGAGAGAATTTACCAGCCTGGCCAAAGAGAAAACCGTAGCCAGGAGGCCCGCCAGAAGCGGTATGCAAACTGCTAAGTCCAGACTTGCTATGCCCGCAGTCATAGGCGCATACAGCCCCAGAAATATGAGTATGGACGACGAACTCAGGCCCGGTACCACCAGACTTAAACCCCAAACGGCTCCGCAGAAAGCGAACCACCATATATTAGGCTCTATCAACATCGTCCCCGCTCCCCTGAGCATCAGAAAAAGGATGAGCGCCGCAGCGAAAGCTATCGCAAACGCGATCCATCCATTTTTGCCGTTGCCTGCCTTAACGGATTTCCTTAACAGATAAGGCACAGTTCCCAGAACAAGACCTGCAAAAAGCATAAGCGCTATCTCCGGCGAAACCTCGAACAGCAGCGTCACGGCTTTGGCAAGCAGGAAGAAACCCGCTATCCAGCCGATAAGAAACGGTATAAATATCTTATATACCTTTTTGAAAGTCTTCTTGGGATGAGCGAGAAGGGCCATCAGGGGCTCATATATACCGAAGGCGACCATAAGCACGCCCCCCGAGACGCCGGGGAGTATCGCGCCCGTGCCGACTATGGCACCCTGCACACACAGCAGCAGGAATCTTGGTACCGTCATCTTTTTAAGGCCTTCGTCCATGGCATGCCTTCCGCTTGTATGATCTTACATAAAAATATATCATATTATGTGAGAATGAGAAAGGAAACGGAAAGCTTGGACAAGGGCTTGAGCAGCAAAAGAATATTTCTTAAATACATAATCCCGACCGTCCTCGCCTTCGCTCTATCCGGAGTATACGCCATAGTCGACGGATACTTTATAGGAAACAGCGTAGGAGACCTCGGCCTCGCGGCCATAAACATAGCCTGGCCGGTGGAAGCTCTCTTCATAGCTTTAGGAACCGGGATAGGTATGGGCGGCGCCGTCATGTACGCCATATCCCGCGCTCAGGGCAAACGATCCGAAGCTTCGGAATACTCGGGCCTCACCGTATTCCTGCTCCTTTTATCTGCAGCCGCATCCATAGCGGTACTGCTCCCTCTGTCGGAGCCCGTGATCGGCTTTCTCGGGGCCCGCGGAAATCTCATTGATATCGGCATGCCGTATATGACGGTCATAATAATCGGCTGCGCAGCCCAGATCTTCGGAACGGGCCTGGTGCCTCTCGTAAGGAACAACGGCGGCGCTTCGTTTGCAATGATCATAATGATAACGGGGTTCGGCATAAACATCGCTCTCGACTGGGTATTCATCTGGAATATGGGTATGGGTCTCGCCGGAGCGGCTCTGGCGACCGTCATCGGCCAGACATCAACGGCAATCGGGGGCTTTGCGTTTCTGATAAGGAAAAAAGTGCGTCTGTTCTCGGTCAGCCTAAGGAACACCCGCGCAGTAAGGATACTCCAGATAGGTCTTTCAGCGTTCGGCCTCACGCTCTGTCCTAACATTTCGATAATACTCATGAACCGGTTCCTTGTATCATACAGCACGGTATCGGCCGTTGCCGCATACGCGGTCATATCTTATCTCGCGGCCATAGCGTACCTTCTGCTGCAGGGCGTGGGCGACGGAGCCCAGCCGCTGTTTTCTGACTGCTACGGAAGAAATGCGGTCAGAGATCTTAAAAAGTACCGTTTTATGGCATACTTCTCCGCTCTCGTTATAGCGGCAGCGTGCGTCATCGTATTCTGGCTCACGAGAGACGGCCTCGGACCCATGTTCGGCGCATCCGCGGAAGTCAGCGATAAAGTCGCATCTTTCATGCCGCTTATAAGCATAGGCTTCATATTCATGGCCCTATCGAGAGTCATAGCAGCATACCTCTACGCCACAAAGGACGCACTTCGGTCTTCCGTCATCGTATACTCCGAAGTCATCTTCCTTTTCATATTCCTTGTAGCGACCGCTCCCGCATACGGTGAGACTGCAATATGGATATGTACTCCGGCTTCCCAGGCTGCATCACTGATACTCGCCGTCATATTCATGCTCACGCAGAAAAAGAAAAAAACAACGTAACTTTTTTATTCTGCTTAATCTTCGTTTAAGGTTCGGGGCTTATTATCGTATCAGAAAGAACGAAGCAGATGCGATAAGTTTTTTTCATTCCCTCCTTTTACGGTCCCGGCCGGTCAGCGGCGCGGGATCTTTTTATTGAAAACACGCAAAATGGTTTATATTATATATACGAAGGGATGTGATGAAATGGAAAAGTACATACCGTACGCCAAGCTCTCAAAAAAGAAGAAGAGAGAAAGAGACAGCCTTCAGAGAAAGACGTGGGGCGACGTAAAGCCCGTAACGAGGAAGGCCGCAAACGCTAAAATCTATAACAGAAAGAAGGATCAGCGCCGTTATGACGAGTACGGAAACGCTGATCTTTTTTATCGCATAAAAACCAGCGGGAACGGCTGATCCGACGCATAAAAACCAACTGTACTAGTCATAGTAGTACAGTATGCAAAAACCCTTCAAAAACAACATTTCAGGCATCCCGGCGGCACTTATATTGATTTCCCGTTTCTGCCAACATATAATGATTGTATAGCATTTGACACTCCCCATGTCTATAGTCAGGGGAGTGTCAAACAGTTCCCGTGCCTGCACCGGACACCGGCGCATACATCCATTACTGGTATGCCGAGGGAGAGGAAAAGGAACGCAGACCCGATATAAGATACATGAAAGAACATTTTCCCAATACGGAATTCAGGGTGCTCACTTCCATAGGACATGCAGGGCTGGCTGTCAAGAAACCGGAACTGTTCGCTTCACTTATAAGAGAACTCTAAAAAGTACGGGAAAATCACTGTTATGGCATTGCAACGCGATGCCATTTTTTGTAGAATATTTCTGTATCGTCAACTTTTTTTCATTAAACAGTTACTGAAATAAGGTCGATTTACCGGTGATACGCTAAGCAGAATCTGCTTTACGGCGGATTTCCTATGTAAACGTTCCTTATTTTAGAAAACTGTAAAATATTAAACTAATGGAAGGGGAGATAAAGTGGTTAAACTCTTATTTAAGCACATGAAGGCCAAAGGCTGGGTTTCAGTAGCGTTCATATTCGGCCTTACATTCCTTCAGGTCCTGTTTACAATGCAGATAGTCGTAAACATCAGTGCTCTTACCGCTGCTGTGCAGGCAAGTCCGACAAACGGCACCGACGACATCTGGCGGTACGGGTTCTACATGATCGTATGTGCGCTCCTGATGGCTGCGGTCACGATCATAATCAGGTTTGTAGCCAGTGCTACCGCCAGCAGTTTCGTCACAAAGCTCAGGCAGAACATGTACGAAAAGGTCAATGCGTTCGCGCTCTCTGATTTCGCTTCGTTTTCTACGGAGTCTCTTGTCACCAGGGCGACAAACGACATCCAGAACGTTCATCTCGCATGGCTCACTTTCCTGAAAACGGCTTTTGTGGCACCGATCACAATGGTATGGTCGATCATACTTCTGGTGCAGTACGGCACTCCGTCGCTCACAGGCGTGACCGTTACCTGGCTGATCATTCTTGTGGCGGGGATCGTGGTCCTTCTGATGATGCTCACGCCGAAATACAAGATCGTGCAGAGACTGACGGATGCCCTGAACGTTTCTTCACGTGAGAATCTTACGGGCGTACGTGTCGTAAGAGCGTTCAACGCTGAATCATACCAGGAAGGAAAATTCGATAAGATCAACACGGAGTTCACCAAAGTGCAGATCTTCACAGGCCGCGTGAATTCGTTTTTCAATCCGCTGATAATACTGGTCATGATGGGTCTTTCCCTTTCTATACTGTGGGCAAGCGCATATATCCTTAACGGGATGGATATGCAGGCGGCTACCGAGGCTTTCAGCGCGACGAATGCTTTCATCATGCTGGCGAGCCAGATAATAATTTCGTTCGTGCTCCTCATAACGCTGATCATGGTATGGCCGAGAGCTTCTGTAAGTGCAAGCCGTATCAGCGAAGTCATGGAGCATCAGGTCACTGTATGCGATCCTGACAGTCCCGTGGACTTCAAGGAAAAAGGAACGATCGAATTCAGAAATGTCGGTTATGCCTATCCCGGGACCGATAAGGAAGCCGTCTCCGATATATCCTTCAAGGTAAATCAGGGCGAGACGATTGCCTTCATCGGTGCTACCGGAAGCGGTAAGACGACCGTTATCAATATGATCCCGCGTATGGCGGACTGCACGAGAGGCGAAGTCCTGGTGGACGGCGTCAACGTTAAGGATGTCCGTCAGGAAGATCTGAGAGGCCGTATCGGATATGCTCCGCAGAGAGGATTCCTCTTCAAGGGTAATATCAGAGATAATATCGCTCTCAGTAATCCCGACATGACGCTTGCGGACGTCAGGTGGGCCGCAAAGATCGCGGATGCCGACAGTTTTGTAAGTCACAAGCGGAATGAATACGATTCCGATGTCGCTCAGGGAGGAACGAACTTCTCCGGCGGTCAGAAACAGAGACTCTGCATAGCGAGAGCTGTCGCCGCAAAACCGGAGATACTGATCTTCGACGACTCGTTCTCGGCTCTGGACTACAAGACGGATAAGACAGTCCGCGCCAATATAGCCGAGCAGATGCCCGGTACCACCAGAGTTATCATAGCGCAGCGCGTCGGAACGATCATGGACGCTGACCAGATAGTCGTTCTGGATCAGGGTAAGATGGTTGGAATAGGCAAGCACTACGATCTTGTCAGAAACTGCCCTGTTTATCAGGAGATTGCGTTCTCGCAGCTTAGCAAGGAGGAACTTGGATTATGAGTAAAAACACTAAGGCTCCTGCCAAAGAAAAAGGGAAATTATCAAGTCTCGTCAGGGCATTCAGACCTCATTACGCTCCTTTCCTGATAGCAGTCATACTGCTCGTTGCCTCGGTCATATTTACGATCTTCGTTCCGGGCGCGATAAGGGAACTGACAAATGAGATAGCCCCGATAGGAAAGACCGCTGTAGACGGAAACTTTGTCGTGGATATCGACAGCGTTGTCCGTATAGGTATCCAGATCGCTGTATTTATCGGTATCGCTTTTATCGCGAGCTCCGCGTCAGGATTTATTCTGAATACGACGATCCAGAAGTTTTCAAAAAGGCTGAGAGGTCAGATCTCGGAAAAGATCAACCGTCTGCCGCTTAACTATTACGACACCACACAGACCGGTGATATCCTGTCTGTCATAACGAACGATGTCGATACGCTCAGCACATCGCTGCAGAACAGCGTGAGCATGCTGATACAGTCAGGAGTAATGCTGGTCGGCGTACTCATAGCGATGTTCCTAGCCTGCTGGCAGATGGCTCTTGTCGTCACGTGCTCACTGCCTGTCATGCTGGTGATCATAGCGTTCACGTTTAAGTTCGCGCTGCCGCTCTTCAACAAGAACCAGACGATCCTGGGTGACGTTAACGCTACGGTTGAAGAGAATTACTCAGGCCAGCTTGTCATAAAGGCGTTCAACGCTGAAGGCAAGAAGATCGAGGAGTTCAGAAAGAAAAACGGACTGCTCGGCAGAGTACTTTACAAGTCGCAGGGCTTCGGCGGACTCGTAGAGCCGGCGATGACTGTCGTTTCGTATCTGACTTACGCGGCCGTCCTGATCGTTGCGGGTATACTCTTCTCGAACGGCGATATCCCGGACATGGGTATCATCACGGGATTCCTCGTATATGTCGCTCTGTTCCAGGATCCGCTCGCACAGATCGGACAGGCGAGTTCCACGATCCAGATGGGCTCAGCTGCGTGCAACAGAGTCTTCAACTTCCTTGAAAAAGACGAGCTTCCGGATGAGAGCGATAAAGAGACAAAGCTCGACCACAATAACATCCGCGGTGAAGTTGAGTTCAAGGATGTATGCTTCGGATACGACCCGAACAAACTCACGATCACAAACTTCTCATGCAAGATCGAACCCGGCATGAAAGTCGCTATTATCGGTCCTACGGGCGCCGGCAAGACGACGCTTGTCAATCTGCTCGTCCGTTTCTATGAGACGACGAGCGGCGATATTACGATCGACGGCGTATCGATACACGATATGTCTCCGCAGGAACTCCGCGATATCTTCGGTATGATCCTTCAGGAGACCTGGGTCATCAACGGAACCTTAAGGGAGAATATAGTATATAACCTTAAAGACGTTGACGAAGACAGACTGATTAAGATACTCGAAGAGACTAACCTGAGTCATTACGTATCAACGCTGCCTCAGGGACTGGACACAGTCATCCAGAAGGAAAGCGCGCTTTCCGCAGGTCAGAAACAGCTCGTGACTATAGCAAGAGCCATGACCGAGAACGCGCCTATGCTGATCCTCGACGAAGCGACCAGTAACGTCGATACGAGAACAGAGATCCTGATACAGAAGTCTATGGATGCTCTGACAAAGGGCAGAACGAGTTTCGTCATCGCACACAGACTTTCCACTATCAAGAATGCAGATCTGATCATTGTCATGAAAGACGGCAATATCGTCGAGACCGGAAACCATGATTCACTTATGGAAAAGGGCGGTCTTTACAAAGAGATCTACAACTCACAGTTTCAGTGATCTGAGATCCGTGTCTTAAGGCCGGACTTACTGAATGAATGAACCCCGTTTTCAGGCAAAAACTGAAAAATGGGGTTTTTGTTTTCCGGCATATGGAGATGCCGGTAAAAATGTGAGAGCAGTTAAATACTTTATGATATAATACTTTTATAAATTTGTTTAGGAGGACTTATACATGAAAGTTGTATCTATCGTGCTTGGGATAGCGCTGGTAGCACTCGGTTTCGCGTGCATATTTACGCCGTTCTCAGCATTCCTTGCGACCGGATACCTAATCTGCATATGTCTGCTGGTATTCGGTGCCATTGGCCTTATCAGGATGCTCCTGACGAAGACAGTACGTCCGCTTATGCTGATCGTTGACATACTCGGTATAGTATTCGGTATCATCGCTCTTTGCAACCCGGGCGCAGTACTCGTATTTGACATGATAGTTGTCTACCTCATGGCGATATGGTTCCTGGTATACGGCGTGTTCAATCTTATCGAATCGATAAGGATGAGACGTGAAGTAAACGGATGGGGCTTTGGTGTCGCTATCGGTATACTCGGTATCATAGTAGGACTTCTCGCTATCTCGTATCCCGTATTCGCTATGGTCGCGAGCGGTATCATGATAGGACTCGGATTCATTGATGCCGGCTTCGGTATGCTCACATACGGGACTCTGTTTGCAGGTTTCGGAGGCAACGGAGGCAAGGAAGAAAAATGACCGGGTCGTCTTCAGGCAAACTGAAGAGGATACCGTAACAGGATCAGATCTGTCAAAATGACCTTCTCGTTTGAGAGGGTCATTTAACATTTTTCAGGGATCATATACTTTTTGATCCCAATTATAATATAATGAAATTAATAAATAATGAATGGAGAATAAAATGATACTCAGACTTCTTACACCCGATCATACCGATATCCCCAAGGTAAAAAAACTGTTTGAGGAAGCTTTCCCCGAAAACGAGCGCACCATGAGCATGGATGATATACTGGCTCACGCGGAGGAGCTTCCAATCGATCTTATCGGTATCTACCCCGATGAAACGCCTGATGATTTCGCGGGCTTTTTCCTGACATTTAAGAGCGATGCAAGTGTGTATCTCGTATACTTCGCCACATGTCCCGAAAAGCGTTCGGGCGGTATAGGGAGCAAAGCTATCGGCGCTCTTAAAGAGTTCTATGGAGAAAAGCCCATACTGTTCTCCTATGAGAGCGTTTATGAGGAAAGCGATAACGCGGAGCAGAGGGAGAGAAGGCGCAGTTTCTACCTTAAGAACGGATTCTTCGAGACCGGCTGGTTCGCCAGGATGAACGATACCGAGTTTATCCTCGCAAGTTCAAAAGAAGGAACCGGCAAAGAAGACTTCGAGGCTTTCCTGGCAGGTATGACAGCAGGCGTTCCGGGGGCTGCTGCTCCTGAACTGTACAGACGCGACTGATAAACTGCATACAGTCAAACAAGAAGCGTAGGGGATGTCTCAAAAGTGACTGAAATCACTTGAGGGACATCCCCTATGTAAAATCCTTTCGCAAACAACATTCCAGGCATCCCGGCGGCACTTATATTGATTTCCCGTTTCTGCCAACATATAATGATTGCATAGCATTAAAGGAGCCTTAACAGGACTCATGAACGCAAAGAAAATAAGCCTCGCAGCAGCGATCCTGCTGGCATTATCCGTGATCTTTACGGGTTGTATACCTCAGCATTATGTACCGAGTCATGAAGACAAACTGAAGGAAAAGGGAATGGAACTCATTCAGGAGTATCTCAGCGAAAATCATCCTTCGGCAAAGACAGGCGACCCGGTCTGCCTTCATGCCGTCCACTATACCGGAGACTATCTTACCGACTACATATCATCTACCTATACTGAAAACGGAACAGAGACGGAAATCGCTGTTGATATCTCGACCGGAGAGATATATACGTCCGAACACTACGAAGAACTTAACAGCGTATGCATCGATACGGTCAGGGATACTCTTGAGCTTGATGAAGAAAGCATCATCGGCACCGAAGCCGATGCGATCTTAAGGCTCCCGCCCAAACGCGACGGCGAAGAGATAGAAGAACTGCCCGATTATATCTACGTAGAGATAAGAATGCTCCCGGAGGATATAACAGACGTTCAGGAGTATTTAAACGATCCTGAGGCCGATATAGCAGCTGATATAACATATTCCTTAAAGGACGGAACCGATATGGAGAGTTACTTCGAGGACGGGACGGAAGACAGTATCCTTGACAGCCTCCAGCTAAAAGCCTGCAGCGTACACTTAAGCAGTTTTTCGGAGTCTGTGCGGCTCGGCGCTCCCAGGCATGACAGATATGCTTTCGCTGAGAAAGGCGATCTTATCATCAGGTACCCCAATCTCATAGATATCATAAGCGAGGACGAGAACGGCAATCCCTCGCGATATACCCAGACTTTTTCATACGGGAAAGACATAAAGGTCACGGAAGGGCCGGACGGCTACATCTTTGAATCAGGTGAGACCAGCCCCGAGTTCGGCATAAGCGTTTACATATCAAAGGATTCGCCGCTTGCCGGTAAAAAAGGTTTCTTTGAACGGGAAGACGGCCAGACAGCTACTCTTACCGCAGTGGAGGAACCCTTAAACCCGGATGTCTTAAAACTTAAGCCCGATTCCTTCTTCCCTCTCGATGTAAACGGAACGCTCACATTTAAGTAAACAAAAAAAGGAGGCCGGAGCCTCCTTTTTCATTTGTGCTTAACTACCATACGATATTCGATATGTGTTTCATGTCCTTCATATCAATAACTCTGATGCCGTATGAATCCACAACGTAGATGCAGTCATCGATCATGACGCCGCGCTTGTTCCAGCCGTATTCGTCGTCACGGTCTTTAACTCTCAGCTCGCGTACGAAACCGGTGGAGTCATCGTAGGTGTAGATGTAATAGTCATTCTCGCCAGGGAATCCTATTATACCCTTGTCCGTGTCTATCAGCAGGCTCTTGTGGTTGTACGTCGCCTCGCTGTAGTAGCAGTCATATACGAGAGCCGTTGTGATCTCTCTCAGGTTATTCGGATCTGAGGAGTCGAACATGCTGAGCTTTATCTCCTCGGTCGTTACAAACCCTTCCTCGCCTTCCGTATCGAATCCGAGTCCCAGCAGCCTGTCCTTTCCGAATACGTGCAGGTATGATGAGAATCCGGGGAGTTTCACTTCAGACGTGATCTTCGGGTTCGCCGGATCCGACAGATCCGCGCAGAACAGGGGATCAGTCTGGACGAACGTCACGAAGTACACCTTGTCGCCGTCGAATCTGACAGACTTCACATACTCATCCTCGGCTATGTCGGTTATGCTGCCGACTTCCTTAAGATCGGGTCCCAGGATGTAGAGCGAATTGCTCTCGTAATTGTCGTACTCATAGGTATCTATGCCCTCCGTGAATATGTACGTCGTGTTCTCGGACTCATGAGTTACGAACCTGTAGTACCCTTTGTATATATCCATTGAGAACTGGTTCAGGAGCTGACCCTTCACAGTTGCCATGCCCATAAGGTCTACCTCACCGCCGCGTATATCGTATACAGCAACTCTGGTCACGGGCCTTCCGGACTGTATCGTGCACTCCTTGCCGTTCCTGTAGGTCTCCTCGTCCCTGCTCTCGTATCCGTATGCAGCGGCGATCAGCGTCTCGCCGTCGCAGTATATGTTGCCTGTGCCGCCGAATATGGCCTTTGATTTATCGGACATCTCGGCTTTATTAACATCGATCGAGGTTACGACCGTATAGGCCGTATCGCTCGGATCCCTCGCTATGCATATACTGTCGGGCGCTATGTACTTCATGGCGTCCTCTTCGCCGTATGCCGGTATGAACGTCCTTATCTCGTCTTCATATATGTTCCAGATATACTTTGTCGTCACGGTAAACACGTGTCCGTCAACCGCTCTCGAGCTCACATATGATCCGGACTGACCCAGAGTCTTCTCGATCCTCGGTGATTCCGGATTGCTCACGTCGATCACGAACTGATATGTCTTTTCATCGCTGAACAGCTCGCCTTTGAGGTCGTATTCCTCGTAGCCGTTGCCTATCGCGATGATCTTTCCGTCCATAAGGTACATCTCCTGCATGTACCCAACGCCGTTATTCCCGCCGAGCTTGAGCCTTCCCACGACTTCCGTATCCTGACCCGCTGCTTTCGCTATGTACAGCCTGTCCTCGCACAGATAGTATATGTATCTGCCGTCAGTCTTGACTATGTCGGCCTCGTCAACGCCTTCGACCTGAACGTTCGTCTCGGAAAATTCGGGGCTGTCACCCTCAGGACCGGTCGGTCTTGCCTCTGCCTTGCTGCTCTCACCCGCGGCCATATCGGCTTCAGCGGGCTCCGCCGCAGCCGGAGCTTCTTCAACCATGACATCCTCCGCCGCAGCCTCTTCCACGGCCATGCCGTCGTCGAGCATATATCCCGCGTCAGCTAACTTCCCGTCTATCGCGTCATATATCTCACCGTAATCCGTATATATGTCAAAACCGGTATCTGCTGTCTCATTGATGCCTTCAGCGATCGCATCCTCTATATCGTGGACCTCCATCGCGTCCACAGCATCTGACTTTTCGGCAGATTCCGCGAGCATAGCCGGAGCTTCATACGCGGATTCGGTCTCGGCTTCAGCCATTATATCGGCCGTTGCCGCCGTTCCCGGCGTCATTCCGCCATTAAGGCTCATCGGAACCGCTACGGCAACTACGACAGCTGCCGCCGCTGCGCAGCCGCCCAGCGCCCAGTAGAAGCTCTTTGACTTCTTTTTCTTCGTGGCTGAGGCAGCTTCGACTTTCTTCATTATGTTTCTGTATCTCTCGTCATTACTCCTCATAATTCGCACCCCCAAGTCTCTCTCTCAGAGACTTCTTGGCTCTCTGAACCATGTTGTCAGTCTGTTTCATGCTAAGGCCCATGACCGCAGCCGTCTCCTGATAGCTCAGCTCATCTATATATATGAGCGTCAGAACTTCCCTGTACTTGTCCGGCAACGATGACAGAGCAGTGTAGACTTCCGCTTTCTTTTCATCCTTTAATACGTCGGTCAGCACATCCTGCTGTATGCTGCACGTCGGAAATTCATCGGTGGGATTTTCCCTTCCGCTCTTCTTAACATGGTTATAAGCCTTGTTTCTCGCCATCTTATACATATATGAGCGGAGATGATCCTCTGAGGAGAATTTCTTCTTCCGCACTATAAGCTCAACGAA